>CAWDZE010000021.1:0-67895 GCA_963806705.1 Vicinamibacteria bacterium
CATCCGGCTCACGCGTGCCTGCTCCACCGCGGCACGCGTGAAGGGCACCGTGCGGTAGCGGCCGGTGCTCCAGAGGGCGTTCTGGTCGAAGTAGTGCGGGCTCAGCGGGTGTCCCGATTGACCGGTCGTGTTGACCGCCAGCGACTGATCCCAGTTGCCGATGTCGAGCACCTGGCGGTACGAGGCCAGGTCGACGACGCCGTACGGTTCGCGGTCGTTCACAGACGCCTTGCGTACGGTCCACGAGTCGCCGGGCTGCGGCACCGGTCCGCGGCTGAAGAACCAGTCCAGGGCGAACCCGCCGGCCCCGAGCGCGTGGCGAAACTTCACCACGTGGATTCGGTCCCACGCCCAGTTGGCCTCCGGGCCAAACGTCGTGCGCAGCTGGATCACCGCGTCGGCTGCGGAGAGCAGCACGATGTCGTCCCGGCTCTCGCGCCGGTCGACCGTTGCGATGTCGTTCCACCACCGCGCGGCCGGGTCGTCGATGATGGCGTAGAGCCCGACGTAGCGCTCGGAGGAGCCATACTCGAACAGCTCCTTGAAGACGGCCGCGTTGAGCTCGTCGCCAAAAGTCCGGCGCCATAACGCGCGCACGAAAGCCTGGTAGAGCGTCACGACGGGCCGGCCGTCGACTTGCCGGTCCCACAGCCGAAGGCGATCGATGCCCACGCGCGCGTCGCCCTCGGCCTTCGCAAACTGCGGCGACGCCGCTGCAGCCTCGACGGCGGCAAGGATGGGGTCGGCCGCCGCCGACCGGACGTCCATTTGAATCGCAGCGAGCGCTGCCTGATCGAGCCTGGCCTGCCCGGCCAGGCGTGCGGCTATCCGCGTCGTGCGATACGGCGCCGTCCAGTCGCGCGTCATCACTCCTGGCCAGCGCGGGTCGATTTCCGCGTTGGCCGTCACCACCTGCCCGCTGGGGGGATCCAGGATGGCAGGCAAACGTTCGACCGGCGCCGTGCCGCTCCAATCCTGCTCCCCGGTCCAGCCCCTCGACGGCGTGCCGCCGTCACCGCCCGTGCGCAGGGGCACACGTCCCGACGTCGCGTAGCCGATGTGCCCGGCCACGTCTGCGTAGACCAAGTTCTGCGAGGGCGCCGAGAAACGGCGCACGCCCGCGAGAAACTCCGCCCAGTTGCCGGCCCGATTGATGGCGTCGAAGGCACCAGCCGTCTCGCCGCGCGTTTCCCACCGCAGCGCGAGGGGCCTGGGGGTCACTCGACCCTTGAGCGCGGCCAGATCGGGCGGCGTTTCCCACTCGGCTTCGGTGTAGAGCAGGGGGCCGTGGCGCGTGCTGAAGTACTCGGTACGGCGTCGGCCGTGCCTGCCCCCGCACCGCGATCTCGACCGTCGTCGATCGCAGCGGCAGCCACTGGCCGCGGTACTGGTACTGCCGCCTGGTCATGTCCACGTCTTCGACGTAGAAGTCCTGTACGTCAATGCCGGCGTTGGTCAGCCCCCACGCCAGCTTTGCGTTGTGGCCGATGATCACAAACGGCGTTGAGGGGAGGGTGACGCCGGTGACGTCGAGCCCGGCGGCGACCAGATGCGCCTCGTACCAGATCGACGGCATCTCGACGGCGAGATGGGGGTCGTTGGCGAGCAACGGACGGCCAGTCGCGCTTCGCGCCGCGCTGACGACCCAGCTGTTGCTGCCGCCGGCGCGGGCCCCGACGGCCAGCCATCCCAGCCCCGGCGGCAAAGGCGGTTCGTCGAGCGCGCGCGAGGCAAACGGCCGATCAGCCCCCGGGTAGGCGATCTCTCGACTGCGACGGTCGTCGTCGGACGCGGCTGTCGGCGAAACAGGCGCGGTCGTCTCGACAATCGTCGGAGCGCCCGAGGGCCATACGCTCATCAAACGATTCGCTTCGGCGGCGCCGATGGCGCCTGTCAGCCGTCCGCGCACGAGCTCGCCCCAGCGGTTCTCCGCCAGCCGCCAGGAGAGCAGCCGCGCAACCGACAAGGAGTCGACTGGCGTCCACGTCTCCGGCTCGATACCCAGCGCCAGGAATTCCGGCGGACGCCGCCAGCGTCCCATCTGGGCCACCGCCGCGTTCACGCCCCGGCTGTACTTTTCGAGTGCGGCGCGGACCAGGGGCGTCGACGTCTGCCATTCTTCGTTGGCCGCACGGCGCAGCCCTAGGCCGACGAACCGCTTGTCTATTCGCAGCGTCGTCGGTCCAAGAACCTCCGAGAGCCGCCCGCCCGAGGCGCGTCGATAGAGCTCCATCTGCCACAGCCGCTCGCGTCCGTGCAGGAATCCGAGGGCGAACCACGCATCGTCGACGTCGCGGGCGTAGACGTGCGGCATGCCGTAGGCGTCAAACAGGATCTCAACCGGCGCAGTCAGGCCGGCCAGGCGCAGCTGCCCGTCCAGGCGAGGGACGGACCGGCGCAGCCCGAACCAGGTAAACCCGGCAAGCCCAATCAGGACAATCGCCGTCAGAACGAGCACCCGAAGGGCCCACCGGGGGCGGGCGGTACGCGAACGCTTCACGGGGTTCGGTGGGGGCGGAAGAGGGGTCCGCTTGCCGGCTGCAAAACCGTTCGCATAGGATCGGATGTTGGCGTGGACATCTGACGCCCGGGTCTTGTGCGAGCCATTTGCGGCTCGAAGGCCTAGAGGTTACACCAGCGCCAAGCGTCTGTTGTCTGTTAATGCCGGTTTTCGTCATCAAATGGAGCACACACTGTGATCGAGGTTGAACACCTCACGAAGCGGTACGGGCCAATCACGGCCGTCCAGGACGTCAGCTTTCAGGTGCACAAGGGCGAGATCCTGGGCTTTCTCGGACCCAATGGCGCCGGCAAGACGACGACGATGCGGGTGCTGACGGGCTACATGCCTGCCACCGCGGGCCGGGTCGTGGTCGCGGGTCACGATGTTTTCGAGCAGCCGGTGCAGGCCAAGCGCCGGATCGGCTATCTGCCAGAGACCCCGCCGCTCTATCCCGACATGACGGTGCGGGAGTACCTGCAGTTTGTCGCGAAGATCAAGGGCGTGCCGGCCGGCGATCGCAAGTCGCGGGTCGAACAGGTCATAGCGCGTACCTGGGTCGCCGACATGGCGGGACGCGCGTGCGGCAAGCTGTCGAAGGGCTACCGGCAGCGTGTCGGCCTGGCCCAGGCGCTCATCCACAACCCCGACGTGCTGATCCTCGACGAGCCGACGGCGGGACTCGATCCAAAGCAGATCATCGAGACTCGGCGGCTGATCAAGGAACTGGCGGGCGACCACACGATCATCCTGAGCACGCACATCCTTCCGGAAGTGAGCCAGACCTGCGATCGCGTCGTCATCATCAACAAGGGGCGCGTGGTCGCCGTCGACACGCCCGACAACCTCACACGCCGGCTGCGCGGCGCCGCGACGATGTTCGTCCAGGTCGATGGAGCGCGGGCGGGCGAGGCGGCCGTGGTGCTGGCGAAAGTACCGGGCGTGCTGCGCGTCGAGCCGGTGGAGAACTCGGCCGCTGGCACCTTCGAGGTGGAAAGCGAAGCGGGACGCGATGTGCGGCGGGAACTGGCCAAGGCGGTGGTGCTCGGCGGACACGACCTGCTGGAGCTGCGGCCGACACGCGTGAGCCTCGAAGACATCTTCCTCACGCTCACCACCGAGGAACAGCCCGAGGAGGCCGTGTCATGAACAACGTCCTGGCCATCGCGCACAAGGAACTGCGCTCGTACTTCGCGTCGCCCATCGCCTATATCGTCATCGGCTTCTTCGCGCTGCTGTTTGGCTGGTTCTACATCGGCATTCTCGACTGGTTCGTCCGTCAGGGCATGCAGATGGGCCCTGCAGGCATGGGCCAGTCGAACATGAACGTCAACCAGCAGATGGTACGGCCGCTGCTGCTGAACATGACGGTGGTGTTCCTCTTCCTCCTGCCGCTCATCACGATGCGCACGTATGCGGAGGAGAAGCGCTCGGGCACCATCGAGCTGCTGCTCACCTCGCCGCTCACCGACGTGGAGATCGTCGCCGGGAAGTTTCTGGGTGCGATGGGCCTCTACGCCTCGATGCTGGCCGTGTCGCTGCTGCACTTCGGGCTGCTCTTCGCCTTTGGCACGCCGGAGTGGAAACCGCTTGTGACGTCTTACGTCGGGTTGCTGCTCTTTGGCGGCTGCTTCGTGAGCGTTGGACTCTTCATCTCGAGCCTCACGAGGAACCAGATCGTTGCCGGCGCCGCAACTTTCGGCGTTTTCCTGCTGCTCTGGGTGATCGACTGGATCGGGCAGGGCATGGGCCCGCGGGCCGAGGCGGTGTTGAAGTACCTGTCGATGACAGAGCACCTCGACGACTTCGTCAAGGGCGTCGTCGACACCAAGCACCTGGTCTACTACCTCAGTTTCATCACATTCGGGCTGTTCCTGACGGTCAAGTCCGTCGACTCCGAACGTTGGCGTGGATAAGCGATGCTGAACCGTATTGCGTCCGTCATTGGCTGGTTTGGCACCGCTCTCGTCTTTGGTGCCGTTGGTGTTCGATTGGGACTGTGGCTTGGACTGGCGGCCATCAAGCCGGAATGGGGCCAGTATGCCTATTACGCGGCGTGGGCCGGCCTGGCCTGCGTGCTTCTGTACATGGCGTCACAGTGGAGGGATGTCGCCGCCTCGTTCTCCAGGCGCCAGACGCGCCTGGGGGCGATTGCCGGCACGACCGTCATCGTCGTGCTGGCGCTGCTGATTGCCGTGAACTACCTGGCGTCGCGCCGCAACAAGCGCTGGGACCTCACCGCCAACCAGCAGTTCAGCCTGTCGGATCAGACACGCCAGATCCTGCAGAAACTGGACGCGCCGATCAAGGTGCGCGTGTTCGACCAGCCGGCGCAGTTCGACCGCTTCCGCGATCGGCTCAACGAGTACGCCTACGTGTCCAGGCAGGTGTCGGTCGAGTACATCGACCTGGACAGGCAGAACGTCGAAGCGACCAAGGCCCAGGTGCAGGCCTACGGCACTGTGGTCTTCGACTACAAGGGCCGCACCGAACGGGTCGTCTCGTCCGACGAGCAGCAGTTGACCAACGGCCTCATCAAGGTGATCACCGGCCAGCAGCGGAAGGTGTACTTCGGTACAAGGCCACGGCGAGAAGGACACGACGAGCAGCGAGCGAACCGGCTACAGCACCATCCTGACCGGCCTGCAGTCGGACAACTTCGCCACCGAGGCACTCGTGCTGGCGCAGAAGGGCGCCGTGCCAGCCGATGCCGCCGTGGTGGTGATTGCCGGGCCGACAGCGGATCTGCTGCCGCCGGAGATCGAGGCCCTCAAGAAGTACCTCGAGGCGGGCGGCAAGCTCGTCGCGCTGGTCGATCCGCCGGCGAAGGTCACCGACGCGCCGCTCGCCAACCTCACGGCGCTCCTGCACGAGTGGGCGATGGATCTGGGCACCAACGTCGTCGTCGACGTCAGCGGCGTCGGGCAGTTGATTGGCACCGACGAATCGGTGCCGGTGGCGGCCCGCTACCCGTCCCATCCCATCGTCGAGGGCTTCCGGCTGCTCACGGCGTACCCGCTTGCGCGGTCGGTGACGCCGGTGAGCGGAGGCGTCAACAACCGGACCGCGCAGACATTCATCGAGAGCTCGGCCAACAGTTGGGGCGAGACCGATCTTGCCGGCATGTTCTCGTCGGGGAAGGTCGAAAACGACAAGGCCAAGGACACGCAGGGCCCGGTGCCCATTGGCGCCGCGCTTTCGATTCCGGCCCCGGCCGCGCCGGCCCCGCCGGCGGCCCCGGCGGGTCAGCCCAAGCCCGACGAACCGCCGAAGCCGGAGACGCGCCTGGTCGTGGTGGGCGACTCTGACTTCGCGGCCAACTTCGCGCTCGGCATTCAGGGCAACCGCGATCTGTTCCTGAACATCGTGAACTGGGCCGCCAAGCAGGAGAACCTGATCTCGATCCGGCCGAAGGATCCCGACGACCGCCGGCTGACGCTCACCGCCTCGCAGCAGGTGGCGGTTCGCTGGCTCGCGCTGCTGGTCGTTCCGGCGCTCATCTGGGGCGCCGGGATCCTCAACTGGTCGCGGAGGCGCGGATGAAGGGCCTGCGAACGCTCGGCGTGCTCGTGGCCCTGCTCGGCGGTCTTGGGGCATACCTCTACTACGTCGACGCGGAAAAGCCAGTCGGCGAAACCGAGGAGAAGCCCAAGGTCTTTGCCGTGGAAGCCGACCAGATCGAGGAACTGAAGGTCTCGACGATCGGCGGTGGCGTCGCGGAGTTGAAGAAGTCCGCTGACGGCTGGTATCTCACCGGCCCGCAGCAGATTCGCGCCGACGACTCGGAGGTCACCGGCATCACGAGCAACCTGGCGTCGGTGTCGATTCAGCGCGTTGTCGAAGAGAACCCGTCGAACCTGGGCGACTACGGTTTGCGCGAGCCGGTGGCGGAAGTGAGCTTCAAGCCGAAGGGCGCCAAGGAGTTCACGACGCTGCAGATCGGGACCAAGACACCGACCGGCAGCGACATGTACGCGAAGACCGCGAAAGACAAGAAGGTGTTCCTCGTCTCCGGCTACCTGGAGTCGACGTTCAACCGCACGCCGTTCGATCTGCGAGACAAGAAGATCATCAGCTTCGATCGCGACAAGCTGGACCGCATCGAGATCCGGCACGGCAAATCGCTCGTAAGCCTCGCCAAGGCCAAGGGCGAGTGGCGGATGAACGCACCGGTTGACGCCCGTGGCGACTTTGGCGCCATCGAAGGCCTTATCTCTAAGCTGCAGTCCGCGCAGATGAAGGCCATCGTCACCGAAGATCCGGCCGAGTTTTCCAAGTACGGCATGGACTCGCCGACGGCTGAAGTCACGCTCGTCAGCGGCAGCGCGAAGGCAGTCGTGGCTTTTGGCACCAAGACGGCGGACAACTTCATTCACATGCGCGATCTGTCCAAGGCCCTGGTCGTCACCGCGCCAGCAGACCTGTTCGACGAGGTCGAAAAGGGCCCGGCCGAGTATCGGCGTAAGGACGTGTTCGAGTTTCGCGCGTTCAATCTCGATCGACTCGAGATCACTCGTGACACGGCGACGGTGGTCTTCGAGCGCCTGAAGGGCAAAGGAAAAGACGGGGCCGATGCGTGGCAGAACGCCGCGACCAGGAAGGCGGTCGATGCGGCCAAGTTCGAGGCGTTTCTCACCAAGCTGTCGGGCACCCGCGCGCAGTCGTTTGCCGACGACAAGACCAGGACGGGGTTGGACGCCGCTGCCGTCAGGCTGAAGGCGACGTTTGACGAGGGCAAGAAGAACGAGACGGTGACGATCGGCCGCGTGGGGGCCGAGGTGTTCGCCGGCCGCACCGACGAGCCGGGCGCCGCCAAGCTCGATGCGACGGAGTTCGACGAGACGCTCAAGGCGCTCGATGAGTTCAAGTAGACGCCGCTTTCTTTCAGAATCGCTGATCCTTCTGGCCCTGTGGGGTCCGGCCTGCGCGCCGCGCACGGCCGGGCCCGCTGGACCTCCGACTCCCCCTCCCTCCCCCGCCCACGAGCTCGCCCGGAGCCTCGACGCACTGTTTGCCACCTCGCCTGCCGATCGCGTCGTGTGGGGCGTGAGCGTGCGCGTGCCAGGCGGCGAGTCGCTCTACCAACGCAACGCCAGCCTGCTGCTGCATCCGGCATCCAACATGAAGCTCGTGACGCTGGCCGCGTCGGCCGAGCGGCTTGGGTGGGACTTCCGGTTCGAGACAACGATCCGTACGACGACTCCTGTTGCAGCTGACGGCACCGTCAGCGGCGATCTCGTGGTGATCGGCGGCGGCGATCCGACAATCTCCAGGCGACGCGACGGCCGCGCGACGCTGGCACACCTGGCAGACCTCGTCTGGCAGCAAGGCGTGCGGCGCATCGAGGGTCGCATCATCGGCGACGGATCGGCGTTTGGCGGGACGTCGTACGGCGAAGGCTGGCAGTGGGACGACCTGGCCTTCAGCCATGCGGCGCCCGTGAGTGCGCTCGCCTACAACGAGAACACCGCCGAGTTCGCCGTCGCGCCAGGGCCGTCGGCAGGCGCGGTGGCGCAGATCACGCTGGTTGATGGCGTGGCGGACCTGGAGGTGGTCAACCAGATCACGACCGTCGCATCGGGGACCGCGCGCCGGTTGTCGATCGAGCGCAGGCCTGACGACCGGCGCGTGACGATTCGAGGAGAGATTCCGCTCGGCCACGCGCCCTTCAAGCAATACCTGGCGATCGCCGATCCGCCGACCTACTTCGCGCGAGCCTTTCGGCATGCACTCATCGCCCGCGGCATCACGGTGATCGGCGCGGCGGCGTCGTCGGTGACCGATCCGCCCGGGTGGCTCGACGACGAGAGAGGGCTGTCGATCCGGCATCAATCGCCGCCGCTGCGCGAGATGGCGGCGACGTTGATGAAAGCCAGCCAGAACTTGTACGCGGAACTGCTGTTCCACGCGCTGGGCAGGTCGGTGGGCGACAAGGCCACCGGTGCTGAAGCGATCGCATTGGCGGCGCCCTCCTGGGGAGCCGATCCCGCGGAGGTCGTGGCGGCCGACGGGTCCGGGCTCTCGCGCCACGATCTGACGTCGGCTGCAGCGCTCGACGCGCTGCTGTCGCGCATGTTCACCGCGCCGGCCCACCGCGAGCCCTGGGTGGCCGCCCTGCCCATCGCCGGCGTGGACGGCACTCTCGAGAGCCGCATGAAGGGGACGCCGGCCGAAGGCCGCGTCCACGCCAAGACCGGATCGATCGCCTACGTAAGGGCGCTGTCAGGCTACGCGCATCCGGTAGACGGCAATTGGATTCAGTTCGTGATCCTGGCGAACAATTTCGCCGGCAAGGTCACGACGGCGGACGTCGATCGGATCACCGAGCAGGCTGTGAACCTGTTGGTCGGTTACTCACGTCAGGGGCGCTAGCATGTCGGCAATGCCTGCCTGGGGTTGGTACATCGGAATCGCCGCGGCAACCGTGCTCGGCCTCTTCCTGCTCGACCGATTTCTCTGCTGGTGCGAGCTGCGCGGGTGGATCTACTACCGGCTCACGCCACGACAGCAGCGCGCGTTCGGGGCGGCGGCATTCCAGGTGGAATCGCTGCTGCAGCCCGAAAGGCGGCACGTCTACGAGCTGAAGCAGGCCGCCGAGATCTATCGCGAGGGCGACGAGGACGGCGGCGATCCGCCGCCTGACAAGATCTCGTAGGCTGCGACCCGGACGGCTCCGGGCTCCGCATCGAACCCGCCTCCCTGCGCCCCTTCAGGGCGTCCTCCGCCCTTGCCACCAAAGCGTGCAATCAGCGCCTTCACGACTTGCGCGCAATCTGCGGTGGCATCGGCCGACCTGGCCACGACAACAACAACCGGCCGGCTTTCGCCAACCAGAACGGCGACGTGTCCTGGGCGCGTGACAATTGCCTGTGCGAGCGACTTGAGCCCGGCAGCGTCGCGTCCTTCGAGGACGCGACACACCACGCGCGTGCCACCGACCTCTTCAGCGCCACGTGCGAGCCCCTCAGCCTCATACGTGGCGAGTTGCTCGGCCAGCGCGCTCGCCTGCTGACGAAGCTCGCGGGACTCGCCCTGTAACCGTGCGACGGCATCGGGCAGTTCGGACGGCTGGATCGAGAGCTGGCGGACTGCGCTGGCGACCACATCGCGGGAGGCTCGGAACTGTGCGAGGGCACGGCCGCCACAGACAAACGACACGCGCGTGCCGCCCTTGTAGCGCTCCCAGCCCTGGACGGCGATGATGCCGATGGCGCCGGTGCGGGTGACGTGCGTGCCGCCGCAAGCGGACAGGTCGAAGTCCTCGACTTCAATCAGGCGCAGCGTGCCGCCGCGGACCGGCTCCTTGCGCAGCGGCAGCGTCGCAGCCTCTTCGGGGTCGACGAACCGAATCGATACGGGCCGGTTCTCCCACACGACCCGATTGGCCTCGTCTTCCGCCCGAGCGATGACCTCGGCGCCGGGCGTGCCGGTCAAGTCGATCGTCGACAGTTCCGTGCCCAGGTGGAAACTGACCGTCGGAATCTCGAACAGCCGCACGAACGACGCCGACAACACGTGCTGCCCGGTGTGCTGTTGCATGTGATCCAGCCGCCGCGCCCAGTCCACGCGGCCGGACACCTGCGCGCCGGCGGCAAGCGGGGCGTCCAGCACGTGAAGAACCGCCCCGTCGGATTCGCGTTCGATGACATCCACAACCTGCCGATCGCTCAGCGTGCCCGCGTCGTGAGGCTGGCCGCCGGTCGTGGGATAAAACGCCGACTGGTCCAGCACGACGAAGGGGCGATCGCCGAACACACCAGACTCGGTGACGTGAGCGTCGAACCTGGTCAGGTGACTGTCGGTGTAATAGAGGCGGTTGGACACGGTTGATCGGATTGGGTCGGGTTGGGTCGGTTGGGCCGGGTTGGGTCTGGTTAGGTCAGGTTGGGTCTGGTTGCTCGCTTAAGCCAGCGCCGGGTCGGCGAGACCGGCTTCGGTGAAGCCTTTCGCCCTGAGCACGCAGCTGTCGCAGTGGCCGCAGGGCCGGCCGGATGAATCGGGATCGTAGCAGCTGTGCGTCAGGCCGTAGTCCACGCCGAGTTCGAGGCCCCGCCGGATGATCTCGGCCTTCGTCATCGCCAGAAGGGGCGCGTGGATGCGCAAGAGCTGCCCTTCCACACCGGCCTTCGTCGCCAGATTCGCCATCGCCTCGAAGGCACGCAGGTATTCCGGCCGGCAGTCGGGATAGCCGGAATAGTCGAGGGCATTGGCGCCGATGCCGATGTCGGCAGCGCCAAGCGCCTCGGCCCATGCCAGCGCCAGCGACAGGAAGACAGTGTTCCGCGCGGGCACGTACGTGACGGGAATCGACGCGTCGAGCGCGCGGTCCTTGGGCACGTCGATGTCCGCGGTCAGCGCCGAACCGCCGACCTTCGACAAATCAATCGCCAACTCGAGATGACGCTTGACGCCCAGGGCGCCAGCAATCGCACGGGCGGCGTCGAGCTCGATGACGTGCCGCTGGCCGTAGCGAACGCTGAGCGCGTACAGGTCGAAGCCCTCGGCCTTCAGGACCGCTGCCGCCGTGTACGAATCGAGGCCGCCGGAAAGGAGGATGACGAGGTTGGGCATAGTCCAGGCACTGTCAGCACGAGCTCCTCGTGCCTACACGCCCCGCGTCTCCGGGCTCCAGATGTACTTGTGCACCTGGAGCTGCACGCGGACCGGCAGCCGGTCGGCCAGCACCCATTCGCTCAACGCCTTCGGGTCGAGCACGCCGTGCACCGGCGAAAACAGCACGGCGGCGACCTTGTCCTGGAGGGCATGCCGGCGCAGGACGTCGCACGCGTAGTCGTAGTCGGTGCGGTCCTTGATGACGAACTTCACTTCGTCATTGGCGTCAAGCCGGTCCAGGTTCTCCCAGTTTGTCGTGTGTGCCTCGCCGCTGCCCGGGCACTTCACGTCCATGATCGTGTGCACCGCCGGTGGAACCCGCTCGAGGCTGACGTGTCCGCCGGTTTCGATGAGCACGGTCTGACCACGGTCGAGCAGGCGCTGCATCAGGGGGTAGACCTCTTTTTGCAGCAGCGGCTCGCCTCCGGTGAGCTCGACAATATCGCAGTCGTGACGTTCGACTTCGGCCAGGATCTCGCCGAGCGACATCTTGCGGCCCTCATGGAACGCATACGGCGTGTCGCACCACGAACAGCGCAAGTCGCAGGCGGTGAGCCGGACAAAGACGCACCGGCGTCCGGCGTACGTGGACTCACCCTGGATGGAGTGGAAGATCTCGTTGACGGTCAACACGGCCGTTCCCGCACAGATACAATTGTACCGTGAGCCTGCGAATTGGCACGTCAGGCTGGAGCTACCCGTCCGGCAAGGGCACCTGGAACGGCGTGTTCTACCCGCCGCGCAAGGGGCGCTCGTCGGCGATCCCTGGCTTCGACGAGTTGACCTGGTACTCCGAGCACTTCGATACCGTTGAAGTGAACTCGAGTTTCTACGGGCCGCCGACCCCGGACACCACCAGGAAGTGGGCCGAGCGTACGCCGGCCGGCTTCGAGTTCTGCCTGAAGCTTCACCAGCAGTTCACCCACCCGGAGATGTACAAGAAGGCGGCGCTGGCGGACTTGCCCGACCAGTCCGCCGACGTGCTGGCGGCGCTGGCCAAGGTGACCGCTGCCGACGTCGGCCGCTTCAAGGATGGCCTCGAGCCGCTGGCTGTGCGGGGCCGCCTCGGCGCGCTGCTGGCGCAGTTTCCGCCGAGCTTTCACGACACACCCGCCAACCGCGAATATCTGGACTGGCTGCTGGCGACTTTTACGGAGTATCCGATCGCGGTGGAGCTGCGTCACAAGACATGGAGCGACCACCACGGCGAGACGCTGCGGCTGCTCGAACGTCATCGTGCGGCGTGGACCCAGATCGACGAGCCGAAGTTCCGGTTCTCAATCCGGCAAAACGGCCTGCCCAACCAGGAGGCCATCGCCTATCTGCGGCTGCACGGACGCAATGCCCGCGAGTGGTGGCACCACGACGCGGCCGAAGACCGCTACAACTACCTGTACTCGGCCGACGAGCTCGAGCCGATTGCCGAGACCGCCGTCGCCACCAACGCGATCGTCAAGAAAGCCTATCTGTTCCTGAACAACCACTTCGCATCCAAGGCGGTGGTCAACGCTGTCGTGCTCAAGCACTTGACCGGCGAGCCCATCACGGGCACCTATCCACCTGAGATGCTGGAGCGCTATCCCGAACTGGAGGGGCTGGTCGAGGTGGCGCCGTTTACGGCTTCACGGACATTTTTCGAATGATGTCGCCCACGCGAATCTGCGTCGTGACGTCGAGCCCGTTGATGACGCGGCCGAACACGACGTACTTGCCGTCGAGCCGTGGCACGGCATTGAGCGTCACGTACCACTGAGCGTCGGCCTGAGCGGGGTTTCCGGAGTGGGCCATGGCCACCGCGCCTTTCACGTGCAGACGCTTGCGTGACAGTTCAGACAGGCCCACAGGCGTGCCGCTGCCGCCGGTGCCCCACAGGGCCCTCTTCGTGTAGTCGCGCGTATTGGGATCGCCGACTTGAATCACGAACCCGGGCTCGACACGGTGAAAGCGCAGGCCCGTGTAGAAGTTCTTCTTCACCAGCGCGAGGATGTGCTCCACCGTCCGCGGCGCCTCGTTCGGGTAGGTCTCGAACTCGAAGGTCCCCTTGGTCGTCTCGACGACGATCACGGGACCGGCGCCAGGCGTCGGCTGCGCCGGCGCGGGCGTCGCCACCGTGGCCTTGGGTTTGGGTGCGGCAGGTTGAGGCTTCGCCGTCGGCCCCTGCGCCATCGTTCCCAGTGGGAGGGCGACGAGGGCGACGACAACGGCGCGCGAATAGCCAGTCATGGGCGGCTCTTCCCTACTTTCTCCACGCCAATTCTAGGACAGACCGCCGAGATCGTGCAGTCGCCACAGCGCGGGTACACGGGCCTGCACACGTTCTGCCCCCACGTCACCAGGTAAAGGTTGATGTAGGGCCACCAGCGCGCGTCGGTGGACTGGTACAGCGCCAGCTCCGTCTCCTCTGGCAGCCGCGTCTTCACCCAGCCAAAGCGGTTCGCGATGCGGTGCACGTGCGTGTCCACGCAGATGTTTCGCTGGCTGCGATACGCCAGGATCATCACGAGGTTGGCTGTCTTGCGGCCCACTCCGGGCAGGGTCACCATCTCGTCGAGGCTGGTCGGCACGTGGCCGCCGTGGTCGCGCACGAGCGCCTCACAGGTGCCCTTCACGAAGCGCGCCTTGTTTCGGTAGAAGCTCACCGGGTAGATGAGGCGCTCGATCTCTTTCACCGACAACTTCGCCATGGTCCTTGGCGTCCGAGCCCGACGGAACAAGCGCGTGGAAGCCGCCAGCGTCGTGGCATCTTGCGTGCGCGCAGACAGCAGCGTCGCGATCAGGACATGAAAGGGATCCTCGGCCTCGGACTCCGAGATCTTCTCGATCGCCGGCAACTCCATGCCGTCGATGGCCAGGGAGAGCCCGCGCATCACGGGCTCGACGGGAGCTACTCGACTGACGACTGACGATTGACGATTGACGATTACGGATCGCCCGATTCGTGACTTGGCCATGGCTACTTGATTGGCGTCAGGGCGGGCTGGCCGCTCAGCACTGCCAGGACGTTGTCGATGGCCAGGTCGGCCATGGCCTTTCGCGTCTCGCGCGTGGCGCTGCCCAGGTGCGGCGACAGCAGGACGTTCTCCAGCCCGAGCAGGTCAGGATGCACTTCGGGCTCGCGCTCGTACACGTCGAGCGCTGCGCCGGCAATGAGGTGCTCGCCGAGCGCCCACGCCAACGCCGCCTCGTCGACCACCTGGCCACGGGTCGTGTTGATGAAATACGCCGACCGCTTCATCCGAGTCAGGGCCTTGCGGTCGATCAGGTGGCGCGTTTCAGGCGTCAATGGGACGTGCAGGGAAATGACGTCGGCGCTTGAAATCAGCCGGTCGAACCCCATGAACTCGACGCCTGGCCACTGCGGGTCGCGACGGCTGCTCACGGCGACACGCATTCCGAAGGCTGCCGCGCGGGTGGCCACGGCAGCTCCGATGCGCCCGCCGCCGACGATGCCCAGGAGCTTGCCGGCGAGGCTGCCGCCGAGCATGTGGTCGAAGCCCCAGCCCTTCCACGCGCCCGCTCGCAACTGTCGCTCGCCCTCGCCGAGCCGGCGCGTGATGCCGAGGATCAGCGCCCAGGTGAGATCGGCTGTCGCGTCGGTGAGCACGTCCGGGGTGTTGGTGCAGACGATGCCCTTCGAGGCGGCGTACGCCACGTCGAGGTTGTCGTAGCCGACGGCGACGTTGGAGATGACCTTCAACGCTGGCCCGGCGGCATCGATTGCTGCGCGATCGATGCGGCCCCCCAGCAGGACAACGACGCCCGCCTTCCCTTCGAGCCGCTCGTGCAGCTCTTCGGAAGACAGCGGCTGCTCGCCTGCATGAAGGTCCACCTCGTGGTGGGCCGCCAGGCGGGCGACGGAAGCGCCAGGGAGACGACGGGTGATGAGAACGGAGGACATCGTCAATTGCAGATTCTAGATTGCAGATTGCACGATCACGAAATTCTCGAGATTCCAAATCTGCAATCTGCGATCTGCAATCTGCGATTCCCGTCAGTGGCCGTGAGAGACGCAGTAGCCACAGTTGTTGCACGTGACGGCGGGCTCGATGATGCATGGGCTGCCCGGCTCGGTGGGGACCACCATGTGCAGCCGCACGAAGCTTGCGTGGGGGATGCGCGCGGGTGACCCGGCGGGCATCTGTTGGCCCCCTCGCGCCGCGAGCACCTGGCGGACGATGGTCCGGATCTCCTCGTCGGTCATGACGGGATGTCAACGTAGTCGACGATGCCGACAATCGCGGCGTCCACGGGGGCGGCCTTCTTCTGCATCGCATCGCCGGCGGCTCTGCCATCCAGCACGAGCAGCACCTTCTCGTGGACGCCGGCGCCGACGGTATCCACCGCCAGCAGGGTCGGCCCCCGAGGCTCATCGCGCTCGCCGAGCGGCTGCACCAGCAACAACTTGCTGCCTTCGAACTTCCGGTGCTTCTGGGTGGCGACCAGCGGGCCGACCACGCGGCCGACGATCACGCCCGGCTCGCCGGCGCCGGGGCGCCTTCGGCCGACCAGTGATCCACGATGCCGACGATGGCCGCGTCGACCGGCGCCTCGACCGGATAGAACGGAAAGGCGGCCTCGCGGCCACGTACGAAGAACACCTGCTCGCCGACCCCCGCGCCAGCCGCGTCCGCGGCGACAAGGGTCCGGCCGACCGGCTGTCCCGACGCGTCGAGCGGCTGCAGCACCAGCAACTTCATGCCCGAGA
This sequence comes from Vicinamibacteria bacterium, assembly GCA_963806705.1. Taxonomy (GTDB): domain Bacteria; phylum Acidobacteriota; class Vicinamibacteria; order Vicinamibacterales; family JAENWD01; genus JAENWD01. Next base: position 15,819 of record CAWDZE010000021.1, read on the forward strand.
GCGACGCGTCCTTGCGTGTCGCCACGACGTTGCCGATGACCAGGGCCACCTGCATGACTAGCCGCTCACTTCGACCTGATCGACGATGCCGACGATGGCCGCGTCGACCGGACAGTCCTTCATTCCCGACGCCATGCGCGCCGAGCTGCCGCTGACGATCAACACGGTCTCGCCGACCCCGGCATCGACGGTGTCCACGGCGACGAGAAAGCCGCCGTCAATCTTGCCGGACGGGTCCACGGGCCTGGCCAGCAGCAGCTTCTGGCTCTCGAGGCGCGGGTCTTTCCGCGTCGCCACCACGGTCCCGATGATCTTGGCAAGGAGCATGAGGGCTCTACGTGACGGCCGAACTGAAGTTCGGCACTACGTACGGTCCTACTTCGTGCTCTTGCCGATCGGCAGCGCGTCTTCGAGGTTGGCGTGCGGACGCGGGATGACGTGCACCGAGACCAGCTCGCCCACGCGACGCGCCGCGGCAGCACCGGCGTCGGTGGCCGCCTTCACGGCGGCGACGTCGCCACGCACGATGGCGGTCACGTAGCCTGCGCCGATCTTCTCCCAGCCAACCAGCGTGACCTTGGCGGCCTTCACCATGGCGTCTGCCGCCTCGATCATGGCGACCAGCCCCTTGGTTTCGACCATTCCCAGCGCCTCACCCATGAGTTCCTCCTGCTTACCGCAGCTTCTGCACGGCGTCCTCGATGAGGGCCGCCAGCTCGCGGTATGTTAACCGAATTTCCTCGTCGTCTCCCGGCGCGCGATCGCGGCTGCCAAAGGCCACGCCGCTGGCCGGATCGGGCACCAGACGCGAGCCAGGCGCATCAGGCGACCGCACCACCTGACAGGTCGCATCGACCACACCTCCACCACCCCCGCTCACGTCGTCGTCGAGGCAGATGGGCGCCGGTGCGGCGATGCCGTACAGGCCGCGCAGGCTCTGAAGCCTCAGCACTTCTTCCTGCGAGATCAGCCGTTCGCCGCCGAGCAGGCGAGCCGTCAGGCTGATCTTGGCGAAGTGCTCGATGGTTTCCATCTTGTAGTACGCGGCAAAAACATCGGCGCCAACGGTCAGGGCGCCGTGATTGGCCAGCAGCAGGCCGTCGTGCGCCTTGATGTACTGACGCACCGCGTTGGGCAGCTCCTGCGTCGATGGCGTCGCGTACTCGGCGATGGGGATGCTGCCCAGGGTGCAGATGACCTCCGCCAGCACGGCGCGATCGAGCGGGATGCCGGCCACGGCAAACCCGGTCGCCAGCGGCGGGTGGGCATGCACGACGGCCCTGACATCCGAGCGCTGGCGATAGACCTCCAGGTGCATCTTCAACTCGCTCGACGCATCGCGCGAGCCGGCAACTCTCCTGCCCTCCAGATCGACGATCACCATCATCTCCGGGGTCATGAACCCCTTCGAGACGCTCTTGGGCGTCGTGAGAAGGCGATCGTCGGCGATGCGGATCGTGATGTTGCCGTCGTTGCTGGCGACGAACCCGCGCGCGTACAGACGACGCCCGACTTCGACGATGTCGGCCTTGAGCTGGTCGAGCGAGACGTCAGCCATGTGTTTCTAGCGGCGCTGCCAGGCCTGCTGGCATTCGGGCGAGCAGAACCAGGCGGTCTGGTTGTCCCGGGAGGCGGTCAACGCCTTGCTGGGCACGACGTAGGTGCCGCACACCGGGTCCTTCACCATCCTGGTCGGGGCCTGGCTCGCGCTGCGAGCGCCGCCGCCTGATGCGCCCTCGACGATACCGGCAAAGAAGCGAAGGGCGGCGCGGACGACCAGCGCGATGAGGAGCGAGAAGAGGATGAATCGGACGATCCAGTTCATGACCGCCTCAGCCCTAGGTGCCAGGCGCCTGACCCGCGACTGCGGGGTGCGCATTCTTCATCACGTCGAGCGCGCGTTTGGCGGCCTGGCCTTCGGGACTGGCCGGGGCGATCTCGACGACCTGCTGCCAGGCTTTCGTGGCGCCCTCCAGGTCCTGCTTGCCATAAGCCCGGACAATGCCCAGGTTCAGCATCGTCTTCGTGTGTTTTGGATTGACCGACAGGGAGTGCGCAAACTGCTGCAACGCGCGATCGGGCTGGTTCAAGTAGAAGTAGCTGACGCCCAGGTCCGTGCTGACGTCGGCGTTGCGTGCGTCAAGCTTCATGGCGGCCTCGTACCACTTCACGGCGTCGCTGTAGCGCTCCGCGTCGAAGTACAGGTTGGCCAGCGCCACGCGCGGGGTCACGCTTGTGGGGTCGGCCTCGGCGAGCTTGCGGTACTTTTCGACGTCGGCCTCATTCAGGGGCGGCGGCGCTGGCGGCTGCGCCTGCTGGACGGCGGCGGGGGCGGCCGGCGCCACGCTGGCAAGCGGCACGGCTCGCGTGGTCGCATATTGCGCGCCGATGACCCACCCGGCCAGCAGGCCGAAGACCATGCCGGCCAGGGCGAACGCGATGGAATCGGGCTTCATGTCGAACTGGAAATTCCGATCATAGCAGCGACCTTCGGAACCAGTCCACAAGGCTGGTGACGAGGTCCGGCCGCACGCTCAGCAGCCCGGTCCCATGGGCGTTGGTGCCATCGACGACGCGCAGATCGCGTGGCCCGGTCGCCATCGCCTCGAAGCTGTGCGCGGAGCGCAACGCATAAGGATCGCCGGTCGAGGCAACCAGCATCAACGCGCCTCCGCGTTCGGCATACCGGCGCATGGCGGCGTCGCAGCGCAGGCTCCGGTACTCGACCGCCGGAGACAGCAGCGCGATTGAACGAACCGTCGGATCGGCGGCGGCGGCCAGCACCGCGAGCGACGCGCCCAGCGACGCGCCGGCGATGCCGAGCCTGGCGGCGAGCACGTCCTGACGCGACTTGAGCCAGTCGAGGCCCGCCTGGACGTCCTGCTGCATCGATCCCAGGGCGCCGCTGTCGCCTTCAGAGGCGCCATGGCCGCGCAGGTCGAGCGCCAGGACGCCAAATCCGGAGACGCTGAGCGCCTGGGCAGTCAGATCCCACTCGGCGTGGCTGCGGCTGAGCATGTGCACGAGCAGCACCGCGGGCGCCGTGCGGGCCGGCGCATGCCAGACGGCCGACAGGGCCGTGCCGTCCGACGTGCGGAGGGCAATGGTCTCGGCAGCCTCGAGCCTGACGGCACCGCAGGCGAACCACGCGAACGCGACGGGCAGAAGGAGAGCGCGCCTCACTCCTGCTCTCCGCGCAGCACGGCGAGGTACTCGCGCACGGTGCGCGCGAGGCCGACAAACAGCGCGCGGCTGATGATCGCGTGCCCGATGGACACCTCGGCGAGGTGCGGCAGCGTGCGGAACAGGGCGAGGTTGTTCAAGTCGAGGTCGTGGCCTGCGTTGACGCCAAGGCCTCGGTCGTGTGCATGCCGTGCGGCCTCCGCGAAGCGATGGTAGCTGGCGGTAGCGGCGGCTTCGCCATGTGCGAAGGCCTTCGCAAAGGGCTCGGTGTAGAGCTCGACACGATCGCCGCCCATCTCGGCGGCCCAGTCGATCGCCGACTGCTCGGCGTCGACAAACAGGCTCACGCGGACGCCGTGCGCCTTCAAGTCGTCCACGACCGCGCGAAACGCGTCGCGCGGCGTCGTGGGGGGCCATCCTGCCTGACTGGTCACTTCACCCGGCACCACGGGCACCAGGGTGCACTGGTCGGGCCTGGTGCGACGGACCAGGTCCAGCAGATCGGGCCGCGGATCGCCTTCGATGTTGAACTCGACGCGCCCGCGCATCGGGGCGAGGACGTCGGCGAGCGCTTCGACATCCTTGAAGGTGATGTGGCGCGCGTCGGCCCGCGGGTGCACGGTGATGCCGTGCGCGCCAGCGTCCACGACGACGCCGGCGGCGTCGAGCACCGAGGGCACCGACCCACCGCGCGAATTGCGGATCGTCGCGACCTTGTTGACGTTGACCGACAGCTTGGTCACGCCAGTTCCCGTTTCACCACCTGCGCAATCTCCTCGGCCCACGACGCGATTTCCTCTCTGTCGCGGCCTTCGAGCATGATGCGCAACAGCGGCTCGGTGCCCGAGTAGCGCACCAGCAGCCGGCCGTGCCCCACCAGTCCCGATTCCACGCGCGCCATGACCTCGGCAATCGCGGGCACCGAGGCCAGATCGTGCCGTTCGCGCACGCGGACGTTCACCAGCACCTGCGGATAGGTCACCAGCTCGCTGCCGAGCGAGGAAAGCGACCGGCCGGTGGTGGCCATCACACCGAGGACGCTCAACGCCGTCGCAAGCCCATCGCCGGTGAACAGGTAATCGGAGAAGATCACGTGGCCGGACTGCTCGCCGCCGAGCGAAAAGCCCTCGCGCACGATCTCCTCCATCACGTACTTGTCGCCGACTTGCGTTCGGCGAAGCGCGATGCCGGATTCCGATAGCGCCAGCTCGAGCCCGATGTTGCTCATGACGGTGGCGACCACGGTGTTCCGGCGCAGACGCCCTTCCGCCTTCATCTGCCGCGCGCACATCAGCATCACGCCGTCGCCATCGACCAGCCGGCCGTGCTCGTCGGCCAGAATCGCGCGGTCGCCGTCGCCGTCGAACGCCACACCGGCAATCGCCCCGCACTCGACCACGCGCGCCGCCATCGCCTCGGGATGCGTCGAGCCACAGCCCAGGTTGATGTTTCGTCCGTCGGGCGATGCGCCGATCAGGTCGACATCGAATCCCAGGTCGGCGAAGACCTGGGGGGCCACGCTGGTGGTCGCGCCGTTGGCGCAGTCGACGACGACCCTTGCCCCACGCAAAGCCCCTACGTCGGCCAGGACCTCGCGCAGGTGGCCGCGGTAGCGGCCCGTAAGGTCCGTGGCCGCAAGCCTCGGGGCGTCGCCGGCCTCGACAGACCAGCTGTTGTCGGCAATCGCCTCCTCCACGCGGCGTTCGAGCTCCTCGGTGAACTTCTGGCCGCCGCCGGAGAAAACCTTGATGCCGTTGTCTTCAAAGGGGTTGTGCGACGCCGAGATGACGGCGCCCAGCGTGACCTTGCTCGCGCGCGTGAGGTACGCCACGGCCGGCGTCGGCAGCACGCCTGCAGCGACGACGGTGGCGCCGGACAGCTGGGCGCCATGTGCGAGCTCGCGTTCAATCCAGGCACCGGACTCGCGCGTGTCGCGTCCGATGAGCAGGCTGGCGGGTCCGGCCGACGGGTCGAGCACACGCACGATTGAAGCGCCGAGGCGGCGCACGGTCCCCGGGTCGAGGGGCCACTTGCCGGCGTGCCCCCGCACACCATCAGTGCCGAACAGGCGAGGCGCCATCAGCGGATCGTGACGTCGAGATTTGCGGGCTCGACGCGCGTGATGGTCACATCCCGGGAGGACTGGTAGCGCACGGGAAGATTGTAGCGCCCGCGATTGAGCCCCGACAGGTCTGCGTAGAGCTCGACTCCGGCGGCCGTGAGGCCGGCAATCGCCGAGTTTGCGCCTCGCACCGTCGCGCTGACCTTGTCCGGACTCAGCGTCGCCCGACGCCCCGGCGCCAGCCCGCGGAGGCCGACGGGCACGCGGTCGAGCGTCCGCTCCACTGGCGCAGGAGCGATTTCGATCGTCACCAGGCCGCTTTGCGGATTGCGCAGGCGCGCGATCGTATCGGGCAGCCCGATCGTCACCGTGTCGCGGACCGGACTGGTGGCGCCAGTGATGTCCACTGGCTCGGTCGTCGCTTCGGTGACCTTCTGGACGGCTGAGGCGGGGCCGATCACCTCGACGGTGGCCGGCACCGTGGTGATGCGCCCCACGATGAAGCCCGGTCCGGGCTCGCCGTCGAGATCGGGCACAACGGGCACCGTCCGAACGGCCGAGGCCTCGAAGGTGAGCGACACGGTGGACGGCGTGGCTAGCAACACCTTCACGCCGGCAGGCACGGCGATGTCGCCGGGCAGCAAGTGGAACAGGCGGCGGCCCGGACGAGCGCTTCGCAGGTCGAGCACCGCCACCAGGTCAGCGCCGCGCAGCTCGCCCAGCACGCCGCTGCTGCCGCGGACGCGAACGTCGACCAGCGACTCCGGCTCGCCGAGCATCTCGAGGTCCGGCGGGATGTTGCGATACTCGAGCGGCACCCGCAAGGAGCGCTCGGCTTCGCGCTGACCCGCCACGACGCCCCACAACAACGCGGCCAGCCCGATGGACAGCACCTTGGTGCCGAAGTTCCGGAAGATGCGAGGCCGCATGTCAGGCGCCCTCGAGGCCGGAGGGCGACGGCTCGTCACTTCGACGCGGCCGCAGCAGCTGACGCAGACGCGCGCGCAACCGGTCCGGCGTCAGGTTTGGCTCGATACGGCCCTCGAGCACGACCGAGACCCACCCGGTCTCCTCGGATACCACCACCGCGATGGCGTCGTTTTCTTCGGTGAGGCCGATGGCTGCGCGATGGCGCGTGCCAAGGCCCTTGCTGAGCCGAGGATTCACGGTCAGCGGCAGGAAACAGGCGGCCGCCGCGACGCGATTCTCCTGGATGATCACGGCGCCGTCGTGGAGCGGCGTGCCGTTTTGAAAAATCGTCACCAGCAGGTCGTAGCTGATCTGCGCGTCCAGGGGGATACCGCCCTCGGCGTAGTTGCGCAGGCCAATCTGGCGCTCGATGGCGATGATGGCGCCGGTGCGCTGGCTCGACAGCATCTGCGCGGCCACGGCTATCTCTTCGACCGTCTCGTCCACCGTCTCGCCCTTGGCGAGATAGCGGAAGAATGGCGCGCGGCCCAGGTGTGCCAGGGCGCGGCGGATGTCGGACTGAAACAGCACGATCGCCGCAAACACGACGTAGCCGATCAGGTTGCGGATTACCCAGTTCACGGTCTCGAGCTCGGCCAGTCGCGACACGTAGAACAGACCGACTGCCAGTGCACCACCGACGGCCATCTGCGCGGCACGCGTGCCGCGGATGAGCGTGAGCACCTCGTAGATGATGATCGAGACGATCGCGATGTCGACCACATCGCGCCAGCCAATCGGGGGCCGACCCAGCGCCTCGGAGATCCAGGAGAAGTTCATCGCAGCGGTTCGGTCGGCTTCAGTCAGGTTGATCCGGTTCGGTCAGGTTCGGTCAGGTTCGGTCAGGTTGGGCTGGTTGCTGTTGGTCGATCAGGTTGCTCGTCCGGCGTCGCGTATTGCGTCGACCGTGCGCACGACGTCCGCCATCTCTTTCACGGCGTGGACGCGCACGATGTGCGCGCCGCCCATCACGGCGGCGGCAACGGCCGCCGCAGTACCCCACTCGCGGTCTCCCGGCGCGCGATCGCCGAGTCCGATCTTCAGAAACGACTTGCGCGACGGCCCTGCCAGCAGCGGCCGATCGAGTCTGGCGAGCTCCGGCAGGCGCGCCAGCGCCTCGAGGCTGTGCTCGGCCAGCTTGGCGAACCCGAGGCCAGGGTCGACGATGATGCGGTCGCGGGCCACGCCGGCCGCCACGGCCGCCTCAACCCGTTCGGCCAGTTCGGCGGCGACCTCGTCGACGACCGAACGGTAGCGCGCCTCCTGGTACATCCGCCGCGACCGGCCGCGGTTGTGCATCAACACCAGCGCGGCGCCGGTCTCGGCGACCACGGGCGCCAGCGCCGAATCATACCTTAGCGAGCTGACGTCATTGACGAGGACCGCGCCGGCCGCGAGGGCGCGGCTGGCGACTTCCGCCTTGTAGGTGTCGATCGAGATCGGCACGCGAAGGCGCGGCGCCAGCGCCTCGACGACCGGCATCACCCGCGCCAGTTCCACGTCGAGCGGCAGCGCCTCGGCGCCGGGCCGCGTGGACTCGCCGCCGATGTCGATGAGATCGGCACCGTCGGCCTCCATCTGAAGCGCCGCGTCCACCGCCCGCGCCGGGTCGGTCCACAGACCTCCGTCCGCGAACGAATCGGGGGTGACGTTCAAGATGCCCATCACGAGCGTTCGCTCGCCGAGGCGCAGCGATCGCTCTCCGGGAAGGGGAACGAGGTAGCAACGGCGGGGAGCGAACCCGGAACTCACCTTGAACAGGTTCTCGGAACTCGGGTTCACAGGTTCACAGGTTCACAGGTTCACAGGTTCCAACGTTCCTGGGTTCCGAACCCGTGAACCAGAACCCGTGAACCCCGTGAACCAGTGAACCCGTGAACCTTATTCCTGGGGTATCGGATTGCCGAGCGGCGGCACGAAGCCGGGGCGCGTTTCCTTGCGCGTGCGGTCGTCGACGACCGATGGCGGCGCCGGCGGCGTGGAGGTCGGCGGCTCGTCGAGCGACTGGCCGGCGATGATGCGATGCACCTGGTCGGCGTCGAGCACCTCGCGCTGCAGCAGCGCGTCGGCCAGCCCCTGCAGCCCGCTGCGGTGTTCCTGCAGCACCTGCAGCGCGCGCTGGTAGCTCTCGGTGACGATGCGCCTGACCTCCTGGTCGATGCGAAGCGCCGTGTCCTCGCTGTAGTCCGAACGCTGCGCGATCTCGCGGCCGAGGAAGATCTGCTCTTCCTTCTTGCCGAAGGTGAGCGGGCCCATCGCATCGCTCATGCCCCACTCGCACACCATGCTGTGGGCCATCTCGGTGGCCCGCTCGAGATCGTTGCCGGCGCCGGTCGTGATCTGACCGATCATGAGCTCTTCCGCGATGCGACCTCCCAGGAGGATCGCGATCCGGTCGTTCAGATAGTCGCGCGAGTAGTTGTGCTTCTCGTCCACCGGCACCTGCATCGTCAGGCCCAGCGCCATCCCGCGCGGGATGATCGTGACCTTGTGGATCGGGTCGGCGTGGGGCAGCTTCACGGCGAGCACGGCGTGGCCGGCCTCGTGAATGGCGGTGACGCGCTTCTCCTCGTCGCTGATGATCATCGAGCGCCGCTCGGCGCCCATCAGCACCTTGTCCTTGGCGAACTCGAAGTCCACCATCCGAACGACCTTCTGGTTGTAGCGTGCGGCGTTGAGCGCCGCTTCGTTCACCAGGTTGGCGAGATCCGCTCCCGAGAAGCCCGAGGTCGCGCGGGACAGAATGGTGATGTCCACGTCGTCGCTGAGTGGGATCTTCTTGGTGTGCACCCCGAGAATGCCCTCGCGGCCCTTCACGTCCGGACGGTTGACCACGATGCGGCGGTCGAAACGGCCGGGACGCAGCAGCGCCGGATCGAGAACATCCGGGCGGTTGGTGGCGGCCACCAGGATGACGCCTTCGTTGCTCTCGAAGCCGTCCATCTCGACCAGCAGCTGGTTCAGCGTCTGCTCCCGCTCGTCGTGCCCCCCGCCCAGGCCGGCGCCACGGTGACGGCCCACGGCGTCTATCTCGTCGATGAAGACGATGCACGGCGCGTTCTTCTTGCCCTGCTCGAACAGGTCGCGGACGCGGCTGGCGCCGACGCCGACGAACATCTCGACGAAGTCAGACCCGCTGATCGAGAAAAAGGGCACGTTGGCTTCGCCTGCCACGGCGCGGGCGAGCAGTGTCTTGCCGGTGCCTGGAGAGCCCATCAGCAGCACGCCCTTGGGAATGCGGCCACCCAGCTTCTGGAACTTCTGAGGCTCGCGCAGGAACTCGATGATCTCCTGCAGTTCGTCCTTCGCTTCGTCGACGCCCGCGACGTCCTTGAAGGTCACCTTCTTTTGCGAGCTGCTCGACAGCTTCGCCTTGCTTTTGCCGAAGGAGAGCGCCTTGTTGCCGCCGCTCTGCATCTGGCGCATGAAGAAGATCCAGAAGCCGATGAGCAGCAGGATGGGCGCCCACGAGTAGAGCAAGGTCGCCCACGGACTGGTGGTCGGGTCCTTGGCCACCACGACGACGCCGCCCTCGATCAGCTTGTTGGCGAGGCCTTCGTACTGGGTCGGCGCGTGCGTCCGGAAGGAGTCGTTCGTCTTCAGGACGCCATTAATCTCGTTGCCGGTGATCGTGACGCTGGAGACCTGGCCGGACTGGACCTGGGTCATGAAGGTGCTGAAGCTGATGGCCTGGTCGCTGCGCTGGAACCGCGTCGAGAAGTTCCAAACGAGGACCCCAATCACGACCAGCACCATCCAGAACAGCAGGCTCTTCAAGGTCGAGTTCACTAATTGCCTCCCAACGGCTCGAAACTCAAGACTACCACGGACTTGGTGGCGTCGGTGACGCCGAATCCCCCCGCCAGCGCGTGCCCGAGGACCCAGATGATGCTGCCGTCGGAGGAAGTCACGATCGGCACCCTGTGCCGGTCGGCTCGGGCGACCTTCCTGTCGACGAATACGTCTTGTACCTTCTTTCGGCCTGAACCACCCGGAAGACGCATCCTGTCGCCCGCCTGCCACGCCCGGACGACCAGGCCTTCCGCGGGCGTCGGCAGGTCAACAATCGCGGCCCGCGTGCCAGGGGACCCTGCCAGCTCGGCCAGCGTCTGGAGGGCCCGGAGCCTGATTCCGGCCTCGGGCACCACCAATTCCCCTGGAATGCACAAGCGATACCGCCAGGATCCAAAGGAAGTTGGGCCGCTTTGGGGACGGGGCCTACTTGATAAGACCCCCTGCCGGCCGGAAAGTTCCAATTGCCCCCCGGGGAGAGCAAGAACTCCGGGCCGCCCGCGCTCGAGAAACCGGAGCGCGGCATCGACATGGGCAAACGCGGGCGCGCGGTCCGACAACTGCGCCAGCGCCCACTGCACCACGCGCCGCCGCAGCGCCAGCGGCTCCTCGGCAAGCGCTGCCACATTCAGCCGCAGCCCGGTGCCATCGTCGGCCAGCACCCTGGCCCGCGCATCACGCGCCAGCGCGGCCAATAGCGCCTCGTCAGCGCCGGCAATCTCGGCCGTGCGCGCCAGGACGTTGACCACGGAGTCGCCTTCCGAAGCCACGAGGGCCGGCAGCACGTCATGCCGCAGGCGATTGCGCCGCCGCGCGCGGTCCTGGTTACTGTCATCGACCCTCCAGGTGCGCCCGTGCGATTCCAAGTACGCCATCAAGTCGGCACGACGCAGGTCGATGAGCGGCCTGATGACGTGTTGACGGCGCGGATGAATCGCGGTCAGACCGCGCGACCCCGCGCCGCGCACGAGGCGCAGCAGGACGGTCTCTGCCTGATCGTCGCGCGTATGCCCGACGGCGACGACGTCGGCCTGGCGCCGCTCCCTGACGCGCTCGAGAAACGCGTAGCGCACCTCGCGCGCTGCCTCTTCCAGCGAACGGCCTCTCCCCGAGGCGACTTCGGCGACGTCGCAGCGCTCGACATCGAGGCTCACCCCGCAGTCTTCCGCCAGGCGCGCGCAGAACTCGGCGTCGCGATCCGAGTCGGCGCCGCGCAGGCCGTGGTTCAAATGAGCCAGCCCAGCGAGGTGAACGACGCCGGTCGACGACAACTCCGCCATCAACAGCGCCAGTGCGACCGAGTCGGATCCGCCGGAGACAGCGACGACTACGCGCGCGCCGTCGCGACAGAGCGCCCGGCGTCGGATGGTCACCAGCATGCGTCCGGCAAGCGAGGTCATGACAGGCGTCGGGCTTCAGGCCTCGGGCTTCAGGACGCGTTCAAGTACTTCAGGAAGTGGCCCGAAGGAGAGTGGGCTCCTTCGGGGTCCAGACAATGGTGCCGGTGCAGGGACTTGAACCCCGGACTCCGCGGATATGAGCCGCGTGCTCTAACCAACTGAGCTACACCGGCGGAATTGGTAATTGTACCACGGGCCCTCGCGTCGCAGGCGTGAGCCCCGATCTATGATGCCCCCGTGATCTTCCCCTACGAGGAATTCGACCTGTCGGGCGTCCGGACCTACCCGCTTTCCACGCGTCAGAGCAAGGCCCGGGCCGAGGATTTCGCCAGGCCCTATCGCCGCGGCGACGGCGTGAGCGGCTGGCTGGACAGCCTGCCGCGCATCCTCGCGGCGGGGGACTTCCGCGCCGTCGTCGAACGTCTCGTGGAGGCCAGGCGCTCCGGCGGGGGAATCATCTGGGGATTCGGCGCGCACGTTCTCAAGACCGGCTTGTCACCCGTCCTCATAGACCTGATGCGCCGCGGTTTCGTGTCGGCCCTCGCCACAAACGGCGCCGGCATCATCCACGACTTCGAGATAGCTCTTGCCGGCTCGACCTCCGAGGATGTCGACGAGGCGCTCGGGCCGGGCCGCTTCGGAATGGCGGAGGAAACTGGGACCCTGCTGAATCGCGCGATCGCCGACGGGGTGGGCGCAGGCCAGGGCATCGGACAGGCCGTCGGCGCGTACCTCCGCCAGTCGCGTGCGCCCCATGCGGACCTCAGCGTGGCAGCCACCGCCGCCGAGCTCGGCATCCCCCTGACCGTGCACGTCGCAATCGGCACCGACATCATCCACATGCACCCTGCCGCCTCGGGCGCGGCGCTTGGCGAAGGCAGCCTGCGCGATTTCCGGTACTTCGTGTCCAACGTCGCGCGACTTGACGGCGGCGTCTATCTGAATTGCGGCTCTGCCGTCGTGCTTCCCGAAGTCTTCCTGAAGGCCGTCGCGCTCGCCCGCAACCAGGGCAAGCCCCTTACCGGCCTGACGACCGTGAACATCGACTTCCTCCGCCTCTATCGCCCTCAGACCAACGTCGTGTCTCGCCCCACCGCCGGCATCGGCCGCGGCTACTCCCTCATCGGCCACCATGAGCTGCTGATCCCGCTACTGGCTGCGGCGCTGATCGAATCCGAGGAATCCGCGTAATCCCGCAATCTGCAATCTGCAATCTGCAATCTGCAATTACAGGATTAGCATCGCATCCCCGTAGCTGTAGAACCGGTACTCCTCGGCGATGGCGTGCCGATAGGCCGCAAGCGTCAGTTCGGTGCCGGCAAACGCGCACACCAGCAGCAGCAACGACGACTTGGGCAGGTGGAAGTTGGTGAGCAGCCCGCCGGCCACTTGAAAGCGAAAGCCAGGATAGATGTACAGCGACGCCTCGCCCGAGGCGTCGTGGACGATGCCGCCGTATTCGGCAGCCACGGCTTCGAGAGTGCGCGTCGTGGTGGTTCCGACGCTGACGACGCGCCTGCCCTCCCGCTGCGCAGCGGCGATAGCGCTGGCTGCTGTGGCGTCAATCTCGAACGGCTCCGGATGCAGCCGGTGCTCTTCGACGACCTCGGTTCGTACCGGCTCGAACGTGCCATAGCCGACGTGAAGCGTGACCTCCGCCCGGTGCACGCCGCGCTGTTCGAGTCGATCGAGCAGCGCCGTCGTCACGTGCAGCCCCGCCGTGGGCGCCGCCACGGATCCGCGGCGGCTCGCGAAAATCGTCTGGTATCGCTCGCGATCGGCCTGGCTGTCGTCGCGCTTGATATACGGCGGCAGCGGCACGTGCCCGATCGCATCAACGACCTCCGAGACGCTGCCGGAGTGTGTCGGCCAGAGCCGAACCGTGCGGCGGCCGAATGTGTGCTGCGCGAGGACTTCCGCTTCGAGTTGGGCAGGTGGCTCGCCAAACCGGGCGCGCGTTCCCGGTTTCATCTTCTGTCCGGGATGCATCAGCACGTCCCATCGATCGTCGTCGATCTGACGCAGCAGCAGGCACTCGACGCGGCCGCCGCTGGGCTCGCGACGGCCGAGCAGCCGAGCGGGCACGACACGCGAGTTGTTGACAACCAGCAGGTCCGAGGGAGCCAGCAGGTCCGGCAAGTCCGCGATCGTCCGATCGCTCCACGTGCGCCGGACGCGATCGACGACCAGCAGGCGGGAGGCGCCGCGCTGGGCCGGTGGTTGTTGTGCGATCAGGCGATCCGGGAGGGAGAAGTCGAAATCGGAGAGTCGCACATGAGAGATCCTAGCAGTGCCGGGTGCCTGGTGCCGGGCGCCAGGTGCGGTGCCTTGTGCCGTGTGCCACGTGCGGTGCTGGTATCAGTGCACTCTCCTCCGTCCCATTCGCTTGCGCCAGTCGTCGGCGATGAGCGTCCAGAGCGCCTGGTCCGCCCAACCTTCCTCCTGTTGCAGCGACCGGCGCAGCACACCCTCTTGGACTGCGCCGATCTTCCGCAGGGCGCCGTTGCCACGGCCGTTGTGCACGGCCGCGCGGGCTTCGAGACGATGGACCCCCAGCACGTCGAACGAAAAATCCACGACCGCAGGCGCGGCCGCGAAGAACAGTCCGTCACCCCAGTGTTCCGGAGACAGCACGAACTCCCACTCCGCAGACCCGAAGCCGCGTTCGAGCTCGCGCACGCGGAACAGCCCGACCGGCTCCGAGCGCCGCTCGCGCAGAACGGAGAAGCAGATGCCGCGGCCCTCGAGCCGCTCGACGCGCGCGGCGTCGATGCGCGTTCGCAGCTCGGGGGCCGACTGCGGCGGCGGCGCAATCACCTGCGCGATCTCGTCACGTGACAGCAGGGCCAGCAGTGCGCCTGCATCGCCGGGCTCCGCCTCGCGAAGAACAACGCCGAGCCCCTTGAGGATCGGCGGGAGGTTACGCCAGTTTCGCAGCAGCAGCTCCGGCGGCAGGCTGGGCCACCGGTCGGTCGACTCGTTGCCGGAGTTCGCGGTGAAGTCGCTCATGGCTAAAGTCCCGCGGCCACGGCCGCGCCTGACGCGCCGGCGAGCCCACCTTGTTCGCTGGCAAGGCGGTTGCCAAGGACCAGCGACGAGCCCCAGATGATGTTGTCGCCGCCCGAACCCCAGATGATGTTGTCGCCCCCAGACCCCCAAATGATGTTGTCGCCGGAGCCCCAGATGATGTTGTCGCCGCCGGAGCCCCAAATGATGTTGTCGCCCGGGTCGACCGATCCCCAGATGATGTTCTCGCAGTCACGGCCGCCGCAGGCCGAACCCCAGACGATGTTGCTGCCCCAGATGATGTTGTCGCCGCCAGAGCCCCAGATGATGTTGTCCTTGGACGAGCCCCAGATGATGTTGTCTTCCCCCATTTTGTCTTCGACGAACCCCAGATGATGTTGTCTTTCGACGAACCCCAAATGATGTTGTCTTTCGACGAACCCCAGATGATGTTGTCGCAAGCGCGCGTCGGGCAGCCGCTGCCCCAGATGATGTTGTCGCCGGCCGAGCCCCAGATGATGTTGGCGCCCCAGGCCGAACCCCACGGCTGCAGGACGCCTCCGCTGACGCGGCGATTGCCCCAGATGATGTGCCGCGACCAGCCGCCGCCAATTGCGTAGGTGTCGCCCTCCTGCGAGGTCGCATAGAAGCGCGCCAGCGAGACCGCGGCTTCGGTGTTGAGGAACCCGGCGCCCTGGCTGAGAAAGTCGACTTCGGGCGAAACTGCGGCCGTGTACTGAAGGATCGCCTTGACGGCGTTGGGCGTCAGCGCGGGGTTGGCCTGCAACATCCGCGCGACCACGCCGCTGACCACGGGTGCGGCCATGCTGGTGCCGCTCAGCGTCAGGTACGGATACGCCCCGCCGCCGGTGCCGGCCACGAGATCTTCCGGGTTGCGGAGTGCCAGCGCGCTGCCGTCGTCGTTGAGCGAGACGATGCGCGTGCCGGGCGCCACCAGGTCTGGCTTGGCCGCAAAGTCGAAGGCCGTCGGTCCGCGCGAGCTGTAGCCGGCGACACGATCGTCGCTCGGGTCCGGCGTGCCCATGTGGCTGTATGCGCCAACCGTCAGCACCCATGGCGCGTTGCCCGGCGCCGTGACGCCGCCATATTGAATCTGGTCGTCCAGGTTCTTGCCGAAGTTGCCGGCGGCCGCGACGACGACCAGACCGGCTTCAACGGCACGCAGGGCGGCCAGCGTGAGCGGGTCGGTCTCGAACGACTCGAGCACCGGCGCGCCAATCGACAGGTTGATCACGCGCAGGTTGAACCGCGCGCGGCTGGTGACGGCAAACTCGAGCGCGCGGATGACGTCGCTCACGTAGCCACGCCCCTCGCCGTCGAGGACCTTCAGCACCAGCAGATGCGCACCGGGCGCAACGCCCGCGTAGGCGCCGTCGCTGTCGTGACCGGATCCCGCGACGATTCCGGCGACGTGGGTGCCGTGGCCGTAGCTGTCGGCGACCTGATTGGTCGAGCCCGTGAAGTCGGCAAAGCCTGCGACGCGCTGGCCGACAAGCGCCCGACCCGCGTCGACGCGCGCCAGGTCGTCGTGCCAGGACGTGAGCCCCGAGTCGATCACCGCGACGCCGACGCCCGCGCCCGTGAAGTCGAGCGCGCTCGATGAAACGCCCTGGAGGTTGCCGGCGAGTTTTCCGGCACCAGGCGTCAGCAGCGCGCCAACCGGCCGGTCCAGATGCACGCCGGCAACTCCGTCAGCGGCGGCGAGCGCCGACAGGGCGTCGTTCGGAACTTCTGCGACGTAAGCGTCGACCAGCGCGAGCCGTTGACCGGCCTGCCCCCGGTGCGCTCGAATCTTCGCCGTGACGTCGGTCGCGCCCGTGGAGCGCACGATCACGCGCGAGACGCCGGGCTGTCCAGCGCGCGTCGCCAGGGTGGCGTCGAGCCGCGACTGCGGCCGGCCGGCCGCAAGCGCCGGCCAAGACAGCAGCGTGAGCAGCGTGGCGGCGATGCCGATCGCCCGCCGGGTCAGTGCACCCATACGAGCTCCTCGGCAAGGCGCCTGGCCTCATCACGCCGCCACTCGTCGTCGAGCCACGCCCAGAGAATCTGGTCGTGCGTTGTGCCGTCGGCGGTGCGCAACGCGTGTCGCAGCATGCCTTCGGCGGTCGCGCCGAGCTTGCCCACCGCGGCGTTGCCGCGGGCGTTCTGCGTGGCGACCCTGGCTTCGAGGCGGTGGACACCAAGCGTCTCGAAGGCAAACCGGAGGACCAGGCGCCCCGTGTCTTCGAACAGCCCCTTGCCCCACCACTGCGACCCGACGGCAATGCCCCACTCGGCAGTGCTGAACCCGGGCTCGAGCTGCCGGATCTGCACGAGGCCAACGGGCTCGTCCTGGCCGTGCGGCACGATGGCAAAGCCCGCGTACCGGCCCGCCTGTCGTTCGCGAGCGGTCGCCGAGATGAAGGCCGCAAACCAGTTCGGCGTCTCCGGAGGAGGCGACATGAATCGCGTGACCTCCGGTGCGGTGATCGACGGCAGCAGCGATGCGCCGTCCTCAATGCGCAACTCGCGCAATGTCAGGAGCCGGCCTCGCAACTGAGGCAGGGCCTGTCGCCAGGGGACCGTTGGAATAGGAGCGGGCGCGGAGGCAGGGGGCACCAGCGAGGGTGTCCGGAGCACGCGCGAGAGGGCGATGGTCGAATCGTGCATGGCCGAGGGTCCCGTGCATTGACGTGTCATTCCAGGCGGCGCGCGCAGGTGCGCGCCTGTCGCGGGAAGACACGGGTTGCAGTGCGTCGCAGAGCAAGGGTCCGGCCATCGGGACAGGCCGCGGCTCTCAGCAGCTAACTTGTTTTGGAGTCGTGGTTTGCGAGCGAACTGCAGCGGTGTGAAGCGGTGAACTCGCGGCGGGTCTGGCAGAAAATGAAACTCGGGCGCGCAAGCTCATCCGATGATGGCTACCTAACCTCTCTGTTATCAGTTAGTTGAGGCGCGTGGTCAGTTTTGTAACAGCCGTGTTCCGATATGACACAGCCTGACAGATTGTGTCGGGAAGGCGCCAGAGTTGTCGGAACGCCGACGTAGCGCGATTGCAGAATCTGCGTACAGACCACAACTACGGCACGCAACGAAGAGGCGTGGCTTCCGCAGCTGGGGATCAGGTCACGACGCTGGTGTTCCGGTCGGGCACGTAATCCTTTGTCCGCACTATCTCCGCCATGGCCGTCATCGCCGCTTCGACCTCGCCCGCGGAGTTGTAGACGTGCGGCGCGAGCCGGATGCCCACGCCAGGACGGAAGTCCACCACGATGTCGTTGGCGTTGAGCGTGCGGGCAACGTCGCGGCCGTCGGGCACGTCGACGGCGACGGTGCCCGCCAGGCGCGCCGGGTCGCGCGAGGCGACCGTGCGGAACCCGTGCTGGTCCACCAGCGCGAGGAGGCGGCGCGTCAGGTCGAGAGACGTCGAACGAACCGTGCCGATGCCGACTGACGCGAGCAGCGCCGAGCCCGGGCAGCGCGGCGTAGTAGGCCGGGATCGAAGGCGTCCCCGTCTGCATGCGCCGGTGGTCGGCCGGCGGCGGATAGTCGTCGATGTCGAAGGCGAAGGGCTGTGGGTGCGATGCCCAGCCGGTAAAACGCGGGCGGACGGCGGCGAGCCGATCGGGGCGCGTGTAGAGAAACGCGTTGCCTGGCCCTCCGCACAGCCATTTGAGGCACCCGCCGGCGGCAAAGTCCACGCCGAGCGCGGTGACATCGACGGGGATGATGCCCGCCGCCTGGTAGAGATCGAGGACGACTGGTGCGCCGACGCGCCTGGCGCGCTCGACAATCGGCGCGGGGTCGAGGATGAACGACGATCGGAACAACACGTGCGAGACGGCGACAAGTGCGGTGCGATCGTCGATGGCCTCGGCGATGCGCATCGGGTCCGCGCTGCCGTCGTCGTTGGCGGCGACGATCATCAGCCGATAGCCGAGCGCGGCCTGCGCGCGGAAGAGATAGATCATCGACGGAAAATCGGCCGCCGAGCATACGATCGTATCGCGCGTGGTTGGTGGCGGCAGCGTCGACAACACCGACATGTGCGCGGCGGTGACGTTCTCGCACATGCTGATGCTGCCTGCGGGCGCACCGATGAGCGGCGCGACCGCGTCACCGACTTCCCGCGACATCGTCCACCACCGGTCGGCCCACGCGCGCACGCCGCGGGTCGCCCACGTGGCCGCGTACTCGCGCAGCGACGCATCGACCCCGCGCGGCATCGCGCCGAGCGAGTTGGAGATCATGTAGGTGGACGTGGAGAGGATGGGGAACTCGGCGCGGAGGGTGGCGAGATCCATGGATTGATGATTGCAGATTGCAGATTGCAGATTTACGAAATTTCGCAGATTCCAATCTGCAGTCTGCAATCTGCAATCTGCAATCTCCAATAAAAAAGGGGCGGCCACCCGAAGGCGACCGCCCCTTTCTCCTCGCGCGGAGCGCGAGCCTAGAACAGGAACCGCAGGCTCAACTGCGCCGAACGCTCACCGTTCTTTGCGATCACCCGCCCGAAGGCGGCGTTGGTCGGGTCGGCATAGCCCTGACCCTGCAGCGCATTGGTTTGAACGCCCGACTGGTTGCCCGTACCGCCCCAGTTCGGGTGATTCGGGAAGTTGAAGAACTCGGCCCGGAACTGCGCCCGGCGGGTGCCGCCCAGGTTGAAGTTCTTGAAGAGCGCGATGTCCCACTGTTGTTCGCCCGGATTGCGCAGGAGGTTTCGAGGCGCGTTGCCGAACGTGCCGGGCGCCGGGTTGGCGAAGGCTGCCGGGTTGAACCAGTTGTTTCCGTCACCCACGGCCGTCGAGAACTCCTTGTTCGCGTTCGCGTTGGGGTCGCCCACCAGGTCCACCGGCTGCAGGAAGCCGCCGTCGCCCACACCCGCGATGTCGTTGGTCCGAAGCACTGAGAACGGTGTTCCCGTGCGGAAGAACGTCGCACCCGACACCTGCCAGCCGCCGAGCAGGTTGCGCATCAGCGTGCTCTGGTCGCGCCAGAACGGCAGATCGTAGATGTAGTAGACGCTGGCGACGTGGCGGCGGTCATAGTCCGACGGCCCCCAGTAGACGGAGTCGTCGTAGGTGTTCCAGAGAACATTGCGCTTGTTGCTCGCGTTGTCCTCGGACTTGCCCAGGGTGTACGCGAAGCCCAGCTTCAGCCCGTTGCGGTAGCGGCGATCGGCGCTGATCTGCAGGCTGTTGTAGCGCGACTTGCCGGCGTTCTCTGACACGCGGATGACGTTGTAGCCCGTGTAGGGCCGCAGCGCCGCGATGTTCACGCCCGGATGGGCCTGCACCTCGCCCGGCTGCAGCTGATTGATGTTGCGCTCGCGCTGCAGGTAGAGGCCGCGGCGTCCCAGGTAGGTGATGTCCACCGTGATGCCGAACGGAATCTCCCGCTGGATGCCGAAGCCCCACATGTACGACGTCGGATGCTTGAACACCGGGTCCTGGCCGTTGATGCTGAAGACCAGGTCTTTGCTCGGGCTGCCGCCGGACGGGTCCGCCACATTGCCGTTGGAGACCGAGGCCAGCGGCTGAAACGGCGGGTTGCCGCCGAGCAGCGTCGAGTCGTTCAGCGTCACGCGGTTGTGGAAGATGCCGCCGCTGGCGCGGAGGACCGTCTTCTCGTTGAGCTGATACGACAGGCCCAGCCGGGGCTCGAAGACGTTGTAGTGCGTCTCGGAGAACCCGCGCGGCTCGCCGCGGAACAAGGCATCGACCGGGACCTCCGGATCGAGGCCCGCGCCGCCGTCCCCCTCGAAGCCGTCGCCCGGCAGCACGATGCCGTTGTAGCGGCCCTGCTCTCCGACGCGCCGGCCCGTGGCGGGGTTGATGATCGCCGCTTGCGCCGGGTCGTAGAAATTAGGATCGAAGTTGGCGATGTTGTTGGTCGTCGAATACCACGGCGGCCACAGCACCCACCGGAACCCGCCCTCGATCGTCAGCTGGCTGGTCGGCTTCCACGAGTCCTGCACGAACACGTCGGTTGCCAGCGAGCGCCACTTCGTGAAGTTGCGCTGGCCGAGCTCGCCGTAGTTGCTGAACAGCCCGAGCGCCGCGTTGGCGATGGCAGCGCCACCGTTGCAGCTGGTCCCGCTGACCTGGCACGTCCCGCCGGCGCGGTTGTCGAAAAACTCGAACCGGCCGTTCTGGTTGTTCGTGCCGCCCGGGACAGGGCTGACGTTGATCTGGTCGAAGTCGTCCTCGCCCGAGTACTCGACCTGGACGCCGCCTTTGAACGTATGGCGGCCCTTGACCCAGGTCGTGGTGTTCGAGACGGTCGTGATCGGACCCGAGGAGGAGGCTGGATACGGACCGCCGTCCATCGTCTGGAAACCGCCGCTGCCAAACGTGACGGTCGGAATCTTGTCGAAGATTTCCTTCTCCTGGAAGATGTACGGGTACTCGATGCCCTTGTTGCTGCGCTTGTACTGGTCGCCTTCCTGGAAGACGTTGATGAACACGTCGTCACGCGAGTACGTGTAGGTCAACTCGTTGATCAGGTTCGAGGTCAACGTGCTCGTCCAGCTCGCCGTGTTCGTGTAGTTCGGGCGCTCCCAATCCGTGCGTGCAAACGGGAGGTTGTCGCGGAACGCGTCCACGGCCACCCAGTTGTAACGGCCGAAGCGGTAGCTGATGTTGTTCTTCTCGTTGAGCCGGTAGTCGAACCGGATGTTGTCCTTGCGCTGATCCTGCGGGTTGGGGCTGTTGATGATCGCGTTGTTGGTGCCCTGCCGGAAGCCCGGCGTCGGATCCGGGTAGGCGTTGAGCATCGCCAGGCCGTTCTCCGACAGCCGATCGGTGGGGATCAGGTTGCCCTGGAATGGCTCGTTCGTGCGGGGATCGTAGATGACCCGCGCGCCGGTGAAGAAGCCGTTGCCCGGGTCGAGCAGCTCGCCGAAATCACCGTTGCGCATCCGCGCGGTGGGCACGGTGATGATCGCCGTCTGGTCGCGGTAGAAGTTCACCCATTCCTGGGCGCCGAAGAAGAACAGCTTGTCCTTCAACCCGCCGAGCGGAATCGGCCCGCCGAAGGAGTAGCCGTACTGCTTCTGGTCGAAGGGCGCCGGGCCGCTGTTTTCGATCGGGTTGGTGCTGCGGTTGCGCGACCAGCTGTTGGCGTTGAGCGAGTCGTCCTGGTAGAAGAACGACGCGCTGCCGCTGAAGCGGTTGCTGCCGCTCTTGGTGACGAAGCGGATCTGGCCGCCGCTGCTGCGGCCGAACTCCGGCATGTAGTTCGCCGTCAGGACCTGCACTTCCTGGAGCGCGTCGACGTTCTGGATGCCGATGATCGCGCCCGACGAGCGGGTGCGGATCGCGGTGGCGCCGTCAACCGTGATGTTGTTCTCGTCGCTGCGGCTGCCGTTGATGTTGAAGCCGCCGTTGCCCAGGTCCGCGAAGCCGCGCGTGTTGAACGAGCCGCCCACGACGCCTGCCTTGAGGCTGGCCACGCCGATGGGGTTGCGGCCCGAGAAGGACAACTGCTCGATGTCCTTCGAGTCAACCACCTTGCGAATCGCGACGTCGGACTGCAGCAGCGGGGTCTCGGCGGTGACCGTCACCTGCTCGGTGATGGCGCCGGTCTCGAGCGCGAAGTCGATGACGAGCGCGCCGCCTGCGTCGAGTTGCAGGTTCTCGCGCACGATCTTCTTGAAGCCTTCCAGCTCGGCGTTGACGACGTACTGGCCAGGCCGAAGGTTCGGGAAGGTGTAGAAACCAGTCGCGTCGGTGACCGCCACCGTCGGCGCTTGCGTCTGCACGCTGGTCGCAGTCACCGTCACGCCGGGGACCACACCGCCGGACGCGTCCTTGATGGTTCCAGAAATCGAGCCTCGTTCGAACTGCGCAGACGCGGTCGATGCGAACCCGAGCATCGACACCGCGAGCAGCGCACCGAGGACCCACCCTTCACGAAGGGGGGAAATACACCGGGGCATGCCTGACCTCCTGAAATACAACTGTGGCTATGGTTGAACCACTTGTAAGACCGCGCCGAAAGCCTAGTCCTGCGGCGGACCGGGTGTCAAGGGAGTAGTAACAGTTACATCATTGTTTCAGATTGCAATAATCTGAAACTGATATAATCACCTTCCTGGCCGGTTTCATTGGCCCTGTAGCGTCACTGTAACGGGCGGCCGCATGGGACACAACGACGCGGGGCGGGGATTTTCGGGGCCCTTTCTGCTGCGATCCGCACCTGTCACAGCCTCGTCGCTGAAAGGTCTAGTGGTCAGACCAAAACGGACCTCCAGCTGGAGAGTGGCCTCGGCCCTTGCCCCGCTGGCCCAGGTGCCGATAGAGGAGTCATGGCTCGTCACGTCGATGCCCTCACGTCCGCCACACTGAAGAACCTGCGCGAACAATGGTGGGACAGCGAGTTTTCCGGGTTCCTCCAGGAAACACTGCGCCCGCGTCCCGGCAATCGCATCCTCGACGTCGGCTGCGGCGCGGGCACCGCCGAGATGAGCCTGGGGCGCTTGCGCGTGTCCCAGCTGGTCTTGTTTGCCATCGACCGGAACCTGCAGCGCGTCGCCCGCACGGCGGCGGAAGGCCGGTCGCACAACTATCGCCTGCAGCTTGCCGGAGCCGACGTCTCGCGCCTGCCCTTCACGGCCGGGGCGTTTGACGCGACGTTCTGCGTGGCGGTACTTCAGCACGTCAACGACGTGCCCAGAGCCGTCCGCGAGCTGGCGCGCGTGACTCGAACCGGCGGTCGGGTGCTGGCCGTCGAACCCGACAACGCGGCGCGATACTTTTACAGCTCTTCACCGGCCGGCGCACGCGCCTTTGCGCAGGCGCAGCGCTTCTTCGGCGCGGTGCGCGAGGTGCGGGGAGACAGCACCGAGGCGGCCGTCGGCCCACGCATCTCGGCGATCTTCGCGACGTGTGGCATCGAGCCGGTGTCCGTGCAGTTGTTTCCGGTCTCCGTCACGCACATCGGGCAGCCACCGGCGACGCTTTGGCAGGCGCGAGAGCAGGCGGTAGAGCACGCACTCGGGGACATCGTCGATCGCGCAGTCATCGCGCAGGGCCGCGAGTACCTGCAGACACTGGCGCAGTACCAGCAGGACGCGTCGGCGGCCGGCGCCAACTTCGTCGAGATTCAGAACACGATGTTGTTTGCGACGCTCGGACAGCGCACCGAGGTGCCGGTTGAGGAGGTGGGAGCCGAGAGGTGATCAGCGCACAGTGCTGAGTGCCTAGGTGCCAGCACGAGGCACCGCACGCGGCACTCGGCACCAGGCACGAGGCAATATCAGCGTTCAGCAATCAAGATCCACGTCTCCGACCTCTTCGTCCACGGGTCCCCGTCGTAGCTGCCGAGACGGGCGGTCACATGCAGCCCGGCGCGTTCGAGCCGCCCCGCCATCTGCGCCACCGACAACGTGCGGAACGCGAGCGTGAAGCGTCGCGATGACCGCGCACGGCCGCGACGTTCGACAAACTGCTGCTCGAACAGCGTCAGGCCCTTCTTCCTGTCCTGCCGCACGGACTCGATGAGCGTGATGTGCGACCTGCCGCCGGCACGCCACCCGCGCAGTCTGGTCTCGTTGGAGTATTCATGCCACGCGGGCAGATCGGCCACCAGCTCGAGCACGAGGCGACCGCCAGGCCGAAGCGCGGCGGCCACCGCGGCAAGTGTCGCGCGCAAGTCTGATTCGGCCACCAGCGACTGCAGGATGCCGTACGGCGCCATCACCAGGCCGAAGTGGGCATTCGGAAACGGAAGGTGGCGGATGTCGCCCCGCACGAGGCGAATCCGGCGGCCCAGACGCGCGCGCCGCACGCGGGTCCTCGCTCGTGTGAGCATCCGCGCCGACAAGTCGATGCCCACCATCGGGGTTCCGCCGCGGCCGACCGGCAGAGCGATTCGCCCCGTGCCACAGCCCAGCTCCAACACCGGCCCCCCTGCGGCCGCCGCCAGCCGCGTCCAGAACGGCACATCCCGACGCGCCATCGTCTGCGCGTTTTCCCAGTCGTAGAAGTCGGCGTAGTCGTCCCAGCCCTGGGAGCCTGACGTTGACCGTGCCTTGTGCCGGGTGCCGGGTGCCGGTGCGGTGCCGCGTGACGCGTGCCGGGTGCCGGGTGCGGTGCCTTGCGCCTGCTGCCGCGTGCCTGGTGCTTGCTGCCTCGTGCCACGGTGAGCAGTGTAATCGCGCGCACGCGGCACACGGCACGTCAGCACCGGCACTTCGGCACCCGGCACGTCGGCGCCAGGCACCGGTGCCGCCTCATCGCCCAGTCCCTGTGCTAGAATTTCTGGTCCTGTTTTCAGTAGC
Organism: Vicinamibacteria bacterium; assembly: GCA_963806705.1. Lineage (GTDB taxonomy): Bacteria > Acidobacteriota > Vicinamibacteria > Vicinamibacterales > JAENWD01 > JAENWD01. The sequence goes on from CAWDZE010000021.1 coordinate 40,513, forward strand.
TTTTCTTGGAGTTTCGACCATGTCCGGGCATTCCAAGTGGCACACCATCAAGCACAAGAAGGGTGCCCTCGACGCCAAGCGCGGGAAGGTGTTCACCCGCATCATCAAGGAACTCACCGTCGCCGCCCGCAATGGCGGGGGCGACGTCGAGATGAACCCGCGGCTGCGCACGATCGTCGCCGAAGCCAAATCGGTGAACATGCCGTCGGACAACATCAAGAAGGCCATCCAGCGCGGCACGGGCGAACTGCCCGGCGTCAGCTACGAAGAAGTCGTCTACGAGGGCTATGGCCCGGGCGGCGCGGCGGTCATCATCGAGGCGCTGACCGACAACCGGAATCGCACGGTCGGCGAGTTGCGGCACATGCTGACCAAGCACAACGGCAACCTCGCTGAAAGCAACGCCGTGGCCTGGATGTTCTCCAAGAAGGGCTACATTGTCGTCGACAAGGCGGCCGCCAACGAAGAGGCGCTGCTCAACGCCGTGCTCGAGGCCGGCGGCGACGACCTGCGCGACGACGGCGACTCGTGGGAGATCCTCAGCGACCCGTCGGCATTCGAGGCCGTGCGCGACGCGGTGAAGGCGCTGGGCGTCGAGCCGGCGACGGCGCAGATCGCGATGCTGCCGCAGAACTACGTGAAGCTCGAGGGCAAGGACGCCAACCACATGGTGAAGCTGATGGATGCCCTCGACGACCACGACGACGTCAAGCAGGTCTGGTCGAACTTCGACATCGAAGAGAAGGAGATCGAGGCTTCTCTCGCGTGAGGCACGCGTGAGGGTCTTCGGCATCGATCCAGGTTCCGAGTGCACCGGCTACGGGTGCGTCGAAACCGACGGCCGGCGACATCGCCTGGTCGTCTGCGGGGGACTCAGACTGCCGCAGGGCGCGACCTTCCCCGAGCGCCTCCGGCTGATTCACGAAGGTCTCACCGCGCTCATCGGCGACAGCCGCCCCGATCTGGTCGCCATCGAGAACCTGTTCCACTCGGTCAACGTGCGCAGCGCGCTCAAACTCGGGCACGCGCGCGGCGTCGCGATGCTGGCGGCCGTCCAGGCCGGCGTGCAGGTCGTGGAGTACACGCCGGCAGAGATCAAGCGCGCCGTGGTCGGCTACGGCCGTGCGGAAAAAAAGCAGGTGCAGGACATGGTGCGGCTGCTGCTCGGGCTCGACGTCGCGCCGTCCCCGCACGACGCTGCCGACGCTCTGGCCGTCGCGCTCTGCCACGTGCACAGCTCGGGCGGCGTCAGGGAGCGCATCGTCGACGAGGGGCGCAGGTTGCCGCGCAGCTGGCGGAACTGGCGGCCACCCACCGGCTCGCGTCCGTCATGATCGCGAGGCTCTCGGGCACGGTCCTCGAAAAACATCCGATGCGTGTGGTGATCGACGTCGGCGGCGTCGGCTACGACGTGCACGTGCCGCTGTCCTCGTTTGCCGCCGTCGGGGATGCGGGCAGCCGGTTGACGCTTCGCGTGCACACACACGTTCGCGAAGACGCGCTGGTGCTCTACGGCTTCGGATCCGCGCTCGAGCAACTCGTCTTCGAGCGGCTGATCGCGGTCAGCGGGATCGGCCCGAAGCTGGCGCTGTCGGTGCTGTCGGGTCTGGCGCCCGAAGAACTCGTGCAGGCCATCGCCACGGCCAACGTGGCGCGGCTCACGTCGATTCCCGGGATCGGGCGAAAGACCGCCGAGCGCATCGTGCTCGAACTGAAGGACAAACTCGCCGCGATGACGCCCGCCGGCGCGATCACGGCGCCAGCCGGGCCGCGCGAAGATCTGGTGTCGGCCCTGTTGAACCTCGGTTACCATCGGCCGTCGGCGGAAAAGGCGGTCGATCGCGCACTGCAGGAGGGACCGGATCTCGGCTTCGAGCAGGCGCTGCGCGCGGCGCTGAAACTGCTCTCACGCTGAATCCGCGTAATTTCGTAATCGTCAATCGTCAATCACCAATCGTCAATGAGCGACCCACGCCTCGTCTCTGCCGCACGCGTCGACGACGACGTTCAGTACGAGGCGGGGCTGCGGCCGCGCACGCTGAACGACTACATCGGCCAGGACAAGGTGCGCGAGAACCTGCAGGTCTCCATTGCCGCGGCGCGCGGCCGAGGCGAAGCGCTCGATCATGTGTTGCTCTACGGCCCCCCTGGACTGGGCAAGACGACGCTGGCGACGGTAATCGCCAACGAGATGGGCGTGCCGGTGCGATCGACGGCTGGACCGGTCATCGAACGGGCGGGCGATCTGGCGGCGATGCTCACCAACCTCGAGGAGCGCGAGGTGCTGTTCATCGACGAGATCCACCGCATGGCGCCGGCCATCGAAGAGATCCTCTATCCCGCGATGGAGGATTTCGAGCTCGACATCATGATCGGCCAGGGTCCCAGCGCGCGCTCGGTGAAGGTGCCGGTCAAGCCCTTCACGCTCATCGGCGCGACGACCCGGGCGGGGTTGCTGACATCGCCCCTGCGTGCGCGATTCGGGATCGTGCAGAGACTCGACTTCTACACCGCCGCGGACCTCGAGGAGATCGTGCGTCGATCGGCGCGGATCCTGGACGTGGACCTGGAGCTGGACGCAGCGCGCGAGCTTGCCGGGCGCGCCCGCGGCACGCCGCGAGTGGCGAACCGGTTGTTGCGCCGGGTCCGTGACTTCGCGCAGGTCCGCGCCGATGGGCGGATCACGCTCGACGTCGCGCACGCGGCGCTGCGGCTGCTTGAAGTCGACGCGCGCGGCTTCGACGATTTGGACCGCCGGCTGCTGCGGACGATCATCGACAAGTACGGCGGAGGCCCCGTGGGGCTCAGCAGCCTGGCGGCGTCGGTCGGCGAGGACGCCGAGGCCCTCGAAGACATCTACGAGCCGTATCTGATGCAGATCGGCTTTCTCGATCGCACGCCCCGCGGGCGGGTGGCCACGGCGCGCGCGTACCAGGTACTTTGGCCTGGATCAACCGGGCAGAGACGGCAGGCTATGGTGATGGGAAAAATCGACGTGAGAACGAGGGCTGTGGAAACGGGGCGGCTGTCGAAGCCTGGTCTGCGGCGGGTGACGGTGGCGGGCCTGGCGACCTACGTGCCGCCGCGCGTGCTCACCAACGCCGACCTCGAGAAGATGGTCGAGACCAGCGACGAGTGGATCCAGCAGCGCACTGGAATCCGCGAACGGCACATCGTCGATCCGGGCGTCGCCACCTCCGACCTGGCCAGGGAGGCGGCGCTGCAGGCGATCGCCCAGGCTGGCATCACACCCGCTGACATCGACTTCATCGTCGTCGGCACCACGACGCCGGACATGATGTTTCCGAGCACGGCCTGCCTGCTGCAGCACAAGATCGGCGCGACCAGGGCGTGGGGATTCGATCTCGGGGCGGCCTGCTCGGGCTTCACGTATGCGCTCACCACGGCCTCGCACATGGTCGCCGCCGGCACCGCCGAGCACGCGCTGGTCGTCGGCGCAGACGTGATGTCGAGCATCATCGACTACACGGACCGCACGACCTGCGTGCTGTTTGGCGACGGCGCCGGCGCCGTGGTCATTTCGCCGTCGACGGATCGCGAATTCGGGATCCTGGACTTCGAGGCCGAGATCGACGGCAGCGGCGGTCCCGCGCTGCAGATGCCGGCCGGAGGCAGCCTGCGGCCGGCGTCGAAAGAGACCGTCGAGCAGCGACTCCATTTCGTGAAGCAGGACGGGCAGGCGGTGTTCCGGTTTGCCGTGCGCAAGACAGAGGAGATGTGCCGCCGCATGCTGGTGCGCAACGGCCTGCAATCGACTGATATCGACCTGATGGTCTCGCACCAGGCCAACCGTCGCATCATCCTCTCGGCCGCGGACCGGCTTGGTTTTCCAGCCGGAGAAGGTCGTCATCAACATCGACCGCTACGGCAACACGACCGCGGCCACGATTCCGCTCGCTCTCAACGACGCCGTCAACGACGGGCGGCTCAAGAAAGGCAGCCTCGTGCTCGTCACGTCGGTTGGTGCCGGATTCACGGTCGGGGCGCTGCTGCTGCGCTGGGGGCTCTAGGAATCGACCCTCGTCCCCCGGTTCGTCCCACCCACCTCGATCGGCTCGTTGTTGACATTCGACAAGACAACGCCCATGCTGTTGTCGACATCCGACAACACCCTATGACCCAGTCGCGCCTCGATCTGCTGCAGGGCACGCTCGACCTGCTGATCCTTCGCACGCTTCTCTCCGGCCCGATGCACGGGTGGGCCATCTCGCAACGTATCCAGCAGATTTCCGAGGATGTGTTGCGCGTGAACCAGGGTTCGCTCTACCCGGCGCTGCATCGGCTCGAAGGGGCTGGCTGGATTGACGCCGAGTGGGGGCGGAGCGTCGAACACAACCGCCAGGCGAAGTTCTACCGCCTGACAAAGGCCGGCCAGCGCCAGCTGCGCGACGAGACCGCGCAGTGGGAACGAATGGCCGCTGCGGTCCAACGAATCCTCACAGAAGGGGTCTGACCGTGCTGCAGCGGATTCGACGGCAGGTGCGCGCGTGGCGTCGGCGCGAGCAGCTCGACGAGCAGCTCGACACCGAGCTGCAGTTTCATCTCGACCTCGAGGCCAGGCACCTGGTGAACCAGGGCGTGTCGCCCGACGAGGCGCGCCGCAGCGCCCGAACGCGGTTTGGAGGCGTCGAGCGTGTGAGCGAGGAGTGCCGGGAGCAACGCGGGCTGCTGTGGCTCGACCGGACGGCACGCACGGTGCGCTATGCGGCGCGAACGCTCCGGCGTCAGCCGGGGTTCGCGCTGGTCGCCATCCTGGTGCTGGGCCTGGGCATCGGGGCCAACACCGCGATGTTCAGCGTCATCTACGGCGTGCTGCTCAAGCCGTTGCCGTACGTGGAAGGCGATCGTCTGGTGTTGCTCCAGGAATCGGCGCCCCTTGCCGGCCAGGACAGCATCGGCATCTCGATCGCCGAGCTGTACGATTACCGCCAGCAGCTCACAGGCTTCAGCGGGCTGGTGGAGTTCCACCAGATGTCGTTCGACCTGCTGAATCGCGGAGAGCCCGACCGCGTCGACACCGGTGTGGTCTCCGCCAATTTCTTCGACGTGCTCGGCGTGCGCCCGAAGCTGGGTCGCACCTTCGTCGACGGCGACGACGATGCGGGCGCCCCGGCGGTGCTGGTCCTGAGTCACGAGTACTGGCGCACGAGGTTTGGCGGCGATCCTGGCATCGTGGGCCAGACCTTCCAGATGAACGACCGCCCGCACACGGTCGTCGGCGTGCTGCCGCCAATTCCGCAGTACCCGGCCGACTGCGACGTCTACATGCCCACGTCGGCCTGTCCGTTCCGCGCGTCCGCCGAGCGGCGTATCGCCGAGCAGCGCCGCATCTTCGCGGCGCTGCAGGTCTTCGGACGTTTGAAGCCCGGCGTCCCGCTGGCGGAGGCCGCCGCGTCGGTGGCCACGGTCGGAGACCGGTTCCGCCGCGACCACCCCGACGTGTACCGCGCGGGCCAGGGATTTCAGGCCACCTCCGTCGACCTGCTCGGCGAGCTGACCCGCAACGCGCGTCCGATGTTGTTCGTGTTGATCGGCGCCACGCTGCTCGTGTTGCTCATCGCCTGCGCCAACGTCGCCAGCCTCTCGATGGCCCGTGCGCTGGCGCGCGATCGCGAACTGGCGCTACGCACCGCCCTTGGCGCCAGCCGCTGGCAGATCGCCGGCCAGCTTCTCGCCGAGAGCGTGCTGCTGTCGCTGGCCGGCGGCGCCGTGGGCCTGGTCGTTGCGTGGAGCACCATCGACGCGCTGACGACGTTTGCCGGGCGGTTCACCTCGCGTATCCACGATGTGTCGCTCGACCAGGGCGTGCTGGCCTTCGCGCTCGGCATCTCGCTGCTGACGGGCGTGATCTTCGGCGCGTTCCCCGCCCTGACGTCGCGCCCCTCGCCGGCCGGCGCGCTCAAGCAGGCCGGAGCCGGCGGCCAGGGTCCTCGACGCCGCCGCCTGCAACAAGGCCTCGTGGTCGCGCAGGTGGCCGTGTCGGTCGTGCTGCTGGCGGGGGCCGGGCTGCTGCTCTCCAGTCTCCATCGTCTGCAGAGCGTCCCGACGGGTTATCGGGCCGAGCGCGTGCTTTCGGCCGAGGTGTTCGGCAACTTCTCGCGTTACCGGACCGCTGAGGACTACCTGCGGCTCTACGAGCCGCTCATCGAACGGCTGTCCGGCACACCAGGCGTGACCTCGGTGGCCGTCACCAGTGTCGTGCCCCTGGCGGCGACGCATCCCTTCGCCAACCCGTTTCAAATCGAAGGGCGCGCCGTCGACGATCCCGACAAGCGCCCCACGGCCGACTACTTCACTGTGAGCCCGGGCTACTTCGACACGCTGGCGGTGCGGGTGCTGCAAGGCAGGACGTTCCAGTCCACCGACACGCGCGACAAGATGCGGGTCGCCGTCATCAACCAGACGATGTCGAGGCAGTGGAATGGCTCCAGTCCCATCGGCTCGCGTGTGTCGTTCGATCGCGGAGAGACGTGGCTCGACGTCATCGGCGTCGTCGAGGACGTCAAGCAGCGCGGATTGAGTTCAGAGACCGAGGCGCAGGTGTACACGCCGCTCAGCCAGACGCCAGACGGCCTGCCCGGCCAAGTGCTGGTGCGGACCACCGGCGATCCGCTGGCCATGGCCGAGGTCGTCCGCGGCGTCGTGCGCTCGATCGACCCCAATCAGCCGGTGGAGAACATCCGCACGCTCGACCAAGTGCGCAGCCGCCACCTGGCCACCCCTCGACTGACGGCGATGCTGCTGGCGCTGTTTGCCGGGCTCGCGCTGCTGGTCACGCTGGCCGGCGTCGGCGGGGTGATTGCCACGTCGGTTGCGCAGCGGACGCAGGAGTTCGGGCTCCGGATGGCGCTCGGCGCCAGCCAGTCGGCGGTGCTCGGCGGCGTGCTGCGGCAAGGGCTCACGCTGGTCGTGCTGGGGCTGTGCGCAGGGCTGGCAGGGGCGTTGGCGTTCGGCCGGCTGCTGCAGGCCTACCTGTTTGAGACTGAGCCTGGCGATCCCATGACGCTGCTGGTCGTGGCGGTCGCGTGTCTCCTGGCCGGCGCGCTCGCCTGCCTCGGGCCGGCGCGGCGCGCGACGAAGGTCGATCCGCTCGTTGCGCTACGAGCGGAATGAACAACCTGATCAACCGACGTCGACCTGACCCAACCCGACTGAACCTGGCCCAACCTACCCGAACCCGCTCAGTCGGAGATAGCCAGTTCCCCTGGCACAATCGGCCGCGTACGTGGCAGCAATCCACGGCGCGCAAGGTTGCCGACGTAGGCCAGGATGCCAATAAAAATCGCGAGCTTCAGAAGATCGAACGCGCGCCCGCGCGGCAGCACGGACCATAGGAGCCATAACGTCGGCTGCGCGACGCACACCGCCCACACCGACCCGTAGAAGTAGCGCCGCTCGTGTCCTTCGTTCTTCGTCGAGCGCCTCACGCGCGGGAGCACACCGGCGGCGCCGAGCAGCCATATCGAGCCTGCCAGCGGGAAGTAGGCGGCGTCGTAGATCTGGCGGAGGCGCCATTCCCCGCTCGCGACGGCCCACACGAGACCCGCGATGTTCAGCAGCGCGAACGTGACGACCGCGCTCCACGCAAACGTGTAGCAGATACGCCGATAGAGCGGATTAGGCCGGTCCTCGGTGAAGCGGATGATGTAAGGCGCCGGCTCCACGCCAGGGAGCTTGCCGAGGTAGCCGGCAAGCCCCGTCCCTGCCAGGACGGCACCCAGCCACGTCGCCATGCGCCAATCAAACCCCTGCGCGAACAGGTCGAAGGTGAGGGGCCCGGGCGCAAGAAAGAACGTCCAGATCCAGATCGGCCAGTGGTTCAGCCGATAGCTGACCTTGTTCCTGGTGCGAATGGCGCGGTCGGTATCGAGCTCGACACGCTCGGCATGTCCCAACCGCACCGCGCGGCTGGGTGGCATCAGGGTACCGAGCACGTCGCGAAGGGCGTCGCGATTCTCCGTCGTCATTTCTTCTGGGCGGCAAGCGCGGCGATGGCCGGCGGCAACTCGAAAGCCTTCGGGTCGATCGGGTCGAAGCTCACCGAGATCACCGTCGTGAGCTGCTCGAGCCCCATCATGCGCTGGCGTGTGACCGTCGGCACGAGCACGCCGCCGAATGGCTTGTACTCGGACACTATGGAGGTGACGGGCACCGATCCCATCTGGGAGCTCGCGTTGAGCTTGCCGCCAACGATGAGACCTGAAGCGACGCTGAAAAACTCGGTGTACTCGAAGCCGGTCTCCTTGACCAGCCTGAGCTCGTAGCACTCCTGCCCCTCGAACATGGTCTTGCCGACGACCGTGATCGTCTTGAACTTCTTGGGGTCGTGCAAGTCGTCGTAGAAATCCGCAGAGTGCTTGAACTCGGCGAGCTCGTCGTCCGCGAGCAGGCGCGGTCCGATCGCCGGATCGATCGACCATCCCAGCTTGCCGTCGTAGCCTCTCTGCAACTCGCCCAGTCCGGGCAACGTCACCATCACGCGGATCATGTCAGGGGCCGCCGCCATGATGGACAAATCGCCCTTCATGCCCTGCGCCGGAATCTCGAAGGTGCCCTTCACCGAGCGTGTCGTGTGCTTTTTGATTGCCTCCTCACCGCCAATCGCCAATCGGTACTTCTTGAGCACCTCTTCGGCGTGCGGCAGCTCCGTTGAAACCGCGGCCGGTGGGGGCGTCTGCGCGCGCAGATCGACGGCCCGACCGGCAACCAGCGCGGCCACCAGGCCACTGCAGACAATCAACAGGCGCGCCCAGATCATCAGAGCACCGATCCTTTCACAATCCAGTCGAGGGCCGCGTCAAGAATCGGATCGCGGCCACCAAGAAGGTCCTCACGGGTCGGCGCGATCGCCTGATCGGGGACAACGCCACGTCCTTCGATGCGTTGTCCGGTGGCCGTGACAAAGTCGCCGATAGCATATTGGAGGACGTCGCCCCCCGGCAGTCGCTCGAGCACGGCCGGCAGGGCGCCTCCGGCGGTCTGGGTGCCGAAAATGCGGGCGCGACCTATGGCCTGCATGCCGCCGGCGAAGATCTCCGACGCCGAGTACGACCCCTCGTCGACAAGGATCGCAACCGGGCCGCCAAAGGGCTTGACTGGCTGGCCCGCCGCGCCGACCAGCCGCGGGTTGGCGACCAGCTTGAGCGACGACTCGCGCGTCGTGATCGTGCCCAGCTCCTCGCCATCGGACACGAAGTGGCCCGACAGCCCCATGACCATCGTCAGGATGCCCCCGGGATTGCCGCGCAGGTCGATGACGATGCCGCTGGTGTCGCGCAGCCGGTCCATCGCCTCGTCGAACTGGCGGGACACCGGCGTCATCCAGACGTTGAATGCGATGAGCCCGATTGCCCGGCCCTCGCGCTCGACGCGACGGTCCTCGAGGCGCGCAAAGAGAGTCGGCAGGTGTCCGAGCTTGACGGGCTGGCCTCGCTCGGGCGACCGAACCAGCACGCGCGAGACGGGCTTACCCGAAGCGTCGAGGAACCCGAGATCCGCGTCCACACCCGCCTGGCCCCGCAAAAGCGCCGTGCCCAGCGCCCAGGCCCGGAAGCCACGGACGTTGGGCGGGCCGTCGCCGAGCGAGGCCAGGTCGCCGTCGAGAGCGCGTGCGCCGACGCGTGTGAGCGTCCAGCCGGCTCGCACACCCGCCCTGGCGGCTGGCCCCTGGGAGTCGACGCTGGAGACGACCAGCGCCTGATCCAGCAATCGCACGTCGAATCCGAGCGTGCCGACGTCTTCGGGCCGGACGGCGCCGCCCGAGATCGCCGAGGCTACCGGCGCGGGCAGGATCGCAAAGTGCGACTGGCCGACGCGGTCGAGCATCTCGCGAACGATCCCCCGCACCTCGTCGTCGTCGGCTGCGTGCTCGGCGCGCGGCCGCAATTCCGCGCGAAGGGCGTCCCAGTCAACCCGCGCGGCCGTTTGAGCGACGTAGTTGTCGCGCAGGACCCGCCAGGCCGCGTCGAAGGTGTCAAGCGGGGTGGCTGGCGTGGCCGGCGCGGCGGCCGCCACCGGAGGGACGGTCTGCGCCGGCACGGGCGTGGCCATCAGCGAAAACGCCAGCCCCAAGAACAGGCCCCGCAGCATGCCAGTCATCCTATCCATCGTACTGGGGATTCCGGCTGATTTCCACGCTTCGTGCAAGGCATTGTGAACCCGTTCGCTCAGGCGCCTCGCAGCATTTCCATCACGCTAGTGTGAAGCGCTTCATTGGTGCTCACCGCGTCGCCGCCATCGATTCGCTCGACGCCGGTCCAATCCGAGAATCGTCCGCCCGCTTCGCGCACGATCGGCAGCAGCGCCGCGCAGTCCCACGCGTTCATCACCGGGTCGAGCATCACGTCGGCACGTCCGGTCGCCACCAGGCAATGGCCGTAGCAGTCGCCCCAACTTCGCAACAGGCCCACCTCCGATTCCAGCCGCACCCAGCGATGGCCCAGCCGACGCGCCAGCATGCGGCCGTCGGAGAACACGACGGTCGCATCGCTGAGGCGCTCGACGGTCGAGGCGCGAGCCGTGTGCCCGTTCCAGGTGCAGCCCAGCCCGGTGGCGGCGGCGACGGTTTCGCCAAGTGCGGGCATGTGGCACACGCCGACCTCGGCCCGGCCCTCGATCTCGAGGGCGATCAACACGCCAAACAGCGGCACGCCCCGGATGAAGCTCTTGGTGCCGTCGATGGGATCGACGATCCAGCGAAACGGCGACGGGCGGCCGTCGGCGCCGTACTCTTCGCCGACTACCGCGTGTTCCGGGAACCGCGCTGCGATGGCCTGTCGAATCAGCTGCTCCGCGCCACGATCGGCGCGAGTGACGGGCGACGCGTCGGCCTTGAACTCGACGGCGACGCCGGTTTGGTAGTGCTCGAGCGCGACACGGCCCGCGTCGAGGGCGACCTGAAGGGCAAAGGCAAGGTACTCGTCAAGGTGAACGCTCATCGTGGTGGCGTGAAGACCGCGGGCGCCTCGGGGATGGCCGCGCCGTCGTGGCGTGGGTCGGAGGCCCCCATGTGCACGCCATCGGGACGGGCGAGGGTGGCCTGGCCGTACCCGAACTCGGAGGAGCGCGGCGGCACCACCTCGATCTCGTGCCCGAGCGCCGTCAGCACCCCGCGCACGGGTTCGGGGATCAGGGCTTCCACCTGCACGTCACAGCCCTCGAACGTGGCCTTCGTGAAACGTCCGGCTTCGAGCGCTTCCTGCGGCGTCAGGCCGTAGTCGGCGATGTCGGCCACAAATTGCGCGTGGGCCTGCGCCTGGTTCCAGCCGCCCATGATGCCGAAAGAAATCCGCGTGCCGTCCTTCTCCATGAAACCGGGGATGATCGTGTGCAGCGGGCGCTTGCGGCCCGCAAGCGTGTTGGGCTGATTCGGCGCCAGCGTGAACAGCGCGCCGCGATTGTGGAGCATGAAGCCGGCACCTTCGGGAACAAGCCCGGACCCGAAGCCAAGATAGTTGCTCTGGATCAACGACACCATGTTGCCGTCGCGATCGACGACCGACAGGTAGATCGTGTCGTGCCCCTGCATGTCGGTTACTCGATCGAGTTGCGAGGGCTCGACGCGGCACTGCGCACGCGCCTGGTCGATCTGTTCCGCCCGCGTCCGGGCCCGGCCTTTGTCGAGCATCGCGCCGACTGGCACTTCGCCAAATCGCTGATCGCCGACATACCGGATCAGATCGGCATAGGCGAGCTTCTTGGCCTCGATCATCGTGTGCAGCGCGCGCGGCGAGTGAAAGCCGAAGTCGCCCATCGGGAACGGCTCCATCAGGTTGAGCATGATGAGCGCGGCGATGCCCTGGCCATTGGGCGGGATCTCGCTGACCTTCCAGCCCCGATACGTCGTCGAGATGGGCTGCACCCATTCGACGTCGAACTCTGCCAGGTCCTGAGCGTCCATCGGGCTGCCGTGCGACTTGAGCAGGGCCACGATGGCTTCCGCCGTCGGGCCCTTGTAGTAGCCGTCACGTCCGCGCTCGGCAATGCGCGCGAGCGACCGTGCGAGGTCCGGGTTTCGGAAAATTGCGCCGGAGGCCGGCACGCGCCCGTCGACCAGGAAGGTGCGTGCCGAGTTGGGGTCGGCTTCGAGCAGCGCCAGCGAACGTGCCCAGAGTCCGGCCGTGACCTCCGCGACCGGGAATCCTTCCCTGGCATAGTGGATGGCCGGCGCCAGCAGATCGGCCATCGGCAGCCGCCCGAACTTCTCGCGCATCGAATGCCAGCCGGCGACCACGCCAGGCACGGTGACCGTGTACGGCCCGCGTGATGGCAGTTCAGTGACGCCGGCGGCTTTCAGATACTCGGGGGTCAGCGCGCGCGGAGCCCAGCCGCTCGCGTTGAGGCCGTGGAGCGTGCCCGACTTGGCCTCGTAGACGAGGGCAAACAGATCCCCGCCAATGCCGTTGCTCGTGGGCTCCATCAGGCCCATCACGGCGTTGGTCGCGATGGCGGCGTCGACGGCGTTGCCGCCGCGCTCGAGTACCTGCACGCCGGCGCGCGCGGCCAGCACCTGGCTGGCCGCGACGATGCCCAGGCGCGTGGCTACCTGCGATCGGCCGGTGAGGGGACGCTGCGGCGGCGAGTCGGCCGTCATCGACGCACCGGCAAGCAGAGCGGCGACACCGACAAGCACCAGCGGTCTGCGCATGAGATCCTCCCGGAGTCCACTTCGAAGCCCGACCATTATGCGCGCTTCGGCGACGCGACGTCACGCTCATGGCGTCAACCGAGTAGTGGTAGAGGTTTGGCCCGAGGCTGACCGTCTGTCCTCCTGAGGCCCGAAGTGTAGACTCTCCCCCGTATGCGACTGTCATTCTCTTTCGGCTGCGTGGCGCTCGCCATGCTCGGCGCCTGTCAACGTCCACCGCAATCCGTCGATTGGCCGGCCCACGGCGGCGATGCCGGCCACACGCAGTCGTCTTCGATTGCGCAAATCACGACGGCCAACGTGTCACGCCTCCAGGTGGCATGGACGTATCGAAGCGGCGACGCGCGACCCGAGGGGCGGTCGCAGATTCAGTGCAACCCCATCGTCATCCGCGGCGTGCTGTATGGCACGTCGCCGCAGCTCAAGGTGCTCGCGCTCGACGCGGCCACCGGAGTGGCACGCTGGACCTTCGATCCGTTTGCTGGCGAGGCCGAACCCAACGCGCTCGGCGTCAATCGAGGTGTCGTGTTCTGGGAAAGCGGCGAGGACCAGCGCATCCTCGTAGCCGCCGGACAGAGGCTGTACGCACTGGACGCCAGGACCGGGAAGCCCGTGGCGTCGTTCGGTCAGAACGGCAGCGCGAGTCTGAAGGAGGGGCTGGGCGAGCGGGCCCAGAACCTGTACGTGCTGTCCAACACCCCGGGGGCGATCTACCAGGACCTCCTCATCATCGGCACGCGGCTGTCGGAAGGTCCAGGGCCATCGGCGCCCGGCCATATCCGCGCGTTCGATGTCCGAACGGGTCGCGTCCGCTGGGTGTTCAAGACGATTCCCGAGCCGGGCGAATTCGGCTACGACACCTGGCCGGCCGACGCCTGGACGCACATCGGCGGCGCCAATGCGTGGAGCGGCATTTCCGTCGATGTGACGCGGGGCCTGGTGTTCCTGCCAACCGGCTCGGCGGCCTTCGACTTCTGGGGCGGCAATCGCCACGGCCAGAACCTGTTTGCAAACTCCCTGCTCGTGCTCAAGGCGGCCACGGGCGAACGCGTCTGGCACTACCAGTTCGTGCACCACGATTTGTGGGACCGCGACCTGCCATCGGCGCCCGTGCTGGTCACCGTGAACCACGGCGGAGGGCGCGTCGATGCGGTCGCGCAGACTACCAAGTCCGGCCACGTGTTCCTGTTCAACCGCGAGACGGGCGTGCCGCTGTTTCCGATTGAAGAGCATCCCGCGCCTGCGTCGGATCTCAAGGGCGAGTCGGCCTGGCCGACGCAGCCATTGCCGGTCAAGCCGCCGGCGTTCTCCCGCCAGTCGTTCACCGAAGCCGACGTCACTGACGTCTCGGAGGCGGCGCGCGCTGCCGTCCTGGCGCAGTTGGCGAAGGTGCGGACCGGCCGGCAGTTCATCCCGCCAAGCGCCCAGGGCACCGTGATCTTTCCAGGGTTCGATGGCGGGGCCGAGTGGGGCGGCGCGGCTTTCGACGCTGACAGCGGACTTCTCTACGTCAACGGAAACGAGATGCCCTGGATTCTCTCCATGGTCGAGATCGACCACACGAAAGAGAGCACCGACTTCGCTCGCGGGCGCCGCATCTATCAACTCAACTGCACGGCCTGCCACGGGGTAGACAGGCGGGGCGACCCGGCTAAAGTGTTCCCCTCGCTCCTGACCCTTCCGAGGAAGATGCCGAGGGCCGAGGCCTTCAAGATCATCGCCGGCGGCAAAGGTCTCATGCCCGCCTTTCCGTCTCTCTCGACCAGGGAGCGCCGGGAGGTGCTGGCGTTTCTCTACAACGACAAACCCGCTGTCTCGACCGACGACGATGAACCGATGGCGCCGGGCGTTCCGTACACGCACACCGGGTACAACCGGTTCCTCGATCCCGAGGGGTATCCAGCGGTCAAACCGCCCTGGGGCACGATGAACGCGATCGACCTCAACAAGGGCGAGATCGCGTGGCAGGTCCCGCTCGGCGAGGAACCCGCGCTGGCCAAGCGGGGCCGTCGCCACACGGGCACGGAGAACTACGGCGGGCCAATCATCACCGCCGGGGGGCTGATCTTCATTGGCGCGACGAAGGACGAGAAGTTCCGCGCGCTCGACAAGCGAACCGGGCAGGTGTTGTGGGAAGCCCAGTTGCCGGCCGGCGGGTACGCGACGCCAAGCACGTACGTCGTCAACGGCAAGCAATACGTCGTGATTGCCGCCGGCGGCGGCAAGATGGGCACCAAGTCCGGCGACGCGTACGTCGCGTACGCGCTGCCGGACTGAGTGAACGCGCAATCAGTGCCGGCGATCCCGGCGATCTTCCCGGCGGTCGCGACGGTCCTCGCGACGGTCGCGGAAGTCTTCGCGACGATCGCGCCAGCCGCCGCGGAACCGCGCGTCGCGTCGATCTTCACGCAGATCGCGGCGGTCCTCACGCCGATCCCAGCGGTTCTCGAACCGATCGCGATTGAACCGCCGCGGTCCGGCCTCGGCCGGAGCGGCGGCAATCGTGGTCATGAGCAGCACCAGCAGCGTGCCGCCGATTAATTTTCGGGTCATCGTGGCCTCCTGTGCACTGGCAACTGGTTAGACAATCGCCACCAACAGGAGGTTTAAGGAGGGGCGGGTTTCAAACCCGCCTACTGTTCAGAAGGTCACGGTAGCGTTGTTCGAGCACACCGATGTGCCCGCATTGCACACCTTGTACGTGAAGCGCCGGCCCCCTTGCCGGGAATGGCATCTGTGAGGTAGCCGAGTTCAGAAGGTCACAGTCGCGTTGTTCGAGCACGTCGTGGTGCCGACGTTGCACACGCGATAGGTAAACGACGAGCCTTTCGACGGCGCCTGATCCGTATGGGCGCCGTCGTTGGGAGTTGTCGCCACCTTGACGTTGTTGCGATAGACGTCTACTGACGTGCCCGTCGTCCCACTCCACGTCAAGTCGGCGAACCTCTTGCCCTTGACCTTCCGCCCCACGACCGAGAGCGTGTAGGGACTGCACAGTCACGACAACCGACGCCGATCCGGGGAGGCCGCCGCTGTCGGTGACCGACGCGGTGATGGCATGCGCGCCCACGCCGAGGGCGGTCGTCGAGAAAGACGCGCCGATCCCAATCTGGCCCTGCAGGTTCGACGACCACACGAGGCTGGCGGCGACGTTACCGTCTTGTGTATCCGTAGCAGTTGCCGTAAAGGTGACGCTCGCGCCCGGGGCCACTGTCGTCCCGTTTGGTGGCGATGAGATCGTGACCGACGGCGGCGTGTTGGGCGATGGCTGGACCGTGATCGAGACCGTCGCCGTGCCAACCAGCGCGCCGCTGTCGGTGACGCTGGCCGTGATGACGTGCGTGCCGACAACGAGATCGGTACGGGAGAATGCCCCGCCTGCGCCAATGGCCCCCTGAAGGCTCGAAGCCCAGCTCATTGACGCCGTCAAGTCGCCATCCAGGTCGTCGGTCGCGGAGCCCGAGAAGTTCACCGAGGTACCGACCAGCACCGTCGTCCCTGGCGTTGGCAGCAGGATGGTCGGCACTGGAGCCATATTGGCCGGCCCGGTCGGGCATTCAGGTGGCTTGACGAATGACTCGGCCGCCTGGAAGAGGCACAAGCCCAGCGCGCAAATTTCCTGCCCGCTCGCGCCTACACCCACTCCGAACTGCGCAAAAGCGTCCCAGACCGTGCAGCGGGCCTGGGCGGGGTCGACTGCTGTGTCGAGGTTGGCGATCGACTCGAGAATGCCGTCGCGCATGTCCTCGTACGCGGGTTTCGGGATCGTGTAGTTCAGCCCGTCAACGAGGTGGGACAGCAGGATGTCTTGAGACCAGCCCTTGGCCAGCCAGAGCTGACGCAGGCGCCACAGGGTCGCTGCGTAGATTTCGCCATCGAGGTGCGGACCGAGAATGCCGACGACGAGACCGTAGGTCCGCGGGTAGTTCGTGTACGGATACTGCCGGATGCCAATGGGGTTGTTGTACGAGGTACTCCGCCACGCGGTCGTCGTTGTTGAAGTACGTCGCCAGCGCGTCGCTCATCCCCTCGCCGACGGCTCCGCCGGTGACGCCGCCCATGTCGCCGACCATGCGCCAGGTCAGTCCATGTCCGCCTTCGTGATAGACGATGTCGGAGTCGACGTCGCCATCGCGGTTTGGCGTGGCGGTGTTCCAGAGGTACATCTGCATGCGCGGCCGCTGGCCGTCGGGCGGCGTCGCGAAGTTCGCGTTGTTCAACGCGCCGCCGTCCTGCGCCTCGGCATTGACCGGGTCGCCGCCCACGCCGCCGGCGCCGAAGTTGTTAACCTGGAAATTTCCGGCAGATTCGGTGAAGCCGTAGCTGTACAGCCGATCGTGGAGGAGGTTGTTCAGGTAGAACAGGTTGGTCACCGCGGCCATCTGATTGACGCTGGTCGTCGGGTCGGCGCCGCCGTTCCAGGTGAAGTCAAAAACCTTATTGTCGCCGACGATGGGCCTGCCGTTGACATCAGGCAAGTCGTCGTCGTTGCGGTCGAGGTACGCGTCGACGTTGTTGCCGATGGTCGTCGACGCCGTGACCCACCCGAGCGGCGAAGCTACGGGGTTGGCTGGATTGTTCACCAGCACTTGAGGTGTCACGCCAGGGTGATTGGGAAAGATCCGGAAGCTCTCGGCGTTCGTACGTAATTGCTCGCCAACAATCTCGCCGCGGCCCGACACCACGGTGTGCCACAGCATGTTGTCCCGGTCCCAGGTCACCACGAGATAGCCGACATCGAGGACGTTGCCGCGCAGCGGCAACGCCACCCTCGTCACCGTGGGGGCCTCACTGAATGGCGGCTGCTTCCTGAACGTCACTACGTTGCCGACGCTTGATTCCTCGGGCAGATCGGGGCTGACGCTGGGGTACCGGCTCTGAAGCACGACGCGGAGCGCGACCTCGGGGCCGACCGCGGCCGGTCGCAACGCGCGCGACGTGGGCACGAGGTTTTCGACGACGCTGCGAAGGTCGCCATTGGCCGCAAAGCTCGCCTTGGCGTACGTGCCGTATACGTCAAGCCCGCCCACGCGCTGGCCGTAGGTCTGGTGCACGACGCCGCCGGACTCGTGTTCCTTCGTCTGCACGAGGTCGCGCAACGTTGTCTCGTCGTGTCGAGCACGAAGGAACCCGCGCAGGGTCTCGACGTGAGATGGACCGACCGGAGCAAGGCGGCCCGGGCCGCGCGTGCGCGACGCCCGCGCCGACTTGTTGCCGAGATCGATGAGGGCATCCTGGGCCGACGCAACCGACGCGCAGGCGAGCAGGCTGGCGACGACGAATCGAAGTAGGCCGGCTGGGCGCATGACATCGCTCCCGTCAAAAACCCACGGTCTTCGTCTCGGAACACGCTGTAGTCGATCCGCCGCGTCGCCCGAAAGCACTGACGTTGCCGATGGTCCTGGTATCGCGAAGGTCCGCTGTTCCGCCGGGGTAATACCTCACCAGCACCGCGCGTAGCGCGGCGTCGGGCCCTATCTGCGCCGGCTGCAATGCGCGCGATGTGGAGACGAGGTTCTCGGTGACCGACAGCAGGTCGCCAGAGGCCGCGAAGGTGGCCTTCACATACGTGCCGTAGACGTTGAGGCCGGCCACCCACTGGGCGAAGCCGGCATGGCCGACGCCGCCGAAGTCGTGATCCCTGGTCTGTACTAGATCCGCGAGTGTGGCCTCGTCATGCCGGCCTCGCAGTAACGTCCGTACTGTCTCGGCGCGGGAACCGGCAGGGCGGGTCAGTCGGCCACCTCGCTCGGCGCGTGTTGTCCTGGTGTCCCTGCCGCTGAGGCCAATCAGTGCGTCCTGCGCCAACCCCGAGGAGGAGCCGGCAATCAACCAGACACAGGTGAGGGCGGGACGACCGGCAAGGCGCATCGAACATGTCTCCGGACGGAAGGGGTTACGAGGGGGAGGCTAGATCACGCCGGATGAGTTTGTCAAAGAACCCCAGTGAAGTTCGGTATCAGAAGAGCCACACCCGCCGGAGAGGCCTCGCCGGTACGGTAAGGTGTTGAGTTGTGGACATTTCTGGCGTGCTGACCGGCGCCGTGGTGATGGCGCCGATGACCAAGGGCTCCAACCTGCCCTACCGGCGCCTGGCCGTCGAGCTGGGTGCGCGGGTGCTCGTCAGCGAAATGGCAGTCGCCCGTCGCCTGAAACAGAAGCGCAACAGCGAATTCGCCCTGATCCGGCGCTTCGAGGGCGAGCCCTGCTTCGGCGTGCAGTTGGCCGGCACCAACGCCGAGGAGATGGCCTGGGCTGCCGCCCTGGTCGAGTCGCGGGGCGCCGACTTCGTGGACATCAACCTTGGCTGTCCGATCGATCACTTCACCCGGAAGGGCATGGGGGCAGCACTCGCCCGCCAGCCTTCGCGGGTTCGGCGCATCGTCGAGGCCATGGCAAAGGCGGTCTCGAGCGTGCCTGTGACGGTGAAGATCCGGCTTGGATGGAACGACGAGATGCGCAACGCCGTGGATCTGGCGCGCGCGGCGGTCGAGGGCGGTGCACAGGCGATTTTCGTACACGGGCGCACCAGGAATGCGCGCTATCGCCGTGCGGCAGATTGGGACGCCGTCGGCGAGGTCGCTGCCGCCGTTCCGGTGCCGGTCGTCGGCAACGGCGATCTGCTGTTTCCGCACGAGATCGAGACGGCTCGCGCGCGGGCGGGATGCGCGGGCGTGATGGTGGCCCGCGGCGCGCTCATCAAGCCGTGGATCTTCCGCGAGGCGGCCGAGGGCTATCGCGAGTTGTCCGCGGACCAGCGGCTCGCGCTCTATCGGCGATACGTGGCTCTGGCGCTGGAGCACTGGCGCGACGACGAGCGCGGCCGCGCGAAGGTACGCGACTTCACCATCTGGCACATGAACTTCTGGTGCCGCTACGCGCCGCGCCATGCTGACGGCTCGTGGCCCACGATGCAGGGCCGCGAAGATGCCACGTGGACCGAGACCCCCCTTGACCGGCTGCTGGCGCGGACCGACGTCGCGACGCACTCGTGGATAGCGGAGCAGCTGATCGCCGGCAGGCCCGTGGAGCCAGATCAGGCACCGACGGGTGAACAGGGCGAGCGGGAGTTCGCAGAGGCTGAAGGGTGATTCCCTCAGTCCTGCAGGTGGTCCTCTCGCTCAACCCAGGCGGCACCGAGCGGCTCGTGCTTGAACTGGTCAAACGACTGGCGGGCGAGTCGCGCCAGGCAGTCTGTTGCCTGGACGAGGCCGGGGTGTGGGGCGAGGCGCTCGTGTCCGACGGCACCCCGGTCATGTCCCTCAGCCGCCAGCCCGGTTTCCACCCGTCGCTGGCGAAGCGTCTGGCAGCGGCGGCGCGAGACGTGAGGGCCGACGTCCTTCACTGTCACCAGGTCCTCGCCGTTTGTGTACGGCGCGCTGGCGCGGCTCGTGCGGCCGGGCTTCCGCATCGTCTTCA
Source organism: Vicinamibacteria bacterium (assembly GCA_963806705.1). Lineage (GTDB taxonomy): Bacteria > Acidobacteriota > Vicinamibacteria > Vicinamibacterales > JAENWD01 > JAENWD01. The sequence continues at coordinate 60,599 of CAWDZE010000021.1, forward strand.
CCGAGCACGGACGGCTCTCCGATGCGGCGCCCTCGAAAAAGCGACGCCTGCTGAACCCCGTCATCGCGCATGCCGCGGGCCACATCGCGTCGGTGTCCCACGACCTCAAGCGACACATGGCCGCAGAAGGGCTGCCCGAAGGCCGGATCGAGGTCGTCCACAACGGCATTGAACTGGGACCTGAGCCTTCAAGCGACGCAGCCGCAGATCTGCGCCAACGGCTCGAGGTGCCTGCCGGTGCGCTGGTTGTCGGCACGGTCGCACGCCTCGATCCGGTGAAACATCTTCAGACGCTCGTCGAGGCGGTGTCGCAGCTGACCCACCGCGGTCGACAGGTCCACGTCGTGGTCATCGGCGACGGTCCGGAACGCCACAGTCTGGAACGCGAAACACAGGCTCATAGGATGGAACACGCGGTACACTTCCTTGGGCACCGCGACGACGCGCGGGCCTGGCTGCCAGGCATGGATGTGTACGTGAACAGCTCGATCAGCGAAGGGATCTCGCTCACGATTCTCGAAGCAATGGCGGCGGGTGTGCCGGTTGTCGCCACGGCGGTGGGCGGCACGCCGGAGATCGTGACCGGCGAAGTAGGCCGGCTCGTGCCGGCGCGCGATCCGTCCGCGGTTGCCGCGGCCCTTGAAGCGCTGGCAGATCGACCGTCGCTTCGCGCGGCGCTTGGCCGCGCCGCACGTGCCCGCGTGGCCGAACACTTCACAATCGAGACCATGACCGCCCGTTACCTGCGGATGTATCGAGGAGACGCCTGACATGTGCGGTATGGCCGGCGCGTTCGCACTCGATGGTGTCCTGCCGCCCGAGATGCCTCGCGCCGTGCGCGCCATGACCGCCCGGCTGGCCCATCGGGGCCCTGACGGCGACGGCTACATCGATCGCCGGCACGCCAGCTTCGGCCACCGCCGCCTGGCCATCATCGACGTCGCCGGCGGCGCGCAGCCGCTGGCCAACGAAGACGACACGTGCTGGTGCATGTTCAACGGGGAGGTGTACAACCACCGAACGCTTCGGCCGGAGCTCGAGGCAGCCGGGCATCGCTTCCGGACGTCGTCTGACACCGAGACGATCGTGCATGCCTGGGAACAGTACGGCCCGGCGTGCGTGGAGCGGCTCGAGGGGATGTTCGCTCTCGCCATCCTCGACGAGCGTCGGCGCGAGCTATTCATCGCGCGAGATCGACTGGGCAAAAAGCCCCTGTACTACGCGGTGCTCGACGGGGTCCTGCACTTTGCGAGCGAACTACCGGCCCTTGCCGCGAGTTCTTCGTGGAAGGGGGACCTCGACCTGAATGGCCTCGAAGGCTACTTGTCGCTCGGGTACTGGCTCGCGCCGAGTACGCCCTTTACCGGCGTCTTCAAGCTGCCTCCCGCACACACGCTGCACGTCAAGAACGGCCGGCTGACGACGAGACGCTACTGGGATGTCACGCGATTCGACTCCGATCAGCGCGGCGAGAACGCCCTGGTCGACGCGGTTGACGACGCGCTCGGCGTGGCCGTCAGGGATCGCCTCGAAAGCGAAGTGCCGCTTGGCGCGTTCCTGTCCGGCGGCATTGACTCGGGCTTGATCGTGTCCTACATGGCCGAGGCGCTCGGGGATCGGCTTGTCACGACGACGGTCGGATTTGCCGAAGCCGCGCACAACGAACTGGCTGCCGCCCGTCTGACGGCCGCACATGTCAAGGCACTCCATCATGAGCATCTCATCGAGCCATCGCTCGACGAGGTGCTCGACCCTGCGACAATCGGCTGCGGCGAGCCGATGGCCGACTCGTCGGCGATCCCGACGTGGTACGTGTCGCGTGCGGCGCGAACTCACGTCACCGTCGCGCTCAGCGGCGACGGCGGCGACGAGACGTTTGCGGGGTACGACTTCCGGTACGTGCCGCACGTGCTCGAGTCGCGCGCGCGGCGGCTGGTGCCAGGGGCGGCCGGGCGACGGCTGGCCCGGTGGACGGGCCGCGCATGGCCGCGAGGCCAGCGGGTGCCGAAGCCGTTGCGCGCAGGCACCCTGCTGGACAACCTTTCTCGGGACGCGGCAGCGGCCTTTTATGTCGACCTGTGCTTTCTCAAGCCAGCCCCAACCAGGACGCTCATGGGGCTCGACGCTGGCGACGAACGTGACACGGCTGCTTTTTCAGCGGTGACCGACGTCTACCGCCGCTGCCCGTCAGGTGCGGCGCTGACGCGCGCGCAGTACACGGACCTGCACGTTTACATGCCGAACGACCCGCTGGTGAAGGTGGATCGCATGAGCATGGCGCACGGGCTGGAAGTGCGCAGCCCCCTGCTCGATCGCCGCGTCGTGGAGTTGGCATTCGCGATGCCGCCGCGGCTGAGGCAGCGAGGCAGCACGGGAAAGTGGATCCTGCGCGAGCTGGCAAAGCGGCGGCTGCCAGCGGCCCTGGCGACGATGCCGAAACGGGGCTTCACTGCGCCGGTCGGAAGCTGGATCGCCGGCCCTTATGCGGGCCGATACGAGGACGAGGTCCTGACGTCATCGACGCGCATCGGAACCCTGCTCGATCGCTCGGTCTTGCGCGGTTGGTTCGACGAGCATCGCGCCGGCCGCGCCGACCACAGTTACGTGCTCTGGGCCACGTGGGTCCTCGAGCGCTGGCTGCGGAACGTCGCCGCGACAGACGCGTCGCCGGCCGATGCGGTGGCGACGCGGTGATTCCTGTTGCCGGACGCGGTTATGTCTGGCTGGCGTCGGGCTCGGCTGGCAGGTCGACGTGATGCACCAGGGGCAGCCGCACGACGAACTGGCCGGCTTCCACACCCCACGTCAGCGTCCGTCCAGAAAACAGCCGCACACGTTCCGCAAGATTGCTCAGTCCAACAGCTGTCGAAGTCGACGGCCGTGCGCGGGGCCTGACCTCGTTGGCGACGATGAGCAAATCCGCCCTGAAGGGAAACCTGCAGCACCAGCGGGTGAGCGCGGGTGACCTCGTTGTGCTTCAGCGCGTTCTGCAGCAGCTCGCCGAGGCTCACCGGAGGCAGAAACATGTGGCGCGCTTCCGAGGGGTCGACGGAGATCTCTGTGCGTGTCAGGCCGCCATACCGGGTCGCCGCCAGCAGGTGGTGATGCTCGAGCGCCCGCAGCTCCTCGACAAGCGAGACCAGCCGGCCATTGCGCGACGCGAGCATGTAGCGGTAGGTATCGGTCAGCGCCTCGATAAAGGGCACAGCCCGCTGGTCCCTGGTCTCGACCAGGTGTTGCAGGGCGTGGAGATTGTTGAAAAGGAAGTGCGGGTCGACCTCACGCGTCAGCCGATCCAGTTCGGCGGAGAGCCGCTCGGACTCTGCGCGCGCCGAGCGCATCCGGGCGCTTTCCCAACCGCGGACAAGGAACACGGTCTCGTACACGTTCGTGATGACGGCGGCGATTGCGACGATGCCGACGACAGCTGTAGGGACGGCATACGGCCGAAGGCCCGGATCGCCGGTCAGCTGTTGCCAGGCCAGCAGCAACGCCGCCGATACCGGAATCGTGAAGGCCACAATCACCGTCATCAGCAGGCCGGCGCGGTACCACGGGCGCTCGAGCCAATCCTCTCGCCGCGACAGCTTGTAGTACAAACGGCGGTTGCCTTCCCACACCACGAAGGCCAGGATCGAGAAGTACGCGTAGCTGGCAAGCAGGCCGATGGCACTGTGACGCCGGTGATCGATCAGGCCGCTGAACGCCGGCACGATGACCCCCAGTGCCGGACTCAGGAGCAGTCGCAGCCAGAGATCCTGGAGCTGGGTCGGGGCGGGCCTGTCGGGCAGGTGGCAGGGATCGTGGACACGACACGGCCAGTCTGCACGAACCACCGCTCGACTGCCAGTCGCCATGTCACAATGCCGGCGGCAATGCCTGTTTGACAGTTCGCCCCACGTTCCGCGCCATCGACGCCGGACCGGGCATTGCCTTCACCCTGCTCTACCTGATGACGCTGAGCCGAACCCTCAGCTCACACACGACAGCGCCTGTTCCTCAGGTCGATAGAAACACTTCGCCGAACTCGTCCCCAATCACCTCTGGTTCGACCCATCATGGCGTCTGCATACCAACTCCTGATGTTGGTATGGCCGGACATCGGCGCGCAGAGGTCCGTCGAAGCGGTGAATGCGGTTGGTGGAGCCATGGCGCTGCAGGCGGCGTACCGATCGCGGTCTGAGATGGCTGACGACCGCCCCCCGCCGCGACCACCTCCCCGCCCCGTGGCCTCCCTCGCACGCGCCGCGCGCGACTTCCCGAGCGCGGTGCTTGCGCCGTGCGTGGCCTGCTCGAGCGGGCTTTGCCGCGCTCGCTGCGTCACTGGCAGCCTTTCGTGATGTCGTGACGCTGCGGTAGCGCCTACGTCGGGCGCGGTCAGCATGGGACAGCGAAGACTCCCTCATTCCTTTTTCTCGGCGCTTCTCGCGTCTCGAGTGTTCGTGGGCGTGTGCTCGCCGCGCTGGTGGCGGCGCTGTCTTCCGATGGCCGACGTCGATGCGTCGCGCGATCCGTCGCGAGCGTTCTTCGTGCGCCGTGACTGCCTGGCTTGCTCTCGCGTTCCGTTTCGCTTTCGCTCGTGCGCTCTCCTGTGCGCCGCTCTCTCCTCGTTGCGCTGCGAGCGCCGCGCTTGCTGCGCGTTGCGATTGCTCCCGTCTGGACCTCGACTGATCTTTCTCTGACGCCGCTGCTCGTGGCGCCCTGACGCCGTCCGCCGAGCTGGCTCGAGACCTCACTCCTCCTGTCCTCGCGGTCACCTGCTCCTGGTCAACCCCCCCGACCGAGACGCTGACCCCCGACCCCCCCGAGCGCACGAACGACCCTGACCTACCGGCGCGAGCCGAAGAGTCCGCGTGCGCAGACAGGTGCGTGTGAGCGGCGACGCGCGTGTGTGTGCGTGCGTGACGCTGTGGTGCGCAGCGCGCGTCGAGAGATGACGTGGTGATGATGCGAGTAGGGAAGCGAAGGAGAGGTCGTCACGTCGCTTCAGCTCTTCGAGTTCCTCCAGCGATCGCGGCCAGTCCTTTCCAAGCAGCCGTGACAGCCCGCGGTCGGCGAGCAGCCTTCCACCCGTCTGGCACGGCGCGCAGTAGTTGCATTCGTTGGCCGCGTACTGAATTCGCTGCACGGGCGCGCCGCACCTGGGGCACGGCTGACCGAACTTCCCGTGGACGGCCATTCCCGCGCGAAACGCGGTGACCTTTTCCGGAAACCGGTCGCCAGTCTCCTCGATCAGGCGGGCGGTCCATGTCCGCAGCACGACTTTGACGCACTCGAACACCCTTTCGGTCTGCCGATCGGTGAGGTTCGAGGTCAACTGCGTCGGCGAGAGCCTGGCCTCGTGCAGGATCTCGTCCGAATAGGCGTTGCCGATCCCGCTGAACAAGCGAGGGTCGGTCAACGCTCGCTTGAGCGTTCGGTTCTCCTGTTTCAGCCGCGCGGCGAACTCATCGCGAGTCGTCGTGAAAACATCAATTCCGCCAGGGTCGTGTTCCTCGAGTGCGGCCTCGCCGTGTACGAGGTAGAGCGACGCGCGCTTTTTCGGACTGGCCTCGGTGAGGGTCAGCGTGCCGCTGGAGAAGTCGAAGATGGCAAGCGTGGTCTTGGGGGCCTGGCCCCCTTGCATGGTCCAGGCCCCGCCGCCCAGCGAAACCTTCCCGCAATCATCAGGTGGATGACGACGAACAGATCCTCGTCGAGGGCCCAGACCACGCGCTTGCCGAGCCGGCGCAGGCCGGCAACGCGCCGGCCTTCGGCGCGATTGATCTGCGGCGTCACCGATCGGAGCAGGAAGGGGCTGACAATCCGCACCCGGTCGAGCGTCTGTCCCACGATCCGGGGGCCAAGCGCGTGAAGGTAGAGCTCGATATCCGGAAGCTCGGGCACCGAGACATTATCGGGCCTGGAGCTCAGGGCCAGGGGCAGTGGGCGTAGAATCACTAGATGATTCGTTCAAGGCGCTCACCGTGGGCTGCGGCGATTGCCGCGATTGCTCTTCTTGCCGGCACCGCCGTGCTTGTGGCCGCAAAAATCGACATCGAGGTCCATCGCGCCAAGGACGCGAACTTCGAGGTCATCAAGACGTACACCTGGCTGCCCAGCCCCCCGCCCACGACTGACGTGGCGCCGGGGTTGATGCGCGATCCCAAGGTCGTGCAACAGGAGCTCGATCCGATCATCGTCGGAGCGGTCGACGCGGAGTTCACAAAGCGCGGGCTGCGGCGAGTCGCCGACGGCGGCGACGTGCAGGTCGTCTACTACCTCGCTCACGGGACCGACATGGTCGCCTCGACGATGGGCAGCTACTACCAGTACGCGACCGACTTCTACGTCGGCGGATCTACGGCGGGCAGACGACGTACTCCAGGGTCGTCGAGCAGGGCTCGCTGGTGGTCGACGTCGTCGACGACCGGCGCGCGATCTGGCGTGCGCAAGCCAGCGCGAAGATCAACCGCGAGAACGACGCCGCGAAGCGCCGGAAGGTGATCGAAGAGGCCATTCAGAAGATGTTCGCGAAGTCCCCGAAGAAATACCTTCACCCTTCGTCCTTCGTCCCTCGAACGATAGCTCTCCCCCGGGTGCAGCAGCGCAAGCACCATGGCAAACAGCGGCCCGCTGATGAGCGGAAAGGCCTTCCACGCGATCGCGAGGCCGAGAATCTGGATCCACGGCTGCGACGCGAATTGCTGGAGCTGAATCGCCTGAGACTGCGGCAGCACGAGGCCGAGGACCGCGGAGCCGTCAAGCGGCGGCAGCGGCAGCAGGTTGAACGCGAAAAGCAGCACGTTCAGCATCAGGAAGATCGACAGTAGCGCCGCGACAAATTCCGGTCCGCCCCCGGCGGTAGATTCGACCACGCCGCTGAACGACACGCTGGCCGGCGCGACGAACCAGCCGGCGTTGAGTCCCACTTTCAGCAGCGTGAACGCGATGGCCGCGAGGATCAGGTTGCCGATGGGGCCCGCGGCGGCCATCACCGCAGCGCGCTTCGGATACCTGGCCGCCCAGTAGGGATCGTACGGCGCGCTGGCCCAACCAATCGCCCAGCCCTGGGTCATTGCCGTCAGCAGCGGCAGCACCAACATGCCTATGGGCTCGCGCTGGATGTGGGGGATCGGCGAGAGCGACACCTGGCCACCGTGGTACGCCGTCAGGTCTCCGCCTTTCATCGCCGCCCAGGCGTGCATGGCCTCGTGCACGGTGGTCGAGAAGAGGAACGCGAGGAACCAGAGGAAGCCGGTTGCGGGGTCGGTCATTGACGAAGGATAAAGGACGAAGGACGACGGACGTCATCCAA
>CAWDZE010000022.1:0-140721 GCA_963806705.1 Vicinamibacteria bacterium
TGGCTGCGCTAATCGAGGAACAGTCGCGGCCGAAAACGCGCATCAACAGCGCGAGATTCCAACGATCTGCATCCGCGCCGATCATGGGCGCAAGGTTCTCGCTGGCAGCCACTTGCCGAAATGTGAGGACTTGGCGCGCCCGGCAGGGCTCGAAGCTGCGACCCCCGGCTTAGAAGGCCCGCCGTCCTGTACGCCAAAACGTGGCTGAATTCGTGCCTTTTGCCCCGTCCCAAACGGTCATACATGGCCGGTGTACTTCAGGTGGCACGGCGCGACCAAGTCGATCGAAATGCAGTCGGGAATGGCGCTAGTCGGCTGATTCAGACCGAAGGGTGTTACCGATCGCGCGCCGCTGCGACAGAAATTCGCGCGGCGGCCTCGACCGGTGCCTAGATTGCGTGGTCTGCGGTAGTATCGGACCGATCCCAATACTCTTCTATCGTCGAAAAAGGCGCTGCGCCACGAAAGACCGGCGTCCATTTCGCAACGTGAACGTTATTCGTTGAATGGTCGTCGACTTTCTTGACAGTCCCCTGGCACCTCAAATCTTGCGACGGCCCCGGACGTGATAACCAGTCGCGGTCGCCTGTCAAGCTTCTGGAGGAAACATGCGAATCCCTATCATGAGGGCCCTGGCCGCGGGCGCCCTGCTCGCCGCCGCCGCCGGGCTCGCGCCGGCGCAAGACCTGGCAACGTTCGAGAAGAAGGTCACGGTCAAGCTCCTCGATAACGGTCTGCGCCTGATCGTCTGCGAGCGGCCTGAGGCCCCGGTCTTCTCGTTCTTCACCCACGTGGACGTGGGAGGGGACCGCGAGGTGCCCGGGATCACGGGCCTTGCCCACATGTTCGAGCACATGGCCTTCAAGGGCACTGACAAGATCGGCACGAAGGACTACGGCGCCGAGAAGGCCGCCCTGGAGAAGGTCGAGGCTGCATACGCCGCCTACGACGTCGCGCGCCGCGAGCCCGTGAGCCGCGACGACAAGAAGGTCGCCGAGCTGGAGAAGACCTGGAAGGACGCGATTGCCGAGGCCGACAAGCACGTGGTAGCCAACGAGTTCGGCGAGATCGTGGATTGCGAGGGGGGCGTGGGCCTGAACGCCTTCACGAGCAGCGACGAAACCGGCTACTTTTTCTCGTTCCCGGCCAATCGCCTCGAGCTGTGGGCCTACCTCGAGTCCGAACGCCTGCTCAAGCCCGTGATGCGCGAGTTCTACAAGGAACGCGACGTCGTCTATGAGGAGCGTCGCATGCGCACCGACAGCAACCCCATCGGCCGCATGGTCGAGCAGATGCTTTCTGCGGCTTTCACCGCCCACACTTACGGCCAGCCGGTCGTCGGCTGGGCGTCCGACCTCCAGACCTTCTCCGCCACCGACGCCCAGGCCTTCCACGAGAAGTACTACGTACCGGCCAACCTGGTCGTCGCCGTCGTGGGCGACGTGAAAGCCGCCGAGGTGGTGCCCATCGTCGAGAAGTACTTCGGCCGCCTCCCGAGACGCTCCAAGCCCGCGCCGGTGCGGACGCAGGAGCCGCCCCAGAGCGCGGAACGCACGGTGCTCCTCCGCGAAACAGCCCAGCCTTTCTACGTCGAGGGGTACAAGAAGCCCGAGGTAACGCATCCCGACGATGCCATCTACGACGTTATCAGTGACCTGCTCTCGGGCGGACGGACTTCGCGCCTCTACCGCTCCCTCGTCCGGGACAAGAAGATCGCGGCCCAGGCCGCGGGGTTCCCAGGATTCCCCGGCGAAAAGTACCCCAACCTGTTCGTTGTCTTCGCCGTGCCCACGCCTGGGCACACGCCCGACGAGGTGCGAGACGCGATCCGCGCCGAGCTCGAGCGCCTGAAGAACGAAGACGTCTCCGACGAAGACTTGAAGATGGTGAAGACCCGGGCCAAGGCCAATCTGATACGTAGCCTCGACAACAACCAGGGCCTGGCCAACCAGCTCGGCACCTTCCACGCGCGCTTCGGCGACTGGCGGGAGCTGTTTCAGCAGGTAGAGCGGATTGAGAAGGTCACAACGGCCGACATCCGGCGGGTGGCCAACGAAGCCTTCGTGCCGTCGAGGCGCACCCTGGCGGTCATCGAATCCACGCAAGCGGCGAAAGCGGCCCCGAAGGGAGGCAACTGATGCGCGCGCACGCCACGATCGTCACGGCACTGGCCATCGGGGTTGGCTTGCTCGGCCTGCCCCGGCCCGCGGCTTCGCAGGCGACCGACTGGAAAGCGATCCAGAAGCCGCCCATGAAGCCCTTCCAGCCCCGACAGCCGGTCCGGATCGCCCTCTCCAACGGCCTGGTGATTTTCCTGCAGGAGGACCACGAGCTGCCACTGGTCCGCGGCGTCGCGCGCATTCGCGGCGGATCCCGGGAGGAGCCCGCCGCGCAAGCCGGCTTCGTCAGCCTGTACGGGCAGGCCTGGCGCACCGGTGGCACCAAGTCGAAGACCGGAGACCAGCTCGACGACCACCTGGAGCAGCGGGCCGCCCGCGTGGAGACCGGCGGCGGCCTCGACTCCACCACGATCTCCTGGGACTGCCTCGCGGGAAACTTCGACGAAGTGTTCGCCGTGTTCCACGAGCTGCTGCGCGAGCCCGAGTTCCGTGAGGACAAGATCGTTCTAGCGAAGAATCAGCTCAACACGGGGATCGCCCGCCGCAACGACCAGCCGCTCGAGATCGCCGGGCGGGAAGCGCGCAAGCTGGGTTACGGGGCCGATTCGCCCTACGCCCGCGTGCCCGAGTACGCAAGCGTCGCCGCAGTAACGCGCGACAACATGCTCCAGTGGCACAAGACTTACGTCCACCCGAACAACATCGTCCTGGGCATCGTCGGGGATTTCGACGCGAAGGCCATAGAGGCGACGCTCCGGAAGTCCCTCGACTCGTGGCCTCGCGGCCCCGCGGCGAAGAAGGTGGAGGTCGCGTTCCAGGACCCGAAGCCCGGCGTCTACTTCATCCAGAAAGACGACGTGAACCAGAGCAACATCCGGATGGTGCACCTTGGCACGACCCGCGACAATCCGGACTATCACGCCCTCGAGGTGATGAACGAGGTCTTCGGCGGCGGCTTCTCAGCCCGGCTCTTCTCCAACATCCGCTCGAAGAAGGGGCTGGCGTACAACGTCGGCGGCGGCGTCGGAAGCAACTTCGACCACCCGGGTCTCTTCCAGCTCTCGATGGGGACCAAGAGCGGCACGACGGCCGCGGCCATCGAGGCGCTCTACGAGGAGATCGATCAGCTGCACAAGACTCCGGCGACCGCCGACGAGTTGATACGCGCGAAGGAATCCATCCTCAACTCCTTCGTCTTCCGCTTCGACTCGAAGCAGAAGGTCATGTCCGAGAAGATGCTCTATGAGTTCTACGGCTATCCGCCGGACTTCCTGGAGCGGTACCGCGCGGCCATCGAGAAGGTGACCGCCGCCGACGTGGCGCGCGTGGCGAAGAAGTACGTGCACAAGGACAAAGTCGCGCTGCTGGTCGTGGGGAAGGCCGCCGACCTCGACAAGCCGCTCAGCACATTCGGAGCGGTCCAGACCGTGGACATCACGATCCCGGAGCCAGGAGCAGACAAGAAAAAGGCCCCCACCTCCAAGTGAGCGGGCAATCATGATTGCTCACCGACGCAAGTTTCTTGAATCCGCTGCCGCGGCTGGGATTGCGGCGTTGGCCGAGTCTGGGGGTACATGAGCGCCACTGCGACAAGGTCGTAAGCGGCGCAAGGCGAAGACTGTGGAAACTGGCGAGTCTGGTCCGCCCGGCAGGGCTCGAACCTGCTGGCGACGAGCGAAGCGAGTCGGCGCACCAGTTTCTGGCAGTTCCACTTGTTGAACGTGGACGAGGCAGAGGTGGTGGGCGGGGCCGTCCCCGAACCCGCCTCGCTCACGCTGCTCGGCCTCGGCCTCGCGGGCATGGCCGGACGCCGCTGGCGGCAGCGCAAGGTGTCGCAAGTCGATCATCGCGTGTTGGGCACGAGGGCCGCGTTCGCGCGGCCCTTCGTGTGTACGCGGCCTGAGTTGTTCCGAGGCGGCTTCGTTGTCATTAACCAGGTCACTCGAGGCGGCCGACGAAAGATCGCTGAGAACGATCTACGTGCGTCGCCACATACGGCTGACCTTGCGTCGCCATATACAGGTCACCTACACTCTCGCGCACCCCTCCACTCTCGCGCGCACGACGCCCTAGTCAGCTGAGGACATCGTTCCAGGCTCGCCGCGACCAAACGCCGACGTCTTCGAACCGCAACCATTTCGGCGCTACGACTGAGTGCCGCGATGGCCGGCGGCTCGGTGATCGTGCGGTTTGAATCAGGCCCCTTCGGCACGGCGCTCACCGGGCAGATGAACCTCGTGGTCAACACGGGGTTTGTGCTGCCGTTCAATCCGGCGGGGTGGTTTTGAGACCGCGTCGAACACACTGCTGAATTGGAACTGTCAGGGGCGATCTCCGTGGATGGGTGCCTGACGTATGTGGAGGTGTAAGTGAAACTCAAGACGCTCGTTGTTGCGTGTCTGCTTCTGGGGCTTCCTGGTCCAGCACGCGCGCAGGCCATCCACGGGCATCCGCAGAAGGCGGCGTATGCCAGCCCGGCAGAGTGGCCGTTCCTGTCGAGCCAGTGCCACTGGAAGACCGGGAACGTCCTCGCGCATACACATGTCGAGTTGACGGCTCCGGTCTACTCGGAGTGGACCGGGGGGACACTGGAAGTCCCGGTCCAATTCCAACTCTTCCATACGTCCGGTACCATCACCCAAGTGTGGAGCGAGTTGGGATGGGTAAGGTTCACCTCGATCGACCCCCCCAACCACGCATACCCCAACATCCAAGGCGACCCCTACGGGGTAGTCGTGGTGCAGGGGATCTTCACGATTGACCCAACACGGGGCAATACCTCAGGGGCAGGACCGTTTGGGTTCAGCCCCCACGGGTGGACCGTGGTGCGACTAGGAGCGCGCACACGATTCCCTGACGGCTCCCGCACCGATACGCACATATTCATCTCGTTCTTTTCGAAGCTGGACACCAGTGTCGCAGAGAGGCCAGCGCCAAATGGTTCCAACGCGCTGCTTCGAGCCCAGTGTGTTCCGTTCGCTATCCACGATACCAACGTGAGTGGGTGGGGCGCGATGATCACGGAGTTCAAGGATTTCGTTCCCATCGCACCGATGGACCCGGGCACAGTCTTCAATCCCCAAGTCACCCGGTACTCCTACAGTGCAGATCCGGCGTTGGCGAATGGAACATTTGATCGCAGGCTCAATCCGGATCTACACAACGGGTTCGATGGTATTCAGATTACCAGCCCGTTCATGTTTGACTCGAATTTCAGCGGAATTGGCACCCACAGATTTAGCTTCATCTGGGACAAAACGGTCGGCGAGATACCGCCTGTGGGCGTAGCCCCGAACCAGCGAGCATCGTCCTTGTTAGTGCTTCGGGTGACGGTGGGAGAGGACATTCCACCGCCTCCGCCACTACTGCCTCCGCCTCCCACGGCTGCCTTGGACCTTCTGCTAGCGCGCCTTATTGCGGCACGAACGGCGGACCCCTTTTATGGGACGTTGACGTTTACACAGGCAGAACTCGATCTGTTGATCGCGAACCTTCCCTGAGCTGCGACCCAGTGGAGAAAATCGACCCAGATCGGATGCAGGTGGGCGGATGGCGCGCAGAAGGTGCGGGCGAAGGGGTCGGCGTCTCCCCGCCTGGCGGGCATCGGCCTGGCGTGCCTTGCCGGACGCCGCTGGCGGCAGCGCAAGGCGTCGTAACGTTCGTCATCGCGTGTTGGGCATGAGGGCCGCGTTCGCGCGGCCCTTCGTGTGTACGGCTATTCACTTTTCAAACAACGCCGGGAACGACGCGGACACATCCGCCGGCCCCCGTTCACGGTAGCCTGCCAGGGTTGTCCCCGGAAGGCGTGGCGCGAACCTTTACAGATCTGATGGCGTGCTTTCGCAGGATCGCATCGTTAGCGTCAGGGGGCTCGACAAACCCGGCGCGTTTAGCACGCGCCCGATCCGCGAGCTTCTGATCGAGCAGCGCGAACAGCCGTTAGGCTGGTGCCCGTTGCACTTTGTTGCACGCAAGGCAGACCGAGAGCGTCGGCGCAAGTGCAACGCTTGCTGGCAGACGATCGGTAAGTTGTTGTGAAGGGAACGCTTGGAAGTGGTGCGCCCGGCAGGGCTCGAACCTGCGACCCCCGGCTTAGAAGGCCGATGCTCTATCCAACTGAGCTACGGGCGCCTGTCAGCGTTGAATTCTTAGTGTAATCGACATGGACCCCGGCTCAGCAGGCAGCGGCCGGGGCGCTTACTTGCACGCCCGGACCGGCACCGGCCGCGTCATCAGGTCCACAAAGAGCGTGTAGAACCGCTCGTTGTCGAAACGCCGGACGACCTTTGCCTTCTGCAGGACGTTGGCCGGCGGCCGCTCGGCATACCCCAGCGTGCGCCCGTAGCTGGGCCCCCACGTGACGTCGACGTCCACCCACCGCTCGACGACATCGGTCGCGTAGGACGGGTCGACGAGATAGGCCAGTGCGAGCGTGTCGTAGATGTACGAGGTGGCCTGCGGGTTGGTCGCGAGCCGTTTGCCGAATCCGGACTGGTGCAGGACCTTCGCCGTCAGCGACGCGGGATCGGCGGTTGCGCGTTCGAACAGTACCTTGTTCATCGGCACGGTGTCGGTGACGTCGAGCGGAATGAACGCCTGATCGATTGGCTCGCGCACCACGATCCGGGCCGCCTCGGGGTCGTACCAGATGTTCATCTCTGCGGCGGGCGTCGTGTTTCCCGGCACCTCGAACGCGCCTCCCATGTACACGATCCGTTTGATCAACGGCACGATCTCCGGGTTCATCCTGATGGCCAGCGCTATGTTGGTGAGCGGACCGATCGCCAGCAGCGTCACCTCGCGCGGGTACTTCTTGACAGTGTCGACGATGAAGGCCACCGCATGCTGCCCCTGCACCCGGGTCGTGGACGCGAAACCGTCGAACGGCGCGATCAGGTTGCCGTCGGCGGGCTCCGGGCGTCTGTACCAGGACCCGCCGACGCCCCACATCGCCCTCTCCTGCTCGAGATTCCGATAGTCGTGGACCAACGGATAGCGGGCGCCGGCATACACGCCCACGCTGGTGATCCCCAGCCGCTCGACCGCCTTCAGCGCGTCGGCGACTTCCTGCGGCAGCCACTCGTTGCCGGCCACGACGGTGATGCCCAGCAGATCGATGACCCCTTCCGCGTGGAGTTGCGCGGCCATGATGCCTACCATGCCGTCGTCGCCAGCCGTGGTGAAGTCGGTGTCGAGGACGATTCTTTCGCGGGCCGGTTCTGCCATCTCTGTAAACCCCGTCACGGCCGCCAGCGCCGCAACCAGAAGATGTTTCAGCATGGTGTGACTATAGAACTTTCAGTTTCACGTCGAGCAGCAAGTCCTTCGAAAGTGTGACGGAGGTCTGGCGACTCGTACCCCGCCGCGCTGAAGCGTACGGTCGACGGCCCCGGAATCAGCGCGGGAATGGAGTACTTGCCGTCGCCTCCTGTCGACACTTGCCTGGTCGCGTTTGGCGACGTAAGAACCGTCACGGTCGGCGCCGCTCAGCCCCTTGTTATCGGCGTCCCTCAGCGCGGTGCCAAAGAGCCGATACGTGACGGGCGGAGGGGGCTGGCCCCAGCGGCGCGATCGTCCCCGTCCCACTTGCCGTTCCCGTATTTGACTTGTCGTCTGTGAAGCTCACGACAGCCTGCACGGCCGTCGCGAAGGGTCCACCGTTCTCGTCCGCGGCAATGATGGTCCGCGAGCTGAGGGTTCCCCTGGGTTCAAGGCGACTCGTGACGATGAATGCATCGCGTAAGGTCAAACGGCCAATCGCGCCGCCGTCCTTGAGAAACGTCAGCTCCAGCGCCGCCATCGTCGCACCCACCCCTGCCTGTTCGTGGAGGTGAACGGTGATGGGATACTCGTAGCCCACGCCGTTGCGCTGGCCGGAGGCGTCAACGGCACTCACCACGACGACTGCCCGCGGCGGGTCGGAGGGCGTGGGGGATGACGGAGAACCGCCGCAGCTGCTGCCGAGAACAAGCAGCAACAGCACCGCAACCAGACGAAGCACGGCCCAGCCGTGGAGATGACGCATCAGGATTGCTCCTTACGTGGGGCGATTGGCAGGGGCGGAGTTCGGTGCGGGGAGAGGCAAGTATGCCCCCTGTACCATCGCCCGTTCAACCGTCAGGCAGGTTGGCTTGAAACGCGTCGCGCGACAGCGTACCGTCGGTCGACCTGCGTCGCGACACGCCCACAACTCATCAGGAGGACCGCCCCGTGCGACACCGGACCCGGAAGTGGCTCGCGCCCATTGCCCTCGCCACCGTCCTGCTCTCGTCGTCTGGCCCATGGACGCGCGTCGAGGCTCAAGCCGACCCACCCTACCAGACCGATTTTCCGCCCGACGAGTTCAAGGCGCGCTGGGCCCGGATCTACGACCACATCGGCGCCGACGCGGTGGCCGTCGTCCAGGGCGTGGGCATGACGACGGGGTTCATGTTCCCCCGCCAGAATAACGAGTTCTATTACCTGTGCGGGGTGGAGACGCCCGGCGCGTACTTGATGCTCGATGGCCGCAGTCGCACCGCGGTCTTGTATCTGCCTCGACGGAACGCACGGCTGGAGGCCGCCGAGGGACGCGTGCTCTCGGCAGACGACGCGGAACTGGTCAGACGGCTGACGGGCGTCGACCAGGTGCAGCCGATTGAGGCCATGCGTGAGAACTGGCCGTCCCCGCCTGCGTCGAACGCGCCGGCCAAGCGCGGTGGGCGACTGGTGATCTACACGCCGTTTGCGCCGGCGGAAAACTACGCCGTCAGCCGCGGCGAGGCTGTGAGCGCTGCCAGGGCACAAGTAGCCGACTACTGGGACCAGCGACCCTCGGAAGAGATGAACTTCGTGCACTTGCTGCAGACGCGGCTGGGCGCCGAAGTGCGGGACCTGACGCCCAGCGCTCGACGAGCTGCGAAGCGTGAAGAGCCCGCGCGAGATCGACCTGATCCGGCGTGCCTCGCAAATCGCGGCGCTCGGCCTGGTCGAGGCGATGAAGGCGACCGAGCCCGGCGTCTACGAGTACCACCTGGACGCGGCGGCGCGGTATGTGTTTCTGGCCAACGGCGCGCGCCTGGACGGCTACCGGTCGATCACGGCGGCCGGCATGGGCAACATCCTCAACATGCACTACTTCCGGAACACCGGCGAGCTGAAGGCCGGAGACCTGGTGCTGATGGACTACGCGCCAGACTTTCGTTACTACACGAGCGACATCGGCCGCATGTGGCCGGTCAGCGGCACGTTCACGCCAGAACAGCGAGCGCTGCTCGGGATCATCCTGGAGTATCGAAACGCGATCGTCTCGCGCATCAGGCCTGGCGTGAGCTCGCAGCAGGTGATGGAGGAAGCGGCTGCGGCGATGGAGCCGGTGTTCGCGCGGTGGACGTTCGTGCAGGCCCGAGCACGAGCAGGCCGCGCGCGAGATGGTGCGCACCGGCGGCGGCGTGTTCTCTCACCCGGTCGGCCTGGCCGTGCACGACGTCGGCGGCCGCCCGAATCCGCTGCGCGTCGGCCAGGTCTTCTCGATCGACCCGCAACTGCGGATGAAGGATGCCGGCGGAGAGTACGTGCTCTACATGCGCTACGAAGACGTCGGCGTGGTGACCGCGACGGGATTCGAGAACTTCACGGCCTTCATGCCGACGACGCTGGAGGAGCTCGAACGCACCGTGAAGCTGAAGGGCATCGTCCAGGACTATCCGCCGAGCGCTATGCCTTGGAAGTGAGGATTCCTGTTCACCCCCCGGAAGGCTATCTGTTCGCGCGCTGGGATCGCCGGTGGGCGGCGGTGCCGCATCGGTTGCGGCGGGCGGGCCCAGCAACTCGGTGAAGCAGCGGCCTCAGCGCGTCGGCCCACACCTGATATCCCTTCAGCGTCGGGTGCAGTTTGTCGCGCTCGTTCATCATCCCGTCGAAGAGCCGGCCCTCGGCATCGGCCAGCTTGTCGTTGATGTTCAGGTAGCGCACGCGGCGCCGCCGGCCAGGACCTTGAGATTGCGATTGATGCGGTCGATCTCCGGCATCACCGCCATGTTGTCGTTGCGCGGGAAGATCGCGGTCAGCACGATGGTCGCTTTCGGCGCCTTGCGGCGGCAGACATCGCGGATCGCCTCGAGCCCTCGCGTGATGTTCGCGACTTTGTCCTCGTCGCCCGGCTCCGACCCGACGTTGTTGGTGCCGGCCAGCACGACGATGACCTTCGGATTCACGCCGTCCAGCTCGCCGTTCTCGAGCCGCCAGAGGATGTTTTCGATGCGGTCCGCGCCCCAACCGAAATTGCCGCCGTTCCAGCCGAAGAAGTTGGCTTGCCAATGGGCAAGCAGGTCCGGGTAGTCGGTTGCGCCCCAGCGCCTGACGATCGAGTCGCCGACGAAGTAGACGTCGATGCGGCCGCTCCGGGCCTTTGCCAGCAGCTCCTCGTGCGCGGCCATGGAGTTGGCGTCGGTTCGAGGCGCCGGTCGATCGGCCGGGGACTGAGCCGGAGCAACGGCCTGACCGGCGTGCAGGAGGCCGGCGACGACCAGCAACGCGAGCGCCGATGTCATGATTGCCTGCCCTCGGCCGACCTCGCCTCGACGAAGCTCACGATGTCGGTGGCCACCGCTTCGGGGCGCTCCCAGTTTGGGCAGTGCCCCGTGTCCTCGTAGATGCGCAGGCGCGCATCGGGAAGCGCGGCAAGGAGCTGGTCCTGATCCGCGCGCGAGAAGAGCGCATCGCGATCGC
This sequence comes from Vicinamibacteria bacterium, assembly GCA_963806705.1. GTDB lineage: Bacteria > Acidobacteriota > Vicinamibacteria > Vicinamibacterales > JAENWD01 > JAENWD01. Next base: position 10,830 of record CAWDZE010000022.1, read on the forward strand.
CCCACAGCAGCAGCGTCGGACATCGCACGTGTCCGAGCGCCTCCACGTCGTCGAACGCCAGGAGTCCGGACAGCAGCCGGGACCAGAGCCGTGACGGCAGCTTGAGGCTTTCGGCAAGGAGCTCGTCGAAGAATCCGCCGGCCAACGGGATGTGGATCGTGCTGGCCTGGAACGCACGGGCAAACGACTCTGGCACCGGGTCGGGCAGCGTCCGAAGCTCGTCGATCACGCTCCGCGTGACTTCATTGGCAGGCTCTGAATCCCGACCCGATCAGCACGAGCCTCGAGACGCGGCCGGGGCTGGCTTCTGCGACACGGCGGGCGACGAAGCTGCCGAAGGAATGGCCGACGACGGTCGCACGCTCGATCCCGAGTGCGTCGAGCAGCGCCACGACATCGGCCGCGAGTTCGGGGATGGTGTAACCGGTCTCGGGCTTCTCCGAGTCGCCGAACCCACGGAGGTCCGGTGCGATCGCGCGATAGCGCGTCGGAATCAGTGGCATCACCCGGCTGTATGAGTGACATGAGTCGGGCCAGCCATGCAGCAGGACGATGGCCTCGCCGGTGGCAGGGCCTTGTGAGCGGTAGTGGAGGTGAACCATTTTCAGCCCCGTCGACCAGTACCAGTAGAACGGCAGCCCCAGCGCCATCAACGCCAGGCCCGCCAGCGCCTGGTGCGGCGCCGTCACCAGGCAGTTGATCAGCAGCCACGACGTCACGCCCAGCGCCAGTAACGGCACGACCGGGTAGCCCCACGTGCGATACGGCCGCTCGACCTCCGGCCATCGACGCCGGAACACGAACACCGACGCGGTGGCCATCGCCGACAAACGCGAGGATCGCAAACATCGCGTAGTCGGTGAGCGTGTCGAACGAGCCGGAGACGACGAGCACGCTCGCCCACACCGCCTGCGCCAGCAACGCACGGATGGGCACCCGCGTGCGCGGCGACACGCGACCCAGCGGCGCGAAGAACAGTCCGTGCTGCGCCATCGCGTAGGGCACCCGCGCGCACAGCATCGTCGTCACTTGCAGGGAACAGAACACCGACACCACGAACAGGCCTGCCAGCAGGCTCGACGCGGCCTGGCCGAAGATGTGCGTGACCACATCGGTGGCCACCGTGGATCCCGCCGACACGCTGGCGACCTCGGCCGGGGTCAGCACATAGAAATAGGTCGCGTTGACGAACACGTAGAGCATGGCGACGATGCTCAACCCGCCGATCAGTGCTCGCGGAAGCGTGCGCCCTGGATTGCGGACCTCGCCGGCGACATACGTCATCTCGTTCCAGCCGTTGTAGGCCCACATCGCCGCCATCATCGCCGCCCCCGCGCCGGCCATCCCTCCGCGGGCGTCGGCCGGCACGCCTTCGCACGCACCGCCAGCGGCCGACATCGTCAGATGCGCCCAGTCACCCTGGCCAAACAGCAGCGCTATCGTGCCGATGCCCAGCACGAAGACCACCTTGAGCGCCATGAAGATGGAGGCGACGGTGCCGCCAACCGAAACGGCGGCGAAGTTGATGGCGGTGGCGACGGCGATGGCGGCGATGGCGACGGCCTTGATGCCGTCGATCGAGACGGGCACCATGCCAAGGCGCCCCTCGACAAGCGTGGTGCTCAGCGCACCCCCGGTCACCACGTTCAGGAAGATCCCGAGGCCGAACGCCAGCGCCGCCATGCCCCCGGTGTTGCCGATGAAGAAGCGCATCCACCCGAACAGGAAGCCGGCCAGCCGGCCGTACGCCTCGCTGATGAAGACATATTCACCCCCGGCGCGCGGCATCATCGCGCTCAGCTCGGCGTAGGTCAGGGCGCCGGCCAATCGCGAGCAGGCCGGCGACGATCCACACCGCCATCACCAGCCACGGCTGATCGACGTTGCAGGTCATCACCCGCGCCTTGAGAAATACTCCCGTGCCCATGATGCCGGCCACGATCATGGCGGTCGCACCCACCGGGCCGAGTCCGCGAACAAGCGAGGGGTTCTGGAGGACGGGGAGCGGCGGCGCGGGCATGGGGTGTGCGATTGTAGTCGGCGCCTCGGCTCGCGCGCGCCTCTCATTCGTGAATAATTGGATCGTCCATGAGCCTTCTGCCCGGCACCCAACTCGGCCCGTACCAGATCGTCGGCCCGCTCGGCAAGGGCGGGATGGGCGAGGTCTATCGGGCCGACGATCGCCGGCTGGGCCGCAGTGTCGCCATCAAGGTCCTGCCCTCCGACGTCTCGACGGACCGCGAACGCCGCGTCCGGTTCGAGCGCGAAGCGCGCGCCATCGCCGCGCTGAACCACCCGCACATCTGCGCCATCCACGACGTCGGCCACCAGGACGGCGTGGACTACCTGGTGATGGAGTTGCTCGATGGCGAGTCGCTCGCCGACCGCCTCGTGCGCGGACCGCTTCCCTTCGACGAAGCCTCACCGATTGCGCTGACCGTCGTCGAGACGCTGGCCGCCGTGCACGAGCGAGGGCTCATCCACCGGGACCTCAAGCCGGCCAACATCTTTCTCACGCGGCACGGCGTGAAGCTGCTCGACTTCGGCCTGGCGCGTGACGTCGGCCCGGCCGAAGCCGTCGACACACGGCTGACGCAGCAGGGCCTGGTCGTCGGCACGCCGAGGTACCTGGCGCCCGAGCAGCTCCGCGGGCAGGCCGTGGACCATCGCTCGGACATCTTCGCGGCCGGCGCCGTGATCTACGAGATGCTCGCCGGGCGCGCGGCGTTTGACGCGCCGACGCTGGTGGACATCCTGCATGCCGTGGCGTTCGAGGATCCGCCGGCGCTGCCGCCAGGCACGGCGCCCGCCCGACTTCGAGCAGGCGGTGCGGCAAGCACTTTCCAAGGACCCGGCGCATCCGGCCCGCGAACGCGGCGGCGCTTGCGCACGGCGCTGCGCGCCGGCTCGTCGACGGACACCGTCGAGATGACGATCCCGGTCCAGAACGCGCGCCGCCCTGACGCGGCTGATCGTCCTCCCCTTCCGGCTGCTGCGGCCGGACTCCGGACACGGATTTTCTCGCCTTCAGCCTGCCCGACGCGGTCTCGTCGGCGCTGTCGGGCCTGGAGTCCGTCGATCGTGCGGTCGAGCCTGTCGGCGGGACCGGCGACGCCGAGCGGACCCGACCTGCCGGCCCTGGCCCGGCAGGTGCAGGTCGACGCGGTCGTCACCGGCTCGCTCCTGCGCGCGGGCAACGAGGTGCGCGTGTCGGCGCAACTGGTGGCGGTCCCGGAGGGCTCGCTGTTGTGGTCGCACACCATCCAGGCGCCGATCCACGATCTCTTCCAGCTCCAGGACGCGCTGACCCACGCCATCGTCTCCGCCCTGCACGTTCCGCTGTCGGCCCACGACCACCGGACGCTGCGGCAGGACGTGCCGGCCAGCGCCGAGGCCTACGAGCTGTTCCTGCGCGGCAACAAGATGGCCGCCGACTCGTCGCAGTGGCTGGAGGTGCGCGATCTTGTACGAGCGCGCGGTCGCGCTCGACCCGGGCTACGCCCCGGCGTGGGCGCGGCTGGGCCGCACGCTGCGCGTCATCGCGAAGTTCGGCGGCGGCGGTCCGTCGCGCCACCAGGAGTTCGTGCGCGCGGAGCGCGCCTTCGAACGCGCGCTCGCCCTCAACCCCGATCTGGCCACGGCGCACTATCTGTACGCACACCTCGAGGCGGAAACCGGACGCGCCCGTGACGCGATGGTGCGGCTGCTCACCAGAGCCCGGTCGCGGCGATCGGATCCGGAGCTGCTTCGCCGGGCTGGTCACTACGTGCCGCTATTGCGGGCTGCTCGACGAGTCGCTCGCCGCATACGAACAGGTGTGCCGCCTCGATCCGGCGACGCGCACGAGCGTCGCCTACACGTACTACGTGCGCGGCGACTACGCGCGGGCGATCGAGACCGACAACGCCAGCATGCCATTTGCGACATCCATCTCCCGGATGCGTCTCGGCGAACTCGACATCGCACGCCCGATGCTCGATCAGCTGGAGCACGCCAGCCCGCTCGAGGTTGTTCGCCTGATCTCTGGCACCTATCGCCTGGCGATCGACGGCGACCTCGAGGGGCTGCCACCCAGGATGCAGCAAATGGTCGACAGTGGATTTGCCGATCCGGAAGGCTACTTCTGCGTGTCGGCGTTCGTGGCGCGCGCCGGGGCGCTCGACCTTGCACTCGACGCGTTGGAGCGGACGGTCACCGGCGGCTACTATTGCCCGTCCTCGCTTCGCCAGGATCCCTTCTGGGACGCCGCGCGATCGAGCGAGCGTTTCGAGCGGCTGCTGGCCAGATCCGAGGCGGGCACCGCGCAGGCGCGCGAGGCGTTCGAGCGCGCCGGGGGACCTTCAGTACCTGCGACCGACTTCCTAGCAAAGGAACAACGACCATGCCACGACCTGCTGCCCGTCGCCTGAGTGTCTGCCTGCTGGCCGGACTGGCCGTGGCGCTGGTCGCGCTCACCACGCGCCGCCGACGTGCCGGCTCCGCTTGCAATTGGCGCCGAGGCGCCAGACTTCTCGCTGCCGGGCGTGGACGGCAAGACGTACTCACTGGCGAGCTTTTCGAAAAGCCCGGTGCTGGTCGTGATCTTCACGGCGGTCCACTGCCCCACCGCCGAAGTGTACGAAGCGCGAATGAAGCAGCTCGTGGCGGACTACCAGCCCAGGGGCGTCGCCTTCGCCGTCATCCAGCCAAACAGCGCCAAGGCGCTTCGGCTCGACGAGATGGGATACACCGACCTGGGCGACTCGCTCGACGACATGAAGGTGCGCGCCGAACACCGCAAGTTCAACTTCCCGTTCCTCTACGACGGCGAGACGCAGGAGATCTCGCGGAAGTACGGGCCGGCCGCAACGCCGCACGTCTTCGTGTTCGACCAGCAGCGGCGCCTGCGCTACCAGGGGCGCATCGACAGCAACCCGCGCGAGGCGTACGCGAAGGTGCCGGACGCAAGAAATGCCATCGACACCGTGCTCGCCGGGGGCACGGTCGCCGTCGAGAAGACCCCGACGGTGGGCTGCTCGGTGAAGTGGCTGGACAAGGCGACGCTGCACGACGCCGAGCAGCGCGCGATCGAGAAAGAGGCAGTGCCGCTCGAAAAGGTCGACGTGGCAGGTATACAGGCGCTCCGCAAGAATGCGACCGACAAGACCATCCTGGTGAACTTCTGGGCCACGTGGTGCGCGCCGTGCACGGCGGAGTTTCCGGAGCTCCAGACGATCTACCGGATGTATCGCAAGCGGCCGTTCGACCTGGTCACCGTCAGCATCAACTACCCGGACGAGGAAAAGGGCGTGCGCAGGTTTCTCGAGGGACAGCACGCCTCGTCACGCAACCTGCTGTCGGCCACGATGGACCCGTACGAGCTGATCAAGGCGTTCGATCCCGAGTGGAACGGCGGCGTTCCGTATTCGATGGTCATCGCGCCGGGTGGCAAGGTCCTGATGAAGACAAACGGCGTGATCGACCCGCTCGTGACCAGGCGGACCATCCTGGCCAGCTTCCCCGACGACGACTACGTGGGACAAAACGCATACTGGAACAGCAAGTAGTGCTGAGTGGAGAAGGCGTCCTCCACTCAGCACTACCCCATCGCCACTAGCGCGCCGGCGGATTTCGCGAGAGCAGAGCTCGGAGACCGCCGACCTGCGTGCCGCGTTGGGCCTGCAGCCCCGCGACGCTCCGCAGGAGCTGAGGCAGCTCGAAATCTGCCTTGAAGTCCCCCTCGAGACCTGAGGCGGTCGCCGTCATCGTGAGCGTGCCGCTCATGTTGTCGCCCCGGACCCTGAGCTCGACGGGCTCGAACGCAATGGTCAGCGTCAAACCCTGGTCGGAATCGACCAGTCGAGCCGTCAGCGACGCCGTCCCATCGTTACGAATCGTGCCGTCGGCGATAGCGGCCTCGATGTCGTCCAGCGTGAGCGTTCCCGAGAGGCGGTCGCGGTCTTGTGTCACCGCGAGGATCGTCGGCAGCTGGCCGAAGGCTCGAAGGTCACGACAGACATCCGACCCCAGCCAGTCGCCCGTCTCACGGCACGTGCGTACGACCGCTGCACCGGTCCAGCCACCGTCGTAGTTCGGCAGGACACGGATCCGCAGGACGCCCTCACTCCCCTGGTGGGCGGCCACGAGGGTCGCCTCTCCAGTGTCGATGCCACGGGCGCGTCCGCCGTTGTCGATAGTGGCGACCAGGGGCGCGTCGCTGCGCCAGGACACCGCTTCGCTGGTCGTCGAGCCGTCGCTCCAGCGAACGGTCGCTGCGTAGACCTGCTCGATGCCGATGCGCAGCAGGTTGTTGGCGTCCGGTCCGACGCTGATGGCCGCGACCGTGCGTGACGGTCCGACAGAACGCGTCCCATCGGACTTGTCACCGCAGCCGACGGCGCAGATCGCAATTGCCACGACGATAGCCATCCTTCGCATGGGCCCTCCAATGAGCAATACAGGTTCTGACCCGATTGGTTACCTGAGTCGCCAGTCGGGGACGTTCCTGTCGTCCAATGCGAGGAACCGCGCCGATGTGGGTCAGCCGTTGCGAGGGCTTCGAGGCTGGAACGGCCTGCAACGGCCGCTCCGTATACCCCGGCATGTCCTGGACTGGCCCTCGCCTCGCCCTCCGCCGGCTGCTGCACGCGCCCCTGTTCACCGCCGTCACGCTGCTGACCCTGGCCGTCGGCATCGGCGCCAACACCGCGATTTTCAGCGTCGTCTACGGCGTGCTCCTGAAGCCGCTGCCGTTTGCCGAGCCCGAGCGGCTCGTGGCCGTCTGGCACCGCGCGCCAAGTCTTGGCATCGAGAAACTCAACCAGAGTCCATCGACCTACTTGACGGTTCGCGACGACGGCCGCGTCTTCCAGGACATCGGCATCTGGACTACCAACGCGGTGTCCATCACCGGACGCGGGGAACCCGAACGCGTCGGAGCGTTGCTGGTCACCGACGGCACGCTGCCGCTGCTTGGCGTGGTCCCCGCCAGAGGCCGCCTGTTCAGCAGGGCCGATGACTCGCCTGGGACGCCGCGCCGCGTCATCCTGACCCACGGCTACTGGCAGCGCCGATTCGGCGGCTCGGACGTCGTCGGGCAATCGATGACGGTGGACGGCGAGCCGCTCGAGATCGTCGGCGTGCTGCCGGCGACGTTTCGCTTCCTCAACGAGAACCCGTCAATCGTCCTGCCCTTGCAGTTCGATCGCACGAAGATCTTCATCGGCAACTTCAGCTATCAGGGGATGGCACGCCTCAAGCCCGGCGTGACGCTGGACCAGGCCAACGCCGACGTTGGCCGGCTGCTGCCGGGCATTCCCGACCACTACCCGCTGCCGCCGGGTTTCACGCGGAAGATGTACGACGACCTGAAGATGGCGCCCTTTGTCTATCCCCTGGTGCAGGACGCCGTCGGGGATGTCGGCAAGATGCTGTGGATCCTGCTGGGCACCGTAGGGATGGTGCTGCTCATCGCGTGCGCGAACGTCGCGAATCTGTGTCTCGTGCGCGCGGAGAGCCGGCACCAGGAGTTTGCCATCCGCACGGCGCTTGGCGCCAGCCGCGGCCAGATCGCGCGCTCGCTGCTGTCGGAAAGCGTCGCGCTCGGTCTGCTGGGCGGCGTACTCGGCGTTGCGGTCGCGCGCGGCGGCCTGGCGCTGCTCGTGTGGTCCGCGCCCGACGGTCTGCCGCGTCTCAACGAAATCGAGATCAATGGCGTCGTCCTGCTCTTCACGCTCGTGATCTCGCTGCTGGCTGGGCTGCTCTTCGGCCTCATTCCCGTCCTTCGGTTCGGCGAGCCGAGCGTCACCGCCCTCAAGGAGGGTGGACGCTCCGCCAGCGAGGGTCCGAGCCGGCATCGCGCGCGCAACACGCTGGTGGTCGCCGAGATAGCACTGGCGCTGGTGCTGCTGGTCGTCTCGGGGCTGATGATTCGGAGCTTCCAGGCGATGCGGGCGGTCGATCCGGGCTTCCGCGATCCGGAACAGGTGCAGACCTTCCGGATCTCGGTGCCGGACGCCGTCGTCGCCGATTCCGATCAGGTCGTTCGCACGCATCAGCAAATCGCCGAGCAGTTGGCGCGTGTGCCCGGCGTCAGGTCCGTCGGCCTGAGCAGCGCCATCGCGATGGACGGCTCGAACAGCAACGACCCCGTCTTCGCCGAGGGCATCACTCCCGAGGACGGGGCCGTTCCTCCCATCCGTCGATACAAATGGGTCGGCCCTGGCTACGTCGAGACAATGGGCAACCGGTTGATTGCCGGACGCCTGCTGACCTGGAATGACGCGTATCAGCGCCTGCCAGTCGTGGTGCTCTCGGAGAAGCTGGCCCGCGAATACTGGAAGACGCCGGGCGAGGCCATCGGCAAGCGTGTGCGCAACAGCCCGGCAAATCCGTGGCGCGAGGTCGTCGGGGTCGTCGGCGACGAGCGCGACGACGGCGTGCATCTGCCTGCGCCCGCCACCGTCTACTGGCCGATGGCGGTGGACAAGTTCTGGGACATGGGAACGTACGTCAATCGCAACATGGGCTATGTCGTCCGCTCGGACCGCGCCAAGTCAGCGGCGTTGCTTCGAGAACTGCAGCAGGCCGTCTGGTCGGTCAACGCCAACCTGCCGGTCGCCAATCCCCGATCGCTTGCCGAGATCCGCGCAGGCTCGATGGCGCAGACCTCATTTGCGCTGACGATGCTCGGGATCGCGGCCGCCGTTGCGCTGTTGCTCGGGCGTGGTGGGCATCTACGGCGTCATCGCCTACATCGCCGCTCAGCGCACTCGCGAGATCGGCGTGAGGATGGCGCTTGGCGCGCAAGCCTCCGACGTGCGGCGACTATTCGTTGGACACGGCCTGAAGCTGGTGGCCATCGGTCTGGTGCTTGGCCTCGCCGCCGCCATGGCGCTCACGCGGCTGATGTCGACGCTGCTCTTCGGAGTCGGTCCGATGGACCCGGTCACCTACGTCGCGGTGTCGCTCGTACTCGGCACCGTGGCCCTGGTGGCCACCTATCTGCCGGCGCGCCGTGCGTCACGCGTCGACCCGGTCGTCGCGCTTCGCACGGACGCGTAGGCAGAAGCGGTCAGTCGTATGCCGGCGCCTATTGGGCCGGGGTCGTCGGCTGGGCCGGGGCCGACACCATCTCTATTCTCGTGGCCTCGATGACGATGGGGGCCGTGCTGTCGCTCGAAGGCGGCAGTTCGCGATAACTCACGCGCACACGGTCGCCCTCGCTGCTCGCCAGGCCCTGCACGGACGAACCACCTGTGACGTCGGTGGTGTCCGTATACCTGAACGAGTGCTCGGTTCCATCATCTGCGCGGACAACGAACGTCCTCGCGTCGGCATCGACGGTTCTCAACTCGCCGCTGATGACCTGGGCCACCTCGGGCGCCGAAGCGTCTCGGCCGGCGCCCATCTTGTCGCAGCCAAGCACCGACAAGGCCGCAATGGCACAGATGGCGAGGATCGGACTACGTGCTCTCATGGCGAACCCTCCGGGGATCGGAGTACGAGGGGCAAGGTTCGGGCCAGCATCCAGGCCGTCCGCTCTAAGCAGAATGCGGCCGCGGTGCCCATGTTCACGGCAATCGCTGAGTACCAAAGCCTGGCGTGCGGGTACTTCTTACGCCCGACCGAGCTCGACCAGCCGCCTCGAACGAGCGCTGTTACTCGGACCGCAGCGCGACCAGCGGGCTGACCTTTGCGGCACGGCGGGCGGGAAGCCAGCACGCCGCCAGCGCGACCAATGCCAGGACCACCACGATCCCGGCAAACGTCGCCGGGTCGCTGGCGCCGACGCCGAAGAGCAGCCCCGCCAGCACGCGCGTCGTCGCGAGCGCACCGACCACGCCGCAGGCCACGCCGACCAGCGTGAGCCGCAGCCCGTCGGCCAGGACCATTCGGACCACCGAGCCAGGCCGTGCTCCGAGCGCGATGCGGATGCCGATCTCTCGTTGCTGCTGGCTGACGGCGTACGCAATCACGCCGTAGATCCCCAGCGCGGCCAGCAGCATCGCGGCAACGCCGAAGAGCCCGACAAGCAGCATCACGAAGCGCCGGGTCGCGTTGCTCGTGGCGAGCACCTCGTCGAACGGCCGGACGGCATAGACCGGCAGCTCCGCGTCCACTGCCTTTACCTCGCGGCGCAGCACATCCTCGGCACTCACGCCTGGTCGCGTTTTCATGACGACGCCGACGTTGAGGCTCGAGAACTGCCACAGCGAGCCGTACATCTGCGGGGACACGGGGCGATCCAGGCCATCGGCGCGCACGTCGCCGATGATGCCGACGACCGTGATCCAGTTGGCGGGCCCGATGCCGGGCCGGCCGTCGCGTCCGACCTGCTGGATGCGTTTGCCGACCGCGTCCTGATTCGGCCAGTACGTGCGCGCCATCGTCTCGTTGACCACGATCACACGCGGGTGGTCCGCGTCGTCGTGTTCGTCGAGGGCGCGCCCACGCACCAGGGGCACGCCGAGCGTGCCGAAGTAGTCGCCGGCGACAAACCAGGGCCTGGCCGTGCCCACTTCGGTGGCATCGTCAGGCCACCCTTCGACGCGGAAGTTCGTGAAAATGTTGGTTGCAAGCGGCAACCCCGTCGACAAGCCGGCGCGCTCGGTGACCGGTGCGAGCCGGGCGAGGAGGTCGCGGAAGAACCGCGCACGTGCCTGCTGGGAAAGGTACGGGCCGGTTGATGGGTCGTTGGGCTGCGGCAGCCACACGCGCGCCACGGTCACGCCGCGCGGATCGAATCCCGACGGCACGTTCTGCAGGCTCCAGAAGCTGCGCACGAGCAGCGCGCCGGCCACGAGCAACACCACGGCAATCGCGAACTCGGCGACGATGAGCACGCGGCGTGCGCGGCTGCGCTCGCGGTTGCCGGCGGCGCGCCCGCCCTTGAGCACATCGTGGATTTTCGTGCGGGCGGACTGCAACGCGGGCGCCAATCCAAACAGCACACCTGTCAGCAGCGACGCGCCGGCATTGAACGCCACGATGGTCCAGTTCAAACCGACTTCGGATCGGCGCGGCAAGGTGTTGGGAGCCAGCTGCAGCACCAGGTCCAGCGTCCAGAGCGTGAGCACCAGCCCGACGCCGCCGCCGAGCGCCGCAATCACCAGGCTCTCGATCAGGTGCTCGCGCACGATGCGCGCGGGGCTGGCACCCAGTGCGCGCCTGACGGCCACGTCGCGCTCGCGCCCGGCGGCACGTGCCAGTTGCAGGTTGGCGATGTTCACACACCCGATGAGCAGCACCAGCACGACGGCCGCCATCACAATCAGCAGCGATTGCCGCGCCGAAGCAATCAGGTCCTGCTTCAGTGGCAGCACGCGCGGTGTCCAGCCGGTACGCTCGGGATAGTCCGACGGGTAGCTGCGCCGGAGCTCGACGCCAAGCGCCTCCAGGCGCGCCTCGGCGGCCGCGACCGTCACGCCTGGCTTCAGCCGCGCGATGGCGGCTGGCAGGAAACGGCGGCCATGTGCCGGTTCGGGAAACGGTGCGGTGATCCAGCCGGCCGGCGCCCACACCTCGACGTCGGTTTCAAGCGTCACGCTGGGATGGCGGAAAGACTGCGGCGTGACGCCGACGATCTCGTAGGCGTCGTTGTCGATGCGGATCTTCCGTCCGATCACGCGAGGGTCGGCGCCGAAGCCCCGCCGCCACAGGCCGTCGCTGATCACGACGACCGTGGCAATGCCCGTGTGGTAGTCCTGCGGGCCAAACAGCCGGCCCAGTTGCGGCCGCGTGCCGAGCATCTGGAAGTAGGTCGGCCCGGCAAGGACCGTCTCCACGCGCTCGGGGCGCGACGACCCGGTCAGGTTCGCGGTGATGGGCCAGATGCCCGTGATGTCGTCGAACAGGTCGGTGCGATCGCGGTAGTCGAACAGCTCCGAGGCCGACAAGCCGATGTCGGACACGCCCAGCCGCTGCAGATCGGCGGTGATCCGCACGAGCCGATCGGCGTGGTCGTACGGCAGCGGACGCAGCACCACCGCGTCCACGACGGAGAAGATCGCGCTTGTCGCCGCGATGCCCAGTGCGAGCGTCAGCACCGCGACGGAGGCAAACCCAGGCGCCTGGCGCAACCGCCGCGCCGCCATCCGCATGTCCCGCACGATGTCAGACATCGCTGCCTCCGCTCGAGGCCAGCGATGTGCGAGCGGTGTGCCAGGCTGCGCCGGCCGGCCGGCCCGGAAAGTGGCGTGTTTCCTGCGGTTTGTGCGGGGCGGATGCGCCCGGGTGTCCGAACGTGGGACGTGTCGCGTCCGCCGCTGGGAACCCGGGCGCCCGGCGTTCAGGCTGGGAGGTTGCTATCGGCCCACGCCGTACTCATAGGGGCTCAGCACGCCGTCCTTGTTGAAGTCCAGGCGATTGAACGTGCTCGTAGTCCCCACAAACTCGCTGCGCGAGACGACGTTGTCGCGGTTGATGTCCCTGCGCGCGAAGAGGACCTCGTCGGGGTCGGTGCGGGGCCGCGAAGGGGGCGGCACCGGCCGTGCCGCCGTCGGGCGCGTCGCGCCCGCGACGCAGTTCGTCGCCAGACAGCACGCCGTCGCGATTCCAGTCGTGGTTGGCAAACGAGCGATTGTCGCCGTTCCACTCCGCGCGGCTCACGACGTTGTTCCGGTTGCGGTCGAGACCGCGAAAGCGCTCGATTCCAGGCGCGCTCGTTCGACCTGGCCTGCTTGTCCTTGTCCTTGTCCTTGTCCTTGTCCTTGTCCTTGTCCTTGTCCTTTCGTCCTTGTCGTGCCCGTGTGCCTGCGCATGCGGCGGTGGCTGTCCGTTGTCCGCACGTGCCAGCACCGGAGCCGCCATCGAGAACGTCACGGCACACAGCGCCGCCTGCATCCAGATCAATTGCCGTCGCATTGCTCTCCTCCCGGTCGAGTTGGGGCGACTCGCCTGTCAATTGACAATGCGAGCCGCGTGCCGCCTGGGAGTGATGCAACGAAAGGAGTTAGCTGCCTGACGGAGTACCGCTGAGGTGCCTTGAAAGCGGACACTGGCCTGCGATTGACTCGCGACGTCCAATAATGGCGGCATGACGCTGAACGACTTCGACGCCGCCGTCGCCGCACGGCGTCCCCTTCCGACCGGCACAGCGCCGCTCGTGAGAGCCCTGTGGCACGATGCCACGGGCGACTGGGAAGCCGCGCACACGCTCGCGCAGGACGTGGAGACAACCGACGGCGCGTGGGTCCACGGCTACCTCCACCGCAAGGAGGGCGACATCGGCAACGCGCACTACTGGTACCGCCGCGCCGGAAAGCCGCCAGCCACGGGTGCGCTCGACGACGAGCGGCGCGCGATTGTCGCGGCGCTGCTGGGCGAGTAGTCGTTCCAATCCCGTCAACACATCCTCGCGCGACATTCGCGTGCGGATCGCACATCGTCGAGCTCTCCGTTACGTCGAGAGAAATCGCCTTACCTCGAAAGAAACCCAGCGGGAAGAGCGCATCGTGTCCGCCACAGCGACTCGTGGACTGGCCTCCTGGTATCGCTCTTGCGCTGCGACTCACCGCGCCCCGTGGGGAGTCACGACGATGCAGGTGCGACACATGTGTACTGCGGCGATTGCCGGACTCGTGGCCGTCACGTCCATTGGCCACCTCAACCTCGCCGATGCCCAGGACGCCGGGCCCGAAATGCTGAATCCCGCTCTCCGTGTGCAAACACTCGTCTCGGGGCTCGAACTGCCAATCGCCATCGCGTTCCTCGACGAAGACGATTTGCTGGTCCTCGAGAAGAACAGCGGCCGGGTACGGCGCGTCACCGACGGCGAGATCGGCGAAACCGATGTCCTGGACCTCGGCGTCAACAACCGTCCGAGCGCGGGCTGCTGGGCATCGCGCTTCATCCGGATTTTCCCGACAACCCGGGCGTGTACCTGTATTGGACCTGCCGCACGGCCGGCCCTCCTGCCGATGAGTTCTTGCCGATGTAGAGGAGTGCCGTCGACGAGGACATGTTCCTGCCCGACACCGACGGGAAGGACGATATCCTGCTGGTCCCGCGTCGCGGCCACCGCCTGGACCGATTCACGTGGGACGGTCCGCGCTCGTGTTCGATCACAACCTGCTGATGCTTCGTGCGTTCCAGAACGACGGCGGTCCGATTCCGCCAGGTCAGGGCGATGAGGAGCAGCCGGCGCGCGGCAATCACGACGGCGGCGTCGTGCGTTTTGGCCCCGATGGGAAACTCTACGTCGTGATCGGCGACAGCGGCAGGCGCGGGCAATTGCAGAATCTGGTCGACGGGCCTGGCGGGCCGACGCGCGGCAGGACGACCAGTTCGGCGGACCCGAACCAGGCCCAGACCATCTCACGGGGGTGATCCTGCGACTCAACGACGACGGCTCGACGCCGACCGACAACCCCTTCTTCGCCGCCGGTGCGGCGATGGGCGGAGCCGGGGGCGAGGCCGTTCAGCGCATCTATGCCTACGGATTGCGCAACTCGTTCGGGATGGCTTTCGATCCGAAGTCCGGCGCGCTGTGGGAGCAGGAGAACGGCGACGACTCCTTTTCAGAGATCAACCGCGTCAGTCCTGGCTTCAATTCCGGCTGGACGCAGATCATGGGTCCGCCCGAACGCATCGCGCAGTTCAAGGCCATCGAGACGACGGAGATGCCGTCGCCGCCCGATCCATTCGCGTTGACGGGTACTTCGGGCTGCAGCAGCTGCGGTGGTCGCCCGTCAACATCGCCGACTCGCCCGCCGAAGCGCTGTCGCGGCTCTTCATGCTCCCGGGAGCGCACTACAGCGCGCCGGAGTTCTCGTGGAAGTTCGAAGTCGCGCCGGGCGGCATCGGCTTTGTCGACGGAGGCGCGCTCGGGCCGCAGTTTGATGGCGATCTGTTCGTCGCGGGCGCGAGGGACTTCCTGCAGGGCGGACACCTGTTCCGGTTCAACATCACGGGAAACCGGCGAGGGGTAGGCGTCGACGATCCCCGGTTGAACGATCGCGTCGCCGACAACCTGCACAAGTGGGAGATCACGGAAAGCGAGAGCCTCCTGGTCGGGCGCAACTTCGGCGTCGGCACCGACGTGCAGACAGGCCCCAACGGCAACCTGTTCATCGTCTCGTTGAGCCACGGCGCCATTTACGAGATTACCGCGCGGCGCTGAGGGCAGCGCCACGGGGGAGAGGCGAGAGCGGCAGAGGTTGGGACCTCAGCATCAGGGCATCCGGTTTGCAGGAGCCGGATGCGTGCTGATGCGCCATCGCGTTGCCGCTTTCGCCCTGCCCGCCGCGTTGGTGTGCGCCAGCGTCACCGAGCAGCCACACGCTGCCGACACGCCAGGGTGGACCGAAGCGGCCCGCAAGGACGCGCTGCGGCGCGCGGTCGTGTGGCAACCGCCGCAGACACCGATCGAGTCGGCCGATCTGGCCCGGACACCGGGCACATTGCCAGGCCAGGTGCGCTGCCGGTTCAAGGTGGACGAGGTCAACGGCCTGACGCCGAAGTTCGAGTGCGAACTGCCCGACGGCGAAGTGGTCAAGGTGAAATACTCCGGCCCCGAGCCGTACGGTGAGGTCGCCGCGTCGCGTCTGCTGCGGACGTTGGGCTTTGCGGCCGACCGTGTGTCCTTTGTCGAGCGCGTGCGCTGCTACGGTTGCCCGCATTTCCCGTTTCCAACGCTGAAGATCGTGACGCTGGCCGGCGCCGAGAAACTGTTCGCCCGCGGCCTGGACTACGACTCGGCGGTGGACTTCGAGTGGGTGTCGATAGAGCGCAAGTTTTCGGGCGAGTCGATCGAAACGCCCCAGGGCCGCGGCTGGGCGTTTCATGAACTGGCCACGGTGCCAACCGCCTCGCGCGTCCACGCCGACGCCCTGACGTTGATGGCCGTGTTCCTGGCGCACTGGGACAACAAGCCTGAAAACCAGCGGCTGGTGTGCCTGAGCGGCAAGCCGGCGCGCGACGGCCGATGCGCCAGGCCGCTGGCCATGCTGCAGGACGTCGGCGGCACGTTCGGCCCGAGGAAGGCCGATCTGGACGGGTGGCGGGACGCGCCCATCTGGAAGGACCGGGCGTCATGCACGATCACCATGAAGACTCTGCCCCACGGCGGCGCGACCTTCACCGACACCACGATCTCCGAAAAGGGCCGGCGGTTCCTGGCCGATCGACTGGCGCGGCTGCGTGTGGACCAGATCGAAGCGCTCTTCCGCGGCGCCAGGTTCGATCGACACGGCGGCACGATCGGCGAGTGGACGGCGCTCTTCAAGGCGCGCGTCCATGCGCATCGCGTCGGGCCCCGCATGCCCGTCGTAACGCCGAACGTCACTCTTGCTTCAGGACTCCGGCATCCACCGTCACGCCGGCTCGCGTGATGGCCTGGAAGTACATCGCGTCGTCGGCGATCTCGATCAGCATGAAGTGAAAATCGCCATCGAAGCTGCGGGCGATCGCGGGCGTCTCGCGGCCGTCGCCGCGGCGGAGCGACCCGGCCCCGCCGGTGATGAAGTACTGGACGCCGCGCTGCAGACGGCTGCGCTGGTAGATGTGCTCGTGACCCGAGAAGACGACGTCGGCGCCGTGGTCGACCAGCAGCGACTCGACCTGCCAGCGGAACAGGCGCGCCTGCAGGCTGTAGCGGCCCGAGGAGTACAGCGGGTGGTGCATCACGACGATCTTCCAGCGCGCGTCAGACTGTGAGAGCTGGTCGGCAAGCCACTCCTGCTGCGCATCGTCGAAGTCGGTGGTGTCGAGTGCGAAGATCCGCACGTCGGTCACCAGACCTGCGAGTGCGTTTGCGGGCGGCGCGAACGTGTAATACCGGTGTCCCGCCATGTGGAAGGCCGGGTAGTTGCGCTGGTCGGGATCGTCGTGGTTGCCAAGGACCGCGTAGAACTTGACGCCCTCCGCCAGCAGCGCCGCGTAGGGCTCCTCGAACTTCACGCGGTAGTCGTCGGGCGTGGCCGGCCCTTGATAGATGTTGTCGCCGGCCATCAACACGAAGGCAAACGGAAATCGCTCGCGATACTCAGCCATCCGGCGAGCCACGTCGTGCTGTGGCCCCCATCCGCGGCCGCTGTCGCCAATCACGGCGAACTTGACCGAGTCTGCTCGTGATGGCAGAGCCAGAAAGCCGGAAGGGACGCCCTTGGTGTCGACCTCGGTGACGGCAGGGGGACGTGAAGGAGGGTCGTCAGGACGATCGCAGCTGGTTGCGCACACCAGCGCGAGGATCGCCACGGCGGCAGTGTGCGCCAGCCGCGTCATTGCGCAGGTTCTACCTGAATGTCTGCCGGGCAGACACGTCCTAGCCGAGTGGCTGCGCCGTCGCACGGTCCAGGAGCCGCAGCACGCCGTGTTCGGCGTCAAGACAACCGGGCACAAATGGCACCAGGCCAAGCTTCATGCCCCAGTCTCCAAACCGGCTCACCACGTAATACCGCAACGTCTGCAGCTTGGCATCCACCATGAAGCCGTCAAGGCGCCCCAATTCGGCGCCGTCAGCCGACTCAACCGTGACGCTGGCATCGTTTGCGACGTTGTCGATGTCCTGGGTCGCGAGATATCGCAGAGATTCGTCAGTCCGCATGTCGCTCTCCGGCGCTGGTGGACAGCAAAGACGATGCCAGCGGCTCCTGCTCAGCCGTCGTGGCTGGCATGCCCTTTGGAGAAGCTGGCAGCGTGCAGAACACGTCGTTGAGTGAAGCGGCGATGCGAAACAACGTCCTCGGCCTCGTGTTCGGCGGCGACCAGGACCGGCTCGAGGAGTTCCGCGATGTCGTGCGCGCGATGCTGCCCCCGTCAACCAGTGCCGTGCTTCGCGGAAGCGCCGTGAGCGGTGTGCGATGGAAGGACGGCGCGCCGTTTGACGCCGATGGCCCGGGCACAAGTGACATCGACCTGACCCTCGTGGGGCCGGACCTTCTGGAGCTGTACTCGCTCGACGGCTTCTTCGTTCCCGGTCTGCACAGCAAACCGCTCAGCGACGACGACCCCGACATCGCACCTGCTCTGGTGCCGCTTCGAGAGCGGCTGATGGCGATGGTCGGCCGCCCGGTGAACATCCAGGTGACGCGCGACATCGTGATGTTCCTCCGTGGCGACCTGCTGGGACAGCCCTATCTCACGCTCATCGAAAAGGCCGGCGCGTGATGTCGTTTTCGCTGCTGACGTACAACATCCTCCGAGGCGGCGCGGGACGTGAGGACGCCCTGGCGTCGGTCATCCGCGCGTCAGACGCCGACCTGGTGGTGCTGCAGGAGGCCACCTCTCCCGCCGTCGTCGCGCGGCTCGCCGAGAGCACCGGCATGGCCCAGTGGATGGCTCGCCGGGGATCGTCGCTCGCGTTTCTGAGCCGCCAGCCCGTGGTGTCGTATCGCTGGCGGCGCACGGCGTGGTCGCAGCACGCCATCCTGGAGATCGTGCCGCAGGAAGGCCTGGCGGTGTTCGGCGTGCACTTGAGCGCGATCCATTCGAACTGGACCGAGTGGCGACGGGTGCGCGAAGTGCGCGGCCTGCTGACGATGGCCAAGGTCGAAGGGCACGACGTGCAGGTCCTGACCGGCGACTTCAACACGCTGGCGCCAGGTGAAGCGCTCGACCTGGCGCGGCTTCCAGCAAGGCTTCGGGCCGTGGCCTGGCTCACCGGCAGCCGCATTCGGTGGAGGACCGTGGCGCTGATGCTCGAAGCCGGTTACGTAGACGCGTTTCGCCTCGTCGAGCCTGACGGGCTGGGCTACACGTTTCCGACGTGGGACCCGCACCTGCGGCTCGACTACGCCTTCATGCCTGCGCGCCACGCCGCGCGTGTGCGCAGTTGCCGCGTGCTGCAGCCCGACGAGGCTGGCAAGGCGTCGGATCACCTGCCGCTTGCGATGTCGATCGCGATATGAGACTTGGCGTCCGCCTTGCAATGGATGGTTCCGGAGGCAAACGTTCATGAGATTCCGAGGCCTGATTGTTGCGACGGCGTCGGCAGTTCTCGTGCAGATTCTGCCCGGTGTCGCGTGGGCAGACACCCCCGGGCGCCTTGCCGCGGCCGTGGAGGCGCTCAACGATCTCTCAAAGGCAGGCGACAGCGAGATCCCGACCGACCTGCTGAAGAAGGCGACGTGCATCGTCGTCATCCCCTCGCTGAAGTCCGGCGCCTTCATCGTCGGGGCCGACTACGGGCGCGGCTTCGCGTCGTGCCGAGCCGCCAGCGGTTGGACCGCGCCGGCCGCGGTGAGGGTCGAGGCAGGCAGCATCGGCTTTCAGATCGGCGGCAGCGAGAGTGAAGTCGTGATGCTGGTGATGAACAAGAAGGGCATGGATCGCCTGCTGTCGACAAAGTTCACGCTCGGAGGCGATGCGACGGTGGCGGCAGGTCCCGTGGGCCGCAACGCGCAGGCGAAGACCGACGCATCAATGAGAGCGGAGATCCTCTCGGTACTCGCGCAGCCGGGGCGTGTTTGCCGGCGTCGCGCTCGAGGGCGGCACGCTGCGGGAAGACGACAGCGCCAACGAGGATCTCTACGGCAAGCCCATGACGAACCGCTCGATCCTGACTGGCGCCGTGCCGGCCCCGGATAGCGCGAAGGCATTTCTCACTGCAATAAAGACCTTCTAGACTCGACCCGCCAGAAGCAGCAGGCCCGGTCACCGGGCCTGCTGTCCCTCCCTCCCGCCAGTTGGCAAGAACGGTCGCCGGCTCTACAATGCCGCTGATTGAAGGCGCCTCGAATACCCGACGGTCTGCCGGCACGCCGCCTCCGGGTGCCAGCGTGGAGGGAACGCCCATGCGTCAGAGTCTGCGCGTCGTGGCGGTAGCGGTCGCACTGAGCCTGTCAGGCGGCGCGGCGGTCGCACAAAAACTGGTCGCGCCGGTCCGTGGCAACGCAAAAGTCGAGATCACCAAGCCGGACACCAAGGTCTCGGCCAAAGAGATCGTCACGACGTTCCGTCTCAAGAACATCGAGGCCGCGCCCATCGCAGGCCTCAAGGTCGAGGAGAACTGGTACGACAAGTCCGGCAACCCGGTGATGGGCGACACGTATCGCAACCCCAAGCCGCTGCAGCCCGGCGAGGTCGTGACGATCACGTTCAAGACGCCGCGGACGGCGTCCATGCAGCGGAACCAGTACCTCTTCACGCATGCCAACGGGATCATCAAGCAGCAGGTCGTGCCCAGGATCGACGTGCCGAAGAAGTAACCGGCGGCTCCGTGCATAATGGAGCTCTCTTCCCCAGACATGGACGGAGCCTCCATGGCAGTTTCCGGCGCCTGGGGCCGCTTATTGGCGGCATGTGTCTTTGGCATCCTCCTGGTGGCGGCAACCAGCGAGTCAGCCTTCTCGCAGATCGCGCTCAAGCTTGTCGCTAGCGGGTTCAGCGAGCCGCTCGCCTTCGTGCAGGATCCGACGAATCCGTCGGTGCAGTTCGTGGTTCAGAAGGGCGGCCGGATCAGGGTGCTGCTCAACGGCGCGCTCCAGGCGACCGATTTTCTGAACCTCACCGGCACTGTCTCCACAAACAGCGAGCGAGGCCTGCTCGGGCTCGCCTTTCCGCCCGACTACGCCGACACCAGGCGGTTCTACGTCAACTTCACCAACCTGCAGGGGCATACCGTCATCGCGCGGTACGAGCGATCGGCTGGCAACGCGCTGGTCGCCGATGCGGGGTCGCGCTTCGATCTGCGCTGGCCCGGCGGGCAGCGCTTCATCGTCCAGCCGTTTGCAAACCACAACGGGGGCACCCTGCGATTCGGACCCGACGGGTACCTCTATATCGGGATGGGCGACGGCGGCAGCGGCAACGACCCCAACAACGCCGCTCAGACCCCGACGACGTTGCTCGGCAAGATGCTGCGCATCGACGTTTCTGTCGCCGACAATGACGACGACGGCTACCGCGTGCCGCCGAACAACCCGTTTGTCGACAACTCTCCGATCCCGGCCCTGGACGAGATCTGGGCCTTCGGCCTGCGCAATCCATGGAAGTTCAGCTTTGACGACCCGGCACGGGGCGGCACCGGCGGCCTGTTCATCGGCGACGTCGGGCAGAGCACGCGCGAGGAAATCAGCTTCGCGCCGTCGGGCATCGGCGGACGCAACTTCGGCTGGCGCATCCGCGAGGGTTTCGTCGCCAGCACCGCTGTGCCGGTCCTCCCGCCCGCCTACCTGCCCCTGACGTCCCCCATTCACGACTATCCCAGGACGGTCGGACAATCGGTCACCGGCGGCGTGGTGTATCGCGGCGACCAATTGGCCGGCTCGTTGGTCGGGCGCTACTTCTTCGGCGATTTCATCTCCGGGCGAATTTCTCCTCGGCCTGGCGTACAGCGGCGGCGAGGCATCGGTCACCACTGTCATCGAACACACCGCCGAGCTCGGCGGGGCTTCGACCATCGGGCACGTGAGCTCGATCGACGTCGATGCGTCCGGCGAAATCATCATCACCGACTTCCGTGGCAGCGTGCGCCGCATCGTCCCAGCCGAGCCGCTGATGCTCACGATGTCGGGCACCGGGACGGTCGCGTTTGCTCCAACACTCCCGGCGTGCACCGGGTCGTGCACGCGATGGCTGGCGCGGGACACCGTCTTGAGCCTGCTTCCGACGACGCCGACGGGCTGGGCGTTCGGAGGGTGGGGCGGCTCGCCCGATTGCCTCGACGGCGTCGTGACGCTGGCGGCGGCGACCAGCTGCACGGCCACGTTCCTGCCGCGACTTGCATCGCCGCCCTCGGCGGCGAAAGTGGACTTCAACGGCGACGGCCGTGGCGACGTGTTCACCTACGGCGCGAACTCGGGCGTGTGGAGATCCGAGTTGAGTGGCCCGGGGGGACCGGCCGGCGCGCTCCAGGGCGTGTGGGCGCCACAGTGGACGATCCGGCCCGCAGACTTCAACGCTGATGGCCTGGCCGATCTGCTGCTGTACAACTCGATGACCGGGCAATGGTTCAAAGCGACGCGTACACCGGCGGGAGGATTTAGCTACTACACGGCCATGTGGCCGGGCGGACTCGAACCCTATGCGCTCGACATGAGCGGCGACGGCCGCACTGACGTGTTTCTCTATGACCGATCGTCGGGCCAGTGGTCGAAGTGTCTGACAGTGGGTCCCGGCGACTTCAGCTGCTCCACGGGGGTCTGGGGCCGTAACTGGCAACTGTACCCGGCCGCGCTCGACGGCGACGCACGGGCCGACCTGCTTTTGTACCAGACCACGACAGGGCGCTGGGCCTGGGCCTTGAGCGATAGCGGTGTCGGCTGGACATACCGCTACGGCGCCTGGAGCCTCGGCTTGACAGGTACATCCGGGCGACTTCAACGGCGACCGCCGTTCGGATGTCTTCCTGTACAACCCGGCCACGGGCGCCTGGTTCAGGGGCACCAACAGCGGCACCGGCTATACGTACACCTCGGGCCTCTGGGCGCGCTCGTGGACTGTCAGGATAGGAGATATCGACGGGAACGGGCGCGCTGACGTCTTCCTGTACAACGCAACCAGCGGTCAATGGTTCGAGTGCGTGACTTCGCCGGGCGGCTTCATCTACACGACTGGCGTGTGGGCGCCCGGCTGGCAGGTGCATCTGGCGGATCTGAACGGGAACGGGCGGGTCGATGTCGTCCTCTACAATCCGACCTCGGGCCAGTGGTTCCGCTGCCTCAACGCGGCAACTGGCGTGTTCAGCTACACGACGGGCGTCTGGCAGCCGGGCCTGACCATCATCGCCAGCCAGTAGCGCGCTCTTGCCCCCCACTGCCCCCTTGCCATAAGGTAGGCACGCTTGCATTGGTAATTCCCTTTTCCTGGCGCCTCGGTCGGAGTGTCGGCGATGACGACGGTTCCCGTAAGGGTAGTGCCGCGCGGTTTCGGTCAAACCACGCGGCGAGATACATGGTGGGCGGTTCCGGCGGTCGTGTTCACGATTCTGTCCGCGTTTGTCGTGTACGCGACGTGGGCGGCGTTTCAGGGACAGCACTACACCTACGGGCCGTACCTGTCGCCGTTTTATTCACCTGAGATCTTCGGCGACTCTCCGCACGCCTGGTTCGGCCCGAAGCCGTCGATCTGGCCCTCGTGGCTGCCGTTTTCGCCGGCGCTGCTCATCCTGCCGTTCCCAGGCCTGTTCCGCTTCACGTGCTACTACTACCGCGGTGCGTACTACAAGGCGTTCTGGGCCGATCCGCCGTCGTGCGGCGTGGGCGAGCCGCGGAAAGCCTATCGTGGCGAGAACAGCTTCCCGCTGGTCCTGCAAAACGTCCATCGTTACTTCCTGTTCATCGCGCTCGGGTTCATCGTCGTGCTCGCGCACGACGTGTGGAAGGCGATGTGGTTTGTCGACCCGGCGACAGGTCACGCGAGCTTCGGCGTCGGCCTGGGCACCATCGTCCTGGCGATCAACGTCGTGCTGCTTGGCGGCTACACGTTCGGCTGCCACTCGCTGCGGCACGTGATCGGCGGCAAGCGCGACGAGCTGACGTCAGATACGCGGGCCGCGGCCTACCGGTGCGTGACGTGCCTCAACGGGCGGCACATGGCGTGGGCGTGGTGCAGCCTCGTCTCCGTCGCGTTCGCAGACATCTACGTGCGGCTCTGCGCCACGGGAGTCTGGACCGACTGGAGGCTGCTGTAGTGGCGGCCTACACGAGATACGACTACGACGTCCTCGTGATCGGCGCCGGCGGCGCCGGGCTGCGAGCGGCCATCGAGGCGGCGTCCATCGGGGTGTCGGTCGGCCTGATCTGCAAGTCGCTGCTTGGCAAGGCGCACACGGTGATGGCCGAAGGCGGCATCGCGGCCGCGCTCTCCAACGTCGACGATCGCGACAACTGGAAGGTGCATTTCGCCGACACGATGCGCGGCGGCCAGTATGTCAACAACTGGCGGATGGCCGAGATTCACGCCAAGGAGGCGCCCGATCGAGTGCGAGAGCTGGAGGCGTGGGGCGCCGTCTTCGACAGGACCGCCGATGGGCGCATCCTGCAGCGCAACTTCGGCGGGCACCGCTATCCACGCCTCGCGCACGTCGGCGATCGGACGGGCCTGGAGCTGATCCGCACCCTCCAGGATCACACCGTCCACGCCGGCGTCACCGTCCACATGGAATGCACCATGGTCGATCTGACGATCGACGATGGCCGCGTGACCGGCGCCTGCGGGTACGAACGCGAGCGCGGACGCTTTCTCCTCTTCGGCGCCAGGGCGGTGATCCTCGCCACCGGCGGCATCGGCCGCGCCTACCGCATCACGAGCAACAGCTGGGAAGGCACCGGCGACGGACATGCGCTGGCCTACCGCGCCGGCGCGTCGCTGATCGACATGGAGTTCGTGCAGTTCCATCCGACGGGGATGGTCTGGCCGCCCAGCGTGCAGGGCATCCTCGTCACCGAGGGCGTGCGCGGCGAAGGCGGGGTCCTGCGCAACAGCGCCGGCGAGCGGTTCATGTTCGGCGACATCCCCGAGAACTACAAGAAGCAGACCGCCGACAACGCGGAAGAAGGCTGGCGCTATACGCAGGGCGACAAGCACGCGCGGCGCCCGCCGGAACTGCTCACGCGCGACCACGTCGCGCGCTGCATCAACCGCGAGCTCAAGGCCGGTCGCGGCAGCCCGCACGGCGGGGTCTTCCTCGACATCTCCTGGATCAAGGAGAAGCTGCCCAACGCCGAGGAACATATCAAGCGCAAGCTGCCGAGCATGTACCACCAGTTCAAGCAGCTGGCCGACATCGACATCACGAAGGAAGCCATGGAGGTGGGGCCGACGACCCACTACATCATGGGCGGCGTGCAGGTGGACGCCGATTCCCAGATGTCCACGATCGAAGGACTGTTTGCGGCCGGCGAGTGCGCCTCGGGCATCAACGGCGCCAATCGCCTGGGCGGCAACTCGCTTTCCGACATCGTCGTCTTCGGCAAGCGCGCCGGCGAGTACGCGGCACAGTACGCCAGGGCCCACCCGGCCCGCCCGGTCAGTGAGAGCCAGGTCGCGGCGATCATCGAGACGGCGCTCGCGCCGTTTGACCGGGGCGCCAACGCCGAGATTCCTTACAAGGTGCAGCAGGAACTGCAGGCTACGATGCAGGATCTGGTCGGCATCGTCCGCCTCGACAGCGAGATGCGCGAGGCCCTGGTCCGGCTGGCCGACTACGCCGTGCGCGCCGATCGCGTGGGCGTCACGGGCCACCGGGAGTACCATTCGGGCTGGCACACGGCGCTCGACCTGCGAAACCTCGCTGACCGTCTCGGAAGCGATCACGCGATCCGCGATCGAACGCACGGAAAGCCGCGGCGGACACTTTCGCGACGACTTCCCCACCCAGCACAAGGAGTGGGGCACGCAGAACGTCAAGGTCGCCCGGGGCAATGACGGGACGATGCAGGTGACGCGGATCCCGATTCCGCCGATGCCGGACGAACTCAGGCAGGTTATCGAAGACATGAAATAACACCGGTTCACCGGTTCACGGGTTCACGGGTTCACAGGTTCACGGGTTCACAGGTTCACGGGTTCACGGGTTCACAGGTTCATCGAATGGCGACGGCGACGTTCAGGATTTGGCGGACAAGCGGCAGCGAGGGGCGCTTCGAGGACTACTCCACCGAGGTCTCGGAGGGGATGGTCGTGCTCGACGCGGTGCATCGCATCCAGGCCGAGCAGGCGCCGGACCTGGCGTGCCGCTGGAACTGCAAGGCCGGCAAGTGCGGCTCGTGCTCGGCGGAGATCAACGGCGAGCCTCGGCTGATGTGCATGACGCGGCTCAACGAGCTGCCCATGGCCGAGCCGGTGACGGTGGAGCCCATGCGTGCGTTTCCGCTGATTCGGGATCTCGTCAGTGACGTGTCGTGGAACTACCGTGTGAAGCCGCGTATCGCGAGGTTCACGCCGCGGCCTGCAGACGCGGCCGACGGCACGTGGCGCATGGCGCAGCGCGACATCGACCGCGTGCAGGAATTCAGGAAGTGCATCGAGTGCTTCCTGTGCCAGGACGTCTGCCATGTGCTTCGCGACCACGCCCTCCACGAGGAGTTCATCGGCCCGCGCTACCTGACCTATGCGGCCGCGCTCGAGATGCACCCGCTCGACACCGCCGATCGCGAGGGCGCGCTCAAGAAGGACTTCGGCATCGGCTACTGCAACATCACCAAGTGCTGCACGAACGTGTGCCCCGAGCACATCCGTATCACCGATAACGCGATTATCCCCTTGAAGGAACGTGTCGTGGACCGCTTCTACGATCCGGTGAGCCGCTTATTGCGTATGCTCAAGACGTGAGGGAAGCCTGGAAGGAGAGGTCGTCATGTTCGAGCTGCGACCGTTGTCGGCAGCCGCCGTACCTGCTGCGCTGGCCAAGGCCGAGCGCTATCGCCTGCTGAACGAGAGCGGGCAGGCCGAAAGCATCTGCCAGGACGTCCTGGCCATCGACCCGGAGAACCAGGACGCGCTGGCGATGATGATCCTCGCGATCACGGACCAGTTCCGCGACGAGGGCACCGCCGTTCACGTGGGCCGCGCCGAGCAGCTGGTGTCGGGCCTGCGCGACCCCTATACGCAGGCGTACTACGGCGCGATCATCAACGAGCGTCGGGCGCGTGCGGCCCTCGACGCCGGACGGGCGACGATGGCCTACGAATGGCTGCTGGCCGCGCTTCACGGCTTCGATCGCGCCATCGGCCTGCGACCCGCCGGCAATGACGACGCAGTGCTGCGCTGGAATGCCTGCGTGCGCGCGCTCCGGCACCTGCCCGCGCCGGCCCAGGCGGATCGTGCCGAGTCGGCGATCATGTCCGAGTAGGGATGCACGGGTGCGGTGGAGCTTGGCGCTTGCGCTGGCGCGGCCGCAGGTCCGCAGTGACGGTGAGCCCGACACACGTGCAAGTACGACTCGCATCGGTCCACCTCGAATGCTCACCTTGAAGCCGCTTCGGCACCGACTGGCTCACATCAGCAGCCATGGCACGTCCCTTGGATTCATCCCTTCTGACGGGAGGGATTCTATGGCTCAGGCAAGCACACTGCACGACGCATTTCTGGACGAGCTGCGCGACATCTACCACGCCGAAAAGCAGATCACGAAAGCGCTGCCGAAGATGGTGCAAGCCGCCTCGGACAAGTCGCTGGCGAGAGCGTTCGCCGATCACCTGCGTGAAACCGAAGGCCAGGTGGCGCGCATCGAGCAGGCCTTCGACCTGCTCGGCGAGTCGGCACGGACCAAGACGTGCGAGGGCATGAAAGGCATCCTCGAGGAAGGCAAGGCTATTCTTCAGGAAGACTTCGACGACATCACCAGGGACGCCAGCCTGATTGCGGCCGCTCAGCGGGTCGAGCACTACGAGATGGCGACCTACGGCACGCTGGTCGCGTGGGCGCGAAGCATGCAGCACGACGATGCGGCCGATCTGTTGCAACAGAACCTGGAGGAAGAGAAGGCCGCCGACGAGAAGCTGTCGGCGCTGGCAGAGGGCGGCATCAACCAGTCGGCGGCGGAGCGGGCTCATCCGGAGATGGCCGCCGAGGTCGACGACAGCGGGCCACACCGTCCCCGCAAGGGGCGGTAGCGGGCTAGGCCGAGGCCGCTGCTGGCTCGCTGGCGGCGGCCTCGGCTTCTTCCTTCGCTTCCACTTTGGCGACCTTGGTTTCGGCCCAGTCTTTCTCGAAGGCGGCTATGACGGCCTTGGCCAGCTTCGCGTCCCTGGCGATCAGCCCGACCTCTCGCCGTGCGTCGAGCTCGACCGTCCGCAGGCTCTGGCTGCCGAAGAAGACATCGCGGCCGTCGCGGATGATCACGCGCGCGTGCAGCCGCAGCGTCTTCATGCGATCGGCACGGAACTGCCTGGCGCGCTTGCCGACGGTGCCGAGCACGCGGACATCCACGCCTTTTCCCACCCGTTCCTCGAGAAGCCGCACCATGGCGCCGTCGCTGATCTTCGGGTCGTAGATCCACAGCGACTTTCGCGCACCTTTCAGGAACTCGGTGAGACGCTTGCGCGCGTTCTCCGGGCTGACCACCAGCGCGTGCGGCATCGGCTCGCAGACCTGCCGGGTCACGTCTGCCTCGAAGAGCCGAACCGCCTCGAGGACCGGCGCACGCTGGGTCGTGATGACGCCGAAGCTGCGGCTCTTGGCGTCAAGGGCGGTGAAGTTGAACAGCATGACGATGAGGGTCCGCTCGTCGATGACCATGAATTTGGCGTGATAGCGCGCCAGGTCCTCGCCGCTGCGCGCCACGGTCACTCCGGCGCCCAGCAGTCGTAGCTCGAGCTTTCGCAGCAGCTTGTCGCCGCCGCGATTGGTGTGCGCGATGAGGGCCCGCACGCGCACACCTCGACCGACGGCCGCTTCGAGCGCCTTCTCGATCTCGACGCGGTCGAAGCGGAAGATGGTCGTATCGATCGACGTCTTGGCGGCCTTGATGGCGTTGACGACGGCGATCATGCCGTCGTCGGGAAGTAGAATGAGTTTCACCAGTTCCTCGCAATCACTTGTTTTTCTTCTCGCCCCACTCCACGCCGACCTTGTCCTTGCCGCCCAGCTCGACAAGGCTCGTCGACAACGCGTCGGTCTTCATCGACAGCGGCACATCCACTGCGTAGACCAGCTCCTGCTGACCCCAGCTGCGCAACTCGAAGCCGAGTTTATGGCGTCGAAGGAGCGACTCGACCGGGCGGCGCATGCCGGCCGGGTCCTCGGTGGCGACCTTCAGCGTGAACGGCGCCGCCAGCTCCGCTTCCTTCGACTCCAGGACCCAGAGCAGCGCGAGCAGGAACACCGTGGCGCCAGCGGCCAGGTACAGCGTGCCCACGCCGCAGGCCAGTCCCACGCCGAGCCCGGCCAGCATCACGCTGGCGTCCTTGGGATCGTCGATCTTTGCGCGGTATCGAATCAGGCCGGCAATGCCGACCACGCCAAACGCCCTCGCGAGGCTGGCGCCGACGACGATCATGACCAGCGCGCCCATGACGGCGAGGATGACCTGCGTCTGCACGACGGCGGTCTTGCGCGGCGGCGTTCCCGCGCGGCGCGGGCGCATCGCCAGTGCGGAGCCAAGCGCGGCGGCCAGCGGCAGCCGCACCATCGCTTCGAGCAACGACACCTGCTCGATAGCTTCCGGCACCAAGTCAGGGATCATTGTTTGCCCTTCACATGCGGCGATGCCGACGCCCTCGGATCACAGACAGGTCTGAGCACGCCGGGGTCAATCAGCAAGTCTCGCGCCGCGACCAACGCGGGCGATGCATGACTGACATCTTCAACAGACTGTGAGACTTGGACCGGATTGGCCGGAGTAAGTCACGCGGCCGCCATTGTTCAGCCGGTAAGCCAGGCGCGTAATACTTACGCGGACCCGTTAACGGCTCAGGTCTTGTTTTTCGTCGCCGTCGTTGCGGCGGTCGGTTCAGCCGCGTTCGGACGTCGGATCGAGCCGCTGTCCACGCGCTTGCCCGTGCCCGAAAGCGTCTGGAACGTGAGGACATCGCCGGCGATCTCGACCAGCATGTAGGAGCGGTCGGTGTCGAACCCGACGGCGGTCATGTTGGTCTTCGTGATGTCGCCGCCGCGCAGCTTCGCTCCGCCGCCGTTGACGAAGTAGTAGATGCCCTTCTGAGGCTTGAGCCGCTCGTAGAAGTGCTCGTGGCCGGCAAACACCACCTGCACGCCGTGCTTCAGGAACAGCGGCTCGAGCTGCGCACGCAGGTCCACCTCGGAGCCATGACGAGCGCCGGAGGAATACAGCGGGTGATGGAAGAAGCAGATCTTCCAGTCCTCCTTCGACTCGGCGAGCGCCTTCTCCAGCCAGTCGGCCTGGGTCTGGTCGAAATAGTTGCTGTCGAGCGCGAAGAACCGCACGTTGCCCTTCTTGAACGTGTAGAAGCGCTCGCCGTTCATGTTGAACGGCTTGTAGAGCTTCTGGTTGGGATCGTCGTGATTCCCCAGTGCCGCGTAGAACTCGACTTTCGCGTCGAGCAGCGGCTTGTACGGCGCCTCGAATTTCCTCTGGTAGTCCTGCGTCCGCTCGGATCCGTACAGGTTGTCGCCCATCATGATCGCGAACGTAAACGGAAACACCGCATGCGCCCTGGCGATCTGCTCGGCGACCCTGTTCTGGGCGCTGTCGCCCGTGCCCGTATCGCCGATGGCGAGAAACTGCACCGAGTCTTTCGCCGACGGCGGCGACACCTCCTGGGCAAGGACGGAAACGGCGACGAGCCACAGCGCAAGAACGCAGCTGAAACGAGCGACCCGGGAAATCATGTGCGCGCTCCTGGAAGGACGTTGGGCAGCACGTCGACGATGATGTTGGCCTTGACGTCACGCAGGATCAGGTGGCGCCCGACGAAGCGGTACTCGATGTCCTCGGGAAGCGGCGGCAGCGCCGCAAGCAGTGACGCTGGAAACGTCGCCAGCGGCAACACTGGCGGATAGGTGGCGTTGACGTCGGCCAGGGTCCCGGGCGGAATGTCTTCGGCCAGGCCAGCCTTGTCGGCCGCCGAGCGCTTCGCCCAGTCCTTGCGCACGACCTGGCGAATGCGGGCGGACAGATCGGTCCCAAAGACGTCACCGGCCTTGGCGCCTGCCCGTGCCTGCCGAATCGCCTCGCCGAGCGCCTGCTCGCGCGCGGTCAGCTTGGCCGGATCGTCGGTCTGCTTGAGGGACGGCACACCTTCAGCCGCCTTTTTCTGCACGGCGAGGTACCCGTCGACGCGATCGCGGAACGCCTTGACCGCGGCGCCGTACGCGTTGACAGGCTGTTCGGGTTGAGCCGCCGCCGGGCCGGCCGAGACAAGTGAGGCGACGATTAGCACGCCGGCCGCTTGGACAATTCTCATCCTGTGACTCCCTTTGAGGTCCAGGTGCTTCAAAGGCCGTGCCGGCGTGAAGCTTGCACCCTTCCTACG
The DNA here is from genome assembly GCA_963806705.1 of Vicinamibacteria bacterium. Lineage (GTDB taxonomy): Bacteria > Acidobacteriota > Vicinamibacteria > Vicinamibacterales > JAENWD01 > JAENWD01. Next base: position 41,645 of record CAWDZE010000022.1, read on the forward strand.
CTCGAGGAGGCGGGATGAAGTTCATCAACATGTATCTGGTTGGCTACGTGGTGCTGATCCTCGGCTTGACGCTGGGCTTGTGGCAGTTGGGCATTCTGCAGGCATTGGCTCCGGTGTGGATTGCCATCGGGCTGATCGTGGCAATCGGACTGGGCATCATGTTCTCCGTCTCGGCTGGCAAGCCGCCCACCACGACGATTCAGTCCTGAGGTTCCAGCCAAAGGGCGAACTCTACATGGGTGTCCGTCAAGCGGACACCCGCCTGTTGGACCGTACGGAGGCCGACCATGCCGGCAACACGGAAGCGATATTCGAAAAAGGCCAGCGACACCGTCGAGAGCGCGATGCGCCGCCGCAAGCGCGGCACGCTGCGGTCCAGTTCCGGCGACAAGGTCACCAGCCGCAAGCAGGCCATCGCGATCGGGCTGAGCGAGGCGCGCGAGAAAGGCGCGCGCGTGCCCAGAAAACCGTCCGCGCGGAAGAAGTGACCGCTCTACGGCTTTCGTCCCACCACCATGAACCGGCGGCCGTCGAGCGCCGTGCCGGCGATCCCGGTGAAGCCGGCTGCCTCCAGCTCGCGTGAAACCGTCTGGCGTCCAACTCCATGGTGGCCGTCGCGCGACCGTCCCGCGGCGCTGTCGCTTTCCTTCCCGGGCGGCGGTCCGAAGTCGAGGACCGCGAGGCGCCCGCCTGACTTGAGCGACGCCAGCAGGCTCGCGTTCATCGCGGCCGGATCGGCGAAGTGATGATAGACGTCGCGCATCACGATGGCGTCGCAGCATGCGTCGGCAAGGTTGGTGCTCGTCGCGCGCGCCTCGACGACTTCGATTTGCGACAGGTCGGCCCGGCCGATCGCCTGGCGCAGCGTTCGCAGGCGATCGTCGCCAAGTTCGGTCGTGAACACGCGCCCGCTAGCGCCGACGCGGCGTGCCAGCGACACCGTCAACGTGCCGTCGCCGGCGCCGATTTCGGCGACGATGGCGCCGGGCGCGAGGGCGAGGGCCTCGACGAGGCGATCGATGTCTCCGGCCTCACCCTGCGCATGAGCCAGGCGTACGTGCGCAGACAGGGCGCCGAGCAACGCCATGTAGCAGACGAAGCGGCGGAAACCTAGCGGCATGGGATCGATTCTAGTAAGGCCACCGGGCCGTTCGAGCCTTCGCCCGACTTTTCCCATGGACCAACGGTGGGACCAGCGGCATCCAAGCGGTGTACGATTCGTCAAAGGAGCGCGCTGTCATGCCTGTCACGCCAGTCGGTGGCCTCCACCACGTCACTGCCATCGCCGGACCCGCACAGGAGAACCTGGACTTCTATGCCGGTGTGCTCGGCATGCGCCTGGTGAAGAAGAGCGTCAACCAGGACGACCCTGGTACCTATCACCTGTTCTACGCCGATGGCGAGGGCCATCCCGGCACCGACCTCACGTTCTTTCCGTGGGCGCACATGGCGCCGCCGCGCATGGGGCATGGCCTGAGCGTCGAGGTGTCGTTGACGGTCCCCCCGGGCAGTCTGGATTTCTGGAACGAGCGCCTGACGCGCTACGGAGTCCGCCAGGATCCGATCGAGCTGCGCTTCCGGCGCCGCACACTGCCGCTGGTGGACCCCCACGGACTGCGCGTCGCCCTGGTCGAAGCGCCCGACGTCGCGACACGGACGTTTGCGCCGTGGGACGACAGCCCGATCGCTGTCGAGCGCCAGATCCGCGGACTCGAAAGCTCGCGGCTGTGGGAGCACAGCCTCGCCCTCACATCGTCGTTCCTGATCGAGGTCCTCGGGTTCCGGCACATCGGCACCGAGGGTGACTGGGACCGCTTTGCCGTGGGCGCTGGTGGGACTGGCGAGTATCTGGATGTCCGGGAAGTGCCAGGCGAGACGCGCCGGGGCGCGTGGGGCGTCGGCAGCATCCACCACCTGGCATGGCGGGTCGCCAACGATGTCGAGCAGCTGGCCGTGCGCACACAGGTCGATGGCGCCGGACGGCGTCCGACGCCGGTGATCGATCGCTTCTGGTTCAAGTCGGTGTACTTCCTCGAGCCTGGCGGTGTGCTCTTCGAACTGGCCACCGACGGGCCGGGCTTCGCCGTCGACGAGGACCCGAAGCACCTTGGGGAGTCGCTGGTGTTGCCGCCCTGGCTCGAGAGCCAGCGGGCCGGGATCACCGCTGGCCTGCCTCCGCTGTCGATGCCGACCGGCGAAGCAGCTTCCGCCTGAGGTTGCCGTGGCCTCCTCCTTGCACCGAATCGGGATGCGAGGAGGAGGCTCCAATGGCTGACCGACGGCGGGTTGCGATCGAAGACGACGACCCGGTCAAGCGGCGAGGCAACGATGAGCGCGACGATCGGTACCCCTACGGCGGCGATCGTCGCCGGAAAGAGCCGCCCTCTCGGACCGCCAGCCCGCGACCTGCAGGATCATCGAACCCGTCCACGGGGACTCCAGCCGCGAAACGCAGCGCGAGGCCGCGATGGAGAACCGTGAAGTGACGAGCATCGTCCGCATCTTCCGCGCGGCCGTGGCGGCGTGGTGGAATGACAACGCCCTTCGTCTTGGGGCGTCGGTCGCGTTCTACACGCTGTTTGCGATCGCGCCGGTCCTGATCGTCGCGATCGCAATCGCCGGCACGATTTTCGGACCCGACGCGGTGCGCGGGGAAATCGTCGGGCAAATCGACGGGCTCGTCGGGACTGAAGGCGGCAAGGCCGTTCAAGCGCTGCTGCAAGGGGCTTCTCAACGTCAGGAAAACACATTTGCGGCGATCGTCGGCGGGATCACGTTCGTGCTGGCGGCGTGCGGCGCCTTCCTGGAGCTTCAGGCCGCGCTCGACGCGATCTGGCGCGTAAAACCCGCGCCGGACCTTCACCTGCGGGAGTTCTTCATCGATCGCCTGCGGTCGTTCGGGCTGGTCGTCGCGATCGGTTTCCTGCTGATGGTCTCGCTCGCGGTGAGCGCCGCCATCGCGGCGCTGGGCGCCTGGGTCGGTCGTTGGGCGACAGGGATTCCGGTCCTTCTTCAGGCCGCCAGCTTCATTCTTTCGCTCGCGGTCACGACGGCGCTCTTCGCGATGCTCTTCAAGTTCCTGCCCGACGTGGAACTGTCGTGGGCGGACGTCGCGACCGGCGCCATGGTGACCGCGGTGCTCTTCGCTGTCGGCAAGGAGATCATCGGGTTCTACCTCGGTCGAAGCAGCACGGCGTCCAGCTATGGCGCGGCCGCATCGGTGATCGTTCTTCTGCTCTGGGTCTACTACTCTTCGCAAATCGTGCTGCTCGGAGCGGAGTTCACACGCCTCTACGCCGATCGGACGCGCGGCCATGTGCCTGTCTCGTCATTTGCCGAAGAAGCCGACGAGGGCACGAGCCTGCCGGCCGGAGCCCGGCCGGTCGCCTGAAGCCGCACCTCACCCCGTGCTATCGTGCGCGGCATGACGCGCACCACGCTGGTCGCCGCTGCGGTCGCTTTGTGCCTTGCCTTCTCGCACGCGGGCCTTGCCGACCCCATCGTGCACACCTACTCCATCGTCGCGCGGGACCCGGCGACCGGTGATATGGGTGTCGCCGTGCAGTCGCACTGGTTCTCGGTCGGATCCGTCGTGACCTGGGCCGAGGCCGGCGTCGGCGCCGTCGCGACCCAGTCGTTCATCGACCCTGGATACGGCGCACGCGGCCTGGCGCTGATGCGCGGGGGCGCAAGCGCCCCTGACGCACTGGATCAGCTCGTGAAGGCCGACGAGCAGCGCGCGGGCCGGCAGGTCGCGATGATCGACACCGCGGGACGGGTGTCTGCCTATACGGGCGGCTCGGCGATCGCCGCGGCCGGCCAGCACATCGGCTCGGGTTATTCAGTGCAGGCCAACATGATGGCCAACGATCGCATCTGGCCCGCGATGAGCCGCGCCTTCGAATCGACGGCCGGCGACCTGGCCGATCGGATGCTGGCGGCGCTCGAGGCAGCCGAGGCCGCCGGAGGCGACGTGCGCGGCCGGCAATCGGCGGCTCTCCTGATCGTCAAGGGCAAGGGCACCGGCCGCCCCTGGGTGGGCGCCGATCGCACGTTCGATCTTCGTGTGGACGATCATGCTGACCCGCTGAAAGAGCTTCGACGCCTGGTGCGGCTGCAGCGCGCGTACGCGCACGCCAATCGCGGCGACGAGTTGATGACCGAGAAGAAAGTGGACGCTGCGCTCGAGGAATACAAGGCTGCCGCGCGGTTTGCGCCGGAGATTCTGGAATTGCCGTTCTGGCACGCCGTGACGCTCGCCTCGATTGGCCGCGAGGCGGAGGCCGCGCCGATATTCAAGGCGGTGTTCGCGAAAGAGCCGATCTGGGCAGAGCTGCTGACGAGGCTGCCGGCGGCCGGCCTCTTCCCCGACGACGCGGCGCTCATCGCACGTATTCGGGCATTACGGTAAGGCTCGCCAGTAGCGCGGAAGGGCGCGCTGGGCTTACCGGACACGTAACCACTTTCGCGGCGCGATCTCAGCCGGTGGCGCTGACGGGATGATTCACCCGAAACTGGGCGCGATCGCGGCGGCAACGTCTTTGCTGTCTTGACTCCGGTTCCTCGGAGGGAGCACAGATGGAGCATCGAACGGTCGACCGTCGCGAGTTCACCCTGCAGAGTGCAATGGCCATCCTGAGTGCCGCAACGATCACAATCAGCGGTTGTGGCGGCGACAGCTCACCAGCTCCTTCGCCGAGTCCCAATCCGCCGCCTCCAAGCGGCGGGGATGTCAGCGGGACCATCGACGGCAATCACGGCCATACCGCCACCATCAGCTCGGCGGTCTTGACGGCCGGCAATGCCATTCAGCTGGACATTCGCGGCGGCGCCGATCATCCGCACACGGTGAGCCTGTCGGCGGCTGAAGTGACCATGATTGGAGCGGCAGCAACGTGTCTCGAAGGTCTCGACCAACGATCAGGGACACTCGCACACGGTCACGTTCAATTGAGTTGGGCGGAACTGAGTTCCGGACTATGTGCCGGAACTGAAGTTCCGGCCTACGTACTCCGCAATCAGTCTCTGAGCAGTTGCGCGGGATCGATCTGCGTCGCGCGCCGGGCAGGCAGCAGCGTCGCAATCAGCGCGACGCCTGAGAGCGCCGCGGCGACGGCCACATAGGTCGCGGCGTCGGTGGCGCCTACGCCGAACAGCAGCGACGACAACGCGCGGCTGGCGACAAGCGCGCCGCCGATGCCGGCGGCGATGCCAGCGGCGGTCAACAGCAGCCCTTCCCTCACGACCAGCCACGTGATCTGGCGGCTGGCGGCGCCCAGGGCGACGCGGATGCCAAGTTCGCGGCGGCGTTCCGTGACCCCGTAGCTGAGCACGCCGTGCACGCCGATCACGGCCAGCAGCAGCGCGAGCACGGCAAACAGCGTCAGCAGGATCATCGCGAACCGCCTCTGCCCTACCGATCGCAGCAGCGTGTCGTCCAGCGGCTCGACGCCAAAGACCGCCAGTGCGGGATCGATCTCCCGGACGACCGAGCCGATGGCCGCCTCCAGCTCGCTCGGGTCGGACGCAGCGCGCACGAGCAGCACGCCGGTGCCGCGCGTCGGCGCCTGCGCGAACGGCGCGTAGGCCGCGATTGGATCGGCCTCCGTGACGCCGTGAAACTTCTCGTTGGCGACCACCCCGACGATCGTCCACGTGACGCCCCAGAACCGGATCCGCGCGCCAATCGGTTCGCGGCCCTCGAAGAACCGCGCCGCGGCGGCCTGGTTGATCACCAGCACGGGCGTCGTCTTTGTGCCGTCGGCATCGCCGAGCAGACGCCCACGCGACAGCGACAGGCCGGTGACACGGAAATAGCCGGGCGTCACGCTGCGAATCGACAGCTCGGGCCAGCGTTCCGACTCGGCCTCGCGGCCCACGACCTGGAACGAGTTGGTGAAACCCGGATCGAGCGGATGCGTGCCGGACACGGCGACAGCATCGACGCCAGGCAATTGCGCCGCACGCTGCAGCAGCCGGTTGGTGAACGCGTGGATCTCGACCAGGTTCGGCCACTTGGCGAAGTCCACCGGGTACCGGCTTGCCGGAAGCTGGTACTCCGCCTTGATCACGCCCGTCGTGTGAAAGCCTGCATCAACCCGCATGACCTGCGAGAAGCTGCGGACCAGCAACGAGGCGCCGATGACGAGCATCACGGCAAGCGCCAGCTCGCTCATCACCAGCACGCGCTGCGTGCGGCGCCGCGAGCGGCCCGTCGAGGCGCCGTGCATGCCTTCGCTCTTGAGCGTGGCCTGCGGGTCCAGCTGCCAGGCCTGCAGCAGCGGCACCAGCCCGAAAATCAGGCCCGTCACCATCGCAAGCCCGAGGGTGACGCTCAGCACCCGCATGTTCAACCCGACGGCATCGAGCCTTGGCACACTGGGCGGCGCCAGCGCAAGCAACGCGCCGAGCGCCGCCACCGCCAGCACGACACCAAGCGCGGCGCCAGCCAGCGTGAGCGCGAGATTTTCGAGCAGGAATTGCCGCGCCAGCCGCCACACGCTCGCGCCGAGCGCCAGGCGCACCGCGACCTCGCGCGCGCGGCCGCGGCCTCTGATCAAGAGCAGGTTGGCGACGTTCACGCAGCCGATCAGCAGCACGAGGCCGACGGCGCCCCATAGCATCAGCAGCGCCGGTCGCGCCGGGCCGAACACCACCGCGTCGAGCGGCTCAATGAACGCCCCGCGGCCGTCGTTCTCACGGTACGCGCGTTCGAGTGCCGCGCAAAGGCGCGTCAGCTCGGTCTGCGCCGACGAGACGCTGGCGCCAGAGGCCAGGCGGCCCACGAGCAGGATGGGGTGCGTGCTGCGCGGGAGCGCCTCGACGTCGGCCTGCAACGGCAGCCAGACATCGGCCGTGGCGCGATCGCCACGGTCCGCGTATCCGCGGGAGTAGTCGGCCGCGCCAAGGATCTGCAGCATCCCGAAGTCCGCCTGGTCGGGCATGACACCGACAACGGTGTAGGCTTCCTCGTCCAGGCGAATCGTCCCGCCAATGGTTTGCGGCGCCCGCCCGAACGACCGCATCCACAACGACTCGCTGATCAGGGCCACCTTTGGTCCCCTGGCCTGATCTTCCGCGACGCTGAATGTCCGGCCGGCTACGGGCGCGATGCCGAGCATCGGCAGCAGGCCGCGGCTGGCGATGAGCGCCGCCAGGCGCACGGGCTCGCCTTGCGGCGGCGCGAAATTGACCTCCGTCCCAATCACGCCCTCGATCGCGGCGAGCGTGCGGCTGTCGCGCTTGACGTCGAGGAAGTCGGGCACCGACGCCGGCTCGCGCGTGGTCCCCGTGTGACGGTCGGTCTCCCAGATCATCACCAGGCGATCGATCTCGGCCACAGGCGTCGCGCGCAGCAGCACGCCGTCGACGACGCTGAAGATGGCGGTCGTGGCGCCAATGGCCAGCGCCAGCGTGAGGACGGCCACCAGCGTGAAGCCGGGGCGGCCGGCCAGCCCCCGAAGCGCGTGACGCAGATCGTCGAACATGCGGCCCTCCAGGGCTTGTGCTAAAAATTTAGCTAACGCTAGCAGGCAGTGGGTGATGCGTCAAGCCAATGCTACCGGCGATAGACGACACCCGCCTTCATGACGAAGCGCACCCGGGAGAGCGCGCCGATGTCGCGCGTGGGATCGCCGTCGACGGCGATCAGGTCGGCCAGCAGGCCGGGACCGACGCGGCCGAGCCTGTCGTCCAGGTGGAGCACGCGCGCGCCGACCGAGGTGGCACTTCGAAGGGCGTCGTGCGCCGACATCCCGTAGTCGACCATCAACCGCAGCTCCCGCGCGTTGTCGCCGTGCGCGAAGACGCCGACGTCGCTGCCCGAAAGAATCGTGACGCCGGCATCGAGGGCCGACTTGAACGTCGCGCGCTTCTGCGCCAGCCGCGCCGGCTCCGGGTCTGTCCCCTTCTTCCAGCCCCCGTACTGCGCGATGGCGTCGCCGGCGGCCAGCGTCGGGCAGAGCGCGACCCTGCGCTCGGCCATCAGCCGGAACACCTCGGGCGTGCCGCCGTCGCCGTGTTCGATGGTCTCGACGCCGGCCATCACGGCCCGCCGCATCCCTTCAGCCGTCGATGCGTGCGCGGCCACCGGGCGGCCGCTGCTGCGCGCGGTGTCCACAATCCTGGCGAGCTCGTCGATCGAGAAAGTCGGCGCAGCCTCGCCGCGAGGGCCCCAGCGGTAGTCGGCGTACACCTTCACCCAGTCGGCGCCGTGGCCGATCTGGTCTCGCACGACGCGCACCAGCGACTGGTCGTCGGCCTCTTCGGCGCCTTGTGGAACACGCCAATCGAGCGCATAGCCCTTGGGACCGTAACTCCCGGTCGCGACGATGGCGCGTGTGGCGACCAGCAGGCGCGGCCCTGGCACCACGCCCTGCTCGATCGCCTGCTTGAGCTCCGCGTCCGCGTACGCGGCGCCTTCCGTGCCCAGGTCGCGCAGAGTGGTGAAGCCCGCCATCAGCGTCTCGCGCAGGTGCGCCGTCGCGCGGGCCACGCGGACTCCGGTGGACTCCTTGAGCACCTGGTCGTTCCAGCTCGTCTCGTTGTAGGGATGGAGCAGCACGTGGGAATGCGCGTCGATCAGCCCGGGCAGGAGCGTCGCGCCGGCCAGTTCGATCACCTCCGCGCCGGTGGTGTCCGCGCGGTCGACAGCGCCGGCCGACACGATTCGATCGCCCCGGACGACGACCGCCCATCCGTTGTGCAGCGTTTCGCCGTCAAAGACCTCGCCGGCCGCAGCACGAAGGTCCGGGTTGCATCCTGACCCTGGCCGTCCAGAGAGGCCGCTAACAATGTGGAGACCAGCGCGGCCAGCCCGACGCGCGCGATCGTCATTTGGGGTTCGCCGTCACTGGGAGAAACTCTACGGCGACGAGCTCGCCCACGCTGTTGTCCTGGGCCCCGGGCCGATACGTCACGAGCACGCGGTCGTTGTCCGGCCGTTTGCCGCACGAAATCGACCCGCTCTGGTTCTCCCGATAGGTGATGAACTCGACAGCTTCGAACGTTTTGCCGCATACACCTGCGAAGTCTTGCCGTCGTGTTCGACGACCAGCCGAATCTCCCCGCCAGGCATTCAATCGCCAGAAGCAGTCCCTTGAGTTGCGCTTCGCCGCCCTTGACCACGCGCAGATCCAGCTGCACCGGCCGAGGGCCGCTAGCCGTACGTTCCCCGGCCGCTCGTCCGTCCTTGACGTCGCGCTCGAAGTCGTTCATGCGCTTCAGCATGTCGGCGGCTTTGGTTCGCACTTGTTCGTCGCTGGCATTACCCGCAAGCGCCATCAGGGCGTGCGCGGTGTTGGCGGCGAGGAGGACGAGCAGCACGAGGGCGACAAAAGTCGGGCATGAGTTTCCGGCATGCTAGGAGCGACCACGACCGTGCGTCAAGCCGCGGCCGGCTGCTCTGTGGCAGAATCCCGGGGTGTCCTACATCCTCGCCCTCGACCAAGGCACCACCAGTTCGCGCGCCATCCTGTTCGATCACGACGCCCGCATCGTCGCCGTCGCCCAGCGCGAGTTCAGCCAGATTTTCCCGCAGCCGGGGTGGGTGGAGCACGATGCGGGAGAGATCTGGGCGACCCAGATCGGCGTGGCCACCGAGGTCCTGGGACGCGCCCAGTTACGCGCGCGCGACATCGCGGCCATCGGCATCACCAACCAGCGCGAGACCGCGGTCGTGTGGGACCGCGAGACCGGCAAACCGATCTGCAACGCGATTGTCTGGCAGGACCGGCGGACCGCCGAGTTCTGCGATCGTCTGAAGCGCGACGGACACGAGGCGTTCATCCGCGAGCGGACGGGGCTGGTCATCGACGCGTACTTCTCGGGCAGCAAGGTCGCCTGGATTCTCGACAACATCCCGGGCGCCAGGGTCAGGGCCGAAGCCGGCAAGCTCGCCTTTGGCACCGTCGACAGCTGGCTCGTATGGCAGCTCACGAGCGGCGCCACGCACATCACCGACGTCACCAACGCATCGCGGACGATGTTGTTCAACATCAACACGCTGCAGTGGGACCAGGACCTGTTGAGGCTGATGAATGTGCCGGCCAGCATGCTGCCGGAGGTTCGCTCGTCGAGCGAAGTGTACGGCCGCGTCTCGACGACGCTCGGCGCCGGCGACGTCGCCGTGGCGGGCATCGCCGGCGACCAGCAGGCGGCACTCTTCGGCCAGATGTGCATCACCCCGGGCCTGACGAAGAACACTTACGGCACGGGCTGCTTCCTGCTGCAGAACACCGGCGAGCGGCCCGTCGTCTCGAAGAACCGCCTGTTGTCGACGGTGGCGTGGCAGGTCGGCGGCAAGACGATGTACGCGCTTGAAGGAAGCGTGTTCATCGGCGGCGCGGTGGTGCAATGGCTGCGTGACGGGCTCGGCCTCATCCGCCAGTCCTCCGATGTCGAGGCATTGGCCCGGTCGGTGCCCGACAGCGGCGGCGTCTACCTGGTGCCGGCTTTTGCCGGGCTCGGCGCGCCGCACTGGGATCCGTACGCCCGCGGCACGATCGTCGGCATCACGCGTGGGACGACCGCAGCACATGTCGCCCGGGCGGCCGTTGAGAGCATCGCGTTCCAGGTGGCCGATCTGCTCGAGGCGGTCGGCGGCGACGCCGGTATCGCATTGGCCGAACTACGCGTCGATGGCGGCGCGGCCGCCAACGACGGTCTGCTTCAGTTCCAGGCCGACCTGCTCGACGTGCCCGTCGTGCGGCCTGAAGTCACCGAGACCACCGCGCTTGGTGCCGCCTACCTGGCGGGCCTGGCAGTTGGCTACTGGGACTCGACCGAGGCGCTGGCGAAGCACTGGCGCGCGGACAAGCGCTTCGAGCCGTCGATGCCTGCCGGACAAATGGCTGCGCGGCGAGCCGAGTGGCGTCAAGCCCTGAACCGCTCGAAGAACTGGATCACACCGGGAAGCTAGCGATGCTCCGGCCTGACATGATCGCGCGGCTGGACGGCCGCCGCGAGCCGTGGGACATCGTCGTGATCGGCGGCGGCGCCACCGGCGTGGGCATCGCGGTTGACGCGGCCAGTCGTGGCTACGACGTGCTGCTGCTCGAGCAGCACGACTTCGGGAAGGGCACGTCGAGCCGCAGCACCAAGCTGGTGCACGGCGGCGTGCGTTACCTGGAACAGGGCAACATCGCGCTGGTGATGGAGGCCCTCAAGGAACGCGGCCTGCTTCGCCAGAACGCGCCGCACCTGGTCAGCAACCTCGCCTTCGTCGTCCCGAACTACGACTGGTGGGAGGCGCCGTTTTACGGCCTCGGCCTCAAGGTCTACAACGTCCTCGCCGGCAAGTACGGCTTCGGCACCTCGGAGATCCTCTCGCGCGAGGAGACGCTGGCGCGGCTGCCGACGATCAAGACCGACGGGCTTCGCGGCGGCGTCGTGTACTACGACGGTCAGTTCGACGACGCGCGGCTGCTGATCAACCTCGTGGAGACGGCGGCCGACCAGGGCGCGACGCTGGTCAACTACGTGCAGGTGGCTGGCATCACCAAGGGCGCCGACGGGTTCGTCGACGGCGTCGTCGCCTCCGATGGCGAGACCGGCCGCCAATGGACCATCCGCGCGCGCGTGGTCGTGAACGCCGCCGGGCCTTTCGCCGATGCCGTGCGCCGGCTTGCGGAGCCGGACGCGCAGAGCCTGATCGCTCCGAGCCAGGGCATCCACCTGGTGTTCCACCACTCGTTTCTGGCCGCGGATGCCGCCATCATGGTGCCGCACACCTCCGATGGCCGGGTGATGTTCGCCATTCCATGGCATGGGCACACCCTGGTGGGCACGACCGACACCCCGATTGCGACCCCGACGCTCGAGCCGCGTCCGCTGCAGGAGGAGATCGACTTCATCCTCGAAACGGCGGGCCAATACCTCCACAAGGCGCCGACGCGCGACGACGTGCTCAGCGTGTTTGTCGGGATCAGGCCGCTCGTCAGAAGCGGCGGCGGCACGCTGACGGCGGCGCTGTCTCGCGACCACACGATTCACATCGACGCCTCGGGCCTGCTGACCACGACCGGCGGCAAGTGGACGACCTATCGCAACATGGCGGAGCACACTGTGGACCAGGCCGCCGATCTGGCGCGGCTGACCGAGCGGCCCTGCGTGACACGCACGTTGAACGTGCACGGGTTTCACCCCAACGCCGATCGGTTTGGCGCGCTGAGCGTGTACGGGTCGGATGCGCTTGCGGTGCAGGATCTGATGCGCGCGACGCCCTCACTCGCCGCGCCGCTTCATGGCGCGCTGCCCTACACCGGTGCTGAAGTGGTGTGGGCCGTCCGGAACGAGATGGCGCGGACAGTAGAGGACGTGCTCGCGCGCCGTACGCGCGCGCTCTTCCTCAACGCGCGCGCCGCCGAGGCGATGGCTCCCGAGGTCGCGCGGCTGATGGGCCAGGAGCTCGGGTGGAATGCCGGGCGCATCGCCAGCGAGACCGAGGAGTTCGTGACACTCGCGAAGGGGTACCAGATTTAGTTTGCTGTCCGTGCGCGGCGGCAAGTGATCCGCGGATTGTCGGATTGCAGGGATTCCCGGGCGCTGAGGAACCCGATCGACACCGGCCGCGTTGCGGCCGGTCGGTGAGACGAGAAGAAGCGGGAAGATGAAAGCCATCCGATCTCAGGGCTCTCATCTTCCCGCCTCTTCTCGTCTCACTGCCGCGGCTTCGCCGCGGGTCGCTCGGGTTGCGCTGTTGCCGGCCGCCGCGTGTGCGAGTAAGCAAACCCTGACGAGCAATCCCGAGGGCCGTAATCCAAGAATTCCGAAAATCCGCCGCGGCCGGACAAGCGTCACAGCTCTTTCGTCATCTCAACCATGGTCCGCCTGAATCCGAGGCGGTCGAACAATTGCTGCGCCCGTCGATTTGGCTCGGCGGTCCACAGCATCACGCGCGGAGCGCCGCGGCTCTTCAGCCAGCCGAGCGCGGCGTCCATCAGCGCGGTCGCCACACCCGCCCGTCGTGCGTTCTCACTCACGACGATGTCGTGCACGAAGCCGGAGGCCTCGCGAAGTTCCTTCCACGATTGGGGTTCGAGGCCCGCGTAGACGTAGCCAACCGCGAGCCCGTCCAGCTCGGCGACGAATATCGCAACCTCGTCGTCGTGGATCTGCGTGCCGAGGAACCACGGATACCCTGACTCCGGGTCAACGCCAGGATCCATGAAGCGGCCCGGATCGAAGGCGAAGTGCACGCGCATCAGCTCGGCTCCCATGCGGCCCAGGGCCGGAAGGTCACCGTCGACGGCGCGGCGCACGTTGATCTGAGGCACGGCTACGAGATGCCAAGCCTACTCCAGCACACGACCGATCTGACAACCTTCCTCCGCGGCAGGGCTGGTCAGTGAAAGGCATGGGTGGTTCTCGTTGACTGACATGCATCAGGTGCCTTCTCCACCAAGGCATCTGCAAACACGCTGTCCAAGCCTCGACCAGCGCGCGAGTCACCGTGCACGGTGCTGTTCTTGCATCGCCCTTGACCACGACTGGAGGCGTCAATGAAGAGCGCGCTCGAGAAGTTCTACAGCCTGGCTGACGAGATTGAGATTGCGATGATGACCACGCGACGTCGTGATGGTCATCTCCGCTCTCGCGCGATGGCCAATCAGAAGCGTGCCGAGGGGGCCGACCTCTGGTTCGTGACCTCCGAGGGTTCCGCAAAACTCCTCGACCTCGCGCACGATCCCCACGTGAACCTGGCGTATTACCGCGATCGCACCAGAGAGTGGATATCGGTATCCGGAACGGCGGTGACTTCGCGCGACCGTCTGAGGATTGCCGAGTTGTATGCGGCCGATTGGAAGATGTGGTTTCCTGACGAAGGCGACCCACGCCATGGAACCGCCGAGGATCCGCGCATGGTGTTGATCGGCGTGACGGTCCATGCCGCCGAGTTTCTCGAGCTCAACAAACCGCACGCAGTGGTCTTGTTCGAGCTGGTCAGAGGCTGGGTCGCCCATTCCGAGCCCGACCTTGGGGAGATGCACGAGCTGGTCGAACCTCGCCGGCCGCAGGGGTGATCTGCGGCAGTCGAAGGGCAATAACGTCTCGAGACGTTCCATTTCTGGACATCGAGCCGGCTCCGCTGCCGCCAAGCCCCGCCGGCGTGTGCCGTGACGAGCGCTCAACGACGGTCGCCAGCAATCCTGCTGGATCGGGGCGCCATTACGGCCTGCAGTTCCAGCGCGTTTTCAATCGCAGCGCCGGCCCCCGTATTGTCGAACACGCACCACACGGCGTTGGACGGCGTCGCTCGAATCGCGCCGGCAAGCGTCTCGATAAAGTTCGCGCTGTAGCGCGACCAGTACGTGCGAGGGGACCCGTGCAACCGGAAGTAGCTCATGCCCCTCCAGCCTCCAGGCACGCCGTCGGCAGGTCCTCGCGGTGGGTCTGCGGCGACCCTGGCCACTTGGTGGCGGTCGAGTAGTCGCTCGGCCGCGTCGCAAAACCAGGTCGGATGTCGAGGCTCGCAAACCACCGACCCTTCATAACATTCCCTGAAACGATGAAAGAAGCGATTCGCAACTCGCGCATCGAAGGCAAGTGCCGGAGGAAGTTGCACCAGGATCGGGCCTCGTTTGTCTCCAAGGCCGCCGGTCTCGTCGAGAAACCGCTGCAATAGCGCACGCGCCCGGCGCAATTGCCGGTCGTGCGTGATCGTTCGAGGTAGCTTGACGGCGAACTCAAACCCGGACGGCGTCTCCTCGGCCCATCTGCGGTAAGTTGCGCGCGCGTGCGGGCGATAGAAGCAGCTGTTGATTTCGACGCAGCCGAGAATTGAGGCGTAGCGCCGCAGGTGGGTTCCCGAGCCGACAAAGCGCTGGGCCGAAGCGCGAGGAATGCTCCAACCCGCCGTTCCGATCATCGCTCTCCTCGGCGCGGCCATCGTCATCGTCCTCCCGGTCAGGCTGCAAGGACGCTGCCGAGTGCCTGAGGTGCGCGCGTCTACAGGAGAGGTCGAGTTCCCGGGCTTCTTGGAAGGAAGTTTCAGTCGATCGCGATGACCCTGTGGTTCTCGCTATCCGAGAGGTAGAGCGCGCCCTTGTACCGAAAGGCGCCGTGCGGGCGGTTCAGCTGCAGCTGGTCGGGCGGGCCATCGAGCCCGGCGGCCCCCCGGGTGCCGGTCCCGGCGACGCGCTCGATGGTGCCGCTGTCGGGACGGTAGCGACGGATCACGTGGTTCTCGGTGTCCGTGATCAGCACCGAGCCGTCGGCGTCGACGCTGATGTGCTTCGGGCCGTTCATCGTCGCCTTCAGCGCAGGACCGCCGTCGCCGCCAAAGCCCGGCTCGCCGGTGCCTGCCACCGTCTGGATGCGCCCGCTGCCGTCGACGACACGCAACGCATGGCCGCCGCGTTCGCAGATGTAGATCCGGCCGGTGGCATCGACGGCCACCGCGCGCGGGTCCACCAGCGGCTGCGCCTTCGCGTCGGCGCCGTCTTTCGGCACGCCCTTCTCGCCGTTGCCGGCGACGGTGCCGACGATGCCGGTTGTGAGGTTCACCGATCGAATGCGGCGGTTGTCGAGGTCCGCGATGTAGAGCGTGCCCGCGTGAATCGCGATGGCGAACACGGCGCCAAACTGGGCGTCGAGTGCGGGGCCGCCGTCGCCGCTGAAACCCTTCTGCCCGGTGCCGGCAAAGCGCGTCACCGTACCCGTCGAAGGGTCGACGCGGCGCACGACGTTGCTCCACGTGTCGGCGACGTAAATGAAGTTGTCGGGGCCTTTGAGCAGATGGTGCGGGCCGGTGAACGGCGTCGCAAGCGGCGTCAGGCGGCTGCGGTCCCAGACACTGACGCGATTGCCGCCCATCTCGGCGATGAACATGCGGCCCGCGGCGTCGAAGTCAACGGCGAAGGGCTCGTGCAGGCCCTCGCCGACGACAAGCCTGGCGCGAAGGCCGGACTGCGCGGCGGAAAGCGCGGCGAAGAGAATGCAGACGGCCAACGTCAGGGCGTGGCGCATGAGGAATCTGCGCCATTCTCAATCGTCAGTCGTCAATCTGCAATCGTCAATTCTCTACCGTCTGGGGCCTGCGCCAGAAGGCGAGGCGGGTCAGGGCGGGGCTGGTCGCCAGGTCGTCGAAGAGCGAGTACGCCACGGGCGTGACCAGCAGCGTCAGCAGCAACGACAGTGTCTGGCCGCCGATGACGACCACGGCGATGCTGCGGCGCTCCTCGGCGCCCGGGCCGGTGCCCAGGGCGAGCGGCAGCATGCCGCCGACAAGCGCAAGCGTCGTCATCAGGATCGGCCGCAACCGGTCGCGATTGGCTTCGACGATGGCCGCGGCGCGGTCCAGGCCGCTGCGCCGCAGGTTGTTCATGTGATCGATCTGGAGAATCGCGTTCTTCTTCACGACGCCGAAGAGCACGAGCAGGCCGAGCGCCGAATACAGGTTCAGCGTCTGGCTCATCCCCCACAGCGACAGGAGCGCGAAAGGCACGGCCAGCGGCAGCGACAGCAGGATCGTCAGCGGATGGACGAGGCTCTCGAACTGCGCCGCCAGGATCATGTACATGAAGATCACCGACAGCAGGAACGCCCACAGGAACTCGCGGAACGTGCGTTCGAGCTCCCGCGCACGACCGCTGACGGCCGTCGAGTACGCCGGGGGCATGTTCAACTCGCGCGCGGCCTGCTGCAGCGCCTGCATGCGGTCCGCCTGCGCAAAACCAGGGCCGACGTTGGCGCGCACGTTCACCTGCCG
Organism: Vicinamibacteria bacterium; assembly: GCA_963806705.1. Lineage (GTDB taxonomy): Bacteria > Acidobacteriota > Vicinamibacteria > Vicinamibacterales > JAENWD01 > JAENWD01. The sequence continues at coordinate 58,353 of CAWDZE010000022.1, forward strand.
CTGGCGGTCCTGCCGGTCGATGCGCGACGGACTTTCCGCGTGCACGATGCTCACGATGTTGTCGAGCCGGACCAGCTCGCCGGTGTTGCGCGGCACCAGCAGCCCTCCCAGCTTCGCCGGGTCGTTGCGATCGGTCTCGGCCAGCCGCAGCTGGACGTCGTAGTCGTCGTTGACGCTCGAGTCCCGGAAGCGCGTGACGCGGTCGTCGCCGCCTACCATGACGCGCAGCGCCGAGGCGACGTCCTCGGTGTTGACGCCGAGGTCTGCCGCGCGGTTGCGGTCGATCTGCACCTGCAGCTCGGGCTTGTTCAGCCGCAACGTGGAGTCCGCATCGACGATGCCGATCTCGGGCGCCTTCAGACGAAGGCGCTCGCCATAGTCGGCCAGCGCCGCCAGCTCCGGACCGCGAATGGCAAGGTCCAGGTCGCCGCGGCCGCCGCCCAGGTTGATCGACTGGATATTCCGAACGCTCACGCGCAGGTCGGGAAACCTGCGCAACCGCCGGCGGATGTCCTGCATCACCTCGCCCTGCGAGAAGTTGTTCGCGAAGGCGGACAGGGGATCCAGGCGCGCCAGCCCCGAGAAGAACCGGCCCCAGCCGAAAATGCGCTCCTCGTGCGGTGTGAGCCGCACGTAGAACTCGCCCTGGTTGACCCCGCCCAGGAACCCACCGCCTACCGAAGCGAGCACCAGCTTCACGCCGGGGATCGACCGAATCTCTCTCTCCACGGCGTTCAAGGCGTCGCCCATGGCCGGCAGGCTCGAGCCCTCGGGGGCGGTCAGGCCCACCTCGAACTCGCCCTCGTCGACACCGGTCGGCACGAACTCCTGCCGCACCAGCGAGTACAGCGGCACCGATGACAGCGCCACGACACACGCGAAGCCGGCGATGATCGGCCGATGCGACATCGACCAGCCGAGCAGCCGCAAGTAGAACCGGTCGATACGGCCGTAGAACCCGCCGCGCGACTTTGCGGCGCCGTGGCCGCCCCCGCCCTCATCGGCGTGCAGAAGGCGCGCGCTCATCATCGGGGTGAGCGTGAAGGACACCAGCAGGCTGACCATGATGGCCACGGCGGCGGTGATGCCGAACTGGTAGAGGAACCGTCCGGCGATGCTCGACATGAACGAGACGGGTATGAAGATGACGGCCAGGCTGAGTGTGGTTGCCAGCACCGGCAGCGCGATCTCGGCCGTCGCGGCGCGCGCGGCCTCGAAGGGCCCGACGCGCTTTTCTTCGACGAAGCGGAAGATGTTCTCCAGCACGACGATCGCATCGTCGATGACGATGCCGACCATCAGCACCAGCGCGAGCATGGTGACGCTGTTGAGCGTGAAGTCCAGCGCCTCCATCATCCCGAACGTCGAGATCACGGAAGCTGGAATGGCGACGCCGGCAATCACCGTCGCGCGCCAGCTGCGCATGAAGGCGAAGACCACGAGGCACGCCAGCACGCTGCCGAGCACCAGGTGGATGTTGATCTCGTGCAGCGCGGCGTAGATGTAGCGCGACTGGTCGCGAATCACGTCGAGCGCGACGTCGGCGGGAATCTGGGGCTTCACCCGTTCGAGGTTTCGCTTGACGGCCTCGATGACGGCGACGGTATTGGCGCCGGTCTGACGCCGGATGGCCAGGGTGACGGTGGGCACGCCGTTGAGGCGCGCGATCGATCGCTGCTCTTTCGTGCCGTCTTCCGCCCAGCCGATGTCGCGCACCCGGATGGGCACGCCGTTGCGCGTGGCGATGACGAGATCGCCGAAGGCGCGCGGGTCGACCACGCGTCCCATCGTGCGTAGCGTCTGCTCGCGGGTGGTGCCGGTGACGTTGCCACCGGGCAGGTCGGCGTTCTGGCTGGCGAGCGCGTCGCGCACGGCCGTGATCGGCAGCTGATAGGCCGCCAGCCGGTCGGCGTCGATCCACACATTGATCGCGCGCTCGAGGCCGCCGACGATTTCGACCTCGCCGACGCCGGCGGAACGCTCCAGGAACGGCTTGATCAGCTTGTCGGCGATCTCGGTGAGCTCGCGAAGCGGGCGGTTGGCCGAGACGGCGATGCTGAGAATCGGCGCGAACTCGCTGTCGAACTTGGCGACGACCGGCGGGCGCACGTCGCGCGGCAGCCGGGTCAGGACCGTGGCGACGCGGTCGCGAACGTCCTGGGTGGCGGCCTCGATGTCGCGGTCGAGCGAGAAGGTCGCAAAGACGACGGAGCTGCCGGCGCCCGAGATCGAGCGAAGCTCGTCGAGGCTCTGGACGGTGTTGACGACCTCTTCGACCTGCTGGCTGACCAGGACCTCGACTTCCTCGGGCGAGGCGCCTGGCAGCTGCGTGCGCGTGACGACCGAGGGGAGATCGATGGCTGGAAAGCGATCGACGCCCAGGCGCACGTAGCTGGCGGTGCCGACCACGACCAGGCACATGATGAGCATCGCGGCAAAGACCGGACGCTCGATGCAGACCGCGGCAAGCTTCTTCATGGGCGCGACTCCGGCGCGATCATCTGGCTGGCGCCGCGGCGACCGGCGCACGGCCGCCGGCAACCCGCACCGGCGTCCCCTCGACGAGGTTGCCTGGCTGGGTGATCACCGGGTCCCCCACCGCCACGCCGCTCAGGATCTCGAGCCGCTCGGCGGTGCGACGTCCGACCGTGACGCGCTTTTCGACGACCTTGCCGTCCTTGACGCTCAGCACCTTCTCGACGCCGGCAAACGTGATCAGCGCGGAGGTTGGCACGATGACCGCGCGATCGGAATCGGTCGAGACGATCGCGGCGTTGGCAAAGGATCCCGGCCGCAGCACGCCCTCGGGATTGGGCACTTCGGCCTCAAGCATCAGCGAGCGGCTGGCTTCGTCGATGGCCGGGCTCACGCGCGCCACGCGGCCGGGATACGACGTCGTGTCGCCCTCGACGGTCACCTGGACCTCCTGGTTCACGCGCACCGTTTGCGAATCGCGCTCCGGCACGGACACACGAAGGCGCAGCGGGTGGACGCGGACAACCGTCACGGCCGGCGAACCGGCCGCCAGGTACTGCCCCTCCGTGACGTGGCGCTCGCGCACCATGCCGTCAAGGGGCGAGGTGAGCGAGGAGTCGCGCACGGCCTGGCGGGCCAGTTCCAGCTCGGTGCGCCGCTGTTCGAGCACCGCCTGCCGGTTCCGCACCTCTTCGAGCGCGTCCTGATACCGGCTGTCGGCCACTTGCAGCGAGGCCTCCGCCGAATCCAGCGCCGCCTTCGGCGAGATGCCTCGCTCGACAAATGTCGCCGTGCGCTCGCGGGTCAGCCGCGCCTCTTCCAGCAGAGCCTTGGCCGATCGCACAATCGAGGTCTTCTCGGGATCGACCCGGTCGTCGTCGCCCTGGACCGGCAGGCCCAGGCGGGCACGCGCCTGCTGAAGCGCCGCCTCCGCCTGGTTTTCCCGCAGGTTGAAGTCGGTGGGAGTGAGTCGCGCGAGCACCTGGCCGCGGGTGACGCGGCTGCCCAGGTCCACGTAGAGATCCTGCAGGCGTCCGGTGACCTTCATGCTGAGGGTCACCTGTTCCTCGGCCGCCAGCGTGCCGGTGACGTTGATCGCGCGGATCAGCCGATCCTCGGCCGCCGGCACGACCTGCACCTCACGCGCTTCAGTGTCGGGGCCGCCGCGTGGGGCCGCATCGCCGGAAGCAGACGAAGCCTTGCATGCCGCAAGCGGCGCCACCGCTACGGCCATCAGCATCGTCATCGATGCCCGGCGAACCACTCGAGACCGCACCTTCACGCTCGTCACGACCTCCCGCTGCCGGGCCCGAGAGTCGGGTCCCGACGCTCCCGTGATCATACGTCTGCGCAGGGCTCTCGGGAGTGTCCACCTGGCCCGCCGCCCGCTGGATTACGACTATCTCGTCCCTGGGCGCTTACCGGCTAGCCCGATGGGGCTAGATCGGATTCACAGGTTCACAGGTTCACGGGTTCACAGGTTCACGGGTTCACAGGTTCACGGGTTCACGGGTTCACAGGTTCTGAGGTTCGCGAGTAGGATGTTCGGTCGAGGAGAGTCAGATGATGAGGCTTCAGGCGATTGGCCACCGTCGGTCGGTGTGCGGCATGGCGGTGGCGATGATGCTCGGCGTGGGAGCGACTGCGGCGGCGCAGGTGAAGACCACTGCGGGCCGGGTCGAGGGCACGGCGTCGGCCGATGGGCGCGTGCGCGTGTTCAAGGGCATCCCGTTTGCGGCCGCGCCAACTGGCGAGCGCCGCTGGAAGGCGCCGGCGCCGGTGGCACCGTGGACGGACGTGAAGAAGACGGTCGCCTTCGGCCCGCGGTGTGCGCAGGGCCGCATCTTCAACGACATGATCTTCCGCGACGAGATGAGCGAGGACTGCCTTTACCTCAACGTCTGGACGCCGGCGGCCAAGCCGGGCGAGAAACTGCCCGTGATGTTCTGGATTCATGGCGGAGGGTTTCAGGCCGGCTCGGCCTCCGAGCCGCGGCAGGACGGCGAACGGCTCGCGCGCAAGGGCGTCGTCGTGGTGTCGGCCAACCACCGCCTCGGCGTGTTCGGGTTTCTCGCGCATGCGGAGCTGACGAAGGCATCGGGCCGCAACACGTCGGGCAACTACGGCCTGCTCGATCAGGTGGCCGCGCTGCAGTGGGTGCACGACAACATCGCGGTCTTTGGCGGCGACCCCGGCAAGGTCACCATCTTCGGCGAGTCGGCCGGGTCGTTTGCGGTGAGCGCGCTGGTGGTGTCGCCGCTTGCCAAGGGGCTGATCCATCGCGCGATCGGGGAAAGCGGGGCGTTCTTCACGCTGGGCGGCGGCGGTTTGAGTACGCGCGCCCGCTCGGCCGCCGAAGAAACGGGGGCCAAGTTCGCCTCCGGGCTCGGCGCCGCCGATCTGGCGGCGCTGCGCGCGAAGACGACCGACGAGGTGCTGCAGGCGGCGCTCAAGGGCCAGTGGTTCTCGCCGATCATCGACGGCTACGTGCTGCCGAAGACGGCGGCGGAGGTCTACGCGGCCGGTGAACAGAACACCGTGCCGCTGCTGGCGGGATGGAATGCGGACGAAATCCGATCGAGCGTCACGCTTGCCCCGGTGAAGCCGACCGTGGCCAGCTTCACCGAGCAGACGAGGAAGCGGTTCGGCACGGCGGCTGACGCGATTCTCAAGGCGTACGCGCCCACGACCGACGCGGAGGCGCTCGAGGCCGCAGCGGCCATGGCGAGCGACACCTTCATCGGCTATTCGACCTGGAAGTGGATTCAGGTTCACGCCGCCACGCGCGCGCCGGTGTACCGCTACTCGTTCGATCGCAAGATTCCGATCCCGCCGGACACGAAGATCAACGGCAAGGCTGCCACCGCCGACGACATCGGCGCACGGCACGCCGGTGAGATCGAGTACGTCTTCGGGCAGCTCGACTCGGTGCCCAACGTCACGTGGACACCCGAAGATCGCACGTTATCGGACCAGATGATGTCGTACTGGACCAACTTCGCGCGCTCCGCCAATCCCAACGGCAAAGGCCTGCCCAACTGGCCTCAGTACGACGCCGCGTCGGGCGCCGGCGTGATGCATCTGGATACGACGGTTGCGTCCAGGAAGGACGCCTTCAAGGCGCGATACGAGGCGCTGGACGCGTCGGTGGCGGGGACGGGGACGAAATAAGACTGGAGTGCCGGGTGCCTAGGTGCCTGGTGCCTTGCCGAGTGCCTGGTGCGGTGCCGATGTGCCGCACTCAGGCACTCGGCACCCAGCACCGCACTTCGGCACTTGGCACATCGGCACTCAGCACTTCACCGCCCCTACGTCAGCTTCGGAATCTCGAACCCCTGGCGGTACTCGCGCGACAGGAGTTTGTCGGCGTCCTTTTCGCCGAACTGCTCGGTCTTGCCGTCAAACGTCAGGCTGCGTCCCACCCGGTACGAGATGTTGGCCAGGTGTGGCAGCGTCGACGACAAGTGGCCTTCGAGGATGTCGCAGGTCAAAATCTTCGGATCGTTTGCGCGCAGCGCGTCGATGAAGTTGCGGTAGTGCGGCGTCTCGATGCTGGTCAGCACGTTCGGGTCGCTGCCGCCGCTGTCACTGTCGGGCGGGGCGTCTGATCCGGGGCCGGGCTCGTTCTTGCGTCCCCGGTAGGACTGCCACTTGCGGCCGTCCCCGTCAATCCACAACCAGCCCTCGGACCCGTAGAACAGGTTGCCGATGGTCTGCGTGCCCTCGTCGTTGGTGAACTGCCCGCGTGTGCCGAACTCGAGCACCATGCCGTCGGCGTACTCGAAGAGCGAGGTCTGCGTGTCCGGCGTCTCCTGCGAGGACTCGGGACCGAAGTAGCCGCCCATCGAGCTCACCTTCACGGGGTGCTCGTTCTTGCCCAGACCCCAGCGTGCGATGTCGAACTGGTGCGGCCCCTGATTGCCGGTGTCGCCGTTGCCGTAGTCCCAGTGCCAGTGCCAGTTGTAGTGGAAGCGGTTCCGGTTGAACGGCCGCACGGGCGCCGGACCGAGCCAGAGGTTGTAATCCACCTTGCTCAGATAGGTCGCGTCCCACGCGGGCTCGTACGTGCTCGACTCCACGTTCAGGCGGTACTTCTCGCCGGGGCCGAGCGGGCCATCGGGATACTTGCCGATGCCGGGCCGCACCTTGAAGCAGAGGCCGCGCGCCATGCGGACCTTGCCGATGCCGCCTTTCTGGATGAACTCGATGGCCTGGCGCACCGCGGGCCGGCTGCGGTTCATGGTGCCGACCTGCACGACCTTGTTGTAGCGGCTGGCGGCATTCACCATCTGCCGCCCTTCCCAGACCGTGTAGGACGCGGGCTTTTCGACGTAGACGTGCTTGCCGGCCTGCAGCGCCCAGATCGTCGCCAGCGCGTGCCACTGGTTCGGCGTGGCGATGATCACCCCGTCGATGTCCTTGTCGTCGAGGACGCGGCGCAGGTCCTGCACGAAGCCGGGCTTGAACGTCGCGACGTCCTTGAGGCGCGCGTCGTTGACGCGCTCATCGGCAAGATTGGCGTCGATGTCGCACAGCGTCTTGATCTCGACGTTGGGGATACGTGCGAAGCCGCGCTTCAGGGCATTGCCCTGGCCGCGGATGCCGATGCTGGCCACCACGACCTTGTCGTTGGCGCCGATGACGCGGCCCGACACAGACGGCGCCGCGCTGACATCGGCCGGTCTGAGAAAGTCGTTGCCCGCGACAAAAGCCGCGGCGGCAACCCCGCCCACCCGCGTTGCAAATGCCCGCCGGGACATGGCGTTCTGGTCTTTTGGATCACTGGAAGACACGGTCACCTCCTGCAGCGCAAATATCCTATCCGCGGTCGGACCGCTTCGCACCGGCATTCTACATGCCTTGCCGGCCCGACCATTCGGAAACCGGGCCGAATAGCTCGGTTCGACCGGGACAAGGGAGGGCGGCGGTGCGCCAGGTTGGTGAGCGGTTTGCTTTGTACGTGGGTATGAGTCTCGCCCACTCTTCCGTCGCTGGGGCGATACCTCGGGTATTGGTGGTGGACGACAACGTCGACGCTGCCGACGCGCTGGCGCTCCTGCTGGACCAGGCTGGCTTTGCGGTGGTCATTGCGCACGACGGCGCCGAGGCGCTCGAGCGCGCCCTCGACGTGCAACCGGACATCGTCTTGCTCGACCTCGGCCTGCCAGTCCTCGACGGCTATGGAGTGGCCAAGGCCTTACGCGCGCGCCCCGGGGGCGAGACTCAGCTGCTGGTGGCTGTCTCCGGGTATGGGCGGCGCGAAGACCGCCAGCGGTCCAAGGATGTCGGCTTCGACCATCACCTGGTCAAGCCTATCGATTGCGCCGAGTTGCTCGCGCTGATGCGCGAGGGCGCGCGCAGGCCGGCCATCAATCTGTCCGCGCTGCGGACAACAGTGTAGAAACTTCGCTGGCCGACCATTGTCCGGCTGAATTCCTTCCAGCATCTCCGGCGCCGTCATTGGTAGCGCTCTTGCCTCGTCGTGGCAGCAAGCTCAACTTTCAAGTCGAAAGAGACCAGTTTCGCTCCACCCATCGGGTGGTTGCGCCAAATCAACCCGCGTCCCGGACGCTAGGAAGTGACGCCCGATGCCCACGGCTGAAACCCTGTCCTCACCCGTCGCCAGCCACTTGCTGCAGGGCCTGATGGCCCTCCGACAAGGCGACTTCTCCCACCGACTTCCATCCGATCTGACCGGCATCGAGGGCAAGCTCGCCGACACCTTCAACGAGGTCGTCGCGATGAACCAGCGCATGGCCCTCGAGCTGGAACGCATCAGCCACGCCGTCGGACGCCAGGGCCGGCTGTCGCAGCGCGCCAGCGTCGGGGACGTCCGCGGGTCGTGGGCCGCGTCGGTTGACTCGGTCAACACGCTGATCGACGACCTGGTGCATCCCACGACCGAGATGGCGCGGGTGATTGGCGCCGTCGCCAAGGGCGACCTGTCGCAGACCATGGCGCTCGAGACCGAGGGGCGCCCGCTCGAAGGCGAGTTCCGCCGCACCGCCATCACCGTCAACACGATGGTCGACCAGCTCGGGTCGTTTGCGTCGGAGGTCACGCGCGTGGCGCGCGAGGTAGGGACCGAAGGCAAGCTGGCCGGTCAGGCGAAGGTCCGCGGCGTCGCCGGGACCTGGAAGGACCTCACCGACAACGTCAACCTGATGGCCGGCAACCTGACGGCCCAGGTCCGCAACATCGCCGAGGTGACCACGGCCGTCGCCAACGGCGACCTCACCAAGAAGATTGCCGTCGACGTGAAGGGCGAGTTCCTCGAGCTGAAGAACACCATCAACACGATGGTCGATCAGCTGCGGTCGTTCGCCTCGGAGGTCACGCGCGTGGCGCGCGAGGTCGGCACCGAAGGCAAGCTGGGCGGCCAGGCGCGCGTCGAAGGCGTGTCGGGCACGTGGAAGGATCTGACCGACTCGGTCAACTCGATGGCCGGCAACCTCACCAGCCAGGTCCGCAACATCGCCGCCGTCACCACCGCCGTCGCCCGCGGCGTCCTCTCCAAGCAGATCACCGTCGACGTCCAGGGCGAGATGCTCGAGCTGAAGAACACCGTCAACACGATGGTCGACCAGCTCTCCTCGTTTGCGGCGGAAGTCACGCGCGTGGCGCGCGAGGTCGGATCGGAAGGCAAGCTGGGCGGCCAGGCGCGCGTCGAAGGCGTGTCGGGCACGTGGAAGGACCTCACCGACTCGGTCAACTCGATGGCCGGCAACCTCACCAGCCAGGTCCGCAACATCGCCGCCGTCACCACTGCCGTCGCCGGCGGAGACTTGACCAAGAAGATCACGGTCGACGTGCAGGGCGAGATTCTCGAGCTGAAGAACACCGTCAACACGATGGTCGATCAGCTCTCCTCGTTTGCCGCGGAAGTCACGCGCGTGGCGCGCGAGGTCGGCACCGAAGGCAAGCTGGGCGGGCAGGCCGAGGTGCCCGGCGTCGACGGCACCTGGAAGGACCTCACCGACAACGTCAACCTGATGGCGAGCAACCTGACGGTGCAGCTCCGCGACGTCTCCAAAGTCGCCACCGCCATCGCCACCGGCGACCTCACGCAGAAGGTCACCGTCGACGTGCGCGGCGAGATCCTGCAAATCAAGAACGTCATCAACACGATGGTCGACCAGCTCCGGTCCTTCGCCGCGGAAGTCACGCGCGTGGCGCGCGAGGTCGGCACCGAAGGCAAGCTGGGCGGCCAGGCCGAAGTGCAGGGCGTCGCCGGCACCTGGAAGGACCTCACCGACAACGTCAACCTGATGGCCGGCAACCTGACCTCGCAGGTGCGCGGCATCGCACGCGTCGTGACGGCCGTCGCCGGCGGCGACCTCACGCGCAAGCTGACGGTGGAAGCCGAAGGCGAGATCGCGGCGCTCTCGGACACCATCAACGGCATGATCGAGACGCTGGCCACCTTCGCCGACCAGGTCACCAGCGTGGCCTTCGAAGTCGGCGTCGAAGGCAAGCTGGGCGGCCAGGCCAGCGTGCCAGGCGCCGCCGGCACGTGGAAGGACCTCACCGACAACGTCAACCGCCTGGCGGCAAACCTGACGACGCAGGTGCGCGCGATCGCCGAAGTGGCGACCGCGGTGACGACCGGCGACCTCACACGTTCGATTCAGGTGGAAGCGCAGGGCGAGGTCGCCGCGCTCAAGGACAACATCAACTACATGATCGGCAACCTCAAGGACACGACCTTGAAGAACGCCGAACAGGACTGGCTGAAGACGAACCTCGCCAAGTTCTCGCGCATGCTCCAGGGCCAGCGCGACCTGCTCACGGTCGGCCGCCTCGTGCTGTCGGAACTGGCGCCGGTCGTCTCGGCCCAGCAAGGTGTGCTCTACGTGCTCGACTCGTCGACGCCGGACGGCGTCCTGCGCCTCCTGGCCGGATACGCGCACAAGACGCAGGACGCGCTCGGTGAGACGCTTCGGCTGGGCGAAGGCCTCATCGGTCAGTGCGCGATGGACCGGCGCAAGATCCAGGTCGACCGTGTGCCGGCAGAGTACCTGAAGGTGGTCTCCGGCCTCGGTGAAGCCACGCCGCAACATCTGGTCATCCTGCCGATCCTGTTCGAAGGACAGGTGAAGGGCGTCCTCGAGCTGGCCTCGTTCGACCAGTTCAACCCGACGCACCACGCCTTCCTCGACCAGCTCACCGAGAGCATCGGCATCGTGCTGCACACCATCGAGGCCAACACGCGCACGGAAGATCTGCTGAAGCAGTCGCAGTCGCTGGCACACGAGCTCCAGTTCCAGCAGCAGGAGCTGCAGCTCACCAACCAGCAGCTCGAAGAGAAGGCCAAGCTGCTGGCCGAACAGAACGTCGAGGTGGAGCGCAAGAACACCGAGGTCGAGCAGGCGCGGCAGGCGCTCGAGGAGAAGGCCAAGCAGCTGGCGCTGACCTCCCGCTTCAAGTCCGAGTTCCTCGCCAACATGTCGCACGAGCTGCGCACGCCGCTCAACAGCCTGCTGATTCTGTCGGACCAGCTCTCGAAGAACGCGGCCGGCAACCTCACGGGCAAACAGGTGCAGTTCGCGCAGACCATCCATGCGTCGGGCAACGACCTGCTCACCCTGATCAACGACATCCTCGACCTGTCGAAGATCGAATCGGGAACCGTGGCGTTGGACATCGAGGACTACAGCCTCGAGCAGCTCCGGCGCTACGTCGATCGCACCTTCCGCCACGTCGCCGAGGCGCAGCGCCTGGAGTTCACGATCGACGTCGAGCCGCGGCTGTCCAAGACCTTCGAGACCGACCCGAAACGGCTGCAGCAGGTGCTGAAGAACCTGCTCTCGAACGCCTTCAAGTTCACGGCACGCGGGTCCGTGCAGCTGTCGATCGGCAGCGCACGCAGCGGATGGAGCCAGGGCCAGGACGCGCTCGACCGGGCCCGGTCGGTGCTGGCCATCTCGGTTCGCGACACCGGCATCGGGATCCCGCCCGAAAAGCAGCAGATCATCTTCGAGGCCTTCCAGCAGGCGGATGGCAGCACGAGCCGCAAGTACGGCGGCACAGGCCTCGGCCTGGCGATCAGCCGCGAACTCGCGCGCCTGCTTGGCGGCGAGCTGACACTGGTCAGCGCACCCGACCAGGGCAGCACCTTCACGCTGTACCTGCCGCAGTCGTACACGAAGGCTCGCGGCCGCAAGCCCAGCCCCGAGGCAGCCGATCCGGTCGCGACGCCCGCTGCGCCGGCACCGATCGCCGAACCGGTGGAGGCGCTGCGCGCGTTGTCGGCGCCGCTGGTCGACGACCGCGACATGGTCGGCCCGCAGGATCGGGTGCTGCTCGTCGTGGACAACGACCAGGCCTTCTCTGGCGTGATGGCCGACCTGGCGCACGACCACGGCTACAAGGTCCTGACGACGGCGTTCGGGGCCGCGGCGCTCGCACTGGCACGTGAACGCCAACCCGACGCCATCACGCTCGACATCTCGCTGCCGGACTTCGACGGCTGGCGCGTGCTCGATCGGCTGAAGCACGATCTCGACACCCGTCACATCCCGGTCTTCGTGATCACCACCGACGAAGAACGCGAACGCAGCTTCTCGCTGGGTGCGGCCGGCGTGCTCAACAAGCCCGTGCAGACGCGCGAGCAGCTCGAAGTGGTCTTCGACACCCTCGCGCGCGTCACGCGGCCGGACCCCCCGCTCGCGATGGTCATGACCCCGGGGGACGTCGCAGGGGACCTCCGGCGGCTCTTCGGCGACTCGCCGGTCACGCTCGAGCCGGCCGACTCATGGGATCGGGCCGAGGCGCGGCTGGCCCAGGGCGCACTCGATTGCCTCGTGGTCGACGGCGCCGACGCCAATCGTGCCTTCGCCGCGCTTCCGCCGGAATCACGGACCGCGCTGGCAGTGTACGCGCCGTCGGGCCTGTCTGCCGACACCTCGCGCGACCTCCGCCGTCAAACGCTGGTGCGGCCGGTTCGCGTCTCCAATTCCATCGAGCGGCTGTTCGACGATGTGGCGCTGCTGCTGCACGTGAGGCCGCAACAGATGCCGGCCGAGGCGCGCGAGGCGCTGAACCTGCGCTATCGTGGCGACGCGATGCTGGTTGGGCGAAAGGTGCTCATCGTCGACGACGACATCCGCAACATCTTCGCGATGACAAGCGTCCTCGAGACGCACAAGATGGAGGTGGTGGCCGCCGAGAACGGCAAGGACGGCATCGAGAAACTGCGGGCCACGCCCGGCATCGACATCGTCCTGATGGACATCATGATGCCCGACATGGACGGCTACGACACGATGCGCGCCATCCGCGGCATCCCCGCCTTTCGCACCCTGCCCATCGTCGCGGTGACGGCCAAGGCGATGAAGGGCGACCGCGAGAAGTGCATCGAGGCCGGCGCCTGGGACTATCTGCCCAAGCCGGTGGCGTCCGACCAGCTGCTGACCGTCTTCCGGACCTGGCTTCACCGGTAGGGCCCCTCATGGACACGATCAGCATTCTCGTCGTCGACGACACGCGGCAGAACCTGGTGACGCTCGAGGCGATCCTCGAGGAGCCCGGTCTGAAAGTGGTCGGCGTGAGCTCGGCGCGCGACGCACTGCGCCGCCTGCTGACGCAGGAGTTCGCGGCGATTCTGCTGGACGTCCACATGCCCGACATGGACGGCTTCGAGACCGCGAGCCTGATCCGCCAGCGCCCGCTGTCGAAGCACACGCCGATTCTGTTCCTCACCGCGTACGCGGTGGAGGCGCAGATCACCAGGGCCTATGCGCTTGGCGCCGTCGACTACATGCCGACGCCGGTGCAGCCCGACGTCCTCAGGGCCAAGGTCGCCGTCTTCGCCGATCTCTTCCGGAAGCGGCTGGAAGTACGGAGACAGGCCGAGCTGCTGCGCGAAGCCGAGGCGCGGCTGCGTCAGCAGGCCGAGCACGCCCTGCGCCGGAGCGAGGGGCGATTCCAGGTCCTGTGTACTGCGGCGCCGGTAGGCATCTTCCAGCTCGATGCCACGGGCCACTGCGTGTACGCAAGCCCGGTCTGGCAGACCACGACGGGCGGGGCGCCCGAAGATGCCGGCGGGCTGCGCTGGGCCGACGTCGTCAGTGACGGCCGCGGCATCGAGACGCTGGCGAACTGGCAGGCGGCGGTGAACGCCGGCGAGGCCTGGTCCTGTGAATCCCGGTTCACGTGTCAGGGCGAGACGCGCTGGGTCCACGTGCGTACCAGCCCGATCGTCACCGACGAGGGGACGACTGTCGGCCACGTCGGCACTGTCGAGGACATCACGTCGCGGAAAGTGACCGAGGCGCGGCTGCTCGACGCCGACCGTCGTAAGGACGAGTTTCTCGCGATGCTCGCGCACGAGCTGCGCAATCCGCTTGCGGCGATCAGCAGCGCCGTGACCGTCGCGCGCACTCCGCAGCTGGAGCGCGAGCGCAACTGGAGCATCGCGGTGATCGGCCGGCACGTGCGTCACCTCGAGAAGCTGATCGACGACCTGATGGACGTCTCGCGAATCACGCTGGGCAAGATCGAGATGCGCCGCGAGCGGCTCGACCTTTCGATCGTCCTGGCGCGGGCCGCCGATGCCGTACGCGCGCAGGTGGCCGAGCGGCGCCAGCAGCTCGACGTCGCGCTGCCAGCCGTGCCGCTCTGGGCCGATGCCGACCCCACCAGGATCGAGCAGGTGTTCGTGAACCTGCTGGGCAACGCGTCGAAGTACAGCCACGACGGAGGATGCATCTGGTTTTCCGCCATCGCACAAAGCGGCGTCGTGGAGGTGCACGTGCGGGACGAAGGCATCGGGCTCGAACCGGGGATGGCGGAGCGAGTGTTCGACTTGTTCGCACAGGCGCACACGGGTCTCGACCGCGCCAAAGGCGGCCTGGGCATCGGGTTGTCGCTGGCACAGCGGCTCACCGATCTGCACGGAGGCAGCATCCGTGTGCACAGCGACGGCCTCGGGCGCGGCGCCGAGTTCGTGGTGACGCTTCCGCTCGTGGAGCCGGTCGTCCAGGCCGCTGCGCCGCCGGAGATCGCGGCGCTGGCGCCGGAGATCGCGAACAGTCAGACCGTCCTGCTGGTCGACGACAACGTCGACGCGACGCGCGCCCTGTCACTCCTGCTGACCCACGCCGGCTTCGAGGTGGTCACGGCGCAGGACGGTGGTGAGGCCCTGGAGCGTGCCGGAGAGCGGCCGCCGGACATCGTGCTGCTGGACTTGGGCCTGCCGGTCGTGGACGGGTATCGCGTCGCAGAGTTGTTGCGTGCCCGGCCCGGCGGCGGCGACATGCTGCTCATTGCGATCTCGGGGTACGGACAGCCGGAGGATCGCGAGCGGTCGAAAGCCGTCGGGTTCGACCACCATCTGGTCAAGCCCATCGACTCCGTGGAGCTGATCGCTCTGATGCGCAGCGGCGTCGGCACGCGGGCCGACGGCCCTGGCCTCGGTGCGGCGACGGCCGGTTGACCCCGGCGTCAGCCGGCTGTGCGCCCCCGGAACTGGAGCCTCGATGTCACGGCGCTACTTCGTCTGCTTCCTGTTGCTGTGCGCCGCGATGCCCGCCGCGTGCCGTACGTCCGTGCAACTCGCCGATCCGCCCACGACGGCGCCGGCGGCCGCCGTCGTCGGCAATCGTCCGCCGTCGGTGAAAATCGAGGGTGTGTCGGCGCAAGTGACGGCGGGCACGCGGTTGACGCTCCGTTCGAACGTCTACGATCCCGACGGCGACGAGTTGACGCTGCTGTGGACGGCGACGGCCGGCACGCTTGACGGCGTGTCAACCGCCCGAACGACGTGGAGCGCGCCATCGGCACCGACCTCGTTGACGATCACGCTGCGAGCGACCGACTCGCGCGGCGCAAGCTCCGCCGACACGGTGTCGCTCGAGGTGCAGGCTAAGCCCTAATCTCCGCCGCCTCCGCCGCCCCCGCCGTCGCCTCCGCACCCGCCGCCGTCAGCGCTGCCGCTGTCAGCACTGCCGCCGCAGTCGCTGTCGGCGCCCGAACCGCTCTCGCTCCCGCCATGCATCCAGGCCATGCCGCCGCCGTCACCGCCACTTGCGGTTTGCGCCCGTCGTGGGTGCCTGGCCGCGGCAAGTGCGAGGAGGACCAGAAGGCCGATTCCCATCGCGGCCACGACGAGTCCGGCGATCAGCATGTGCGCTTCTCCTTGGTTCAGGTCGAATGTAGGGCCCCGGTATTTCATGCCGGTTTCGCGGCGGTTACCCGTTCGGGAAATCACAGGCCGCGACCGGCCATGGTTTGCAGGGGCTTGCATCTCCTTGTGATGGAATCGTTTACAGCGTTACAAGATTGTTTCTGTGTTACATTCTGCCGAGACATCCAGGAGCGACAGAGACGCCATGCACGAGACGCAGACGGGTAGCCCGATCGGCAAGCCGGCCGAGGAATTTCGCAACTACGCTGCCGAGGCGCGCGACACGGTGAAGGAGTTCTATCGCCTGAACCACACGCACCAGACGCTCGACTTCGTGCTGGACAAGAAGCGGGACTACCTGGCGCTGAACCGGAAGCGGATGAAGGTGTGGGAGGCGCTCGAGTTCCTCGACACGCTGGTGGACGACTCGGATCCCGACGTCGAATTCACGCAGATCGAGCACGCCCTGCAGACGGCGGAAGCGGCGCGCAAGTCGAACCAGCCGCGCTGGATGATCGTGACCGCGCTGATTCACGACCTGGGCAAGATGCTCTGCATCTTCGGCGAGCCGCAGTGGGCGGTGGTCGGCGACACACACGCGGTGGGATGCAAGTTCTCCGAAAAGTGCGTCTACTCCGAATTCTTCGCCGACAACCCCGACAGCACGCATCCGGTCTACTCCACCGACAACGGCATCTACTCGCCGGGCTGCGGCCTGGACAACATCCACCTGTCCTGGGGCCACGACGAGTACGTCTACCACGTCGTCAAGGACCACCTGCCGACCGAGGCGCTGTACGCGCTGCGGTACCACTCGTTCTACCCGTGGCACAAGGAAGGCGCCTACAACCATCTCGTAAACGACACCGATCGCGCGATGATGAAGTGGGTGAAGGCGTTCAACCGGTACGACCTGTACTCGAAGGGCGACGGGCGGCCGGATGTCAAGGCGCTGCGGCCGTACTACGAGGACTTGGTGAACGAGTTCTTCCCCGGGCCGCTCAACTGGTAGATCTGAGTCGATTGTAGATTTCAGATTTCAGATTGCAGATTAGCGGACCGACGGGCGCGTCTGGTGCGGATACCAGCCGCGCCCGTTGTGTTTTGCACCCGGCCTCGACACGTATCCAAGGCTTGCGTCCGGGTGGCAATTTAATGTGCAACTCGGACGATCAGCGTGCAGATGTGCTATAAACACGATCCATCCATGGCGAGCCGCACCGCGCTCGCGCTTCCTCCCTTTGCTCCCGAGGGTACCTGGTGTCTGAGTTCGAACGTGCGCGGTCGATGGTGCCGCCTGACGACCACGTCGCAATGGCGGGGTTTGACGAACCGTTTCAACGCGAGGGCCTGCCGCCCGGGTTTCGAATGCGGCACGACGCGCATTACGTGGATCAGCTGACGACACGCAGCACCGCGCCGCAAGTGCGGCTCATCCCCTTGAGGGACATCGACGGAGCCCGTCCGGCCGATGGCCGCGACCTGGACGCTCTCGTCCGATCTATCGGGAAATACGGCATCCTCCAGCCGCTGCTGGTGCGTCCGCGTGCCGGACGCTTCGAGTTGATTGCCGGACAGCGGCGTCTGAGCGCGGCAACCAGCGCAGGGCTCACGGAAGTGCCGTGCCTCGTCCATCAAGTGGACGACACGCGGGCCCGCGCGCTGGCCGAATCCGACAACCTGCACGTCGCCGAGCCGGCGGTTGCCGCGGCGTCGGCGCTGACGGATGTGCCGGCGGCGGCACTCGCCGAGTTGTCGCAGAGCTTCGGCGCGATTGGGTCGTGCCTGCACCTGCTGGCGGATCGCGATACGGCGCTGCGCGATCGGGTCGCGCTCGACCTGGTGCGAACCGAAGTCCACCGCGCGGGCCGCCTCGTGCGCTGTCTTACCGCGATTGCCCAGGAGCCGTCGCTCTCGGAGGTCGAGGTCTCGCTGGCGTCGGCATTCGAGCAGGTCGTGGAAGGCTTTGCGCCTGAGCGGCGGTTGTCTGGCGCCACCGTCGGCGTCGACGTGGGCGACGGCCCGTTTCAGTTGCGAGGCGATCCTGACTGGCTGGCCGTCGGGCTGGCCGGGGCGTTGGGCGGCATGCTCGCGCTTGTGCACGGCGCGAAGGCGCCCGCCCTCAACGTGCGCCTGTCGACCTCGGGCACGCGGGCGTCGCTGATGCTCGAGATCGCCCAGCAGGCCGTGACCGTGCCGGCGTGGGCGCTCGGCCGTTTCTTCGATCTCACCTGGACCGACCGCCCTGGCGGCTACCAGGCTGCAGCCGAGTTCGCGGCGGCGCGGAAGGTCGCGGAACTCCACCGCGGGGGCGCCGAGGTGATTCCCGGCGAACGCGGCGGCTGCCGCTTGCTCCTGCTGTTTCCGACAGCGTGACCAACGACGCCCACTGTCACTTCTTCTCGCCGCGTTTCTTCGAGACGCTGGCGCGCGACGACGCGCACGGCCGGTTCGCCACCAGCGCCGTCGACTCGATCTGCGCGACGCTGCAGTGGGATCCTCCCGAATCGGTCGAAGCCCTGTCGGCGCGATGGGTCGCCGAGCTCGATCGTCAGCACGTGCATCGCGCGGCGCTCATCGCCAGCGTCCCCGGTGACGAAGAGTCGGTCGCCTCGGCCATTGCGCTGGCGCCGGAGCGTTTTGTCGGCTTCTTCATGCTCAACCCGATCGCTGACGATGCCGCCCAACGCGTGGGCCGTGCCCTGGGGCCGCTTGGCCTGCGTGGCGTGTGCCTGTTCCCTGCGATGCAGCGGTACTCGGTGCACGACCCGCGCGTGCTTGCCGTCATCGAGCAGGTCGCGGGCACGCCCGGCGCGGTGCTGTTCGTGCACTGCGGCGTCCTGACGGTGGGCATCCGCCGCAAGCTCGGCCTGCCCAGCCGCTTCGACATGCGCTTCAGCAACCCGCTGGACCTGCATGCGATCGCGTTGGCGCATCCGCGCCTGCCGATCATCGTCCCGCACTTCGGCGCGGGGATGTTCCGCGAGGCGCTGATGCTGGCGGACCTGTGCCCCAACGTCCTGCTCGACACGTCGAGCTCGAATCGCTGGATCGACTACCACCCTGGACTCACGCTGATCGACGTGTTCCGGCAGGCCCTGCTCGTGGCTGGCCCTTCGCGCCTGCTGTTCGGGACCGACTCGTCGTTTTTCCCGCGCGGCTGGAACCGCGGCGTGTGGGACGCGCAGCACCAGGCGCTCGAACGCTTGAACCTGCCCGAGCCCGATCTGGACGCGATCACCGCGAGCAATTTCGCGCGGATCTTTCCGGTCTAGAATTCAAGGACACCCTCGGCCAGTAGCCCGGAACCCCGGCTGTTTGCTACACTTGTCAGTTCCGGCCAGACGGCGACTGTAGCTCAGGGGTAGAGCGCCTGACTGTGGCTCAGGAGGTCGCGGGTTCGAAGCCCGTCAGTCGCCCCATTTTCAGCAACTCGACGGCGCGAACATGCCAGGTCAGCCATTCGTGCTACCTTTCGCCTCGTGCCGCCGCCGCCCGACAGCGTTCTCCTCGATGTGACGCTGCGCCGTGAGGGCGCCGTGCGCCGATGGAACATCATTTCTGGGAACACGGCTGGCGCTGCACCGTCCACGGCCCGGGCACCATCACCGCCACGAGCTGCAATACTCACGAGCGGGCGCTGGCCGTCAAGAGGGAGTGGGAGGCCGAAATCGAGGCCGCGCGGCTGGACGGCTGGCGCTGAGCGGCGTTAAACCGGCGGAGGGTTCCCGCGCGGGCGCCCCTCCGCCGCAAACGACTGGTCGTCGCGAGGATCCCAGCGCCGCTCCGCCAAAGCGACCAGGCTCAGCGTGATCCACGTGAAGACCACCGCGACCATCGCCAGGCCGATGCGGCCCAGGCCGATCGCGACGCCCAGCGCGGCCGTCATCCAGATCGTCGCCGCCGTCGTGAGCCCCAGGATCTCGCGCTCCGCGCTCAGCTTGAGGATCGCGCCGCCGCCGAGGAAGCCGACACCAGCGGCCAGGCCCTGGATCACGCGCGACACATCGGCGATCGCCATGCCCGATTCCGACGGCGCGAGCACGAACAGCGCCGCGCCCATGCAGACCAGCATGTGCGTTCGCAGGCCCGCGGGCTTCCCCATGCGCTCGCGGTCGTAGCCCACGATCGCACCCATCGCCGCCGCCAGCGCCAGGCGCATCGTCAGGCGCGTGAACGCCGCCGCGTCCGGCAACCCCGTGGTGAACTCCTGGCTCAGCGTCTCCATCACTCAATCCGCGTAATCTCTCAATCTGCAATCTGCAATCTGCAATCTGCAATTCTCAAGTTGCCGGTTTCACCTTCAACACGCCGGTCTTCACCAGCATGCTGGAGAAGTCGTAGATGTGCCGCACGTTCTGGATGGCGCCGTCGGCAAGCCGGTATTCAGCCGCGCCCCGCAGCTCGACGCGCGAGCCCGCGCCCACGACGCCGAAGAACGGGCCGCGCGAGGTGCCGGCAAACCTCCAGAAGACCGCAGCACGATCGCCGTCGATCAACGCCTCGTCCCACGTGATCTGCAAGTCGGGAAATGCCGTGAACCAGTACCGGTAGACATCGCAGATCGCCGCCCGGCCGGTGACCACGCCGTGAGCCGGGCTTTCAAACGTGCCCTCGTCGGCGTGATCGGATGCGAGCGCCTCGGCATCCTGGCGCTTGAAGGCCGCGCGATGACGTTCCAGCAACGCGCCGATCTCGTCACGGGTCATAGAATGGCCTCCCGCACTCAGCACTGAGCACTCAGCACTCAGCACTCAGCACCGCACCAGGCACCCGGCACCCAGCACCAGGCACTTTTCAGAACATCTTCTTCACTTCCACACCGAACTTCGGCTGCTTGACGGTGCCGGTGATCCTGATGGGCAACACGGTGCCGGCCCCATCCCTGGCCAGCAGCGGATCGACGGCCCTGGCCACCAGCGACTTCCATCCCGTCATCGTCTGCGACGCCCGGGCGTCGAGCCGCACCGTCCCCCTGAAGTCCAGCGCACCGCCGCGCAGCACATAGTAGCCGTTCAACTGCACGAGCGCACCGCGGACGCCAAATCGCAGGCCAGACAAGCGCAGCACGCCCTCTCGCAGCCGGAATCCCCCGCGCATCGTGGAGGCCACGTTCTGAATCGTGGCATCGCCGGGCCGTCCCCGGCCGCGGCGGCTGAAGTCGTCCACCTTGTCCTGGACCGTGTCGCTGGCAAATCGCAACTGCTCGACGGTGAATTCGCCGTCGAGTTCCAGGCGGTCGACGACACGCTTCTCGCCTGGAGGCAGGTTGAGCAGGGAGCGCAGGGACAACACGCCGTTCATGAACGGCTCCTTGTCGTCGAGCGCGAGGCGCAGCACATCAGGCAACTGCCCCTTCTCGATGGTTGCGTGCAGCACGACGGTGCGGCCCTTCCGGCCCGGCGTATGAAGGATGCCGCCTTTCGCCTTGATCGGCGTGTTGGCGAGCCGGGCGTCGACGTCGTGCAAGGTCGTGTCGCCGTTGGTGCCGTCGACCAGCGCGACAAACGTGGTCGAAAGAGGTAAGGGGGTTCCGCCAATGTCCAGGCTGAAGTCCGGCGTCGTCGAGCGTCCCTTGACGTCGATCTGATCGAGCGCGCCGGCAAAGGCGCCCTTCGATTCCAGTGTGCCGTCGATCCCCTTGATGGTGTCCAGGTCGGCGTGTGCAAAGTCGTACGTGCCGCGGACACGGCTCACCGACGGCTGGTCGGCAACCCAGGGACCGAACTGCCCGCTGGCGGTGATGAGGCCGGTGGGCTTTGGATTGGTCAACCGCGCGGTGAAGCGGACGGGCCGGTCAAACGCCGCGTCGGTGAGCTCCAGGTCGTGAATCTCGAACGTGCGTGGCGGGCGATCGGGCTTGCTCGACTCGATGGCGAGCGTCGCATCGCTCGACCGCAGCGCGTCGATCACCACCGGGGACGGGCCATGCAAGGCACGATGGAGCTCGGACGCCTCGCGATCGGATGGCGGTGTTGCGCCCTCCGCAGTCGGGCGGGGCTTTCGCTTCGGCAGGAAGATCTCGAGCCGGTCGATCGTCACCGAGTTCACGTGAATCGGCCTGCGCAGAATCGCCAGCACTGGCACGCCAATCGTGAAGTGCGCGATGCGCACCAGGGGCGGGTGGCCCTCGCTCGCGACCTTGTGGTGCAGCACGAGGCCGCGGCCAACGACCTGCACTTCGCGCCCGAGGACGACGTCGAGTTCGGCCAGCTCCACGCGGGCGCCGAGCTGCTCGGAGAGGATCGACACCAGCTGCTGGCGCACTCGCGGCAGTTGCCAGCGATACAAGACGACGAGCCCGGGCGTTACGACGACCAGCAACGCCGCCGCGATGCCCGCGATCCACCACCGCCTGGCGCGCGTCATCCGGGTCAACGCCTCATCTGCCGATCGCAGTCCGCGGCCGGCGGAGGATCGGGCGCGCCGTAGTGACTGTGCACCAGGCGGGCCGGCTGGCCTGGCGTCAACGCGAGCGTGAACAGGTTGGAGTACTCGCTGTCACACAACTCCTCCATCGCGGGCCCGCCCAGCGCGGCGATGATGGCTGGCACGGTGTTGCTGTGGCCCACCACCAGGACGCTGCTCCCGCCGGCGCGGACGGCCGCCGCCACGGCCCTGGCGTGGCCGGCGGTGTCGTCGCCGGCCTGCACGATGACCGGGGTGAGCTTGAGTCCGCGAGTCAGAAGGGCCGCCGTGTCACGCGTGCGGCGGAACTGTGTCGTGACGATCGTGTCGAGGCCCGCCTCGGCCAGCGCAATCGACAGTTCCTCGGCGCGCGCCTGGCCGGTCACGCTGAGCGCGACGTCACCGGGCGGCGCGTCGGCCTTTTCGGCGTGCCGGACGAGAACGACGATCTGGGGATGGTCAGCGGCCGCTACCGGGACGGGCGACACCGTGAACGCGAAGAACACGAGCAGTAGTCGGCGCATGATCATTTGCAGGAGCAGCTGGCCGAGCAGCCGTCAAAGGCGATCGGCGTGCAGGTGAACGCTTGCAGGCCGGTGTCGAAGCAATGCGCTTCGCACAAGGCCGCCGTAGACCGACAGTCACAGGGACAGAGAGTGGCAGGCACGCCCTCGGTGCGTCGCTCCTCGAGACGCAGCCGTCGGCCGGCGCCAAGCCCGCGCTGCCGCGCCAGGCTTACGCCGTCTTCGGCCGAGTCGGCTAGCGACCATTCGCGACCTTCCGAGATCACGCGTTCGACGGCCACGGTCACCGAGTCGGTCGAGACGAGGTCGCGCACGTCGAGCGGCGCGCTGATCACGCGCCGCGTGCCGCGATCGAGCCATTCGGCGCAGTAGGCGTTGGTGCCTTTGAAGCGGCCGGCCTGATCGAACACCCAGGCGCGAAGCGTGACCCACACCGGCGCGGTGTGCCGGTTGCGCACCGAGGTCGCGACCAGGCCGCCGACGAGGAAGAAAGTGCCTCCTTCGATCTGCGCCGGCGCCGGATCGGTGTCGACGACGTGGACAGGTTTGTCCTGCGCGATGATGCCTGTCGTGCAGAACACAACGGCAGCCAGCGCGGCAGTAACACTCACACGACGGCGCGCGGAAGCACGCATGTCGCATGATATGCCAGCCCGGCGACCGTTCGAACCAGCTCGCCGGACCCGTACGACGCTACGCCATGGCGGCCATGCGGGCCTGCATCTCCAATCGTGTACCGCGAAGCAAATCCGTGTAATTTGCAATCGCAATCTGCAATCTGCAATCTGCAATCTGCAATTCTCAAAAAGCCTGCCCTATCGCGAAGTACCACCGGCCCTTGTCGTTGACGGGGTCCTGGTTGAGCGGGTAGCCGTAGTCCACGCGCACGATGATGAAGGGCAACAGCAGCCGAACCCCTGTGCCAAGACTGTTGCGCACCCGAAGGCCGGTGAAGCCGCCCGTCTCGCCGTAGATGTGGGCGTAGTCCCAGAACCCGACGCCCTGGAGCCGGGCGCTGAGGGGGAACCGGATTTCCTGGTTGAGGACGACGATGCTGGTCGAGCCTTCGGTATTCTCGCCGACACCGCGCAACGCGAGCGTGTCGTCCTCGTAGCCACGGACGGTGTTGGCGCCGCCGACCCGCAGGCGTTCGGTCGTGATCAGACCGCGGCCGGGTCCGCCAGCGACTTCCAGGCGTGCCGCGCTGCCGAAGGTCACTCTCTTCCACGGCACGAAGTAGAACATCTGGCCCAGGTACTTCCTGAAGGGCCGCGTCGAGCCCAGTTCGGTCGGCCCCCACTCGACGCCCGATGAATGGAACGGCCCCTGCCGCGTGTTGATGACGTCGTCGCGCCTGTCGATGGCCACGCTGCCGAAGAGCCGGCCGATGTTGGCGCGCCCTTCAATCGGTATCGGCGCGGGCAGCGTCGGCACCTGCAGGAGAAAGTCGAACTTCCGCTTCTCGAAGCTGTAGCCGTAGCCCACCTGGAGCAGGCGGCGGTACCGCACGCGCTGGTCGAACGTGATCGAGTTCGTGCGGGAGTTGAGGACGACGCCGGCGCTGGCCGTCTTCTCGTCCTCGGTGCTGACATAGAAGTTGGTCTGCGCGGGAAGGCCGAAGAAGGTGCGGCTGCTGATGTAGGTCCGGATCGTCTGCTGAGAGGGGTTCAGACGCGTGCCAATTCCGCCAGTGAGGCCCCGGCCGAACAGCCCCCGCCGGGTGAGGTCCGCGACGACGCCGGGATCGACCGTGCCCCACTTCGGATCGAACAAGGGCGACGACGGGTCGTACAACTGAAAGCCGTAGCGCAGCCGATACTTCGGCAGCTCTTCCACGGTGACATTCGCGCGCAGCACGCCGGGATTGGGCGTGCCGTCGGCATTGGGGATCGGCGCGGTTTCAAGGTTCACCGTGCGGAAGAGCCCCGTGTCGTACAGCCGATCGCGCGCGCGGTTGATGCGATCGAACGAGAGTGCCTCGCCCTGGTCGAGACCCATCGTGCGCTCGACGAGCGCCGGGGACGTATGGGTGGCGCCCGCCACCCGGATCTCCTGCAGCCGCGCACGCTGACCGAGCAGCACGTTGAACACCAGGTCCACCGTGCCGCCGTCGGCGCGTGTGGTTGATTCGGCGGTCACGCGCGTGCCGCGGTAGCCGGCGCGACGGAACTGACGTTCGAGCTCGCGCACGGCGTCGGCCACCATGCGGTCGGTGAGCACCGCGTTTTCCTGGACCGGCGGCTTCGGATCGACGCCGTCCACCTTGCCCACGCCCTCGATGCGCACGGTGCCCGCACGGAATCGCGGGCCTTCCTCGATCCGAATGGGCAGCTCCGCGCGCGCGCCGTCGATGCGCACTTCGCCGACGGTCGCCTGGGCCAGGAGATATCCATTCCGACGGTACGCCGCGAGCACCGTCGCCTTCGCGTCGCCAGGCGAGGTCCACACGCGGTCGACCACACCGGCCATCGCCTTGTCGAGGTCGGCGTCGGTCAGCCCCTCGTTGCCGGTGTATACGACCACGCGCTCGGTGCTCCTGTTGCCGGGCGCGATCGAGATAGCGGCGACTTTCGTGGGGGCCTGGCCCCCGCGATCGGCAGGGGGGCCAGGCCCACTGGCCATCTCCAGGCCGATCTCTGGCCGGAGGTACCCCTCTTTTGCCAGCCACGGCCGGAGGTACATCTCGAACTCCTCGCGCAGCAGCCCGTCGACCGGCACGTCGACCCACGCGGTGACGAGCTGGCGGCGGACCTTGTCGGGGACCTTGATGCCGGTGATCGTGAGCTCGGTGCGCGGGCCGGTCTCGATGATGTAGCTCAGCTCCACCGGCGACTGTTCGGTCGCGCCCATCGGCGGGGGGGTTGGCGGGTTGCGGCGCGCGACCACGCGGCCCTCGTAGTAGCCGTTGTCCAGCAGCCAGCGCGACAGGCGGTCGCGGTCGTCCTGCCAGTCGTAGAAGTCGAATCGATCGCCTTCGTCGATCTTCAACAGCGATCGCGCCGTGGCCTCCGAGATCGCGCCTGTGGCGGTCACCGCGACGACTCGGACGGTTTCGCGCCGCTGGCGCGCCTTGCGCGGGCGCTTGACGCCGCCACCGAAGGCGATGTCGTGTCGCACTTCGTACGACTTGTCCTCGTCGTCGAGCTGCACGAAGCGCAGCTCGAGCCCGGCAATCGGCTGCCAGCTGAGGATCCAGGTGACGTCGCCGCTTTCGCGGAGGCTCTGACTGACGACCACTTCGAGATCGGGAAAGACGCGCTTGGAAAATGTCAGGCGCTGCGCCGGGTTGGCCTCCGAGGAAATCAGGCTCGCGTCAAATAGTGTATCGCCCGGGTTGCTCTGCTCCACGCGCACGCTGTCAAAGCCGATGGCGCGGCCAACGGCGCCGACGATCTCGCCTGACAACGCAGTGGCCAGTTGCTCGGTGACGGCCTCAGCCGCATCGCCTCCACCTCGCCTCTGGCCCGACAGCAACAGCGACGCGATGTCGTCTTCGGGCAATGGCGGGTCCGACTGCAGCGTCGTCTCGGTCACGCCGCTGCGCGTCTGGATGTCGAGCGTGATTTCGTAACCCGAAACGCCGGTGCGCGCGTTGAAGCGAATGTCGGGCCGCAGCGACGTTGGATTGCGGAAATCGACCACCCCGGACTCGACCTGATAGGTGTGGCCACCGATGTACAGCTCGCCGCCAGGCGCGATCGCGGCCGTGCCGGTCAGGCGCGGCTGAGCGGGAGTGCCCTGCACGCGGAGGTTGGCGCCGGCGCTGAACTTGCCGTACGTCGTGTCAACCGCGATAGAGTCGTCGGCGCGAACACGAATGTCCATCACCAGCCAGGTCGCGCCAGCGCCCTCGGAATCGGGCACCACGATTGCGTCCTGGCGCGGCGAGACGAGCGACATGAGCCCGCCGGTCACCAGCATGGTCTCCCGGTACGCGGCGTCGGCCACGGTGACCGTGCCGCCAAGGGTGAACCGCCCGTCGGGCCGCTCCGAAAAGGTGAGATCCGTGTCGATGGCGCTGCGCAGCCCGCGCGGCACTTCAAGCGACATGCCGCTTGTGACGATCTTGATGGCGCCGTCCGGCTTTCCGCTGCCCGGCTGGCGCATCGACCCGCTGGCTTCGAGCGGCCCGCCGTTGACCGTGCCGCTGACGCCTTCGAGCGTCAGGCGGCCGCCGCTGAACCGCACCTCGCCGTTCAGGTCGTCGAGCAGGAACCGCGGATCTCGAATGAGCAACTCCCCGCCGGTGAGACGCACGAAGCCCTCGACCGATGGCGCAGCAGCCGGACCGGTGAGACGGGCCTTGATGGCCGCCGACCCGGCCGGGCGATATCCGCCAAGGAGCAGGCCCAGGCCGCGCAGGTCTATCGTGCCGTCGACGCCGACGTCCAGGTGAGTGGCCGTGTCGGCGTCTGGCAGGGTCACCGACCCACCGAGCGTGAAGAGCGTTCGAGTGGACCACGGCGCGCCGAGCGTCCACGGGGCCAGCGTGACCACGCCGCGCTCGAGGTGCAGGCGCGCGGGTCCGCGCTGCGCCATGCCGAGATCCTTGGACTTCAGGATCGCTTCGGTGACCACGACGTCGCCGGTCACCGAGGCCAGCTCGGGCTTGGCCGCCGCCAGCTCGAACGTGAGCTTCGAATCGAACGACGTTGCCTTGAGGGCGTCGGGGTCGCGCGACACAAACGGCTCCAGGACCTTCAGCGTCACCTCGTCGATGTGCCCTGAAGCGGTCGCCTGCACGCTGGTCGGAGAGGATCCGGGCAGGCGGACGAACCACGTCGGCACCATCCCGGACAGGGCCATGTGCGCGCCCTGCCACCGGGCTTCAACCAGGTCGAGACGGATCTGCTCGCCGTCGAGGCCGACGCGGACCCACACCGATTCAAGTGGCGGTCGAATCCCGTCGCCGAGCCGGGCGCCATCCACTTCGAGCGCGCCCTTGAGGGTCGGCCGCTCGAAGGTCCCGGACGCGACGGCGTTGACGCGTGCCGGCCCCTCAAACACCAGCTTCTCCACGCCCGGCGGCGATAGCGCCACCAGCAACGCGCGCAGGTCCTCCAACCGCCCGTTGCTATCGATCCGCAGGACGTCATCGAGCGAGCCGAAGATGCCGTTGGCGGTCACCTTCGTTTTGCCTGACGTCACGACGACGTCTGACGCCGTCAGCAACTCGGGGCGATAGCTGAGCCTGCTGCCCGCCTGAACCTCGAGCGGCAGCAACGGAGTCGCCGTGGCGACGTTCTTTTCCTTCTGAAAGGCAACCTTCGTCGTCTTTGCGGCATTGCGGTCGATGCCAACGACGGCGCCTTCGAGCTTCTGAATCGTGACATCGAGCGTCTCGACGGACTGCGGCGTGAGCTGCCCGGTGGCACGCGCCTCGAGAGTCATCGCGCCAAGCTCGAGCGCGACACCTCTGGTATCGACGGCCAGCGGCGAGTCGGGGCTGTCGATTCGTGCAGTCAGGTTGAAGACGCGCGTGCCCTCGAGGTCAACCGTGCCGCCGACCGTCGCGCCAAGATCCTTCGCCGTGGCCGCCACGCGCGTGACCGCCGCGGTCTCGGTGCGCGCCTCGATCTGGACGGGACCGAAGCGGCGCTGGTCGAGCGTCACGTCGGGTGTCGACAGCGCGAGGTCGACTCGCGGCTGCTGCACGGTGCCGCCGAGCGTCGCGCGTCCGCCAACGACGGCCCTGAGCGCGCCGGCCGCAGTCCCCTCGACGTCGATGACGCCCGGCACCGTGGTGTCGAAGGCGACCGACGTCATCTGGAACGACCCTTCGAGGCCATCGCCCTGCCGCGTCCATGTGAGGTCGCCGGTGACGGTGCCCTCGCCACGGCCGAGCGTGACGCCGGTGGCACGGACCGCGAGGCCGTCGTACTGCACGTGGCCGGTCAGCCGATCGAATGACTGGCCCGTCACGACGATCGGACCGCCCGTGACGTCGGCGTCGATGCCGATGCGAGAGAGCGGTCCCGACAGCCGGCCGGTCGCATCGACCGGTCCGGTGACCGGCGCGCTGATCTCGAAGCGCCGGAGCCACGACTCAACTGGCACGGCCGTTCCTTCGAATTGCCCGTCGAT
The DNA here is from genome assembly GCA_963806705.1 of Vicinamibacteria bacterium. Lineage (GTDB taxonomy): Bacteria > Acidobacteriota > Vicinamibacteria > Vicinamibacterales > JAENWD01 > JAENWD01. Next base: position 86,970 of record CAWDZE010000022.1, read on the forward strand.
GGTGTCGCGGTTGAGGTCGATGGAGAGCGTCGATGTGGCGCGAGCAGGACCGGAGACGGCCTCAAATGCGGTGAGGCGAACGTTGTCGGCCGTGATCACCGCTTGCGCGCGCGATTCGATGTCCGGCTGGTCGGGCCACGCCAGAGAGCCAGCGACATCGACGGTCGCCTCGGGCGCGCCGAGCGTGCCTGTCAACTCGACCGTGCCTCCGAGGTCGCCGAATGCCTCCGCCATGTCGACGGGCGAATCGATATCGAACAGCCGCAACCCGGTCGCCAGGATCGAAGGCGTCGCGCCATCGAGCGACAGCGAGCCGTTCATCGGCCATCGCGCGAAGTCGGCCGCGCTGGCCCGCAAGCTCCATCGGCCGGTCACGTCGAGGCCGTCGTCGACGCGCGTGTCCATGTCGATGATCCAGGACCCACGTGCAAATCGCGTGAGCACACGGCCGGTGACCGCGTAGCGCTCGGGAGCGCTCGATGTCGCCGGGCGGCGGCGCCACTCCGTGACGAGCCTGCCGTCGAGCGTGGCGGAATGCCAGCCGCGCCACGACCCGGTGAACTCGCCGCTGACAAGCGCGCCTGGCGTGAACCGCGCGATCGCCGCCGACTGCGGAACGAGCGTCCGCAGCGTCGACGCGACGTCGATGTCGCGGCCGCGCAGCGTCGCGTGGTTGTCGCCCTCGCCCGTCCACACCAGGCGCCCGTCGCCTTCGAGGCGGCCCGGACCCAGGCCCACCTCGATGTGCTTCAGGCCTATAGCGCGAGTTTCAAGGGGGCCCGATCCGCGAAGGTCTGCGAACTCGAGACCGCGCCAGCTGAAACGCCGCCCGACAAAAGTGATATCGGCAAAGGCGGGCGCACCGCTGGCGGCCGGCATCGAGATGTCCACTTGCAGTTCGCCGCGCGCCGTGTCGAGCGCCTGTACCCACCCGGCCAGCTGATCGGCCTTCAAGTCTGCGCGGGCCGTCAGCGCGAAGCGATCGGTGCCCTTGAACGCGAAGCGCACGTCGGACTGGATGCGGCCCTCAGGAGCATCCAGCTGCAGCTGTTTCACGCCGGCGCCGCCCGGCGAGAAATACGCGCGGCCCCCGCGCAGCGTCAGCGTGGTGCCGCGGGGCTCCCAGCGCACGACCGTGGTGGCGCCGACGACCAGGTCGCCGGCCAGATCGCCTGGCGCTGTCCCGCTCGGCAGCAGCTCGACGCGAAGGCCCTTGGTCTCGGTCCGAAAGCGCGCGTCGCGGTCGTCATAGACCACAGCGATCTCGTGCAGGCGCAGGGCGGCAAAGGCAGGAAGGCTGCGCGGCGGGCTCCCAGGCGTGCTGCGCGTCCAAGCCGCGGGGATCGTGGACCACTGGCCGTTCTCGCGCGCGAGCGTGACGGTGCCGTTTGCCAGCGTGACATCGAGTCCGTCGAGCTTTCCGCGGAAAAGACCGAAAGGAAACCTGACCGCTGCCCGTTCGGCGGAGACGAGCGGCGCCGAGGCGCCTCGTGCGCCGAGCCGCAACCCCTGGATCTGCGCGGAGCGTGTGAAGAGGTTGAACGAGACGTCGCGCCACGTGAGGTCGAGTGACTGCCGCGTCTGCAGGCCCGACAGCGCCGTCGACACCAGCCACCATTGCACGGGCGGCATGTGCAGCACGACGAGCAGGCCGAGCGTCGCCGCGACGAGCCCAATCAGGGCCCGCCTCATCCAGCGTCGGAAGCGACCACGCGGCGGGGGTGCCACATCCTGCGGCTCCTCGTCGACCACGTTCCGATCTTAATCCGTGCGCAGGTTGGCTCCTATAATCATTGGATGAATCGTCGCTCCGGGGTCTTCATGACTCTGACGGTCGCGCTGACGGCGGGCCCGGTGGCGCGGCAGTTCGATACGTCGAGCTGGAACCTGCCGCTTGCGCCCTTCACGATCGCCGGCCCGATCCACTACGTCGGCACCAGCGAGTTGGCCGCGTTCCTGATCTCGACGCCGGCCGGGCATGTCCTGATTGACGGAGGACTGCCAGAGTCGGCCCCGCTCATCGAGCGCTCCATTCGCCAACTCGGCTTCAAGGTCGAGGACATCGAGGTGCTCCTCACCACGCAGGCGCACTTCGATCATGTGGGGAGCCTGGCGGCGCTGCAGAAGGCCAGCGGCGGCAAAGTGATGGTCATGGCCGGCGACGCGGCACTGGTCGAGGCCGGCGGGAAGGGCGACTACCTGTTCGGCGATTCGCAGCAGTTTCCCGCGGTGAAAGTCGACCGCGTTCTCCAGGACGGCGACATCGTGAACCTCGGCGGCATCACACTGAAAGCCGTGCTGACGCCCGGCCATACAAAGGGGTGCACGACGTGGACGACCGAGATCGCCGACGGCGGACGCACGTTGAAGGTCGTGTTTGCGGGAAGTACCGGCGTGAATCCCGGCACGGTGTTGCCGTCGATGCCGACCTACCCGACCATCGGCGCCGACTACGACCGCGCGTTCCAGGTTCAGGCCGCCCTTACACCCGACATCTGGCTGGCCGCGCACGGCAGCCTGTTCGGCCTCGCCGACAAGCGCGAGAAGCAGAAGGGCGGCGGGCCGAACCCGTTTATTGACCCGGCCGGCTGGAAGCGGTCGGTGGAGGAGCGGCGCCAGGCACACAGTGCGGGGGCCAGGCCCCGTTAAGCGCGTTTCATTCCCTTAACGGGGCCTGGCCCCCGTACAGACCATGGACGACTTAGTACAGAAACGCCTGCGCTACATCGAGCGCCAGAAGGGACTCCACAAAGACGCCGTCAACGTGGTCTTCGACGGGCTGTCGCCAATCGGTTCCGGAGAGGCCAACCGCGACGGCATGCCCAGGCTGCCTGTCGGCCAGCACGAGGTGCGCAACTGGCCCGTCCTCGACCTTGGCGACGTCCCGGAGGTGCCGCTCGACCAGTGGCAGCTCGAGATTGGCGGGTTGGTCCACAACCCGGTGACCCTCTCGTGGCCGCAGTTTCTCGCGCTGCCGCAGGTGGACGACGTCAGCGACTTTCACTGCGTGACGACGTGGAGCCGCTTCGACAACCACTGGCGCGGCGTGCGCTTCAAGACCCTGGCCGAGCTGGCCGTGCCCGATGACGATGCGAGCCACGTGCTGTGCACCGGTTATGACCAGATGCCAGGCACCAGCATCCCCTACACGACGAACCTGCCGCTCTCCCGCGCAGTCGAAGAGGACGTCTTGCTGGTCCACACGTGGCAGGGCCAGCCCCTCCCGCGCGAGCATGGCGGGCCGGTGAGGATGATCACCCCGAAGCTCTACGCCTGGAAGGGCACCAAGTGGATTCGGAAGATCGAGTTTCTTGCCCGTGACCGGAAGGGGTTCTGGGAAGTGCGCGGCTACTCCAACAGCGCCGAGCCCTGGTTCAACGACAGGTATTCGTGAATTTCACGCTTTGCCCCGAATCTTGGCAAGCCACCAGCGCAGGCCGACCAGCAGGAACCGCGGATCCTTGAAGAACTCCGGCGGCTTGCCCTCGACGGCGTGGCCGACAAACTGCAACACCCAGCCGAGGACGAACAGCGTCGCCGGCACGGGCCAGAAGCCGTCGACGAACCAGGCGACGACAACCAGCGCCAGCGACACCGCGATCATCGGGATGCCGAAGGTGTGACAGAATCCGGTTGATGGGGTGCTGGTGGCTCCGGCTGTACTCGGCCACCCACTCGTCGCTGCTGCGTCCTCCGAGCATCGCCGGCCCTCCTCCCGCGGCCACACCTTACCGCAGTGGTCCGACCACGGCAAGATGTCGGACCACCGCGACCGCCGGAAAGTATCACGCTACAATCGATACATCGGGCTGACGAGGACGTCGCCCTACACGCTCATGATGGACGGGCCGGACCCGGTTCGGGATTCGGCCGGAGATGAAGACAGATGAGTAAGCGAAGCACCCCCGACAGCAAGACGACCCCGGCGCCCCGCCGGCGGTCCAGTAAGCCCGCGGCCGAGACACCGGCCGAAGCGCCCAAGGCGCCCCGCACCCGTCGCAAGGCCACGTCGAGCGAAGTCACCGTGGCAGCGGAAGCGACCCCGTCGGCCGCCCCGCAGCCGCCTTCGCACGATGAGATCGCCATGCGTGCGTACTTCATCTCGATCGAAAAGGGCGCTGATCCGCTGGCAGCCTGGCTACTGGCCGAGCGCGAGCTCACGACGGCGTAGCCTGCTATCCTCGCGTCGTGTCGATAGCGGCATGGCGCGAAGCTGAGGATCAGGTCCGGCCGATGCTGGCCTCGACGGTCGAGGCCCCGCTGACGCATTCCGACTTCGTGTACGAACCGAAGTACGACGGCGTGCGTACGCTGGTTCGCGTCGCGCCCGGACGGCCCGTGCCGACGGTGCGCCTCTGGTCCCGCGCGGGCAACGACAAGACCGCGCAGTTTCCCGCCATCGTCAAGGCCCTGCAGCGGTACGCCCTGCGCCTGCGAGAGCCGATGCTGCTCGACGGCGAGGTTGTTGCGCTCGACGCGCGCGGCGAGCCCGTCGGCTTTCAGCACCTGCAGGGCCGGATCAACCGCAAGCACGTCGGCCCGGGCGATGACGCGCCGTCGGCCTTCATAGCCTTCGACCTGCTGCGCGAGGGTCCCCACGACCTGCGCGGGCTGCCCCTGACGGCGCGTCGCGCCGCGCTCGAACGCGTTTTCGGCGATCCCGGCTCTCCCCTGCTGCGTCTGACGCCGCAGGTAGGCCGGGACGGCCGCGACCTGTACCGCGAGGCCATGACGCGGGGCTGGGAAGGGCTGATCGCCAAGCGCGCCTCCTCGCGCTACTTCTCGGGCAAGCGATCCACCGATTGGGCCAAGCTCAAGCTGCAACATGCGCAGGAGTTCGTCATCGGCGGCTGGACCGAGCCGCGCGGCAATCGCCCGCACTTCGGCGCCCTGCTCCTCGGCGTCTACGACGACGAGAACCGGTTCACCTACGTCGGCCACGTCGGCACGGGCTTCACCGAGAGCGAGCTGTCACGGCTGACAAAGTTGCTGACCGCGCTCGGGCGCAAGACGTCGGCCTTCGACGTGCCGCCGCCGGCGACCAACGAGACGCCTCACTGGGTGAAGCCCCAGCTGGTGGCGCAAGTGCGCTTCACCGAGTGGACCGACGAGGGCCGGCTGCGGCATCCCGCGTATCTCGGGCTGCGGGACGACATCGCGGCGAGCACCGTGCGGCGAGAACCCGGCGGGACGTTCGTGAGGGAAGCGCATGCGCGGCTGGAGTCACAGCAGCCACAGCCACCCCCACAGGCACAATCACGAAGGCACGACCAGCCTCCGCCAAAGGCTACGGCGGTCCGCCGAAGCAATGCGAAGGCGGAAGGCACGAAGGCACGAAGGAAGCCTGGAGGTGCCCAGCACCCCGGCACGCCAGCTCGTCAGCATCGCACTCCGGCACCCCGGCACACCGGCACACCGGCACTGGATCTCGTCATCGATCAGCTCCACCAGATCGAAGCCGCTCGTAAGGCCAAGGCCGCGCTCGCGCTGCCCGATGGCGACTCGCTCGAGGTCACCAACCTCCACAAAATCTTCTGGCCCACCGAGGGGCTGACCAAGGGCGACCTGATGCGGTACTGACGTACAGGTGTCGCCCTTCATCCTGCCGGTGGTGACGGACCGTCCGCTGGTCATGAAGCGCTATCCCGACGGCGTGCGCAGCGAGGCGTTTTACCAGCATCGCGCACCCGACAAGGTGCCATCCGGCGTGCGCATCGAGGTGCTGCCCGACGACGACGTGCCCAGCCGCCCGGTAGGGGGAACGCTCAAGACCCTGCTGTACCTGACGCAGCTGGCGGCCATCTCGCAGGATCCGTGGTTCTCGCGCGTGCAGTCGCTTCAGTTCACCGACCACATCGCGTTCGATCTCGACCCGATGCCTGGCACGTCGTTCGAGACCGTGCTCGACGTCGCCCGCTGGCTGCGCGACGAGCTGGCGAAGGTCGGCGCCGTGGGCGTGCCGAAGACGTCGGGCTCCGATGGCCTGCACGTGTTTGTCCCGATGCCAAAGCAGACGACATACGAGACAGGGCGCATCTGGGCGCAGATTGTCGCGACGATTGTGGCAACCCGACATCCCCAGGTGGCCACGGTGGAACGCAGCGTGAAAAGGCGCGGCGCGAAAGTCTACGTGGACTACCTGCAGAACATCGAGGGCAAGACGCTGGCCTGCGCCTACAGCGGCCGTGCCAGCGAGTTTGCCGGGGCCTCCACGCCGCTCACATGGGATGAGGTGGATGCCGGTGTCGACCGGCGGGACTTCACGATTCGCACGCTGCCCTCGAGACTGGCCGACGTCGGGGACCTTTGGAAGGCGCTGTGGAAGGTGAGGCCGCCGGATTTGCGGAAAGTTGAAAGACACCTCCGGTAGGGGCGAGCAACAATCACGATGGCGCGAAGGCACGAAGGCGCGAAGGATCTTCAGTTGATCGCGGTCGATCCGCGAGAGACGGATGCGCAGGGGCTGCTCATCGAGCTCACGGCCGAACTCGCTGCGATCTACGCTGACAAGGGCCAGGACGGGACCGGCGGGTTCGCGCTGACCGACCTCGAGGCGCCGCGCGCGGTGTTCGTGGTGGCGTACGCGGAACGCCACGCGGTGGGATGCGGGGCACTGCGGCCGTACGATGCCGACATCGCCGAGTGAAGCGGATGTATACCGTAGGCGTCGCGCCGGGCGTCGCGGCTACTCGCGGCAGCGCGGGCATTCGGCTACCGTCCGCACGAGCCGGCGACCGGCACATTCCGCCTACGGGCCGTACGTCGCATGGGACGACAGCGTCTGTTTCGAGAAGCCGCTGGCGCTAGACTAACGCATGCTCCAGAGCCCTTCGCCCGCGCGGCCGTTGAGCAAGCTGGCCTTCAAGGCGCAGGTCCTGCTGATGCGCGAGGAGCTGCTGACCGTTCAGCAGCGTCTGCGACCGGCTCTCTTCCCCGTCGTCGTGCTCTTCTCCGGCGTTGACGGCGCCGGCAAGGGCGAGACCGTCAACCTGCTTCACGAGTGGATGGACCCACGCTGGCTGCATACCCATGCCTACGGGGAGCCGTCCGACGAGGAGCGCGAGCGCCCGGAACACTGGCGTTTCTGGCGCGACCTGCCGCCGAAGGGCCAGATTGGCATCCTGATGAACGCGTGGTACGCGGCGCCGATCGATCGCCGCGCACATCGCGTCACCACGGCCGCCGAGTTCCGGCGCGAGCTGCAGCGGATCGCCCGCCTCGAGCAATTGCTCACCGACGACGGCGCGCTGATCCTGAAGTTCATGATTCACCTCGAGCGCGACACCCAGCGCGAGCGCCTCAAGGCGCTCGAACGGGATCCACTGACCCGCTGGCGGGTCACCGCCGAGCAGTGGCGCCAGGCGCGCTCTTACGACGAGCTCGTAGAGGCCGAGGCGACAGCGGTGCGGCTGACCGACGCAAGCCAGGCGCCGTGGACGCTTGTCGACGGATCCGACGAGCGGCATCGGAGCCTGGTAGTGGCGCGCGCGATCCGCGATCGGGTGACGCGGCGGCTGGACGAAGATGAGCGGGGCCGGCGTCCGCGACGGGTCGCCGCGGTGGCCAGGGTGCTGCAGAACGCGTCAAAGCGCCCGAACACCACGCGCGCGCGAAGGCCGACCGGACGGTCGCTCTCCGACCTCGACATGTCGCGCACGGTCGCGAAAGCCACGTACGAGGTCGCGCTCGCCAGGGCGCAGGGCCGGCTGAACCTTCTCCACCGCAAGGCTCATCGGCGCGGGCTCTCCACGGTCCTCGTCTTCGAGGGGTGGGATGCCGCCGGCAAAGGCGGCGCGATCCGCCGCGTCGCCTCGGCGCTCGACGCGCGCGAGTACCAGGTGATTCCCGTGGCGGCGCCAACCGACGAAGAGCGCGCCCAGCACTACCTGTGGCGTTTCTGGCGGCATCTGTCGCGTGCCGGCCGGCTCACGATCTTCGATCGGTCGTGGTACGGCCGCGTGCTGGTCGAACGTGTTGAAGGCTTCGCGCTCGACGCGGAATGGCGGCGGGCCTACGACGAGATCAACGACTTCGAGGCGCAACTGGTCGCCCACGGCACCGTGCTGGTGAAGTACTGGGTGCACATCAGCAAGGACGAGCAACTGCGGCGTTTCAAGCAGCGTGAGCGGCTCGCGCACAAGCGCTGGAAGCTGACCGACGAGGATTGGCGCAATCGCAAACGGTGGAAGGCGTACGAAACGGCAGTCGACGACATGGTCGCCCGCACGAGCACGCGGCAGGCGCCGTGGACCCTGATCGAAGGCGACGACAAGAACCACGCCCGGCTGAAGGTGCTGCGAACGCTGGCGGATCGGCTCGCGCGAGCGTTGCATGAGGAGTGAGGTGGCAATGCGGCGTTTCGCGGGTCTGTGCGTGTTGACGGCAGCAAGCTGGGGCTGTTCGCCACCGCCGACGCCGCGTGCCTCGACGCCAGCCGGCACACCCGACGTCGTGGAGCTTGCCGCCATCGAGGCGCGCGATCGCATGGCCGCCGGCACCCTGACGTCCCGCTCCCTGACGCAGGCATACCTGAACCGCATTGCCGCGATCGACGATGCGGGGCCGCGGCTCAACGCGGTCATCGAGATCAGCCCGACGGCGCTGGCGGAGGCCGATGCGCTCGACGCCGAGCGAGCCGGCGGCAAGGTCCGCGGGCCCCTGCACGGCATCCCCGTGTTGCTGAAAGACAACATCGACGTCGTCGGCATGGCCAACTCGGCAGGTTCGCTGGCACTGGCAAACCACCGGCCGACGAGCGACGCCTTTCTCGTGGGACGACTGCGCGCCGCCGGCGCCGTGATCGTCGGCAAGACGAACCTGAGCGAGTGGGCGAATTTCAGGTCGTCGCGATCGACCTCGGGCTGGAGCTCGCGCGGTGGGCAGACCAGGAACCCGTACGTGCTCGATCGCAATCCCTGCGGGTCCAGTTCGGGCACGGGCACAGCGATTGCGGCAAGCCTGGCCGCGATCGGCGTCGGCACCGAGACCGACGGCAGCATCATCTGTCCCGCGGCGGTGACTGGCCTGGTCGGCCTCAAGCCGACCGTAGGGCTGGTGAGCCGCCGCGGCATCATCCCGATCTCGGTGTCGCAGGACACGGCCGGCCCGATGGGGCGAACGGTGGCCGATGTCGCGCTGCTGCTCGGAGCGATGGCTTGGGTCGACGATAGCGATCCGGCGGGACCACCGGCACGCGACCGGATCCCGGCCGACTATCTTGGTTCCCTCGACGCCGGCGCGCTGAAGGGCAAGCGGTTCGGCGTGCTGCGTCAGGCGATGGGCTTTCATGCCGATGTCGACAAGGCGATGGAAGCGGCCATCGCGGCGATGAAAGACCACGGGGCCGAGGTGGTGGACGTCAAGATCGGCACCTACAACGATTGGAACGCCAGCGAGTTCGAGGTGTTGCTGTACGAGTTCAAGGACGGCCTCAACACATACCTTCGCGCCAGCAGCTCGCCTTACGCCTCGCTTGAAGCGTTGATCGCGTGGAACTCCGCGAACGCGTCGAAGGCCATGCCGTTTTTCGGCCAGGAGATCTTCGAACAGGCGCAGAAGAAAGGACCGCTGACCGACGCGGCCTACCGTGCGGCGCTCGAGAAATCGCGCCGGCTGGCGGGCAAAGACGGGCTGCTGGCGGCGCTCGACGGCAACAAGCTCGACGCGGTGATCGCGCCCAGCGTCTCGCCGGCGTGGCCGACCGACTACGTGCTGGGCGATCACTTCCTCGGCGCCGGTTACGGCATGGCGGCGGTGGCGGGCACACCGAGCTTGACGATTCCGGTCGGCGAGAGCTACGGCCTGCCGGTCGGTCTCACCTTCATGGGCCGCGCCTACAGCGAGCCGCTTCTGATCGGGGTCGGTTATGCGCTCGAGCAGCGCGTCAAGGCACGCAAGGCGCCGACCTACAAGTCGACGCTCGGCCAGTAACCGCAAAGGATGGACACCGGCTCCATGACCGAGCGGCAGCGACGAGAGCTTGACGAGCAGGGCTTCGTGCTGCTGCCGGGGTTCATCGACGACCAGTTCCTGCAGGAGCTGCGCACCTCAATCCATCAGCTCTTCGACCGTGAGGGCGACCGCGCGGGCCACGAGTTCAGGCAGGAGGAGCACGCGCATCGGCTCGCGAACCTCGTGGACAAGGGCGACGCGTTCCGCCGCGCGATTCTGCTGCCGGGCCTGCTCGCTTGCGTTCGCCACGTCCTGGGACCCGACATCAAGTTGAGCAGTCTCAATGCCCGCTCGGCCGACCCGGGGTCCGACGCCGGGCAGCCGCTGCACGTCGACATGGGCGCGGTTGCCGACGATCGCGGCTACTGGGTGTGCAACACCGTCTGGATGCTGGACGACTTCACGCCGGACAACGGCGCGACACGAATGGTGCCGGGATCGCACAGGTGGGGGACGCGACCGCAGGACGTCCTCGCCGATCCGATGGCCCCCCACCCGCAGGAGGTGCTGCTGACCGGAAGGGCCGGCAGCGTCGCCGTCATGAACGCCCACCTGTGGCACGGCGGCACCGCCAACCGCATCCTCGCTGCCCAGGCTGGCCATGCACGCCTTCTACTGCCGCGCCGACAAGCCGCAGCAGCAGTACCAGAAACAGCTGCTGCGGCCCGAGGTGCAGGCCGGCCTCAGCCCGGAGCTTCGCAAGATGCTCGCGCTCGACGACCCCGCCAACGACGAGGTCACCTCGAAGGCGCAGGTGCGAAGCGGCTTCCTCAAGTAGCGCGACGCACGGCTGATGAGCGGGGTGGCCTTTCTCCTCGAAAGCGCGCTCCGTGCTATTGTTCGCCCCCACAACGAATCGCTCAGCCATGCGCACATTCAAAGTCAAAGGGTTGCGGTGGTGGATGATCAGCCTGGTGATGCTGGGCGCCATCATCAACTACCTCACCCGCAGCACGCTCGCGGTCGCGGCGCCCACGCTCCTGAAGGACCTGCGCATCTCCGCACAGGAGTATTCATGGATCGTCGGGACCTTTCAGGTCGCGATCATGCTGCAGCCCATCTGCGGCTACGTGCTCGACGTGCTGGGCCTGAAGCGCGGCCTCGCGATCTTCGCCACGGCCTGGTCGTTGATCAGCATGGCGCACGGCCTGGCGCACAACTGGCCGATGCTGGCAGCGCTTCGAGGTCTGCTCGGATTCGCCGAAGGGTCCGCCAACCCGGCGGGCATGAAGGCGACCGCGGAGTGGTTTCCTGCGCGGGAGCGAGGCCTGGCCGGTGGCGTGTACAACATCGGCGCCTCGGTGGGTTCGATGCTGGCGCCGCCGCTGGTGGTGTGGGCGATCCTCACCTACAACTGGCAGATGGCGTTTGTCATCACTGGCAGCCTGGGCCTGGTGTGGGTCGCGCTGTGGCTGTTGCTGTACCAACCACCCGAGAGACACCCGCGGCTCTCGGATGGCGAGCGCGCGCATATCGCCGCCGGACAGGAGTCGCACCTGCGCGGTGACGGCCGCCGGCCATCGATCGCCTTGATCGCGCGGCAGCGCAACTTCTGGGGCATCGCGCTTCCGCGGTTTCTCGCGGATCCCACCTGGGGCACCCTGACCTTCTGGGTGCCGCTCTACCTGACGACGGTGCGCCACTTCGACCTGAAGCAGATTGCGCTGTTTGCATGGATGCCGTTTCTGGCGGCCGACCTCGGATGTCTGTTTGGCGGCGCGCTGGTCATGGCGCTGCAGAAGCGCGGCGTCACGCTCATCAACGCGCGGCGCTGGGCCTTCACGCTGGGCGCGTGCCTCATGATGGGCATGGGCTTTGTCGGCGTGGTCGAAAGCCCCTACGCGGCCATCGCGCTTCTCAGCCTTGGCGGCTTCGCGCACCAGACCCTGTCGGTGACGGTCATCACGATGTCGTCCGATCTTTTCAAGCGCAACGAGGTCGCCACGGCAGCCGGCATGGCGGGCACGTTTGGCAACGCAGGGCTGCTGGTCTTCTCGCTGCTCATCGGGGGCCTGGTCACCACGGTGGGCTACACGCCGTTTTTCATCGGCCTGGCCGTGCTGGACCTTGCCGGCGCCGCGCTGCTCTGGATCCTCGTGCGCGATCCCGAGGCGAGGCCGGCATGAGCATCCGCAACCCGATCCTGCCGGGCTTCAATCCCGATCCGTCGATCGTCCGCGTCGGCGACGACTTCTACATCGCGACGTCGACCTTCGAGTGGTTCCCGGGCGTGCAAATCCATCACTCGCGAGACCTGGTGCACTGGCGGTTGCTGACGCGGCCGCTGGCACGCGCGAGCCAGCTGAACATGCTCGGCGATCCTGACTCCTGCGGCATCTGGGCGCCGTGCCTGACGCACGCCGACGGCCTCTTCCATCTGGTCTACACCGACGTCAAGCGCTACGGCCGTACGACCGTTGGCGGCGCCTCGGGCGCCTCGCTTCGCGACTTCCACAACTACCTCGTCACCAGCGAACAGATCGACGGCGAGTGGTCCGAACCTGTCTATCTGAACAGCAGCGGCTTCGACCCGTCGCTGTTCCACGACGATGACGGCCGGAAGTACCTGCTCAACATGCTCTGGGACCATCGGCCGGGACGTAATCGGTTCGCTGGGATCGTGCTGCAGGAGTACTCGGCCGCCGAGCGGCGCTTGTTCGGATCGCGTCAGGTGATTTTTCAGGGGACCGCGATCGGCTTCACGGAGGCGCCGCACCTTTATAAGCGCGGCGGGTTCTACTACCTGCTGACCGCCGAGGGCGGCACAGGCTGGGGGCATGCCGTCACGATGGCGAGGTCCCGCTCGCTGCAGGGCCCCTACGAGCTGCATCCGGAGACTTACATTCTGACGGCGCGCGATCGCCCCGGCCTCGCGCTGCAGCGGGCCGGGCACGCCGATCTGGTCGACACGCAGACCGGAGAGACGTTCATCGTCTACCTCTGCGGACGGCCTATTCCCAATCGCGGCCGCTGCCCGCTGGGTCGCGAAACAGCGATACAGCCGATGACGTGGGGAACTGACGGATGGCTCCGGACCATGGATGGGCAAGGCCTGCCGATGGTGGAGGCCACAGCGCCCAACCTGCCCGAGCACACGTTTTCACCGGCGCCGGAACGACACGACTTCGACGGCCCTCGGTTGCCGATCGAGTTTCAGTGGCTGCGCTCGCCCTGGCCCGACGAGCTGTTCAGCCTGTCGGCGCGCCCCGGCCATCTGCGACTCTACGGTCGCGAGACCCCAGGCAGCCTGTTCCGCCAGGCGCTGGTGGCGCGTCGCCAGCAGTCACATTGCTACAGCGCAGCCACCGTCGTCGATTTCGAGCCCGAGCACTTTCAGCAGATGGCCGGTCTCATCTGCTACTACAACGGAGCGAAGTTCCACTACCTCTACATCTCGCACGACGACACGCTCGGCAGGCACGTGCGCGTGATGTCGGCGCTTCCCGACCACGTGCAGACCGACGCGTTCACCTCGCCGATCCCGATTCCGGCCGGCGCGCCCGTGCACCTCGAGCGGAGGTCGACTTCGAGCGGCTTCGTTTCGCGTACCGCATGGGGGGAGAGGAGTGGGTCTGGCTACCGCAGTCCTTCGATGCCAGCCTCCTCTCCGACGAGGCCACGGCGCCGGGACAACCGAACTTCACCGGGGCCTTTGTGGGTATGGCATGTCAGGATCTTGCGGGCACGGCCCGGCCGGCAGATTTCGACTACTTCGAGTACCGGGAGCGCGGCTATCAGGCCGACCCATTCGGCGAACCGCGCGACTGAGGGGGGCAGCCGAGATGACGAGCAGCGCACGGCGCTCAGAGCCTTCCCTGGAAAAGCAAGTCCAGGCGGCGCTCACGTGGCTGAAGCGCCACAGCACCAGGGCCACGCGCGACGGCATGGCGCGCTACGGCCTGCCGTCTGACAACGCGCTGGGCGTGTCGATGGCGAACATGAAGGTGCTGGGCACGCGGCTCGGGAAGAACCACGCGCTCGCCGCTGCGCTCTGGGACACGGGCGTGTACGAGGCTCGCATGGTGACGTCGTTCGTTGACGACCCGGCGCTCGTCACGTCCGCGCAGATGGACCGCTGGTGTCGCGACTTCGACAACTGGGGCATCTGCGACACCGTGTGCTTTCATCTCTTCGACAAGCACGCCCCACGCGTGGCGCAAGGTGGCCAGGTGGCATAACCGGCGCGAGGAGTTCGTCAAGCGCGCCGCGTTCGCGCTGCTGGCGAGCCTTGCCCTTCACGACAAGGCCGCCGGCACGGCGCTTTTTCTCGACAGCCTGCCGCTCATCGAGCGCGCCGCCGACGACGACCGGAACTTCGTCAAGAAGGGCGTCAGCTGGGCCCTGCGCGCCGTCGGCAGGCGCAACCCCGAACTGAACGCCGCCTCGATGACGCTGGCGCGCCGCCTGGCGTCCTCACCTGACGCCGCGCCGCGGTGGGTGGGCAGAGACGCGCTCCGGGAGTTGACCAGTGCGGCCGTGAGCCGCCAGCTCGCGGCGCGATCTCGCGCTGCTGCCGTGCGATAGCCAGGGGCGCGAACAACGGCGAGAAACGATCTTCATGCCGCAAGATACCCGTCTCGTGTCCGAGCGCTTTCCGCGTTCCTCCCGGTACCACCCGGACTGGGTGCTCGCCAACGCCAGTGGCGGGGCCAATGCCCTCTGGCTGGCCGAGTGGCTCGCACCCGCCCTCGATCTTCGACCCGGGATGCGGGTACTGGATCTGGGCTGCGGCAGGGCATCGACATCGATTTTCCTGCGGCGCGAGTTCGGCGTGCAGGTGTGGGCCACCGACCTGTGGTTCAGCGCCGCGGAGAACATCCAGCGGGTCCGTGATGCCGGTGTCGACGACGGCGTGTTTCCGGTTCACGCGGATGCGCGGTCGTTGCCGTTTGCGTCCGAGTTCTTCGACGCCATCGTCTCGATCGACTCGTTCCCGTACTACGGCACCGACGATCTATACCTGAATTACCTGGCGCATTTCGTCAAGCCGGGAGGGCCGATCGGCATCGCCGGCGCCAGCATCGTCCAGGAGATCGAGGGACCGGTGCCGGAGCACCTTCGGGCGTGGTGGACCCAGGACTGCTGGTGCTTCCATTCCGCGGCATGGTGGCGGCGCCACTGGGAGCGTACCGGGATCGTCGACGTCGCGCTGGCCGAGGCGATGCCGGAGGGGTGGCGGATGTGGCTGGACTGGCACAAGGCGGTCGCCCCGGACAACGCGACGGAAATCGCGGCCCTCGAGGCCGATGGCGGCCGGTATCTTGGCTACGTGCGAGTTGTGGGCCGGCGGCGCGCCGAGGCGAAGCTGGAAGAATACTGCTGGCCCGACGCCTTGCGATCGCTCCCGGCGGAGTACACGAAGAAGCCGTTGCTGCGCAGCCAGGAGTGATGACCAGAGCGGACCGGAGTTCTCGAGACATCACACTGCGCCGAGTAGCGCACCTGACCGAGTCGGTCCTGTCGAATCGATGGCTGCCGCTGGCGCTGGCGATGCTGGCGCCGCTGCTGCTGTGGCCGGCGCTTGGCGCAGGGTGGCAGTTCGACGATCATTTCCACCGCTCTCGCATCGCGGGATACGGCGACGCGAACCCGATTCAGATCTTCGTGCCGTACGACGGCGACCCGGCGCACAACCTGAAGCAGATGGAAGCGGGCACGCTCCCCTGGTGGGCCTCGCTGGACCTGCACATGGCGTTCCTGCGCTACGCGAGCACGCTGACCACGCTGCTGGACTACCAACTCTGGCCAGGTCATCCAGCGTTGATGCACCTGCATAGCTTGCTGTGGCTGTCGGCGGTCGTCGTCGTTGCGGCCCTGCTCTATCGCCGCGTGCTGGGCGCCACCTGGGTCGCCGGACTGGCAGCCTTGCTCTACGCCGTTGACGAGGCTCACTCGTGGCCGGCGACCTATCTGGCAAATCGCAACGCGTTGATCGCCACCAGCCTTGGCGTTTCGAGCCTCGTGTGTTTCGTGCGCTGGCGTCAGGAGACATGGCGATGGGGCGGCCTGCTCAGCGCGCTGCTGCTGGCACTTGGATTGTCGGCCGGAGAGATGGCGCTCTCGACTGCCGGCTACCTCCTGGCGTACTCGTTGACGCTCGACCGGGGAACGCTGGGCCAGCGGATCACGCGACTGCTGCCTCAGGCTCTCGTGCTGGGCGTCTGGGTGCTTGTCTACAAGATCGGTGGATTCGGCTCACAGGGATCGGGCTTCTACATCGATCCCTTGAGTGACCCGGTGAGCTTCGCCTCGGCCCTCCTGGAGCGCGCGCGGTTGCTGTTAATGGGGCAATGGACGCCGATTCCCGCAGAGATGGGCCTCGTTTATGCGCCAGGCACCGACAAGGCGTTCGAACTCCGCGTCATCAGCCTGGCAGTCGTCATCATCCTGGCGTGCCTGTTGGTCCCGCTCATGACGCGCGATCGCGTGGCGCGCTTCTGGGGCGTTGGCGTTGTGTTCTCGCTGCTGCCGATTTCCGCCGTCGGGCCCGAGAACCGGGTGCTGTTCTTCGTCGGCCTGGGCTCGATGGGCCTACTGGCGCAACTTGTGCGAGCGGCCCTGGCGGGCGGACACGCCGGGCCGGTGTCGCTCGGGTGGCGTCTTGCGGCATGTGCCGCCGTGATCGTCCTCCTGCCCATCCACTTGATCGTCGCGCCGATACTCGCGCTCTCGGGAATCGAGCGCCAGGCGAAGGCGAGCGCGGCGATGCTGCGCGCGATCGCGAGTGTTCCAGACGACCCTCGGATTGCGATGCAGGATCTGATCTTGATCAACCCACCGGACCACATCTACGTGGTGACGGCCATTCCGGTACTGAAGGAATTGGATCAGCTGCCGCGACCCAGGCGGATACGCGCGCTCTCGGCAGGCACGTCTGGGTTGACGGCGACGCGTGTCGGGTCCAGGTTCCTGCTCGTGCGCTTTCCACGAGGCCTGTTTCCGAGCGTGTTCAGCCGATACATGCGGAGCCGGAGCGACCCCATCCACGCCGGCCAGCGTTTTCAGCTCTCCGGGTTTTCCGCGGTCGTCCAGCAACTCGATCGGCAGGGCGACCCCGTCGAAGTGCTCTACGAGTTCGCGGTGCCACTCGAAGACACGTCGCTGCGCTGGTTACGCTGGAGCGACGGCGTCTATGTGCCCTGGCGTCCGCCGGCGGTCGGCGAATCCGAGGAACTGCCACCTTCGCGCGGGATCTTCGGCTGACATTCGACGCATGGCTCCAGGTGCGAGCGGCCCGACGCCCTGCGATCGCTTCCCGCGGAGTACACGAAGAAGCCGTTGCTTCGAAGCGAGGAATGAAGAGTCAGGACCTCGTGCGCATCCGCTTCAGCAGCTGAATCTGGCCCGCGTGATACAGGTCGTGCGCGATGATGCCCGTCACGAGCGCAAGGGCGGTCGTCGAGCCGCCCGCCGCGCGGTGCAGCCGCTTTGCCGCAAGGCCATCGATCGCTTCGCGCAATTGCCGGTGGCAGTCGTCGAGAAGGCGCAAGTCAGCTCGCCAGATCGTGGCATCCGCGCGCGGCCGGGCAAACCAGTCGGACCCCTCGAGCGGAAACGATCCGCGCGTGCCGCCGGTGAGCCGGCGCCGCACGACGTATTTCCAGTAGGCGGCGTGGACGACAATCTCCTGGACGTTGTGGCGGCTCGAGTCGGGCCGCCACACCGCGGCCTCGGGCGTCATGCCGCGTAGCGATCCCCGCAGGTTGGTGCCATGCCAGGAGCGGCGGTTGTACGCCTGGTCGATCTGGGTCAGCAGCAGGTCGATCTCGTTCATGGCATTTCCCCGAATCTACCATGGGCGCACCGGTAGCCAGGTCAATGCCCGTCGGCCGTGCTGGCCCCATGCGCGCGAAGCACGTCGGCAAAGTCGGTCAGCCCTCGCGCCAGCGCTCGATCGAGGAGCGTCTTTCCAGCCTGGTTACGCGCATTGAGGTTCGCGCCGTGCGCGACCAGCAGCCGGATCATCTCTTGAAGGCGCGATAGCTCGGCATGCAGGTAGAACACGAGCGGGCTGCCCTCCGCGTCGGTCGAGGTCGCCAATGACGAATCCTGCCGCAGTAACTCGCCGACGCGTTCGACTCCCCCACACTGCACGGCGTCGAAGATCGACGCCAACGGCATCAGGTAGTCGACGACTTGCTGCTGCTGGCCGTGGTTGGCCCAGGCAATGGGCGTGGCGTGGTAGGTCGGATCGCGCAGGGATGGATCGGCGCCGAGTTCCAGCAGCAGCCTGGCCATTTCGACGCTTCCGACCGTGTGCAGCGGGCTGCGATCGAGACCTGAGTGGGGAATCATCCCGTTGACGTCGACGCCCAGCTCGACGATCAACCGGACGCCTTCGGGCCGGTTGGCCTCGACCGCCCTGTGGATCAGGTCGACACGACCGCGGTGGCCGAGCTTCTCGAGAAGCGCCGGATCCTTCGCAAGCCTGGCACGCACGTCGTCACGACGGCCTGCGATGCACGCAAGAGCAAAAGCCTCGACGGCATCGAGATCGATCCTGGTCGCGCCGTGAGCCGCGAGGTAGTCCGCGATGGCGTCGTGGCCGGCGCGCACCGCCTCTTCATAGGGCGTCCGGCCGTTGCGAATACCCGGGATGTTGACGTCAACTCCGTGAGCGACCAGCAGCTTCACTCGCTCGTGAAAACCGTTTTTCGCCGCGCCCCAGAGTTCCTCTACGAGCATCCGCGTCGGGCTGTAGCCACGGGCGCCCAGCCGTCGGATCCACGGCCCGCCTTTGTCTTGTCCAAGACCGTAGGAGAGCAGCAGCCTCAGGTGGTCGTCGTTCTCCTTGAAGTGGCGGTTGTACAGGGTCTGGCCGTCGTTCGGGTCGGCGCCGGATTCCAGAAGCAGCTTCGCAAGCGCGACGGAGTGCGGGTGCGGCAGTTGGTTGATGCCGTCCTCGCCTTCGCCGAACGCACCGGTCAGCGCTGTAAAGGCGTAGGTCGCGCCCCACAAGAACCCGGCGTTGGGATCTGCCCCGTGAGCGAGCAGCAGCCTGGCCACCTCCAGCGTTGAGCCCTTCAACGGATCTCCGTCCATACGTGAGTAGCACGCGTACAGCAGTGGCTCCCATCGCAAGGGGCCGCCCTTCGCATTCACGGTCGTCGGGTCGGCTTCCAGCATCGCGCGGACCGCCTCGACATTGCCTGTAGCGGAGGCCGTGTAGATGTCAGCGCGAGACAATTCCGGATGGTCGGCGAGCAGCCGGCACGCCTTTGCGGGGTTGGAACGATGCCAGTCTCCGTAGACCAGGCAGGCCAGCCGGAGGAAGACCTCTACGAGCGACGCCGCTTCGTGAGGAGACGGCGGTGGGTTCCAGATGAACGGCTCGATGCCGTCAAGGTGGCGCCTGAGCGCCGCCCAGCTTTCGAACCTGTACGCTCGCGCGGTCACCAGCTGGGCGTCGCTCAGGGAGAAACGCGTAATGGCCCTTTCGGCGCGCGGGTGAAGCTCTTTCACCAGCGAGATCGCGTCGGCTTCGCCAGAAACGACGGCCCTTCGGAGCCGCTTGGCCTGTTTCCTGAGATGTTCGAGGGACGGTTCGTTGGGCAGCGAACGTGTTGGCATAGCGACCTCCTCGCCCGCCGATGGCGGGCTGGCGGCCTGTGGTCCGCAGCATCAGGCGAGGAAGCAGCTTGCCGTGATCTGACAAGACGTTCGGGCGGGCTTGGCCCTTTCCGCGGACTGGAAGCGCCCCGCGCGCTGAAGAGACTGTAGCAGATTCTGGCGCGTGTCGATCGGCGACAACGTCGAACGGCGCTTTGTGATTTGCGGAAACGGCGGGTTGCGTCATGATTCAGCACCTCGCCGAGCTGACTGACTATTCTCGCGAGCCGACCTGAGGGATCATGTCCGACGCTGCCGGGGCGACCGTGGACGAGCGCGTGGTCGAGGCGGCCCGCACAGGCGACGCCGCAGCGCTCTCCGCGCTGCTGGACCAGTACGCCGACAAGCTTCACCTGCGCACGGAACCGTACGAGCAATCGCTGCTGCACGTGGCCGCGTCTGGCGGCCACCTGGAAGCGGTGGACCTGCTGCTCCGGCGCGGCCTTGACGTCAACACGCGCGAGAAAGGTGACAACACCTATCCGATGCACTGGGCAGCGGCGGCCGGGCACCTGCAGGTCGTCCGGCGCCTCGCCGACGCTGGAGGCGACGTCATCGGTGACGGCGATGATCACGCCCTCGAGGTAATCGGCTGGGCGAGCTGCTGGGGCGGCTGCGACGACGCCGCCCATCGTGCCGTAGTGGACTTGCTCGTCAGTCGCGGCGCGCGGCACCACATCTTCTCGGCGATAGCGCTGAACCTTGCAGACGAGGTCCGCGGGATCGTGTCGCGAGACCCGGCGGCGCTGAACCGCCGGATGAGCCGCAACGAGAACCATCAGCTGCCGCTGCACTTTGCCGTGCGGATGAATCGCCCGGAAATGGTGGCGCTGCTGATGGACCTCGGCGCGGACCCGCTGGCTGTCGATGGTTCGGGATTTTCAGCAGCGGCGTATGCGGCCTCCCCCCTGGTTGACCGCCGCGTGATGGAAGGCGTCGCCGCCATGACCTCGGCGGAGCTGACAAGCGCCGTGCGCGGAGATCGCCGGCCGCGGGCCGGCGCAATGGACCTGATGGCCGCGCTGGCATTGGGCGACCGGGAGACCGCCGCGCGCCTTTTGCGCGAGATCCCCGAGCTGATTCAGGCCGGCGGGCCGGGCGGAGGCGCTCTGCACCTGATGGCCAAACGAAATGACGGCGCCGCGGTGGAATGGCTGCTCGACCACGGCGCCGATCCCAACGCGCGCTGGAGCCATTGGGACGCGGAGGTGACCCCGCTCCATCTTGCCGTCCTCGGCGGTCATGCTGACATCGTGCGGCTCCTCCTGCACGCGGGCGCCGACCCGCGCATCCGCGACAGCAAACACGACAGCGACGCGATCGGCTGGGCAGAGTTCTTCCAGCGTGCCGACATCGTCAAGACGCTGCAGGCTCGAGCCGGCAACACCTGACGCGTCAGGTCGAGTACTTCACGCGCACGTGGGGTGGGTACACACAGGGGCGGCTCAACGTGCGCGCCGAGACGCCACGCTGAACGGCAGGCGGACGCCGCCAATTGCCAGCGCCATCAGGCTGCCCAGGACGGGCGGGCCGTAGCCGTTCCACAGGTAGTTGTAGCGCAGCAGGACACCCATCGCGAAATGGAAGTTCACCACCATGAACAGGCCGGCGACAGCGGCGAGCCGTACCTGAATCCCGGCTATGAGCGCAACACCGACGGCCAGCTCGCCTGCGGGCACGATCCGCGCGAAGACGGGCGCGCCCGGGATCGCGACGGTGTCCATGTACCTACGGCTCACCTCGGGCGCTTCGCGGTGCCACCCACGCAATTGCGTGGTCAACAGCCCCGGCTCGGCGAACCACGCAATCTTGTCGAGGCCCATGAACAGGAAGAACACGCCCATGCAGACCGAAAGCACCCGTAACGCGAGCGCGCTCGAACCGCCAGCCTGGGTCGGTGTCATGTGAATGGCCCTCCGGCGCCAGGGATCATACTCCGTCGCCGAACGCGAACTCTCACAGCGCAGCCGGCCGGACCGTCGAAGCCCGAGTACAGGTCGAACGGAATCCGTCGCGCCAGCTTGCAAACTCCGGCCGCCAGTCGAGTGTGCGCTTCGCCTTGGTGTTGGACGCGCCGCGTGCCTCGGTCATCATCGAGACGCCGGCATCGCCGACGACGAAGCGGGCAATCCAGACTGGCAACTTGAACGGCGGCCTCGCGCCGACGAGCCGCGCAAGCTCGGGCAGCCAGATCGAGACCTCCGCGGGTTCGTCGTCGACGATGTTGTAGAGCCCAGGCGCCACGCGTTCAAGCGCGAGCTGCGTTGCGCGGGCGGCATCGTCGACGTGGATGAACGACCAGACAGCGGCGCCCTCGCCGACAAGCGGGAATTTCCGTTTTCGAACCATCTCCACGATCTCGCCGCCGGCCGATAGCGACGTGCCAGGCCCGTAGAGGCTGCCATACCGCATCACCATGCCGGTCACGGAGGTGGCCGTCGAGACCAGACGCTCGAGCTCACGAATCGCGGCGAGCGTTCTGGTCATCGCGGCTGGCGGATTCGGGTCGAGCGGGTCGTCCTCGGTCTTGGTGCGGCTGCCTCGACGCTCGTTGGGCCAGCCCGCGTAACTCTGCGCCACGAACCTGCGCACGCCGGCGGCCTGTCCTGCCGCGAGGAGATGACGCGTGCCCTCCGTCCTCAGCCTGTTGGTCGTCTCGAACTCATCGTCGAACCGCTTCAGGCTGCGCATGGTGCTGAGCGCGGTCATCTGGTGAACGATCGCATCAGGATGAGACGCGGTGACGGCCTTCATGACGGCGTCGGGGTCCAGGCCATCGACGACGAGCGGCTCGGCGCCCTGGGCGCGAAGGCTGTCGAGTTTTCCTGGCGTGCGTGTGGTTGCGGTGACGTGGTGACCGGCTCGCACGAGAAACGGAACGAGCCGCTTGCCCACTGCACCGGTCGCCCCGGCAAGGAACACCCTCATGCCCGCACCTCCCTGGGGAGCCTCCTGCAGCTATCATGTCGCAGCAGGCCGGCCTGTGGTGCGTGCTATGCTCCCGCACCAGGCGTGAACACCTCCTTCAGCGGATCGATCCAGGACCTGCAGCAGCGGCTGACCGCGCAGGACTACGTCGCCGACTACGGCCTCGCCGTGTCCGTGTTCCTCGCGCTCCGGCTCGGACGGCCGCTCTTCCTCGAAGGCGAGGCCGGCGTCGGGAAGACCGCGCTGGCCGGCGCAGTGGCGTCGGCGCTCGAGAGCGACCTCATCCGGCTGCAGTGTTACGAGGGGCTCGATATCACCCACGCGGTCTACGAGTGGGATTACGCCCGTCAGCTCGTCGAGCTGCGCATCCTCGAGGCCTCTGGCGAGCTGGACCGGATCGGCGCCAGGCGGGAACTGTACAGCGACGCCTTCCTGATCAAACGGCCGCTGCTCCAGGCGATCGACCCGGCGCGAACGCGCCCCGCGGTCCTGCTGATCGACGAGATCGATCGGGCCGACGAGGAGTTCGAAGGGTACCTGCTGGAGTTGCTGGCGGAGTTCCAGGTCACGATTCCGGAACTCGGGACCGTGCGCGCCACCCAACGGCCGCTGGTCATCCTCACGTCCAACCGCACGCGCGAAGTGCACGACGCGCTGAAGCGTCGGTGCCTCTACCAGTGGATCGAGTACCCCTCGTTCGAAAAGGAACTGGCGATCGTGCGAACGCGGGTGCCTCAGGCATCGGCACGGCTCGCCAGGCAAGTGACGGCACTCGTGCAAGGGCTGCGAGCGATGGAGCTGTACAAGCTCCCGGGGGTCTCCGAGACGCTCGACTGGGTGGCGGCGCTGGCGGCGCTCGACAAGGACACCCTGGACCCCGACATCGTCGACGCAACCCTCGGCGTCGCGCTGAAATCGAAGGACGACATCGAGGCGGTCCAGGGCGAGGCGCTCGTCAGTCTCGTCGCCCGCGCGGCCGCGTCACGGTAACTCCCGCCCCATGGCCGCTCTCCTCGCCAATCTTCTGGTCTTTGGCCGGCTGCTGCGCTCACTGGGACTGGAGGTGCACCTCGGGCGCCTCCTCGACATCGCCGACGCTCTGCAGCACGTGAACCTCGGCGAGCGCGACGCCGTGTACCACACGTGCCGGGCGCTGCTGGTCCACCGCCGCGACGACCTGGCCATGTTCGACCGCGCTTTCGAGGCGTTCTGGCGCGAGCACAACGGCCTGGTGGCGCGGATGCACCAGCGGCCAGGCCGCCAGCCCCGCCCACTCGACCGGGGCACGGGCGCCCGTCCACAGTGGGAAAGCCATGGCCTGACGGCACACCAGGAAACGGTCGAACCCTCGTCGCAGGTTCTGCAGACCTGGAGCGATGCGCAGACGCTGGCCCACAAGGACTTCGCGGAGTTCACCCCGGACGAGATCGCGAGGGCCCGTGCCGCGATGGACCGTCTCGAATGGACGCCAGGCGAGCGACGGACACGCCGCTGGGTTCACGGACGCGGACCTCGCGTGGACCTCCGGCGCGCGCTCGCGCACAGCGTTCGCACAGGCGGCGACGTCTTCCAGCTGCCTCGCCGGAAGCGGCGCGCGCGCGAGCGGCCGCTCGTGCTCCTGTGCGACATCAGCGGGTCGATGGAACGCTACTCGCGCATGCTCCTGCACTTCGCCCATGCGATCGGGCGGCGGCGCCGCCGCGTCGAAGTCTTCGTCTTCTCCACCGCACTCACCCGCGTCACCCACGAGATCGGGACCCGCAGGCTCAACCAGGCCGTGGCCGACGTCGTGCGTGCCGCGCCTGGCTGGTCCGGGGGCACACGCATCGGCGACGCCATTCGGCAGTTCCATCAGCGGTGGACGCGCCGCACGCTTCACGGCGGGCCGGTGGTGCTGCTCATCTCGGACGGCTGGGATCGGGGCGATCCAGTGGTGTTGCGCGAGCAGATCAAGCGTCTGCAGCGGAGCTGCCATCGCCTGATCTGGCTCAACCCGCTGATTGGCACGCTCGACTATGCCCCGCTGACGCGTGGACTGCAGGCCGCGCTGCCGTTTGTGGACGACTTCCTGCCCGCCCGGACGCTGACCAATCTCGCGGACCTGGCGCTACACTTGAACCGGCTCCCGGGTCGCGCCTGACAGTCTACCGGGCACCCCGATTCCACGCGAATGGACATCGCCGGCTCGTACACCTTTCCCGTGCCGCCCGACCAGGTCTGGGCGTTGCTGATGGACCCGGCCGTCATCTCGTCGTGCGTGCCAGGCTGCGACAGCTTCGAGCCGGTCGGCGAGAACAGCTATCGTGCCCGGCTCACCGTGGCGATGGCGGCCATCACCGGGTCGTACGAGGGCACGGTCACGCTCCTGGACCTGGTGCCGCAGACGTCGTACCGGCTGGCCGCCGAGGGCAAGGGGCGTCCGGGCTTCGTGAAGGGGAGCGCAGACATCACGCTGCGCGCCGACGGCGCGACGACCATCGTGGACGTCACCGGCACGGTGCAGACGGGTGGGCCCATCGCGCGCCTTGGCCAGCGGCTGATCGGCGGCGTCTCGAAAATGATGCTCGACCGCTTCTTCGTGTCGGCCGTCGAGATCAGCGGCGCCTACACGCGAGCCATCGCCGCGACGAGCGACCGGCGGGCGAACACCTGAACCATCGCGCGACGGTACTCCGCGCTGGCGTGCAGATCCTCGTTCACCTCGCCCAGCTCAGCGGCCGCAATCTGCGCGGCACGGTCAATCGTCGCGTTCGACAGCGGTTGACCCGCCAGGGCCTGCTCGACATTGGACAGCCGGGTGGCGTGGGACGTCGCCCCGGTCACACCGACGCGCGCCGACACGATGGTGCCGCCACTCACCTCGAGCGAGGTCGCGACGCCGACTATGGCGTAATGCGACGCGCGCTGATGTAACTTGGCGTACGCCGCGGCGCGCACCGGCACGAACTGCACGCTCGCGATGATCTCGTCGGAGCGCATGTTCACCCTGAAGAGGTCCTGAAAGAAGTCCGCCGCCTTCACCACGCGCCACCCGCGGGGTCCCTTGAGGTGGACCTCCGCGTCGAGCGCGAGCAGCACGGCCGGCATGTCGGCCGACGGATCCGCATGCGCGACGCTGCCGCCGATCGTGCCCCGGTTGCGCACCTGCGGGTCGCCGATGCTCTCGGCCGCTTCGGCGACGGCCGGGCACTTGGCCCGGAGCAGGGCCGAGGTCGCGACGTCGTGATGCACGGTGGCGGCCCCAATCGTGACCTTGCCGTCCCGCTCGTGGATGCCGGAGAGGCCCGGAATGCGGCTGATGTCGATCAGCACCTGCGGCTCGCTGAGCCGCAGCTTCATCAGCGGCACGAGGCTGTGGCCGCCGGCGATGAACTTGCCGCCCTCTCCAGCCTGCTTCAACTTCGCCAGCGCGTCGTCGAGCGAGGCGGCGCGCGCGTATTCGAATGTCGTCGGAATCACGCCTGGCCTCCGTGGATGATGCGCCACAGCCTCTCGGGCCGCAGCATCATGTCGATGTGCGTCACGCCGAACTCCGAGAGCGCGTCGACGGCCGCGTTGACGATGCTCGGCGTCGAGCCAAGCGTGCCGGCTTCGCCCACGCCCTTGGCGCCGAGCGGATTCACCGGCGTGGGCGTGACCGTCGCGTGCAGTTCGAAGCGCGGGAAGTCGGTGGCGCGCGGCAGTGAGTAGTCCATGAACGACCCGGTCAACAGCTGCCCGTCGTCGCTGTAGACGGCTTCCTCGATCATCGCTTGCCCGAAGCCCTGCGCCAGCCCGCCGTGGATCTGCCCTTCGACGATGAGCGGGTTGATGAGGTGCCCGGCATCGTCGACGGCCACCACCTTCCGCAGCGCCGGCTCGCCGGTCTCGCGGTCGATCTCGAGCATCGTGATGATGCAGCCAAACGGATAGGTGTTGTTGGCGGGTTCGAAAAACGCCTCCTCGCTCAACCCTGGTTCCAACCCCGGGGGGAGCGGCACCGGCACATACGCGTAGCTGGCGACCTCCGCGAACGACTTGGCGGAGGCCGGCGATCCCTTCACGCCGATCCGGCCGTTCTCGAAGACGATGTCGTCCTCGTGGGCTTCGAGCAGCGCCGCGGCGAACTTCGCCATCTTCGTCTTCACTTTTCCGGCCGCCAGGTGCAGGGCAGCACCGCCCACGGCCTGCGAGCGGCTGCCGAACGTGCCAATCCCCTGCTTCACCACGCCCGTGTCGCCGTGAAGGATCGTGATGTGCTCGATGGGCACGCTGAACTGGTCGGCCAGCATCTGTGCGAAGGTCGTCTCGTTGCCCTGTCCATGGGGCGAGGCGCCGGTCGTGGCGCTGATGCGGCCGTCGCGCTCGATGGTGACCTGCGAATGCTCCCAGCCGCCGGTGGGCAGCGACGAGCTGGGCCCGAGGCCACATACCTCGACATACATGGCCAGCCCGAGACCGACCAGCCGCCCCTCCTTCCGGGCGGCGTCACGTTCGGCGACCAGGGCTTTCCAGTTCGACGCTTTCAGCGCGAGCTCGAGCGCCTTGCCGTAGTCGCCCGAGTCGTACACGGCGCCCATCTGTGTCGCGTACGGAAACTGGTCGGGCGGGATGAAGTTTCTCCGGCGCAACTCGGCGGGATCCATCTTCAGCTCGCGCGCGAGCATGTCCATCGCGCGCTCGAGGAAGTAGGTCGCCTCGGGACGCCCGGCGCCGCGGTACGCGTCGGTCGGCGTCTTGTTCGTGAAGACCTCGGTGAGCGTCGTGCGGATGGCCGGGATCGCATACGTGCCGTTGGCCATCAGCATCGTCAGGGTCGGAATCGCGGCCGTCAGCAGCATGTTGTAGGCGCCGATGTCGGCGATGAGCCGCATCTTCAGGCCGAGCACCTTGCCGCTGCGCGTCGCGGCGATGTCGATGTAGCCGATGATGTCGCGCCCGTGGGTCGTGGCGACAAAGGCTTCCGAGCGGTCCTCGATCCACTTGACCGGTATGCCCAGCCGCTTCGAGATGGCGGCCGTGACGTATTCCTCGGCGTAGATGTTGATCTTGGCGCCGAAGCCGCCGCCGACCTCCGGCGCGATGGCGCGCACCTGGTCCTGTCCCAGACCGGTCATCGCCGCGATCATCGAACGCAGGATGTGCGGGTTCTGCGTCGACGACCAGATCGTCATCGACCCCTTCCCGGGCTCGTAGTGCGCGACGACGCCGCGCGGCTCGATCGCGTTCGGGACCAGCCGCTGGTTCATCATGCGCTGCGAGACGACGACCTCGGCCTCGGCAAATGCCTTATCGATTGCCGAGTCGTCGACCTTCCCGTCTGGCGTGACGCCGGTGCCGCTGGGTACCAGTGCCACCGCGAGGTTGTTCGGGAAGTCCGGATGGATCACGGTGGGCTGCCCGGTCATCGCGAGCTCGGGGTCGACCACGGCCGGCAGCGGGTCGATGTCCACCACGATGGCATCCGCGGCATCGCGCGCGGTGTAGCGGTTGCTCGCCACCACCACCGCGACCGGCTCGCCGGCAAAGCGCACGGCGTCCACCGCCACGGCGCGATGGGGCGGCGAGGGAAACGGTGTGGCTATCGGCATCGGCGCCAGCATCTCCGCGATCTGCGCGCCGGTGAACACTGCCTCGACGCCCTCCATCGCCTCCGCGGCACTGACATCGACGGAGCGGATGCGGCCGTGTGCGACGTCGCTGCGCTTGAACGCCAGGTGCTGCATTCCGGCGATCTTGATGTCGTCGACGTACGTGCCACGCCCCTGGATCAGGCGCGGGTCCTCGCGGCGCTTCACTCGCTCGCCCACGAGCTTGGGCAAAACGGGGATGGTCGTCATGGCTATTTCCTCGCCGCTGAGGCGGACTGAATGGCGTTGACGATGTGCTGGTAGCCGGTGCAGCGGCAGAAGTTGCCCGAGATGCCTTCGCGAATCTGCTGCTCGGTCGGGTTCGGCGTCTCGCTCAGGAGGTTGACGGCAGACATGATCATGCCCGGCGTGCAGTAGCCGCACTGGAGCCCGTGCTCCTGCCAGAACCCTTCCTGCAGCGGGTGCAGCTGGCCGTCGCTGGCCAGACCTTCAATCGTCGTGATCGCCGAGCCGTCGGCCTGCACGGCGAACACCGTGCACGACTTCACGCTGCGGCCGTCGACCAGCACGGTGCAGGCGCCGCACTGGCTGGTGTCGCAGCCGACGTGGGCGCCGGTGAGGAGGAGGTGCTCGCGAAGGAAATGGACGAGGAGCAGGCGCGGCTCGACGTCCCCTTTACGGACCTTGCCATTGACGGTCATCGAGACATGAGCCATGGGGTCCTCTGGGGTGAGGCTCAGACGATAGTGACGTCGGGTGTCCAAGTCAATCGACGAAACAGATGAACCCGCCGCCGGGCCGGCCCGTATAATTCGGCACCATGTCCACGCTGATGCTGGATCTCCGCCACGCCATCCGGAACCTGTTGCGGACGCCGGGGTTCGCCCTGGTCACGATCCTGACGCTCGCGTTGGGCATCGGCGCCAATACCGCCATCTTCTCCGTCGTCAACGGCGTGATCCTCCGGCCGCTGGGATACCCCCAGCCGGAGCGGCTGATGTTCATCACCAGCCGCTTTCCGTCTTTGGGATTCGATCAGTTCTGGATTTCCCCGCCCGAGTACTTCGAGTTCACGGAGTGGAACCGCTCGTTCTCGAGCGTCGGGGCGTTCACGACCGGGGAGCTGAACCTGTCGGCGAGCGACCGGCCACGGCGGGTGCGGACGGGCAACGTGGACGCCGCGCTGCTGAAGACGTTGGGCGTGCCAGCGGCGCGGGGCCGGCATTTCACGGCGGAGGAAACGCGAACCGGCGGTCCCGACGTCGCCATGCTGTCGCACGAGACATGGCAGGCCGTGTTTGGCGGGCGCGAGATGGTCGGAAAGACGATGAGCCTCAACGGGCAGTCGTGGGAGGTCGTCGGCATCATGCCGCCGGGCTTCGACGTCATGGACAACAAGGTCGAAGTCTGGTTGCCGCTTCGCCTGGACGCCTCAAATCGGAACAACCGCGCCAACCACGGACTGTACCTCGTCGGCCGTCTCGCAGACGGTAGGACCATGCGGGAGGCCCAGGCGGAAATCAGCACGCTCTACGCGCGCTGGGAGGAGCAGTTCCCGAAGACGCACAAGCCCAGCGCCAACTTTCACCAGTTCCAGATGGAGCCGGCACAGGCCGAAATCGTCGGCAGCGCCTCGCGCGCGATCTGGGTACTCCAGGCGGCGGTGGGCTTCGTGTTGCTCATCGCCTGCGCCAACCTCGCGAACCTGTTGCTGGCACGGGCCGAGACGCGGCATCGCGAGTTTGCCGTGCGCGCCGCGCTCGGCGCGGGCCGGTGGCGGCTGCTCCGCCAGTTCATGACCGAGGGCATCCTGTTGTCGCTGTCGGGCGGCGTGCTGGGCCTGGCGGTGGCC
The DNA here is from genome assembly GCA_963806705.1 of Vicinamibacteria bacterium. Classification (GTDB taxonomy): domain Bacteria; phylum Acidobacteriota; class Vicinamibacteria; order Vicinamibacterales; family JAENWD01; genus JAENWD01. The sequence goes on from CAWDZE010000022.1 coordinate 116,880, forward strand.
CTCGCCGTGTTGCGGACGCTGCTGGCGGCCTACCCGGAAAGCCTGCCGCGGTCGGCCGACGTGTCGCTCGACCCGATGGTCCTCGGATTCACGCTCCTGGTGTCGCTGGCAACCGGCGTCGTGTTCGGCCTGGCGCCGCTGCTGCACCTGTCGTCCGATTCGCTGGCCGTGACGCTTCGCGAAAGCGGCGGCCGGGGCTCCACGGGATCGGCTCGTCACTGGATCCGCCGAGGGCTGGTGATGGCCGAAGTGGCGCTTGCCGTGATGCTGGTGGTGGGCGCGGGACTGATGCTGCGCACCGTCGTCAACCTGATGCAGGTGGATGCCGGCTTCGACCGCGCGCCGCTGACGACCTTCGCGCTCGACCTGCCGACGGCCACCTACGCCGACGGGCCGTCGGTCGTGCGCTTCTACGACGGGCTGGCCAGCCGACTGAGGCAGGCGCCTGGCGTCGCCAGCGTCGCCGTCATGACGGGTCTGCCGCCGAACCGGCGAGTGGATGCCAACGACACCGACATGGAGGGGTACGAGAAGCGGGCCGAGGAGGACCCGGTCGAAAACGTCGACTACTTCCAGTTGGCCTCGATCGGCTACTTCGAGACGATGGGTATCCCCATCGTCGAGGGACGAGCGTTCGAGTTGGCCGACGTCGCGCGAGGCCCGGCGGTGGTGATCAACGAGGCCCTTGCGGAGCGCTTCTTCCGGGGACGACACGCCGTCGGAGGCCGGCTGACTCCAGACAAGGACCGTTTTGGCTGGTTCACCATCATCGGCGTCGCCAAGGACGTCAAGCAAGGCGGCGTGGACCAGAAGACCGGCACCGAGATTTACTTTCTGGCCGAGCAGGTCGCGGCAATAGGGTCGCCCGAGCGCAACATGAACGTCGTCGTGCGGAGCGCGCTGCCGGCCGCGAGCCTGCGCGGCGTCGTCGAGGCAGCGGTGCGCGAATCCGATTCGACGCTGCCAATCATTCGTTACCGGGCGATGGACGAGGTGTTTGCCGAGTCCGTGAGCCGTCCTCGGCTGCTCGCCAACTTGCTGGGCGCCTTTGCGGGGCTGGCGCTGTTGCTGGCCGCGCTCGGGACGTACGGCATTTTGTCCTACATGGTGTCCGAGCGCCGGCGGGAGATCGGCATCCGCATGGCGCTTGGGGCCGCCCAGCGTTCGGTCGTCCAGATGGTGATGGGTCAGGGCATCGCGATTGCCGGCGCCGGACTGGTCCTGGGCCTGGCCGGCGCGCTGGCGCTCAACCGCGTGATGGCGTCGCTGCTGTTCGGCGTCCAACCGACCGACCCGGCGACGTTTGCCGTCGTGTCGGCCACCATCGTCACCGTCGCCGTCATCGCCTGCTTCCTGCCGGCGAGGCGCGCCGCGCAAGTGGATCCAATGGTGGTCCTGCGGGACGAATAGGCGCGGCCGCGGTCGAGCATCACAAAGTCGGCGAGCCGACCGGTCTTCGGCATTCATGCCGCCGAGCTTCGACGTCATGGACGGCAAGGTCGCCGGCGTCTGAGGATATGATCGAGGTTTTCCTGGGTCTGCATACTTGGCGGATAAGACACCGCGCGGAGCGCTGCGCACTCTCTATGGCTGGCTGACGGGCGCCGGATCTCCCCCGCGGCCGCCGGGCCAGCCCGGCGACGTCACGCTGGAGACGCTGCCGTCCCGCATCGGGCACTACACCGTCGTGCACAAGCTCGGCGAGGGCGGGATGGGCGTCGTCTACGCGGCCCGCGACCCACGCCTCGAACGGACCGTCGCCGTCAAGACGATGTCCGCGCTTGGCGGGGACGAGACCGCGCGCAAGCGATTCTGGCGCGAGGCCCGCGCCGCGGCGAGCGTCAATCATCCCAACATCTGCCAGATCTACGAGATCGGAGAGGACAACGGGCAGCTGTTCATCGCGATGGAACTGCTCGAGGGCGAGGTGCTCTCGGACCTTCTCCGGCGCGGGCCGCTGAGCGCCGCCCAAACGGTTCCGATCGGCCTGGGCATCCTGGCTGCCCTGTCGGCGCTGCACTCGCGCGGGATCGTTCATCGCGATCTCAAGCCGTCAAACGTCTTCCTGACCGCGCACGGCGTGAAGCTGCTGGACTTCGGACTGGCGAGACCCGAGCTGGAGGAATCGCTCAACACCGTCACCGGCGTCACGCGCGCCGGCCTGGTACTGGGCACGCCGCGCTACATGGCGCCGGAACAGGCGGCCGGCGGCCTCGTCGATGCCCGCAGCGACCTGTTCGCGGCCGGCGCGATCCTGTTCGAGATGCTGGCGGGCCGACCCGCTTTTGGCGGGCAATCGGCGATCGAGATCCTCCACGCCACGCGCTACGAGCACCCGCCGGCCCTCACCGGGTCGCCCGCGGTCGCGGCCGTGGATCGCGTGATTCGCCGGGCCATGACGAAGCGGCCGGACGAGCGGCCTGCTTCGGCGGATGCGATGGCCGAGGAACTGCGCGCGGTACCCGGCGCCGGCGTCGCCGGAAGTGACACCGCGGTTCTTGCCCATGCGCTGACGCGCCTGGTCGTGCTGCCATTTCGCGTGCTGCGGCCCGATCCCGAAACCGATTTCCTGGCCTTCAGCCTGCCCGATGCAATCTCGACGTCGCTGTCGGGCGTGGGGTCGCTGGTGCTGCGCTCGAGCGCCGTCGCGGCGCGATTCGCCGGTGAGGCCCCCGACCTCAAGAGCCTGGCAGCCGACGCCGACGTGGACCGCGTCGTGATGGGCACGCTGCTCCGCGCCGGGGATCAACTTCGCGTCACGGCGCAGCTGGTGGAGGCCCCGAGCGGCACCCTGCTGACGTCGCAGACGGTTCAGTCGTCGATGGGCGACCTGTTCGGTCTGCAGGACGACCTCGCCCGGCGCATCGTCGACGCGCTCTCGCTGCCACTGGCGGGCGTCACGCCCCAGCCGACACCCGACGCGCCGCACGATGGCCGCGCCTACGAGCTCTACCTTCGAGGCAACGAGCTGGCCCGGACCTACGCCGGTCTGGTCGCCGCCCGCGATCTGTACCTGCAAAGCCTCGAGCTGGACTCACGCTTTGCGCCGGCATGGGCGCGGCTGGGCCGCTGCCATCGCGTCATCGGCAAGTACGTCGCCGACGAGCCCGACAGCGAGACACGCGCCGAAGAGGCGTTCCGCCGCGCCCTCGCGCTCAACCCGCGCCTGTCGATCGCGCACAAGTTCTACGCAAACCTCGAGGCGGACATCGGCCAGTCCGAGCGCGCCGTCGTGCGCCTGCTCGACGAGGCCAGCCGGCATGGCAACGATCCGGAGCTGTTTGCCGGTCTCGTGCACGCCTGCCGCTACAGCGGTCTGTTCGAGCAGTCCTTCGCCGCGCACGCCGAAGCGCGCCGGCTGGACCCCAACGTGCCCACCGCCATCGATCAGACGCTGCTGATGAGTGGCGAAGTCGATCGGCTGATCGCGCTCGAGCAGCCTGTCGTGATCGCAGGTGGCGACGACGGAATCCGGGTGATCGCGCTCGGCATGGCGGCGCGCCGCGACGAGGCGCGCGAACGTCTGACCGTGATGCGCCAGTCTTCGCGCATTCCGACGTTCCAGCTGTGGACCAACCACCTGCTGGCGTGGCTGGATCGCCGGCGCGAGGACATGATCGAGGGCATCTCGACCCTTGGCGCGCTGAAGATCCGGGACGACCCGGAAGCGATCTTCCAGGAGGGGTGGCTGCTCTGTGACGTCGGCGAACACGAGCTCGGGTTGGGTTACCTGCAGCGGGCCGTCGCAAAGGGCTACTTCCCCACCGCAACGCTGACGCGCAGCCCGCAGTTCGATGCGCTGCGCGGGTCGCCCGCGTTCGACACGCTGCTGGCAGAGTCGGAGTCCGGCCGCCTCCGCGCGCTCGCCGCGTTCCGCGACGCCGGAGGTGAACGGCTGCTCGGCGTATGAAGACGCTGGCACGGCAGCGCGACCGCGACGAGATTCTGTCGCGCCTGGCGCGGATCCACCCCGGGAGCACCCGTCGGTGGGGGACCATGTCCGCGCACGAAATGGTGTGCCACCTGAGCGACGCGTTTCGAATGGCGACCGGCGCCAAGCTCGTGAGCCCGGCCGGCGGCCGCATCCAACGAACGTTCACCAAGTGGGTCGCGCTGTACACCCCGCTGCCGTGGCCGCCCGGGATCGTGACGCGGCCGGAGATCGCTCAGGGAGTGGGCGGGACCTGCCCTGGCGATTTCGCGGCGGACGTCGCGGATCTGGTGGCGCTGGTCGACGTGATCACGGCGCAGTCACATACCATCACGTGGCCGGAACATCCCATCTTCGGCAGGCTGACGGAGAAGGCGTGGCTCCGGTGGGCGTACCTCCACATGGACCACCACCTGCGCCAGTTCGGCGCGTAGGCGCTGCAAGTCCTAGCCAACCGGTCCAAGATATTTGTCCAGCCAGGCCAGGACCTCGCGGAACATGCCGCGGATGTCCTGCGCCACGTGGCCACCTTCGAGGACGACGTGCCTCTTGTGCGCCGCGGGCGTCCCGATGATCTCGATAAAGCGCCGTTGCGCGTCGAGCGGCACACCAAAATCATCCTTGCCGTTCACCAGCAGTGTCGGGACCTTCACGTGCGGAGCGAAATTGGCCGGCTGCACCTCCGGCGGCACCCCGTACCGCAACCCACCCGCCGCGAACACCGCGACCTTGATCCTCGGCTCGAGCGCCACAGGAATCGGACCGAAGTATGCTCCCATGCTGAGGCTGTAATACCCGAGTCGCTGCATGTCGATTTCCTTGCGTGTTTCAAGGTAGTCCACCGCGCGGAAAAAGTCCTTTCCCCATTGAACCTGCATGTCGCGAACGCCACTCCGCCCCGCCTGCACATTGCCGCGTCGCTCGTAGGTTCCCTGATACACCGGATATAGCAGCGCGCGTCCGCTGCGTACGATGAACTCGAACGTCGACAGATCCAGGGTGGCGCTCGACGACACCTGTCGCCCGTATGCGCTTGGAAAGAACACGACCGTCTGATAGGGTGGCGCCGCGTTCTTCGGGAGGAAGAGATAGGCGGGCACGCGCTGGTTGCCATACGCGGCGGCGAAGCTGACTTTCTCCTTTCGCCAGTAGGACGAGCTCTCGTCGACCGACTCGACCCGAGGGTCGAGCGCACTCCGGTCGTAGTCGTAGGCGCGCCGGTAAATCTCGAACAACTCGGTGGACACCGGGACAACCGATCCGGGGTCGGGCATGACGCGACCGACGGGCACGGCGGCGTGTTCTGCGGGTCCCAGATTCTTGACCAGCCGCACGCCAAAGGTCTCGCGCCGTTCCCACGGGTTCTGGCCGTCCTCTTCGGCAAACCGGTAGCTGGGTTCGTTCCACGCTCCGCCCAGGGTGTACCGCAGACCCCGGCCCGGAACTTCGTTGGCGCACCACTCCTTCACATTGCCCGCCATGTCGAGCGTGCCCCAGGGCCCCAGACCGGCGCGTTCGCCGGCCTTGGACGCACCCTTGCCGTCAAAGTTGCTGAGCTGAAGGATGTCGGAGTAGATCTCGTTGGTCCCCGCAGCGCGGAACCAGTGGTACAGGGTGGGCAGGCTCTTGCCCGCGAACTCCGCGAAGGCCGCCGCTTCGAACCAGCTCAGACCTCCGACCGGATAATCGGCGCGGCCATCCGGGTAGCTGCCAAGTTCCCAGGTACGCGGGCCCAGCCTCCCCGTGGTATCGCGGAAGCGCGACATCGCCTCGTCGAACGGGATCACGCGATCGCCGTCAGCAAACGGCTGTACCCAGTATTTTGCGTCGCGATATCCACCGGCGTCGACGAACCGCTTGAACTCGCCGTTGGTGACTTCGCGCTGGTCGATCCAGTAGTCCGGCAGGGTGACCGGCGGCGCGACGCCCACCGCAAACGGGCCGCCGGGCACGAAGACCATCCCGGGCGACGTCGAGGCTACTTCGGTCAGCTTCACCGGCGCGCGTCCCTGCATGGCGCTCACTTCCACGGTCGTGTACCCGGGCTTGGTCACGCGAATGCGGTAGTACGCAAACGGCAGCGTGACCCGCACCGGTGACAGCCCGAGAAACTCCCAGGGGCCATCCAGATCGCGGTAGTTCTTTGCTTCGATGCGCGCGCCGTCAGGCTCGGTGATCATGGTGAACGGCAGCCAGCCCTGTCGCACTTCACGTACTTCGTCCGGCGCATAGCGCTCCGCGTCACGCGCCAACCGAACCGCGTGCATCGTTCGGCCGCTCAGATTCAACCGTTCGATTTCTGGAATGGCTTCGAGGCGCGCCCATCGTGCCCGCCGCGCCTGCACTGTCTGCCACATGCCGAACGCCGCCAGCGCGAGCAGCGCCAGCGCCGCGGGGACAAAAATCGCCGGCCTGCGCCAGGACGGATGCGGCTGACCGGTCCGCGCCTCCAGTGCCGACTCGATGGCGGCGCGCATGGCTCCCGCGTCGGCGTACCGTGCAGCCGGATCCTTAGCCAGCGCGCGGGCGACGATTGAGGCAACCTCCGCGGGCACTTCCGGACGCACCTGCCGCAGCGGCACCGGGTCGTCGCGGAGGATCGCCGTGAGGAGTCCCACGTCCGACGATCCCGCGAATGGCCGGCGCCCGGCGAGCATCTCGTAGACGACCGCGCCGAGGGAGAACACGTCGGACCGCGCGTCCACCGGCAACCCCTGCGCCTGTTCGGGAGACATGTAGGACGCGGTGCCGAGAATCGTGCCTGGAGTCGTGCCGAGCGCCGAGACGGTCGGTTCGGCTTCACGCCGCTCGACGAGTTTGGCCAGACCGAAGTCGAGCACCTTGAGCCGCCCGGCCTGACCGATGCCGCTCCTCGAAGCTTCGTTACGAACCGCGGTCTCCGGCGCCGAAATCCGCGTGTCGCTCGCGTGACCTGGCCCGGCGATGACGACGTTGGCGGGCTTGATGTCGCGATGGATGATGCCCGACGCGTGCGCAACTTCGAGCGCCGACGCCATTTGCGCCGCGTAGGAAAGCGCTGTCGCCACGGGCAGCGCACCGGCGGCAAGGACCTTGTCGAGCGGCATGCCCTCGACCAGTTCCATCGCGATGAACGTCGCGCCCTCGTGCTCGTCGATCTCGTAGATGGTGACGATGTTCGGGTGGTTGAGGGCCGACGCGGAACGGGCTTCGTGTATGAAGCGCCGGCGCCGGTCCGAGTCGTCGCTGGCCTCGGGCGGCAGGACCTTGATCGCGACCGGCGCGCCCGAGACGTGAATCGACAGCGCGATAGACGACGCCCATGCCGCCGCGTCCCAGCTCGCCTTCAATGCGGTAGTGAGAGATGTTGGCCATCAGGTTCTTGTCGGCTGCGAGGTGGGCCGTCCGGCCAAGTCTATCCCGAGCCAGCACAGCAGTGGCGCGCGACTCACGTGTCTCATGCGACCTCCACGATTGGCAGATTCGCCAATCGGCTTGTCGGCCGTTGGGCGCGCCGTCGAAGTACTTGCCGATAGTCTGGCATCGCGGACGCGCCTCAACCGCCAGCGTTCCGTTTCCGCGAAGGAGCCCGGAAGGCAGCCGAACCGGGACTCGTGTTATTGCGGACGCTGTCGTCGAGGCGTAGCTGTACATGAGAGCCGCGCGCGACGCTGACTGGCCCGAAGCGAGCACGAGGCACTTCGCTGGCACAGGAGGTTGACAATGCCTGTCTATGAGTTCGCTTGCCGCGAGTGTCAGAAGACCTTCGAAATCGTCAGGCCAATGTCGGCATCGGGGCGGCCGACGTCACGTGCGCTCACTGCGGGAGCACCAAGGTCGAGCGAATCTGGAGCACCGTGTATGCGGTCACGTCGAAGAAGAGCTGAGGCTGACCGCTCGCCGACGGATTGAGATCGTGGGATCAGCGTCGGTTCGCTTCTACGGTTCGCTCAACGACTTCCTCCCGGCGGGGCGCAGGCAGTCAACGCTCGTCTGCGCCTTCGACGGCAGCCCGTCAGTCAAGGATTTTGTAGAGGCGCTCGGCGTCCCGCATCCGGAGATTGACGTTCTGATTGTGGACGGCCGGTCAGTCGACTTCAGCTACCGTCTCGGCGATGGCGACCGCGTGGCGGTGTATCCGCTGATCCGGGCGTTCGACCTCGGCGATACGGTCCGCCTCCACGCACCCGCGCACACCGAGCCGCGCTTCATCGCCGACGTTCATCTCGGTCGGCTCGCCGCTTACCTCAGGCTCTCAGGCTTCGACACGCAGTACCGCAATGACTATCCCGACGACGAGATCGTCGCCATTTCGGCCTCGGAGGACCGCGTGCTGCTCACCCGCGACATCGGTGTGCTCAAGCACGGCATCGTCAGGCGAGGCTACTTCCCGCGCGAGACGCAGCCCGTGCGACAACTGGTCGAGGTGTTGCGCCACTTCGACCTGGTGACGCGCGCGGCGCCGTTCACCCGGTGCCTTCGATGCAACAGCCGCTTGCAGGCCGTGGCCAAGGACCGCGTGCGGCATCTGCTACCCGCGCGGACGCGCGAGTGCTACCGCGAGTTTTCTCGATGTCCGGCCTGCAGCCGTGTCTACTGGCAGGGATCGCACTACTCGCGCATGCGTCTGTTCGTCGACACGGCTTTCGCCGCCGCGGCGAGCGCTGACCGGCGCTAGTGGTCCGAGTCAGGAGATCCGGATCGGAATACCAAAGTCGGCGACCATCGGCTTCACCAGCTCCGCGAAATCGCGATCCCGCATACGAATGGCTTCCCGGTGCGATCCGGCATTGAACACGATTTCGGGATCCGACGTCAGGCTCCTGTCGACGATCACCGGCTGTTTATACAGCGGCCCGAACGGCGGCATGGCTCCCATCTCGCAGTCCGAATAGAGCGGCCGGAATTCGGCTTCGCTTGCCAGCCGCACGGACCTGGCGCCGCAGGCCTCGCGAAACCGATCGAGATCCACGAGGCGATCCGCGGGCAGCACGGCGAGCGCCGGGTGGTCGTCGACCATGCAGACGACGGCCTTCGCCCATTCGCGCCCGGGCACATGAGTCGCGGCGGCCTCCTCCTGTGCCGTGTAAGCAACCGAATGCTCCACCACCGAGTAGCTCACGCCATGTTGTTCGAGATAGCTTCTGACCGAGGCAGGTACCATATGCGCCTCCGTTGACCGGGGTACTCAGGCCGACGCTACGCCCTGAAGACCGGCCGTGTCAATTCTCCGCCTGCGGCACGTGGGAGTGGGACGGTCAGCGCGGCGGGCAGACGACGCCGTGACGCTCGCACTCAGCGCACGATTGTGGTGGGTGTAATCTGTCCCGGGCGAGGCGACATGAGGCAGAGACTGCTGGCGTTGCTGCTCGCGTGTGGGATCGCGGCCGGCGTGGCGGACGCGGCACCCGTGCGCGTCCGCGTGCTCGACGATGCGAGTGGGCAGATGGTGGCCGCGCGCGCGTACCTGTCGCGCGGCGCCGAGTCGCTGCTGCCGCCCGGGCTCCCGTCCTACGACAAGGGCGACGAACGGCACGTCCTCGTCGCGGGAGACGTCACGTTCGACCTCGACCCGGGAACCTACAAGCTCCGGGTAGAGCGCGGACTGGAGTACCTGCCCGTCGAACTCGAGTTCTCCGTTCCGCAGGTCGCCCCAGTGGAGGTCCGGCTGCGCCGGTGGATCGACATGAACCGCACGGGATGGTTCTCGGCGGACATGCACGTCCACCGGGACCCGGCCGACATCCCGCTCATCCTGAGGGCCGAAGACCTCAATTTCGTGCCCACCGTGACGACGCACGTCTGGAGCACGGAGGTGAGCCAGCCGTGGAAGATCCCGGCGGAGTTTCCGGTGACGGTCGAACCAAACCGGTTTTTCACCGGCAACTCGCAGGAGATCGAGCGCATCCAGGGCGGCCCGGGCGCCGTCATCCTTCTCGGGCGCGACGTGCCGCTCCCGTTCACGGGCTACGAGCTGTACCCGCCCTCGATCAGGTACGCCCGCGCGGTCCACGATGCGGGAGGCCTCGTCGAGGGCGACAAGCTGTTCTGGCTGGATACCTTCGTCAACGCGGTCCTGGGGCAGATCGACTTCGTCGAGCTCAACTGCAACCACTTCCTGCCCCGGCAGGTGGACGCGGACCTCGCGCCGTGGTCGCACTGGCCCATGGAGTTCGGCTATCGCGGCGCCACGGGCTTCGCCGCGTGGATGATGGATCTCTACTACCGCGTGCTCAACGCCGGCGTGATGCTGCCGCTCTCGGCCGGCTCTGCCAACGGCGTCAAGGCGACGCCGGTCGGGTACGACCGCGTTTACGTCCGCTCCGCCTCCGGCACCATCGACTACGCCGGGTTCATGGACGCGCTGAAGCAGGGGCGCAGCTTCACGACCAACGGCCCGATCCTCGAGCTCGAGGTCGATGGACGCCACGGTCCGGGCGATCGGATCGAGCTTCGCGCCGGCGAGGCGCATCGCTTCCGCGCGCGCGCCCGCTGGCGAGGGGACCTCGAGCGCCTGCAGCTCGTGATGAACGGTGCGGTCGTCGCCGAACAGGCGGGACCACGCGCGGGAGAGCTGACGCTCGACACGGTTGTGCGCGCCGATCGCAGCTCCTGGGCCGCTGTCCGCGTGTTCGAGAAGGCGGCGCCGCGCGAAGCGTGGGAGCCGGGGCCGCTCGTCTTCGCGCACACCAGCCCGGTCTACCTGCTCGACGGTGGCACGCCGGTCGTCGTGCCTGAATCCGTGCGAGACCTTCTGCAGAAGCTCGACGTGCTCATCGCCCACACCGAGCGCATGGAGGGGTTCAGGCAGGAGCGCGATCGGCAGGAAACGCTGGACGTCTACCGCCAGGCCCGGCAGGTGCTGCAGAAGCGCCTCGGCGCACCGTGACTGTCGTCTAGCGGCATATTTCAGCCCCTCGTCACAAAGTCTCCCTCGAGCCGTCTACGTCCATGCTAAGTTCTTAGCACGCGACAGGGAGAGTCCAGCCATGGCTCATTGGCGTGACGCGTTCCGCATCGCCTCGAGGCAGCCGTTCTTCACCCTCCTGATCGTCACCATGCTCACGCTCGGCATCGGCGGCGCAACCGCGATGTTCTCGGCCGTGCGCGGCGTCCTGCTCAAGCCGCTGCCGTACGAGCAACCCGAGGAGCTGGTCTGGATGTATGGCGCGTTCAGGCTCAATGACTCGGCCGCCATTTCGCCGCCGGATTTCGTCGATTACCGTGCACGCAACCAGGTGTTCGAGTCGCTCGGCGCGATGGTGATCGGGCCCAGCATGGTGACGGTCGCGAAAGGCAGCGGCCCGGAACGGCTCAACATGGCGTCCGTCAGCGCCGGGCTCATCACCACGCTGGGCGTCGCTCCGACAGTTGGACGCGACTTCCGCGGAGAAGAGGAATCAAGCACCGCGGCGCAGCCCGTCATCATCAGCGAGCGGCTCTGGCGCGAACAGTTCGGCGCCTCGCCGGATGCGCTCGGCAGGACCGTCCGCGTCGACGACAAGGTCCGCACGATCGTCGGCGTCATGCCCGCGGGATTCGCCTTGCCGTTCGACGCGTTCATTCGGCTGACGGATCCGGTCGATCTCTATGCGCCGCTGACCTTCAACGACTCCGAGTTCCAGGTGCGGCGCTTCCACTTCCTCCGGGTCATCGGGCGACTCAGGCCAGGTGTCTCGATTCGGCGAGGCGCAGGCCAACATGGACACGATTGCCCGCCAGCTCGAGGCGGCGTACCCCGAGAACGAAACCTGGAAGCTCCGGCTCCTGTCGCTGCACGAGCGTGTCGTCGGCGATCTCAGGCAGGTGCTGTTCGTGCTCTTCGGCGCTGTGCTCCTGCTGCTGGTCGTCGCCTGCGCGAACGTCGCCGGGTTGCTCCTCGCGCGCGGCGTCGTCCGTCAGAACGAGCTCGCGCTTCGGGCAGCGCTCGGCGCCACGCGCCGTGGCGTGTTGCGCGCAGCTGCTCGTCGAATCGCTCGCGCTCGCCTCGATGGGAGCCGCTGCCGGACTCGTGCTCGGGTGGTGGCTCGTGCAATTGATGAAGCGGCTCGGACCCGTGGATCTCCCTCGGCTGACGGACATAAGCATCGATCTCCCCGTTGTCGCGTTTTCGGTGCTGCTCGCCGCCGTCACGACGCTGCTCTTCGGAGCGGTCCCGGCGCTGCACGCCAGCCGCCAGGACCCGGCCGATTCGCTGCGCCAGGGAGGACGAGTCGGAGGAGGGCGGTCCCGAACGCGCATGCGCAATACGTTCGTCGTGGCGCAGATTGCGGTGTCGTGCACGCTGCTCGCAGCGGCTGGCCTGTTCGTGCAGAGCCTCTGGCGGCTTCAATCCGTCGACCCGGGATTCAACGCACGCGGCGTGGTCTGAGCCACCTGTCGCTGCCTCCGGACACGTTCGATTCGGACGCCAAGGTCGCCGCCTGGTATGAGTCGCTGCTCGAGCGCCTCTCGTCGGCCGCCGGGGTCGAGGCGGCGGCACTCGTCTCGGCGCCGCCTCTCGTCGGCGCAGGCGATACGGCCGTCCATCGCGAGGGCAACGCGCCGGCGTCGGACGCGGACAGGCGCTTTGCGCAAGTGCGCTATGTGGACGGGGACTACTTCGGCGCGCTCGGGATGCGAATGACCAGCGGACGTCCGTTCACGCCGGCCGATCAATCCGGCGCACCGCCCGTTGTCGTCATCACCGAGGGATGGCCCGGGAGTTCTTCCCGCAGACAAATCCTGTCGGCCAGCGGCTGGTCATCGATCGCGGCGAGCCGACGGCTGCGGAAATCATCGGCGTCGTCAGCGACGCGCGGCTCTTCGGGCAGGCGTCGGACGCGCCGGCGACGATGTACCTGACGTCGCGGCAATGGCCGAGGCCCGCGACGCACGTCGTGCTTCGGATGGCGACGCCGGCTCTGGCGGGCCCGTTGCTGCGAGACACTGTGCGCTCGCTCGACCGAAACGTTGCCGTCGGCCGCATTCAGTCCCTGGAGCAAATGCTCAGCGAGTCGTTGGACCAGCCGCGGTTCCGGACGGTTCTGGCGATGCTCTTCGCCTCGATCGCGCTGGCGCTGACGCTGGGCGGCCTGTACGGCTCGGTCTCGTGGGCGGTCGCGCAGCGCACGCGCGAGTTCGGCATCCGATCCGCGCTGGGCGCAAGGCCGCGGCAACTCCTCACGCTCGTGCTGCGACAGGGCATGTGGATCATTGCACTCGGGGCCTTGCTCGGGCTCGCGGGGGCCTACGCCTGCGGGCGGTTCGTTCAGGATCTGCTGTACGAGACGCGGCCGTTCGAAGCGAGCGTGGTCACCAGCGTCACCATCCTCCTGGTGGCATTGGGCACAGTGGCGATGATCGTCCCGGCGTGGCGCGCCGGCCGCATCGACCCGGCAGTCACGCTCCGGACCGACTAACCGCCGCTTGTCGTGCCTGAATCCGCGCGAGGGCAGGGAGGCCGATCCTACTTGTCCGTCTCCGGCGCCAGCGCCTCGCGGAAGAAGGCGAGGATCCGGCTGAAGAGATGGTGCTGCACGTCGTCCCCCGCGATGCCATGGTCCTTCTGGGGGTAGAGGTACAGCTCGTACGGCTTGCCGGCGCAGCGTCAGGGCGGTGACAGGTTGTACGTGTTCTGGACGTGCACGTTGTCGTCACTAATGCCGTGGGCGATGAGGAGCTTCCCCTGGAGATCCTTCGCGGCTTCGATCGGCGAACTCTTCCTGTAGGCCTCCTCGTCGGCGGGTAGAACGCCGAGGTATCGCTCGGTGTAGACGCTGTCGTAGAGACGCCTGTCGGCCACCGGGGCAACGGCGGCCCCCGCCTGGAACAGCCCTGGGGCGCGGAACATCAGGTTGAGCGTCATCGTGCCGCCGCCGCTCCATCCCCAGACGCCGAGTCGAGCGCCGTCGACGTACGGGAGCGACTTCAAGTCCGCGACGGCCGTCTTCCAGTCCTCGACGGGGAGGGTCGCCTGATCGCCGTACGTCGGATCGACCCACGCCCGGCCGCGCCCCGGGGTCCCCCGTCCGTCGAAGGCGAAGACGAGGAAGCCGTTGTTGACGAGGACCATCTCCCAGTCCGAGACCCAGTTTCGCGTCACCATCTGGCAGCACGGCTCGCCATAGACCTGCGCGACGACGGGATAGCGTCGAGCCGGGTCGAAATCGGCGGGCTTCAGGATGCTGGCGTGAAAGGTCACGCCGTCCTCGCCCCGGATCGTCATCGGCTCGCGCCGACCGAAGCGGTAGGGCGCGAAGTCGGCGGGGGTGACCTCCGCCGAGGCGCGCGACTTCGCGGCCGTCGCGCGCGCGGAGGTCGAGCGCGCGGGGATCGCCTCGCTGCTCCAGCCATCGACCCAGTAGGCGCCGTCGGCCGAGGCGTCGAGGGAGTGCCACCCCGGCTCGCGCGTGAGGCGACGGACCTCGCCGCCCGCGATCGGAACCCACGCGACGTGGCGCTCGATCGGCGAAGGCTCGGTCGTGACGAAGTAGATTCCCCGCCCGCCTCGTCCACCGCGACCGCCCGCCCGCCGAACCCCGGCGCCTCGACGTCCCAGTCTCCCTGCGTCAGCGCCGGATCTTCGTCCCCCTCTCCGAGGCGACGTAGAGGTGCCGGAAGCCCGTGCGCTCCGAGAGCCAGAGGAAGTCGCCCGAGGGACCCAGGAAGCGGGGTGGCTCGTACGCGTCGACCCATGTCTCGCGCTTCTCCTCGATCAGGACCTCGCCACGCGCCGTCACGGGGTCGACGCGGTAGAGGCGCAGGCGGTTCTGCCGCCGGTTCAGCGTTTGGACAGTAAGGGCGGAGCCGTCGGGGGTCCATGCCATGAAGAGGATGTACTCGTGCGGCTCGCCAAGATCGACCCAGCGCGTCTCGCGGGTCGAGAGGCTCACGAGGCCGAGGCGCACCGACGGGTTCGCCGTGCCGACCTTCGGGTAGCGCTGGAGGGTCGTCTTCGGGACCCGAGGCGAGAAGTCGGTGATGGGGTACGAGCCCACGGCCGACTCGTCGAACTGGAGGTAGGCGATCATGTCGCCGGACGGGCGCCACTCGAACGCGCGGTACGTCCGCCGCCACATGAACTCCTCCCAGTAGACCCAGGGGAAAACGCCATTGAGGAGCGTCTCCGTCCCGGTGTCGGTGAGGCGGATCTCCCGCGCGCTCTCGACGTCGAAGACGTAGAGGTCGTTGGCGCGCGTGTAGGCGGCGAAAGCGGTCGTCAGGCGAGCGATCGAGGTGGCGTTTCTCCCCGTCGGGGAGGGCCGGGTCGGGATCGCGGAGGATGCGGTCGGACGCGGGATCGAAGCGCACACGCTTGCCGTCCACTCCAGACGGATAAGGCTCTCCTTACGCAGCCACGAGAACGACACGATCCTCCTCGTCTTCATCGCCGTCCTTCGGGGCGGTCTTTCCTTCCGCTCCGGCCGCCGGGGGCGCCGCGCTCGCATCCCCGGCGCTTTCGTCGTGCCCGAGGGCTCGGCCGCCTTCCTCGCCGCGATCGCGTCGGCGTAGGCGATCGGCGAGGGGAGGGGGACCCCGTCGTTGGCCTTCTCGAGCCTCTTCACCGCCTCGCGGACTTGGGCGGCGGTCACGACGTCGCGCACGCCCGGTCGATCGGGATCGACGACGACGAGGATTCTGCCATGGGCGCGCGTCTTCTGGAGGAACGCCAGGAGGTGTCCCTTCGGTGACCAGGCGAGCCCCTGCGGGAGGGCATCCCTTGGATCGTCGATCCCGAGGTCCTTCTTCTTGTAGACCCAATCGAGCGTGATCTTTTTCTCCTGCCCGGGCGCGAACGGCGCTTGTGCCCCAGCGGGGAAGGAGGGGAGGAGGGTCGCCGCGAAAGCGGCGGCGAGAAAGGCCGGTGTCAAGCGACGGTCCAGGATCATTCGTGGCTCCACCTGGTGTTGCGGCGGCCCAATGGGCAACCTTGCGTTGCACTTATACTCTTTCAGGAGAATTGTCCTGAAGCGAAAGTCCGTCCGAGCAGCCCTCGGCCTGCTTGTTTCGCTCGCCTTGGTCACGCCGGCGACGACGGCCCAGGACGTATCCAGCCTGGCGTTGCTGTCAAAACTGCCGCCCGACGAGCTGTCCTCGACGATTGTCAGCATTCAGTTTCAAGGTCCGGGGCGCGAGCCCCTCGGCCCTCTGCTCATCACGGTGAACTCCGAGACGGTGGACTGGAAGCGCCTCCGGGCCATTCCCGGGCTGCAGATTGGCGATTGGGAGCAGAGACGCACCGTCCCATCATTCACGGTAACGGTAGAAGACATGAGGGGGCTCCTTGGCGCAGTCAGGGATACCGCCCTAGCCGCACCCGCGGCCAGACGGCAGACCGACGCGTGGCTTTCGTTGGCCGTCGTCGCTGGAAGGGGACGCGAGAGCAAGACCTTCAGGGGTACGGTGAGCCGCGAGAAGTCACAGGAATTCTTCGTGCTCATGCGCGGCGCCTTGCGCGCGGATCCCAAAGACATTTCGATCATGAATGGGGCGGCCAATTACCCCGCCATGAATGCGCTGCAGTCGTACGGGTGTGCGTTGGGGCTCCTGCCAGCAGAAATCCCTGCGAAGGACGTGAGTGCCTCGGTCGCCATCGCCAGGAGTGGACTCCGCTTCAGTCCTGAGCACCGCTTCGAGTGCACAGTCACGGTGACGAATACATCCAACCAGGCGATCCGAGCCCCAATCTCAGTTGTCGTGGACCTCTCATCGAACATCAGTCTCGCGAATGCCCACGGCCGCACGTGCGTCACGACGCCGGTCGGACGCGAGTTCGTGACGATTCCAATCCCCTCGGAGCTGTTCAAGCCGGGTCAGAGCCTGGAGACGTTACTCGTGTTTGCGGGCTCGGAAGGAGAGGACATCCACTTTTCCACGAAGGTGCTGGCGACTCCAGGGGAACGCTAGAGAGCGCGGGCTACTTCCTGGGCGCGAGCGTTCGAAGGTAGTTGACGATGCTCCACAGCTTATCGTCCGAAATGGCACCGTCGAACCCGGGCATCATCGTGGGCGGGAGCCCCCTTTTCGTGACGGCATAGATCTCGCCATCACTGGGGCCGTGGTCCCATTGGTCGTCGGTGAGGTCCGGCGGCTGCTTGCCGCCCTGTTCCTCGATGATCGAGATCATCAGCTTCGCCTTCACGGCGCCCTGCGCGAGGTTGCCGTGGCAGGCGGCGCACATGGTGTCGTAGGCGGCCTTCCCGGCAGCGATCGACGCCGGCGTGGCCGGCACGGGATTCTTCAGGGCCGCGGCCTGCGCGCGAGTGAGGGCCTCGCCAGCCCGGACCGCCGGCGCGGGCTCCGGAGGCGCGGTCGCGGTCAACGCGGGCGCGGTCGTGGCCTCGGCGCCGACGACCTTCCGAATCATGCCGTCTGGCTTCGTGAGGACATAGAGTTCGCCGGCCTCGTCGACCGCGAACCGCAGGTCCACACGTCCGCGGCCGGAGATCTGGGCGGCGCCCGGTAGCTCCGCCCCTTTGCCGCCTCTTGCGCGGTACGCCTCGGTCACCAGCGCGCGCAACCCCGTGTCGATCTCGTGGATCGGCGCCACGGTCGCCGGGTCGCGATCGTCGGCCGCCAGCAGGTCGGCACGCTCGGCGTACCACATCCGTCCGGTGGTGATGTCCGCGAACACGAGCTTGTCGCGCAGCGCCGGAATCTGGCTGCCCCGATAGATAAAGCCGTTGGCGATGGCGTCGCCGCCCGTGGGCCGGTGCGGGTACTGCAGCACCGGATACGTCGGTGTGACGGTGCCGCGAGAGACGGTGTCGGAGATCTGAATCGGAATCGTGTCGTCCTGCGGAATCGGCCCCATTCCATCCAGCGACCTCGCCTCGGTGCCTTCGCGCATGGGCCATCCGTAGTTGGCGCCTTTTCGGATGACGACAACGGTCTCCCACGACACCAGCCCGATGTGGAATGCCAGCAGCCGCGGCTCCTTCGGTTGGGCCGGGTCGACGTCCCAGATCAACCGGTGCGGATTGCGCAGACCGTAGGCCCAGATCTCCTTGCGCGCGCCCTCGACGGCCGTGAACGGATTGTCGTTGGGGATCCGGTAGCGCCCGTTCTCGCTGACCGTGCTGGTCGCCGTGTGCTCGCCGAGGTCGGGGACGATGCGCCAGATCTTTCCGACGAGGGTGTCTAGCCGCTGCGGGTTGATGCGGCGGCTGTCCTTCTGGTCGCCCGAGCCGGAATCGCCCGCACCGACGTACATGACCCGCCAGTCGGGATCGCCGCGCCGCGCAACCGGATTGAAGGTCATCTCGCCCAGCGGGTGCTGCGGTAGCGGATGCTGCAGCCGCAGCAGCTCGCGCGCCGTGCCCTCGAACGTCGCGTTGGCCGGGTTGCGATCCGTCCATTCGATCAGCACCACTTCCCGCTCGATCTTGCCGTCAACGGTCGGCGTCGGAATCGCCGGCGTGGTTGTGTAGCCCGTCAGGTCCAGACCGGCCACGACGCCGGTTTTTGGCGCCGGCGCTCCCGGTCCGTTCGGGTCCTCCATGTGCATCGTGTAGAAGACCCCGTTCCGGGAATAGTCGGGATCGAAGAGGAAGTTGGTGAGGCCCGTGGCGAAGTTACGCTCGAACGTGAACTTCGGGAAGAGGCCCGACCGGCCGCCGAGCCCGTTGAAATCCAGGTAGACGGTCGACTTTTTCGTCTGCTTGTCCAGGATGTAGAGCGGGCCATTGAGGTCGTTGACGAAGAAGCGCCGGCCGCCCGGCTCGTCGCGAAGGAAGTTGACCCGGGCCAGCTGCCCTCTCGTGTTCTGGCCATCAAGCTCGCCGGTGATCGGCAGCTGCGCGTAATCCTCCATCTGGAGCCGCAGCCGTAGTGCGGGCTGAGCCGCGAACGTATGGACAACCGCGGCCGCCGCGACGGCAGCAGCGACGACACTCCGAACTTTCATCGCCCGTGTCACAGCATCCTTCCTTCGCGGAGCGCGCCGCGTCTGGCGTCCCTCATGGAGCCTTCGATCCGATGGACTTCTCCCAGAACTGAATGGCGCGGTCGAGCCACGCTTCCGCAACGGTGCCTGTACCAGGACCGAAGCCATGACCGAGACCGCTGAATCGATGGAACTCGACCTCCGTGCCAGTCTTGCGCAGTGCCGCGACTCTTCGCTCCATGACACATGGAGAGGCGATTCCGTCGTGCTCGCCGACGACGACAAAGGTGGACGGCTCGTTGGCCGAGACTTCCAAGTGCCCGGTGTAGGCCATTACCACCACTGACGGCTTGGGAAGATCATCGCCGCCGAACCTCGCAGTCCCGTGGGAGCCAATCGCTGCCGCCATTCGCGCGCCGGCCGAGCTGCCCCACAAGGCATAGCCCTCGGTGCTCACGCCCAACCTGTTCGCGTTTCGGAATACGTAAGAGATGGCAGCGGCCAGGTCGCGCGTAGCCACCGCGCCGCCAGCCCTGCGCGGTACTTCAAGACGAAGGCGTTGTAGCCCCTGTTTGCTGATGCTCACGGCATAAGGAAAGCCTTCGTGGACCGAGCCGACATACGCAAATCCGCCTCCTGGCGACACCACGGCGAACGGCGCTCCGGGTTTGCCACGGAAGAAGAACAGGCCCGTGTGTGACTTTGTCGGCTCCTCCGCCTTCTCCTTCTCTGTGTAGAAGTCGTAAAACACGGTTCTGCCGTTGCTCACATCGTCGATCATGTGATTCAACGCGCCGACGACCGTGGCTGGATCTACCTGGCTGTGGTACGGGAGAAGGGCACCGAGGTTGCGAAGCTGCATGCCGGTGTCATGGGCGCGGTCGTCCCACGGCAAGAGCAGACGAGCGAAGCCGGCAAAGGCTGGATGGTCCAGCAGATCCTGGATCGTGTCCTCCGCGCTCAGGTGCTCGCCCTTCGCAGTGCGTGCTTGCCATCAGCTCCCCGTCAGCTCTTCCAGACATGACACTCTCGCTCGCCGCAACCATTGTGGTGGTGGAGGCGAGCAGCACCCAAATCACCGCGCGCGTGAGGTAGCGCGACGAGACAGGCAGGGCCTCCCGCCTTGCGCTATTTGCCAAGCGACCTCGTCACCGCTCTCATCGCGTTGGTGGCCCTGTTCCAGCCGGCGTAGAAGCCCAGATGGGTGACGGCCTCGGCGATCTGAGCGCGCGTGAGACCGCTCTCGAGCCCGCGGCGCAGGTAGACCTCGAGCTGGTCTTCGTCGCCCATGGCTGCGACGGCAGCGATGGTGACCAGGCTCCGATCCCGGGTGGTGAGATCGGACCGTCGCCACAGGTCGTCGAACACGACCTCATTGGTCAGCTCCACGAACTTCGGTGCGACAGCCCCCATTTCAGCGGTCAACGCCTGGGCCCGTGACGCGTCCGAGGCAGGCGCGGGAAGACGCGGGCCCACGGCGCGCAAGGCGGGGTGTCGACCTTCCGCGCCGTGTAAACCTGCTCGTAGACGTCGAGCGCCGAGACCGCGCTCGGCCAGCCACTGTAAATCGCCAGGTGCGCGAGAAGGCCGGAAGCCTCGCTGGGCTGGACGCCGTTGTCGAGGGCTCGCCCCAGGTGGCCGGCGAGCTGCGCCGTCCTTCCCGTGGCAATCAGCACCGAGATGGTGACCAGGCTGCGGTCGCGCGGGGACAACTCGGGCCGCCTCCAGACATCGCCGTAGAGCACCTCGTCGGTCAGTGCGGCCAGACCCGGCGCAATCGATTGCTGACGTGGTCCCGAAGGTCGGGTGTCGCCTTGCTGCGGGCTTGCTGCTGCGTTGTACTGGTCGTCGCTCACCTTTTCCATCCATTCCACGACTGTGCCGTCACGGTGCTCGGTCACAGCGATGTGAGTCATGGATGCGTGCGGCGAAGCCCCATGCCAGTGCTTCGCGCCGGCAGGGATTCTGACGACGTCTCCGGCTCGAATCTCCTCGATGGGGCCACTCCAACTCTGAACGCGACCGGTGCCGGCCGTGACGATCAGGACCTGGCCTCGGGGATGCGAGTGCCACGCCGTACGGGCACCGGGCTCGAACGTGACAGACCCGCCGCTGGCGTGTGAGGGGGTGACGGCCTCGAACAGCATCTCGACATGGACCCCACCCGTGAAATTCTCCGCAGGTCCCGGCCGAACCGCGCGAGAGCCGGCGCGCGTGATGACGATCGTCTGGGCTTCCGTGGATGCCGAGGCGAGCAGAGCCAACATCGTGAGCGGCGCCATGAAGCGGATCATGTCTGCGTTCTCCAACAGCGGTATGGCTCGCCGCTCGCAGCAAGGTCTCCAGAACGCCTGCTACTGACCGTAGCTCACACGGATGAGACGATTGCCGGAGTCGTCGCTGATCAGGATCGATCCATCAGGCAGCTCCAGCACGTCGGCTGGCCGGCCGTTGGCCGCCTTGCCCGCGGCAAACCCGCCCGGGGCGGTACCGGATCTCATACCGGGAAGGAAGCCGTCCACAAGCGGTTCGTAGCCCGTCGCCCGACGCCCGTCCGTCGGCACCACCATGACGCGATAGCCGCTCGGCGTGGTTCGATTCCACGAACCATGCTCGGCGATGATGGCCGCGTTCCTGTAGCTGGCCGGAAACATCCTGCCGGTGTAGAACGTGAATCCAATCGCCGCCACGTGCGCATCGAGTTTCTGAGCAGGCGGCTCGGTCGTCGCACACGCGCGTTGTGAGCCGAACTCCGGGTCTGTGACGTCTCCCTGATGGCAGTACGGGAAGCCGAAGTGCAGGCCAGCCTTCGGCGCGACATTCAGTTCGTCACCCGGCACGTCGTCGCCCAATGCATCCCGGCCGTTGTCGGTGAACCACAACTCACGGGTCACCGGGTGCCAATCGAATCCGACGCTGTTGCGCACGCCCTCGGCGAACACATCCATGCCGGAACCGTCCGGCTTCATCCGCACGATGGAGGACACCATCGGCGGCGACAGGCAGACGTTGCACGGCGCGCCGACCGACATGTACAGCAGGTCGTCGGGACCGAAGGCGATGAACTTCCACGTGTGGCCGGCTTTGGGGTTGGGCAGGTCGTCGCGCACCGTGACCGGCGCGGGAGGCGCGTCGAGGTGCTTCTCGATGTCGTCGAACCTCAGGAGCCGGCTGGCGGTCGCCACGTACAGTGCGCCGTTCCGCATCGCGACGCCGTTGGGTTGGTCGAGGCCGCTGGCGATCGCCACGACTCGATCGGCCTTGTGGTCGCCGTCGCGATCCACGACCGCATGCACCTTGCCCGCGGTTCGCGATCCGACAAACACCGTTCCTTGCGGACCGAGCGCCATTTCGCGGGCGTTCTCGACCTTCTCGGCAAACACGCTCACCTGAAAGCCCGCCGGGACGATCAACCCGCCGGGCGGCGGCGCG
The DNA here is from genome assembly GCA_963806705.1 of Vicinamibacteria bacterium. GTDB lineage: Bacteria > Acidobacteriota > Vicinamibacteria > Vicinamibacterales > JAENWD01 > JAENWD01. Next base: position 139,088 of record CAWDZE010000022.1, read on the forward strand.
GTCTGACGAGCGAAGGCAATGACGCCTGCGGCAAGGACGCAGGAGCAGAGCGCGACGGTAAACAGGCGCGTCGAGTGACCAGGACGTGCTATCATTTCTTCTCCATCATCCGCGCGCTGACCTGCTCGTCTGATCGGCTGAGGTTAGAGAATCGCTGGAACGATGCGTTCATTTCGCCGCTCCATCACCGGAAAGATGCTGCGAGAAGAATGTCGCCAGCTTCGCCACAGCCGGCGTCACGAACTGCGGCCTGTCGTACAAGTCGATGTGCGTCGCTCCGTCGATCACGAAGAGCTCCTTCGGCTCCTTCGCCTTTTTGTACACTTCCTGGCTCCAGAACATCGTGTCGGCCTTCGACCCGGCGATGACCAACAGCGGCCGTGGGGCAATCGTGTCCAGTTGCTCGAACGGGAAGAACGCCATCTGCAGAGGAAGACTGGAGAAGACTTACCTGTTCGGTGAGTTCGGATGCTGAGCTCGCGACGTACGGTAATAGTCGTAGCCCTCGCGGTACAGTTGCGGCGTGCTCTCCGTGAAGCTGGCGGCGCTGTCCGGCACCACCGGCACGAGTCGCACGGGCTCGCCCCGGGCTTCACGCGACCGGGCCTCGCCGGCGTCCTTCAGACGCTTCATCCGCTCGTCGTATGAGATCGTCCCCATGCCTTCCCGGCGTGCGTCGCCGAGGTTGAAGGTGCTCACGGCCGCGACCGCCTTCACACGCATTTCGGTTTGCGCGTGGCACAAGGCATAGCCGCCGCCGGCGCAGATGCCCAGAGAGCCAATCCGCGCCGGAATCCACCTGCGGATGCTGAGCGAGGAAGTCGATCGCGCAGCTGATGTCGTCCAGCCGCTGTGCTGGAACCTCCATCAGCCGCGGCTCGCCGCCGCTCTCTCCCTGGTAGGACGCGTCGTAGGCGAGCGTGACGAGTCCCTCCTCGGCGAGACGCTGGGCATAGAGCCCGGCGGTCTGCTCTTTCACGCCACCGAAGGGATGCGTCACCACGACCGCCGCATACGTGCGCTTCGCATCGAATCTCGCTGGCTTGAAGAGGTTGCCGACGATCACCGTGCCCATGTTCCGCGCCGGGAACGTGACCCGTTCAATCGTCAAGCCCCTGGCGTTTGGATAGCCGATGACGGCCGGCTGCTTGACGGCCCCCGAACCTCTCAACACGGCACCTGAGACCACGAGCGCAGACGCGCCGAGGAATTCGCGTCTCGCCAGGTTGAAGACATCGTCGGCCATGTTGACCTCTTGCGACTCACTGCGCGACCTTCAGGGCTTTCAGCTCCTCGTCCCCGCACGAGCCGCATGCCGTCCACCAGCGCCAGTGGCGGCCAGTGCCGCGGCCCGGCGGTCCTTGAGGGGCTGGGGCTGGACGTGGGGTTGGCACACTATTTCCGAATCTCGTGTGTATTGCGCACACTGCTAAATGTCAGATCCAGAAGCTTCCACTCAGTACCTTGCTTTTGGAACACTTCGGTCACCGTGAATTCGGTCTTCACCTCGTTGCTCCCGAGCATCGCCGTCAGCGTGATGCGGCTCCAGACAATGCCGGTGTTCTCGAACATTTCTGCCGCCACGTCGTGGACATCAGCCTGCTTGTACCAAATTTGTCCCGTCTTGATGATGT
>CAWDZE010000023.1:0-57650 GCA_963806705.1 Vicinamibacteria bacterium
GTCCGGGACGCACGGGTCCCATGATCGGACAGGTGGTTCCTGGGGCCCTGGCTGTAACTCACTGTTCCTTCACATGTTGTGCTCTAAGCCACATATGGCACGCCGGCTGCGATACTTCACGTCGTTCCGGGTTGGGCCGAAGCGTTGTAGGAGCCCTATGAGCTTCGTTGCGGACTTGAGATTTGCGTTCCGGGCGTTCAAGCGCGCCAAGGGCCTGGCGCTGACCGTCGTCGTGACCCTCGCGCTGGGCATCGGCGCCAACGCGGCGATGTTCAGCGTCGTTCAGGGCGTGCTCCTGCGGCCGCTCGTCAATCGGGACGAATCGCGCCTGATCTACATCCGCCAGAGCGCGCCGGGCATCAACGACGAGAACGCCACGTTCTCGGTTCCCGAACTCATCGATCTGCGCTCGCGCATGAAGACCGTGACCGCGATTGGCGACTTCTCGACCATCGGCTTCACGATGGTCGGGCTCGGCGAGCCTCGTGTCGTTCGCGCGGGAGTGGTCGGCGGCTCGTTCTTCGACGTGATGGGCCTGCGGCCTGTGCGCGGCCGCCTCATCGACGCCACAGATGATGGCCCGAACGCGGCGGGCGTGGCGGTGTTGACATATCGCTTCTGGACCACGGGGCTGGGGAGCGACCCCGATGTCATCGGCAAGACGGTGTGCCTGGGCAACCGCTCGGCGACGATCATCGGCATCCTCGAGCCATCGGTGCCCTATCCGACCGAAACCGAGATCATCGCGAACGTCGTCACCAGCCCGCACCACCTGTCGGCGACGATGGTGACTGGCCGCGCCCATCGGATGACGGAACTTGTTCGGCCGCCTTGCGCCCGGCGCAGATCTCGAGGCGGCGCGCGCCGAGCTGCGCGCCGTCCACGGCGCCATCCTCCAGGAATACCCCGAAGCGTACCCGCCGAAGTCCGAGTTCCGGATCGACGCGAAGCTGCTGCGGGATCAGATCACATCGCGGGCGCGAACGGTGCTCCTCGTCCTGCTGGCCGCGTCGGCGCTGATCTTCGTCATTGCGTGCTCCAACGTCGCGAACCTGATCCTGGCCCGATCGGTCCGGCGCGAAGGTGAGCTGGCCATACGGGCGGCGCTCGGCGCCGGGGCCGGCAGGCTGCGCCAGACGCTGCTCGCGGAAAGCCTCCTGCTCTGCGGCAGCGGCGCCATTCTCGGTGTGATCGTCGCGCTGTGGATGGCGCCGGTCCTCGGCCGTTACGCGTCCCGCTTCTCTGTTCGCGCCCTCGACCTGACCGTCGACGCTAGCGTGCTGTGGGTCGGCGTGTGCCTGGCCCTTGCGGCAGCGGTGCTGCTCGCGTTCGTGCCGCGTCTACCGTCGGCCGACGCCGCCGGCGGCCTGGGGCTGTCCAGCGGAAGCGTGCGCATCACGTCGGGCACGAACAGCCGCCTCCGGCTGTTTGCCGTCACGCAGATCGCCGCGTCGTTCGTGCTGCTCGCGGGCGCCGGCATGCTGTTGACGACGCTCGTCGCGCTGCAGCGGGCGCCGACCGGCTTCGAGACGCGGCGGGTGCTCGCGGTGCACGTGCCGGTGATGTCGTACGGCCGGACGCCGGATCAGGTTGCCGCGTTCCACCAGGACGTGATGCGGCAGATTGAGCAGCTGCCCGGCGTCGATCGCGTGTCGGCTGGATCGTCGGTGCCGTGGCGGGAAGCTGGAGGTGGATCGTTTGGCGGACAATTCTCGGTCGAAGGGTACGCCAGGGCGGACGGCGAAGACGATCCGCGGGCCCGCTGGCGCACCGCGTCGCCGGGATTTTTTGCAACACTGGACGTGCCGATCATTGCCGGCCGCGATTTCACTGACGACGACCGGCGCAGCAGTGACGATCTGGTCATCGTGAGTCAGAGCCTGGCGCAGCGGATGTTCCCGAGCGTCGAGGCTGCCCTCAACCGCGGGCTCATGTGGACCGAGCCGAACTTCCTGCAGTTCGGCGGCGTCAGTGCCAAACCGCGGCGCATCGTGGGCGTCGCCGCGGACATCGACGACGAGAACATCGTGCCGGAACCCATGATGACGGTCTACAGCCCGGGGATCGGCGGCCGGCTGTTCGTACGCACGAGCATGGAGAATCCGTACATGCTGGTGCCTGCGATAACGCGCATCATTCGCGAGATGTCGGCGGAGCAGCCGATCGAACGGGCTGCCACCCTGGAGGACGTTCGCGCCGAGGTGCTCGCACCCGATCGACTGAACGCGCTGGTCTTCGGCGGCTTCGCGCTGGTGGCGCTGACGATCGCGATCGTCGGCGTCGCGGGCGTGTTGGCATTTTCGGTGAGCGCACGCACGCGTGAGTTCGGCATCCGCCTCGCCCTCGGATCCGCGCCGCGTCACCTGCTTGCCCGCGTCCTCGGCGAGGGCGCGGCGATAGCCGCCGCGGGAATCCTCGCCGGTGCGCTCGGCGGCATCGCGCTGACGCGGGTGGCAAGCGGGCTGTTCGGCGTGGTTCGGATGCCGGGCGTGCTGCCGATAGCCGGAGCGGCAATCCTTCTCGTGGCCGCTGCGGTGGTCGCGTCGCTGCTGCCCGCTGCCCGTGCGTCGCATGTGGACGTGGTGCAGGCGCTGCGGTCCGAATGAGCGGCCGAGGTCTTCTGCTGCCGATTCCCCAGGGTCGGCGGAGATATCCTGGTCGGCCGACTGTGGGTCAGGCGGCGGAGGCACTGCTGACGTACTGCTCGAGAGCGTGGTGTTAACCGAGGACGGTTCCTCGACGTTATACGGTACATGCCTCGAATGCGCCTGGCCTTGATGGCAGCGGCCGTCGCCCTTGGACCAGCTCTGACGACGAGGGCCCAACCGCCCCGTACGCTGCCTTCGCCGAGCGGCCCGCTCGCCGTCGGACGAGTCAGCATGCAACTGGTCGACCCGACTCGGATCGAGCCGCTCTCTCCGAGTCACGGGTATCGGGAACTGATGGTAGACGTCTGGTATCCGGCGGACCCTTCGGCTGGCAAGACGGCGGACTACCTTGACGCTTCTGCATACGAGCGTGCGCTTGGCCCGGAGGGTTTCCAACAACAGTTCAGAGACGCAGCCGATGTCATCAAGGCCGGAGCGGTTCAGACCCATGCCGTGTCCGGAGCGCCGTTCTCACGCGCGGCCTCCCGTAGTCCGCTTCTGATCTTTTCTCCAGGCGGCGGCATGGTCCGTGAGGTCTACTCGGCACAAATCGAAGACCTCGTCAGCCATGGCTATGTCGTCGCGGCCATCACACACACGTACGACGGCATCGTTGCCGTGTTTCCCGATGGTCACGTCGTGACGCACGACGGCAAACGCTGGCCTCAGATTCCATCTGTGGCCGGCGAGCTGAATCTGAATCAACTGGAATGGCATGCACGGGACATCACGTTCGTCCTGGACGAACTCGCGCGCGCGAACCGGGCGACGTCGTCCCCGTTGCCGTTTGCTGGACATCTCGAGCCCTCGCTTATCGGGGCGTTCGGCCACTCCCTGGGCGGGATGGCCGCCGCTCATGCATGTCAACGCGACCGCCGCATCCAAGCGTGCCTGAATCAAGATGGCGCCGCTGCGATGAAGCCGTTCTACCTCGATGCGCGGGGCTGGGGTATGGATCAGCCGTTCATGCTGATCGAGCGGGCGCCGCGAACCACGCCGCCAAGCGATCAGGAATTGGCCGCGATGACACTCACTCGTCCACAGGCTGACGAGCTCATATCGCGCCTCCGGCACGACAAGGATGCCACGCTGCGAAGCACGGCACAGGGAAGTTATCGCGTCGTGCTGGAGAGCGCACCGACGACACACGGGGACTTCACCGATTTGCCGTTTCTCGGCGCGTCAACGGCGTCAGAGGCCGACACGCGAGCGCGGATCCTGGCGGTCGTACGGAGCTGGACCCGCGCATTCTTCGACGAGACACTACGGGGCCGGAAGCAGCCAATGCTTGCGAACACGTCGCGAGGTGAGTTCATCGAGACCGTTCAACGGTTCCCGCCGGCGAAGCGAGCCTGGTGAGTTCACGTAGCGGCGCGGATCGCGTGGTCGATCTCGGGAGGCAGCTCAACCGCGGGCAGTGTCGGCGCCAGGAGTGCCAGACTAGACTTCGGTCATGAAGCGCGTACTCGGTCTCCTGTTCATCGCGCTCCGGTCCGGCCTGCTCGCATGGCAAGCACCGGTGTCGGGCGACGTCGCCGTGACGCTGTGGGCGGTGCTGAGGCGGAAGACGTAGGAGCTACAGACGGCCATGACTCTCAAAGAAACTCTCGCGCAGCTGAAATCACTCGGCGACGAGAAGCGCCGTGCGCACAACACGAAGAGTGGCGCTGGCGACAATCAGTTCGGCGTCCCGATGGGTGACATCCGAAAGCTCGCCGCGAAGATCAAGACCAACGACAAGTTGGCGAGCGCTCTCTGGGACACCGGGAACATCGATGCCCAGCTCCTGGCAATCCTCCTGTTCAAGCCCGGCAAGCTGTCTCGCGACGAGATGGATCGGATGGTGCGGTCCGCCAATTTTGCTGGAGTCGCAGATTGGCTGAACTCCTATGTTGTCAAGAACCATCCCGACAAGGAGGCTCTCCGCCAGGCATGGATGGAAGATGACGACCCCTGGGCCGCGCGCGCCGGATGGAGCCTGACGTCAGAGCGAATCGCCAGGAGCCCGGACGGGCTCGATTTGCCAGCGCTCCTGGACCGGATCGAGTCCGAAATGGGGAACGCTCCTCCGGAAGTGCAATGGACGATGAATTTCTGTCTTGCAGGAATCGGTGTTCACTTCTCCAGGCATCGCAAGCGCGCCATCGCCATCGGAGAGAAACTGGGAATCTATCGCGACTATCCGGTCTCCAAGGGTTGCACCTCTCCGTTTGCCCCGATCTGGATCAACGAAATGGTGCGTCGGCAAGGCTGAACAATCGACCGGTCTCTTACGGCCGACGGAATATCAATGCCGACGCTCCCCGACCTGCTCTACGTGGCGCTGTTCGCGGTCGCCTTGCCGGTGTGGGACTACCTCGTCTTCTGGCCGGCGTTGCATCGCCAGTCACGAGCCGATCCGGCTCGGGCTCGGACGCGGCTCTGGAGAGGGGGCATCGGTTACGCGTGGGCTCTGGTCGCTGTCGGGGCGGCGCTGTGGATGGCGAACGACCGTTCCTGGACGTCGTTGGGCTTCTCCGTGCCCGACGGCTGGCAGTTGTGGACGTCCATCGCCTTGTTCCTGCTGCTCGCGGCCTACTTCGCCTATGCGGTCGCGACCCTCGCCCGCAGTTCCGATGCACAGGCGAGCATGCGGCAGCAGTTCGGAAAACTCACCGACCTCTTGCCGCACACACGGACGGAAATGTACTGGTTCGGCGGGGTGTCGCTGACCGCGGGGTTCTGCGAGGAGTTTCTGTATCGCGGCTACTTTGTCTGGGTCTTCTCCCCATGGCTCGGCTGGTGGGGCGCCGCGGCGCTGTCCCTTCCATTCTTCGCGATTGCGCATGTCCCCGTGTACCAGGGATGGAGTGGCGCCCTCCGCACGGGAATCGCCGGCGCCTTCTTCACGCTGCTCGTGGCAATCTTCGGCTCCCTCTGGCCGGCGATCGCGCTGCACGCCCTCCTCGATGCCGGCCAGGGAATGATCGGGTGGCTGGCGCTGCGCGAGGGGCAAGCCAAAGGCGGCATGATGGAAGTCGAAAAGCCAACGGAAACGCAATCGGCGTCGGGAGTCTAATCGAGTAATCTATGGCCGAAAACAAGACCAAGCCCACCGACGCTAGCGTCGAGGACTACATCGCCTCAAGAGCCAACGCGCAGCAACGCACCGACTGCCGGGAGTTGATGGTTCTGTTCAAGAAAGTCACCCGGCACTCACCAAGAATGTGGGGACCCAGCATCGTCGGTTATGGCTCCTACCGGTACACCTACGAGAGTGGACGAACCGGGGAAGCCCCTTTGGCAGCCTTTGCCATCCGTGGCCGAGAACTGGTGGTCTACCTGGAGGCTGAAGGAGAGGAGCAACGATCCTTGCTGTCCAGGCTTGGCAAGCACAGAATGACCAAGTGTTGCCTGTACTTCAAGCAGCTTGCTGATCTTGATAGATCGGCGCTCGAAGAGCTTGTCGTCGGTTCGATCGCGGAGGTAAGGCGGCGCTATTGATAGGAAAAAGGCGCCTGACAATTCATTCAAGCCGACGCCGCTTCGCGGCGACGACCTGCGGGGTGACGTTCGGCCGCGATATGCAGGTCGGTCTACTATCAGTTAGACGGTCACAATAGGATGATCAGCGTCAGGGGTCATATGCAGCGGATACAGATCGCGCGGCATTCCATCGTCGTGGTCACCGTGGTCGGTGCAGTCACCGCCGCCCTCGCCGGACCACCGGTACCACAGCCCCTCGCCTATCACAATATGGCAGACCAGCGGTCTTGGCTGGGAATTCCAAACGCCTTGAACGTACTTTCAAATCTGCCGTTCGCCGTTGTTGGAGTGCTGGGGCTGACCGCGATCTTCCGGTCGCACGTCGATCGTCGCGTGACGTTTCATGACTCGTGGGAGCGGAGGCCGTATGCCGCGCTGTTTACCGGGGTAGCGCTGACGACTGTTGGATCGAGCTACTACCACCTCGCTCCCGACAATGCGCGCTTGGTCTGGGACCGACTGCCGATGACGCTGGGGTTCATGGGGCTCCTGACGGCGGTCCTGGCGGAGCGGGTGAGTCTCCCGGTGGGGCGCTGGCTCTTCGCGCCGCTGCTTGCGGTCGGCGCTGCCAGCGTCGGCTACTGGTATTGGAACGAAGTCCAAGGTGCCGGCGATTTGCGTATGTACTTGCTCGTGCAGTTCGGGTCCTTGCTCGTTGTCGTGCTCCTGCTGGTCTTCTATCCCGCGCGTTATGTAGGCGGTGGATACCTGGTCGCCGGGCTCGCCGCCTATGCCGCAGCAAAAGGACTTGAACTTGCTGATGAGCGTATCTTCGCGCTCGGTGGGATCGTCAGCGGCCACACCCTCAAACACCTCGTTGCTGCGGGCGGAGTGGCTTGCCTGGTTGGCATGCTACGAGCGCGGGCGCAGTTGGCCGCTCGGCCGATGCCGTCTAACAACCGCATGCAGCCGACGGCGGCTGATGCGGCACGTTAGCTCCCCACTAACGCCGTAGGATTTACCAATTCAGTTCGGGACCCCCGCTACTTCGCCGACAAGGATCAGGTTTCGGAGGTTCTGCAATCGTTTTCACCAACCCGATCCCCATGCCCACATACCACACCGACGTCGTCGGCAGCCTCCTTCGCCCCGCCTCGCTCCTGGCCGCGCGCGAGCGGGTGGAGCGCGGCCGGCTGGACGCGGCGGCGTTCAAGCGGATCGAGGACGAGGCGGTCGACGAGGCGGTCGCGATGCAGCAGGACGCGGGCCTCGACGTCATCACCGACGGCGAGCTGCGCCGGTACGCGTTTTTCGGCCACCTCGTCGACGCGCTCGAAGGCTTCGAGAAGCACGCGGGCTGGTCCATCACGTTCCGCGACGACGCCGGGCACAAGGCGCAGCTGACAGCGGCCGGTGGTGGTGGACAAGCTGCGGTGGAAGCGGCAGATGGCCGTCGAGGAGTTCACCTACCTGCGCGGCCGGACGTCCCGCCCGGTAAAGGTCACGCTGGTCAGCGCGCAGCAGGCCGCCGCCTACTACGACCCGGACAAGTCGCGCGGCGCTTACGCCACGCGCGACGCGTACCTGGCGGACCTGGTGGACTTCACGCGGCGCGAGATCGGCGAGTTGATCCGCCTGGGGTGCCAGTACATCCAGATCGACGCGCCGCAGTATGCGGCGCTGCTCGACGAGACGATCCGCGAAGGCTACCGCCAGCGCGGCAGCGATCCGGACACGATGCTCGACGCATGCATCGAGCTGGACAACGCCATCATCGCGGGCCACCCGGCCGGCGTGACCTTCGGCATCCACATCTGCCGCGGCAACCACAAGAGCATGTTCTACGCGTCGGGCGGCTACGACCGCATCGCGCAGCAGGTGTTCGGCCGCGCGCGCTTCGACCGCTTCCTCCTCGAGTACGACGACCAGCGATCGGGGACGTTCGAGCCGCTCGGCCACGTGCCCGACGGCCGCGTCGTGGTGCTCGGGCTGGTCAGCTCGAAGACGCCGGCAATGGAGTCGGCAGAGGAACTGAAGGCGCGCATCGCCGAGGCGTCGCGGATCGTCCCGCTCGAACGGCTGGCGCTGAGCACGCAGTGCGGCTTCGCGTCCACGCACGAAGGCAACAGCCTGTCGCCCGCCGAGCAGCGCAGGAAGCTGGAGCTGGTCGTGACGACGGCGCGCAGCGTCTGGCAGTAAGTGGGTCAGCGCCGCGCGGGAACGTGGCGCCGGACCAGGGCGAGCGCGACAAACGTCGAGACCATCGCCATCGCGATCGCGGCGAAGAACGACCGGGTGCCGCCGTACTCGATCGCCCAGCTGCCGACGTAGCCGGTGAGGATCGCGCCGGTGCGCCCGAAGGCGACGGCCGTGCCGACGCCGGTGGCCCGCACGGAGCTGGGATACACGTGCGCGGCCAGCGCGTACATCGTGGTCTGCACGCCGTTGATCATGCTGCCGGTCAGCGTCAGCATCGCGACGATCGGCACGACGCCCATCGCCGGCGAGATGGTCATCGCGCTCAGCCCCAGCGCCCCCGCCACCGCCACCCCCGTCATCGTCAACATCGCCGCGCGCGACCCGAATCGCGCGATCGCCAGCCCGCCGAGCACGGCCCCGACGACGCCGCCCAGGTTGAAGGCGGTGATGCCGGTGTTGGCGGTCCCGGCATCGAAGCCCGCGCCGGTGAGGAGCGAGGTCAGCCAGCTGAAGCCCAGGTAGACGCCGAGCAGGCACGAGAAGAAGGCGCCCCAGAGCGCGATGGTGTCGCGGCGGAACTCGTGCGCGAAGAGCGACCCGATGGACGCGCGGCCGGCTGATCGATCGCTCGAATCGACGAAGCCGCTGCCGGGGGCGACTGCGTGGCCCATGCGCCCGAGGACCGCGTAGAGCTCGCCCCAGCGTTCCGGCCGGCGCGCCAGGAACCGCGGCGATTCCGGCAGCGTCCATCGCAGCGCGGCCGCCGCGACGATGGGCACGACGCCGCCGATGAGAAACAGCGTGCGCCACCCAAGCAGCGGCAGCGCGCGAATGCCGAGCAGCCCCGCCAGCGTGCCGCCGAGCGGGACGCAGACGATGGCGATGGTGACGGCGATGGGCCGGCGGTTGGCGGGCACGTACTCCGCCGCCAGCGCCGCGGCGTTGGGCATCGCCCCGCCCAGGCCGATGCCCGCCAGCAGCCGCAGCACGCCGAACGTCGCCGTGTCGTCGGCGAGCGCGGCGACAAGCGTCATCGCGCCGAAGACGACCATGCTGCCAAGCAGCGCCGTCTGCCGCCCGAACCTGTCGCCGGCCAGGCCCGCCAGCGCGCCGCCCATCATCATGCCGGCATAGCCGAGCGAGACCACCGGCGCGAAGTCGCTGCGCGGCACGCCCCACTCGCGCATCACCGTCGGAATGACGATGCCGAGCAGCTGGTTGTCGATGCCGTCAAAGACGATGGTCAGCGCGACCAGCGCGACGAGCCATTTTTGATAGGCGGACCAATGGCCCCGATCGAGGAGGGAGCTGACATCGACAGGATTCTGGTTCACAGGTTCACGGGTTCACGGGTTCACGGGTTCAGGTTCACAGGTTCACAGGTTCACAGGTTCACGGGTTCACCAGTTCACGCGAACGGCATGCCGGCGTAGTTCTCCGCCAGGCTCGTCATCGCGGCCTGCGAGTTCACGAGGTAGTCGAGCTCGGCGAGCTGGCGCTTGTGATCGAACGGGTTGCCGCTCTCGGAGCGGTGCAGCGTCGCGGTCATCCACCACGAGAACCGCTGCGCCCACCAGGTGCGCCGGAGCCCGCGCTCGGAGTAGCTGCGCAGCCCGGCCTCCGATCCGGTCCCGTAGAACTCGCCGATCGCGCCGGCCAGCCGCCACACGTCGGCGGCGGCCAGGTTCAGGCCCTTCGCGCCGGTCGGCGGCACGATGTGCGCCGCGTCGCCCGCGAGGAACAGGCGGCCGTGCTGCATCGGGTCGGCGACGACGCTGCGCATCGGCGTGACGTTCTTCTGCGTGATCTCGCCGGTGTTGGGTTCCCACCCGTCGTCGGACCGCAGCCGCGTCGTCAGCTCCCGCCAGACGCGGTCGTCGGGCCACTCGTTCAGGTCCTCGTCGGGCGCGCACTGCAGGTAGAGACGCGTCACGCCCAGCGACCGCATGCTGAAGAGCGCGAAGCCGCGCTCGTGAAGGCTGTACACCAGCTCCGGGCACGAGGGCGCCGCCTGCGCGAGAATGCCGAGCCACGCAAACGGATACACGCGTTCGTAGAGGCGCAGGACCGACGCGGGAATGGCGGGCCGGCAGATGCCGTGAAACCCGTCGCAGCCCGCGATGAAGTCACAGGCAATCTCGTGATCGGCGCCGGCGTGCCGGTACCGGACGCGAGGATGTGTCGAGTCGATGTCGTCGACGCCCAGGCACGGCGCCTCGAACAGCAGGGGCCGGCCGCTGCGCTCGCGCGCGGCGATGAGATCCTTGACGACCTCGCCTTGTCCGTACACGGTGATCGCGCGGCCGCCGGTCAGCCCGGAGAGGTCGATGTGATGCCGCGCGCCGCCAAAGGCAAGGTAGATGCCGTCGTGCCGCAGCCCCTCGCGGGCGAGGCGATCGCCGACGCCCATCGCGTGCATCAGGTCCACCGTGCCCTGCTCGAGGACGCCGGCACGGACGCGCTCGATGACGTGCTCGCGCGTGTGGCGCTCGACGATTACCGAATCGATGCCGGCCTGGTGCAGCAGCTGACCCAGAATCAGGCCCGCGGGGCCCGCGCCGACGATCGCAACCTGGCTGCGCATGTGATTGCAGATTGTAGATTGCAGATTGCAGATTAAGAATTGGCGATTACGATTGACCGCACTCGGGCCCCCATGACCGATTCAGCACTCGTCCGCCTCCAGAAGCAGGACCGCGTTCTGGTCGTCCACGTGGACAACCCGCCGGTCAACGCGCTCAGCCCGGGCGTGCGCGAGGGCCTGCTCGCGGCGCTCGACCAGGCCGAAGCGGATAGCGACGTCGCGGCGGTGGTGATCCTCGGGGCCGGACGGACGTTCATCGCGGGCGCCGACATCGCGGAGCTCGAGCGCCTGGCGTGGGGCGAGCTCCAGCAGGCGCCGGACCTTCGGCCGCTCCTCCGCCGCGTCGAGGAGAGCCGCAAGCCCGTCGTGATGGCCATCCACGGCACGGCGCTCGGCGGCGGCCTGGAGCTGGCCATGGCCGGGCACTTCCGGGTCGCGACGCCGGACGCCAGGCTCGGGCTGCCCGAGGTATCGCTCGGCATCATCCCGGGCGCTGAAGGCACGCAGCGGCTGCCGCGCCTTGCCGGCGTCGAGCAGGCGCTGACGATCATCGTCTCCGCCCGGCCGATCTCTGCCGCCGACGCCAAAGCGCACGGCATCGTCGACGCGGTCGTCGACGACCTGCTGCCGGGCGCGCTGGCCCTTGCCGCGGACGTCATCAAACGCGGCCTCGCGCCGAGCCGCACCAGCCAGCTCGGAGAGAGGCTGGGCACGCCGGAGGCCAACGCGCCCCTGTTTGCAGCGGCGCGAAGCCTGGCGAAGAAGACCCGGCCGCACCAGGTGGCGCCGCTCAAGGCCATCGAGGCCGTCGAGGCCGCGACGCTGTTGCCTTTCGACGAGGGCTCGGACCGCGAGACGGCGCTCTTCCGCGAATGCGTGCAGTCGGAGCCCGCGAAGGCACTGATCCATGTGTTCTTCGCCGAGCGGGCGGTGAACAAGATCCCGGGCACGAAGGCGCGGGGGCGGGAGGACGATCTGCCGACTGGCCGCGTCGCCATCGTCGGCGCGGGCACGATGGGCGGCGGCATCGCCATGGCCTGCGCGAACGCGGGTCTCGAGGTGCGTCTCCGCGACAACAGCCATGCGCGCCTGCACCAGGGCCTGGCGGCCATCCGGCACAACTACGCCGTGTCGGTGACGCGCGGCCGCTTCACGGAGGACGCCGTCACCGAGCGGCTCGGCCGCATCCATCCGCAGCTGGACTCGGCGGGCTTCGACCAGGTGGACCTGGTCATCGAGGCCGTGTTCGAGGACCTCGCGCTGAAGCAGCAGGTGTTTCGCGAGCTCGACGCGGTCGCCCGGCCCGGGTGCATCCTGGCCACCAACACCTCGACGATCGACATCGACGCGATCGCGTCGGCGACGTCGCGGCCGTCAGACGTCGTGGGCCTGCACTTCTTCAGCCCCGCCAACGTGATGCGGCTGCTCGAGATCGTGCGGGGCACAGCCACCAGCCCCGCGATCATCGCAGCGGCCATGGCGCTGGCAAAGCGGCTCGGAAAAGTCGGCGTGCTCGTCGGCAACTGCCCGGGCTTTGTCGGCAACCGGATGCTGTTCCCGTACATGTACGAGGCGCAATACCTGGTCGAGGAAGGCGCTACGCCGCAGCAGGTCGACGAGGCGCTGACGGGGTTCGGCATGGCGATGGGCCCCTTTGCGGTGGACGACATGGCCGGCATCGACGTCGCGATCCTGGCGCAGCGCGCGCTCGGCCATTTCGCCGATGGCGCTGGCCGGCGTCCGCTGGTGCAGGCGTCGCTGGTCGAGATGGGACGTCTGGGCCAGAAGACGGGCAAGGGATGGCACACGTACGCCGGCGACCGGAAGGCCGTCGCCGATCCCCAGGTGGTCGACTTGATCCGCGCCCGGGCGCGGGAGAGCGGCATCGCCCAGCGCGACATCGGGAGCCAGGAGATCGTCGAACGGACGATTTACGCGCTCGTCAACGAAGGCGCGCGGGCGCTCGACGAGGGCTTCGCGCTGCGCGCGTCGGACATCGACGTCATCTACGTCAACGGCTACGGGTTCCCGGCGTGGCGCGGCGGGCCGCTCTTCCATGCCGATCGCGTAGGCCTCGCGACCGTGCTCGATCGCATCAGGGCGCTGCACGACGAGCACGGATCGAGATGGGCGCCGGCGCCGCTGCTGGAACGCCTGGCCGCCACGGGCGGCACATTCCGCAAGCTCGATGCCGACCGCCTGGTGGTCTGAATGGACTCACGGGTTCTGCCCGCCGACGTGCTCGTCGAACAGGCCGCCGACGGGACGATCCGCGCGCGGTCGCCGCATGCGCTGGGCCCGTTCCCGGATCGGATCACCGATCGCCTCGAGCGCTGGGCGGCCGCCGCGCCCGATCGCACGTTCCTCGCCGAGCGCGACGACCAGGGGCGCTGGCGCCGGCTGACTTACGCCGCGGCGCTCGACCGCGTCCGCCGCCTGGCCCAGGCCCTGGCCGCGCGTGGCCTTTCCGCCGACCGCACCGTCGTCATCCTCTCCGGCAACGGCATCGACCACGCGCTGGTCGCGCTGGCGGCGATGTATTGCGGCGTGCCCTACGCGCCGGTCGCGCCGGCCTACTCGCTGCTCGTCCGCGAGTTCGGCCTGCTGCGCGCGATCGTCGGGGTGATGCGGCCGGGACTGGTATTCGCCGCCGACGGCAGCCTGTTCGAAAGGGCGCTTCTCGAAGTGGCTGCGCCCGGCATCGAGATCGTCACGGCGACGCCCGCGCCCGGACTGCGCACCACGCCGCTGGCTGACCTCGAATCAACCGACGCCACGAGCGTCGTCGACGACATGCACGCGCGCGTGGGGCCGTCGACGGTCGCCAAGATCCTGTTCACGTCGGGATCGACCGGCCAGCCCAAGGGCGTGATCAACACGCAGCGGATGCTCTGCGCCAACCAGGAGCAGGTGCGCTCGGTGATGCGGCTGCTGGGCGAGGCCCCGCCGGTGCTCTGCGACTGGCTGCCGTGGAACCACACCTTCGGCGGCAACCACAACTTCGGCATCGTCTTGTACAACGGCGGCACGCTGTACATCGACGAGGGGCGCCCGGTGCCGGAGCGGATGGCCACGACCATCGCGAACCTCCGCGACGTCGCGACGACGGCCTACTTCAACGTGCCGAAGGGCTTCGAGATGCTGCTGCCGGTGGTCGAGGCCGATGCGGGATTCCGGGAGCACTTCTTCAGCCGGCTCGGGATGTTGTTCTTCGCCGCGGCCGGGCTGCGGTCCGAGATCGCCGACCGCTTCCAGGCGCTCGCGATCGAGACGCGTGGCGAGCCAGTCCCCTGGGTGACGGGCCTGGGCGCCACCGAGACGGCGCCCTTCGCGCTTTGTACGGGCGCGCTCCGCTCGACCACGACGCACGTCGGCGTGCCGGCGCCCGGACTGGAGCTGAAGGCCGCGCCGGTTGACGGCCTGCTCGAAGCGAGGGTGGCCGGGCCCAACGTCACGCCCGGCTACTGGCGTGACGAGCGGCTCACGCGCGAGGCGTTCGACCAGGAGGGCTTCTACAAGACGGGCGACGTGATCGCGCCCAAGGACCCGGCGGATCTGACGAAGGGCTTCGTGTTCCTGGGGCGGCTGACCGAGGACTTCAAGCTCTCCACGGGCACGTGGGTTCGCGTCGGCGTGCTGCGCGCGAGGCTGCTGGCTCGCTCGGCCAGGTGGTGCAGGACGTCGTGATTGAGCGGGCCAAATCGCGACTTCGTCGGCGCGATGACTCTTCCCAAACATCGCCGGGTGCCGTGCGCTGGTTGGCGTGCGGGCCGCCGAACTGCCTCTCCCCGAATTGCTGGGCCACACCGAGGTGCGCCGCAGGATCGTCGAAGGGCTGAGCGCCTTCAACGGCCTCCACGGCGCAAGCTCCACCACCATCGAGCGAGCCATCCTGCTCGAGACGCCGCCGTCGATTGACGCGATGGAGATCACCGACAAGGGCTCGCTCAACCAGAAGGCCGTGCTCGCGCACCGCGCGGCGCTCGTCGAGGCGCTGCACGCGTCGACGGGGCCGTCTATCCTGATCTGACCGTGACGCCGTCAAGGGATGGAGGCAGCATGAGGTGTTTGCGTATGCCGCTCGGGACCGTCCTTCTCCTGATCCTGGCCATCGGGGGCTTTCAGGACGTCGAAGGGCAGGAGCTCGCCAGGAAAACCTACACCTACAAGACGGTGGGAGACCTTCGCATTTCTGCCGACGTCTACCGGAAGCCTGACGACGTCATCAGGCCCGCCATCCTGTACATCCACGGTGGCGCGCTCATCATGGGCAGCCGTAGCTGGACCAATCCCGTCCAGTTCCAAAAGTATCTCGACGCCGGCTACACGATCATCTCGATCGACTATCGGCTGGCTCCCCAGGCCAAGCTGAATCAGATCCTCGAGGATCTCGAGGAGGCCTATCGGTGGCTGCGCACCGGCGGTCCAAAGCTGTTTCACATCGATCCGAGTCGCATCGCCGTGGTCGGGTCTTCGGCGGGAGGTTACCTGGCCCTGATGGCCGGTTTCCGCCTGACTCCACGACCCGCCGCCGTCGTGTCGTTCTACGGTTACGGCGACATCGCGGGACCGTGGTACAGCCGGCCAGACCCGTTTTACAACCGGCAGCCCGCGGTGACGAAGGCCGAGGCCGACCAGTCCGTCGGCACGCGAGTGATTGCCGAGGATCCAGAGGCGACGCGGGAACGCTTCTATCTCTACACCCGTCAACAGGGCGTCTGGCCACGTGAGGTCGTCGGGCACGATCCAGACAAGGAGCCGAGGGCCTTCGATCCGCTGTGCCCGCTTCGCAATGTCACGAAGAGTTATCCTCCGACGCTGCTTCTTCATGGAGACAAGGACACCGACGTCCCGTTTGAACAATCCGTGCTCATGGCCAGGGAGCTGGAGCGCCAGGGAGTCGAGCACGAATTCATCGCGATGGCTGGCAAGGGCCACGTCTTCGACAGGGACATGTCGGATCCGACGATCGCAGCGGCCTTCGATCGTGTCCTGGCTTTTCTGCAGAAGCACCTGAGGCGGTAGCGCCTTGTGAGGGAGCACCCATTGTGACTTCAGGGAACACCATCGACGCCGCCCCACTCACCGCCATCGACGTCCACGTACACCTGGAAGCGCCCGCCGGAGACACGGCGGCCGACGCCGCTGCGGCGAAGTACTTCGGCGCAAGCGGCGCGGCACGCGACGGCGCGGCGCTGGTCGAGTACTACCGATCGCGCAAGATGGCGTGCGTGCTGTTCGCGGTGGACGAGCGGCTGAGCGGGCGGCCGCGCGTCTCCAACGAGTCGGTCATCGAGCTGGCCGAGGCCAATCCCGACGTCGTCATTCCGTTTGCCAGCGTCGATCCCACGCGCGGCGCCGCGGCGGTGGAGGAAGCCAGGCGGCTGGTCGCAGGCGGCCGCGTTCGCGGCCTGAAGCTGCACCCGCCGCTGCAGCAGTTCTCGCCCGACGACCGCCTCGCCTATCCGCTCTACGAAGTCTTCGCCGAGGCCAGGCTGCCCGTGCTCTTCCACACCGGGCACAGCGGCATCGGCACCGGGATGCCGGGGGGCGGCGGCGTGCGGCTGAAGTACGGGAACCCCATGCTGATCGACGACGTCGCCGTGGATTTTCCGGAGATGCCGATCATCCTGGCGCACCCGTCGTTTCCGTGGCAGGACGAAGCGATCTCGGTGTGCCTGCACAAGCCGACCGTCTACATCGACCTGTCCGGCTGGTCACCGAAGTACTTTTCGCCGACGCTCGTCCAGTACGCGAACACGCTGCTGAAGCACAAGGTGCTCTTCGGCAGCGACTACCCGCTCATCACGCCGGACCGCTGGCTGGCCGACTTCGAGAAGATCGCGATTCGCGACGAGGTGCGGCCGCTGATTCTCAAGGAGAACGCCGCCAGGCTGTTCGGCCTCGACGCTGCGGGCACCGGGTGAAGTGCCGGCTGCGCTACAGCGGAATCTGCCCCTTGTGCGCGGCCAGCCACGCCTCGTAGTTCTGCAGCTGCGGATACAGCGAGCGCGAGAAGCCGGGATCGCGCGCGCCGCAGAAGTAGTCGTTGAAGTCGCGCTTGAACTGGAACATGTTGCCGAGGTCGTCGGCGCCGGGAAAGCCGAGGCCGCGGTAGACCTCCGGCGGCACGGCGTTGTAGCGCACCGTCTGCCCGAGCGCTCTCGTCAGCCCCGCCGCCATCTCGCCGCCCGTCAGGTGTTCGCCCGCGATGCCCACGGTCTTGCCGATCAGGTCCGGCCGGCGCAGCACGCCGTAGGCGCACGGCCCGATGTCGCCGGCGGCGATGCCCGGCAGCTTACGGTCGTCCATCGGCAGCGTGATCGCAAGCACGCCGTCGGGCCCCGGCTTGGGGCCGAGCCCGAAGAAGATGAAGTTGTCCCAGTAGAACGACGTCAGCAGGAACGTCGTCGGCACGCCGGCGTCGCGGAAGAACTGATCGGCCTCGCCCTTCGAGTCGAAGTGCGGGACCTTGTAGCGGCCGTGCAGCGTCGGCATCCGGTCGTCGTCGAGCGGCACCCAGCGGCGCGTGTCCTCGAGCGTCGACCAGATCGCGTGCCGCACGCCGGCGGCCTTCGCGGCTGCCGCCATGTTCCTTGCCTGCGCCTGCTCGCGCTCCACCGAGAAGTGCTCCCAGTAGTTGGTCAGGCAGAACACGGCGTCGGCGCCGTCGAAGGCGCGCTTCAGGCTCTCCACGTCGTCGGTGTCGGCGGCGACGACCTCGACGCCGGCGGCGGAGAGCGCCGCCGCCTTGGCGGAGCCGGGCGCGCGCGTGAGGGCACGGGCGGCAAACTCGCCCGAACGGTCGGCCGTAATGGCGCCGACGAGGCCGCTTCCCTGGGCGCCGGTCGCGCCGACGATGGCAATGGTCCTGGCAGCCATGCGGAAATCTCCTGGTGATGACGATTACAGGCGGCAGCAACGCTGCGCCGCTCTCGGCGATTATCCCCGCCGCGCGCCTGCCTGAGAAGGCCCCCGCTCGCCGTTGGTCTTCCGCCGCAGGCCTGCCATCCGTATCTGTGTCAGCAGGCATTCATTCGGACAGCACGGATTTCATCGCGCGGTTTCATTCCCTGGAGGATCAACGTGAAGACACGACATGCACTACATGCCACGACAGTGTTTCTACTGGCGATCGCCAGCCTCATTCCGACCGCCGCGGCCGCACAGGAGACGCCGGCACGGTTCGTCCCCGGCCCGGGCGAGCCGACGCTCGCCGAGGTGCGCAAAGCCACCGAGCGGTTCCGCGACGTCGACATCGCCCTCGCCGAGGGCTACATCCGGGATCCGTTCGACCTCTGCGAGACGGCCGACATGATGGGCCGTCCGGCGGCGGAGGGCGCCATGGGCGTGCACTTCTTCCGCCCCGATCTGCTGGGGATCACCGGGCCGCCGGCGCCGCGCGTCGGCGGCAACGGCACCCACACGGACTTCCGCACGCCGGCCATCCTGATTTACGAGCCGCAGGCGGACGGATCGATGGCGCTGGTGGCGGTGGAGAACCTCGTGTTCGCCAGGAGCTGGCGCGAGCGCCAGGCGGCGCCGCCGACGTTCCACGGCGTGCCCTACGACACGATGACCGACGACCCGGCGACGGCAACCGACGAGGCGCACATGTTCGAGCCGCATTTCGATCGCCACGTCTGGATCTATCGCGACAACCCCAGGGGGATGTTCACGCCGTTCAACCCGGCGGTGACGTGCGCGCACCACAAGGGCACGCAAACGCATCCGGGGCACACGAGCCACTAGGGCGGTTGCCCCCGTTGACACCGCCACGACGAATTGCAGATTGCAGATTGCACGATTGACGATTGACGATTGACGATTACGATTGAGCGGCAGTGACCCGCTTCCTCGTTCGGCGCGCGCTCGCCGCCCTGGTGCTCGTGTGGATCGTGGCCTCGTGCGGCTTCCTGCTGGCGGCGATGGCGCCGGGGGACGCGGCCATCCTGGGCGCGGGTTTCGGCGCCACGTCCGCGCAGATTGCGGCCGTGCGCGCCGAGGCGGGGCTCGATCGGCCGCTGGTCGTGCAGTACGGCCGCTGGCTCTCGATGCTGGCGCGCGGCGACCTGGGCACCTCCTTCCGCTATCGCGCGCCGGTGGGCCCCATGGTGCTCGACCGCGCGATCAACACCGCCATCCTGGCGTTGACGGCGCTGCTGCTGGCGATCCTGATCGGTCTGCCGCCCGCGATCGTCGCGGCGACGCGCCCGCAGTCGGTCGCCGCGCGCGCGGTCCGCGCCATCTCCCTGCTGATGCTGTCGATCCCGCCGTTTGTCGGAGCGCTCGTGCTGGTGCTGATCGCCGCGCGCACGGGATGGCTCCCCGCTGGCGGGATGACCAGCGGCGGCGATCTCACCGGCCTTGCCTGGCTGGCCGACGTGCTGTGGCACCTGCCGCTGCCGGCGCTCGCCCTTGCCCTTCCCCTTGCGGCGACCTTCGAACGCCAGCAGGCCACCGCACTCACGGAAGCGCTGGCCACACCCGCCGTGCAGGCCGCACGCGCTCGCGGCGTCGGCGAAGGCCAGATCGTGCGGCGGCACGCGTGGCGGCTGTCGCTCAAGCCCGTCGTCGCGCTCGGCGGGCTGGCGATGGCGGCGCTGCTCGGCGGCGCGTTCGTCGTCGAGACCATTGCCGCGTGGCCCGGGCTGGGCCGGCTCACCTACGACGCGCTCCGCGCCCGCGACCTGCCGCTGGTGGCCGGCTGCGCGGTTGCAGGCTCGACCGTGTTGGCGATCGGGCTGCTCGTGTCGGAAGTTCTGACGGCGTTGGTTGATCCACGCCTGCGCATTGACGATTGACGACTGCAGATTGACAACGGCATCGCGTTGGTCGCCGGCGCCGCCGCCGAGCCTCGGCTGAGCTGTCGCTCGTCACAGGCAGCGTGGTAACGTCAACGCCCCAGATCGGAGGAGGACTGATGCCCGTTGCCGATCGGTGGCGTGAGCCATGGCCAATCCTGCCACTCGAGGCGTGGGCCGACACCCGCACCACGCTGCATCTTTGGATGCAGATCGTCGGCAAGATCCGGCTTGCCGCGAGCCCGTGGGTGAATCACTGCTGGAATGCGACTCTCTACCCGACGGCGACGGGGTTGACCACATCGCTGATTCCGTACGGAACACGGGCGTTCCAGATTGATTTCGATTTTCTCGCTCATCAGCTGATCGTGCAGGCGAGCGATGGTGGCAAGGCGGTTCTGGCGCTCGAGCCGCAGTCAGTGGCCACGTTCTACAGGCGTCTCATGCAGGAGATGGAAGGGCTCGAATTTCGGGTGGCCCTGCACCGAAGCCCCAATGAGGTTGCCGACGCGATCCCGTTCGACCAGGATGAGACGCATGGCAGCTACGATCCGGAGTACGCCAACCGGTTCTGGCGAGTCCTCGTGCAAGCCAGTCGTGTCCTCAACGAGTTTCGCGCGCAGTTTATTGGCAAGTGCAGTCCGGTGCATTTCTTTTGGGGCGCGCCTGACCTGGCGGTTACGCGATTCTCCGGGCGCCGAGCGCCCCGGCATCCCGGCGGAATCACAAACCTGCCCGACTGGGTGACACGCGACGCCTATTCACACGAAGTGAGCAGCTGCGGGTTCTGGCCTGGTGGAGGTCCGATCCCTCACGCGGCGTTCTACGCCTACGCCTACCCGGAACCGCCTGGGTTCGCGCAGGCACGCGTCAAGCCGGCGGAGGCCTTCTACAGTGGCGATCTCCGGGAATTCATCCTCGCGTACGATGTGGTACGACAGTCGAGCTCGCCGGACGGGACCTTGCTTGATTTTCTGCAGACGACGTATGAAGCCGCTGCCGATCTGGCGACTTGGGATCGCCGTGCCCTGGAGCGTGAGCACCATCCGAAGACAGGTGGTTAGCGTGAGCCACTCGCGACCAACGCCGCAGCGTGGGTCCAACACACACCTGGGAAGGGAAAGGACGTAAGGCCTATGCACGGCCAGGAACGGGAAGGCGTTGTCATCGTACGAGGTGCAGCCACCGGTTTTGCCCAGGAGATCATCGCCGGCCCGCATCAATTCGTCAGCGACGAACCGACATCAGTGGGCGGAACAGACAGCGGGCCGACGCCGTACGATCTGCTGCTTGCTGCACTTGGCTCGTGCACGTCCATCACCGTCGCGATGTACGCGCGGCGCAAGCAGTGGGCACTGGAGCGTGTCACGGTTCGCCTTCGTCATTCACGCGTCCACGCTGAAGACTGTGCCGATTGCGAAACGCGAACGGGCACACTCACGCTCATTGAACGGGACATCGAGCTCGAAGGCGTCCTGGACGATGACCAACGGACGCGGCTGTTGGCGATTGCCAATCGCTGCCCGGTCCATCTGACGCTCACAACCCAAATGCACATCACGACCAAACTGGCATAGCGAACTTCATCTTTCAAGAATATGAGGCGGCATGATTCTCGTGACTGGCGGAACCGGCGTCATCGGGAGGGAAGTCCTGCGATTGCTGTCCCAAGCGGGGATTCCCGCACGCGCGCTTACCCGCAAGCCGCAAAAAGCGCAGACACTGCCTGGCATTACGTGGGTTGCCGGAGATTTGGCTCGACCAGAAACGTTGACAACGGCCTTCGAGGGAGTACGTCATCAAAGAGGGCGCCATCTACTCGCCTTCGGGTGACGGCAAGATTCCGTACATCGCTTCGAGTGACATAGCCGCCGTCGCACCTGATGACGAGGAGGTGCACTCGTATATCAACGCGCTCGGGTCATCCATCCGCACCTATCTCTACGGACGCCGTATGTACGAGACCATGGTCTACTGGGAGTCCGCCCCCACGTCTCCCGACCAGCCGACGGTCCTGCGAGACTGGGCGCGCCAGTGGCAATCGGCACAGAAGGTCGTGTTCTCGCGGACGCTCACAGAGCCCAGGAGCGCACACACTCGCATCGAGCGGGAGTTCGATCCCGCTGCGATTCGTCGTCTGAAGGCAGAGTCCGCGCACGATCTCAGCGTGGACGGCCCTGCGCCGGCAGCCCAGGCAATCGCGGCGGGGCTTGTTGATGAATTTCAGCCTATCGTGTGCCCGGTTCTCGTCGGCGGCGGGAAACGCTTCTTCCCAGACGGCGTGCAGCTCGACCTCGACCTGGTTGAGGCGCGTTCGTTCAGCTGCGGCGTGGTAATCATGCGGTACACGGCGCGCCGATAGACGATGGCATCCGACGTATCCTGGTCGCGCGGAGCTCCTTGACGGTAACTTCGGTCTCTCCTATAGTCCCGGCCTGCTCCGTTAGATCACCAATCAACAGAGGGAACGCCATGCCTCGTGCGTTGCTGCAATCTCTACCCATGAGCTTTGCGCTCGCCGGGTCGTTGTTCGCCGGCCAAACGGCGGACCCGCCCTTTACTCGGCTTTTCCCAGTGGATGGACCGGTCACAACGGGGTGGATCGTGGGGCACTGGTCAGATGTCGCGAATCCGCCTCCAAAAGAACCCGCGATCTGGACTGTCAAGGACGGCGATCTGTGGGGTGGCAAGTCGAAGTCGGGGCAGTGGGTCGGCACCTGGCTGATGAGTGAAAAGGAATACGCAGACTTCATTCTCGAGGTCGGCTTCAAGTTCATGAACGGAGGGGCACGCGGGAACGGCGGCATCGCATTGCGCGCGGCCCTCAAGGGCGATCCCGCTTATACGGGTATTGAGATGCAGATCACCGACCCACGGGTACCAAAACGAGGTTGTACCCGGCCGCAACCGGCGAGCAGCTCACAGGTGCGCTGTACCTGATCAATCCGCCAAAAGTTCAGATGTACCTGAATGGGGAATGGAACGAGTATCGAATCGAAATGCGGGGTACGAAAGTGAAGGCGGTCCTCAACGGAGTCGTTGTTCAGGACGTTGATCTCAGCACGTTCACAGGCCCAGCCAAACGCCATGGTGAGGGGCAGACACTTATTGACGCTACGCCGGGGGCCCAACGGCCACTGCGTGGTCACATCGGATTCCAGGATCTCAGCGAACAAGGTGAGCAGCTCGTATTCCGCAATCCGCGAATCGCTGTTTTGAATTAGAGACCATTATTCGTGTGGCTCACGGGCCAAGGGCGGCGCGCCAGGTCCTCGGGCTCAGTGAGGGGAACCGCCGATTTAGACTGGTCAGCCTACTATTAGTTGGACGCCACATGGACGAAGACGACCGCCTGATGGCCGAAGCCCTGGGCGGCTACAGACGCGGCATCGCTGTCCTGGCGTCGGGCGATGTCAGCCAGCTGGAAGCCTTGGCGGCCGAGCTCGATGGCTTTCCCCATGGGGATGACCCGTATCTCGGACGTCGCTGGATCACCAACGCCGTCGGCGTGGGCTCGAAGGCTGCGGTGCAGTGGCTCCTCGGCAAGGCCGTCGACCTGGACTTCAGGGATGACGAGGGGTACACGCCCCTCCACACGGCAATCGATCGCGGCCTGCCCGATCGGTACGAAGTGCTGGAAATGCTTCTCGAGGCAGGGGCTCCGGTGAACCGCAAAGGAATCAACGATTGGACGCCTGCGCACATGGCAGCCGCACGAGATGACGTCGGGGCCCTCCGTCTCCTCGTGCGCTACCGTGCAGACCTGACCATCCGCACCGATATCGACGACTATGCGACGCCTCTCGAGGAGGCGCGTAACCTGGGGAAGACCAATGCAGCCAGCTACCTCGCAAGCGTCGTCTGACAAAGCGCTGAAGCTGACGACGAAAGCAGGAACCAAATGGTGGCATGGCGCGATCGTCGTCGCCATCGCCGTTCCTCTTCTTCCGCTGCTGATCGTGTTCGGCGTCGTTGTGTTCGTGGCTTTTGCGATCTCGGCGGTGTGTCTTCATCTCGCGATGTGGACGTGGTGGTACTTGCGGGGGCGCGACATTCTTTTTGTCTACTCGGACAGTCCAATCTGGCGCGAACATGTTGAGCAGCACATCCTTCCGTATCTGGGTGAACGTGCCGTCGTGCTGAACTGGTCGCATCGAAAGCGCTGGCGTATCTCCATCGCTCGACTCGCATTCCATTACTTTGGAGGAAGCCGGGAGTTCAATCCGCTCGCGGTCGTCTTTCGCCCCATGCGTCGGACACGAACGTTTCGTTTCTGGCAACCGTTCAGGGATTTCAAGCACGGGCGTCCCGAGGCCCTTCGAAAGATGGAGCACGAATTCTTCTCGCTCCTTGCGGTCGAAAGACCCGGGTTCCCGGCCTGACCAGAACCCTCGTGACCGATGCGCCAGCCTGAGGCTGTCACCTTTTTTGCTCGCCCGCCTCTAATATTCATGCATATGGTGAGCGGGGCTATCCTGGAGCGGTGGACGGGGTTGTCCGACCCGCAAGTGGTCGAGCTGGTCCTGTCTGGCCAGACCGCGCTTTTCGAGATCCTCATGCGCCGCCACAACGAGCGGCTCTACAGGGCGGCGCGCGCCATCGTGGCCGACGAGCGCGAGGCCGAAGACGTCGTGCAGCAGTCCTGGGTCAACGCCTACGCGCACCTGCGGCAGTTCGACGGCCGCGCGCAGTTGTCCACGTGGCTCACGCGCATCGCGGTCAACGAAGCCATCGCCCGGGCCCGTCGGGTCGGCCATTACCGGTCGCTCGACGCCGACGGCCCCGACGAGGTCCTCGCGATCGCATCGCGGCCTGCGCCTCCCGATCCCGAGCGCCAGGCCTTCGGGCGCGAGCTGGCGGGGCTGCTGGAATCGGCCGTGGACGCGCTGCCGGACGGGTGCCGCGAGGTGTTCGTGCTGCGGCAGGTGCAGGGCCTGAGCACGTCGGAAACCGCTCTGGCGCTGGGCGTGAGCGACGACGTGGTGAAGACGCGGCTGTCGCGCGCGCGCGCCGCGCTGCGCGACGACCTGTTCGAGCGCGCGGGGCTGGCGGCGCAGAACGCGTTCACCTTCCTCGGCGTGCGCTGCGACCGCATCGTCGCGGCCGTGATGGACCGCATCGCCTGACGCTGTCACCTTCCGGCCGACCGGCACTCCATTGTGAAGGAGATCCTGATGGACAGCAGACTCGACACGCCGTATCTCGCGCTTCGTCTCGGCATCGGCCTCACCGCGACGCTGGCCGGCCTCGACAAGTTCTTCGACCTGCTCACCGACTGGAGCATGTATCTCAGCCCTGCCGTCGCCGCGATGCTGCCGGTGTCGCCCTCGTCGGCGCTGGCGGCCGTCGGGGTCGTCGAAGTGTGCGTGGGGCTGGCCATCCTGACCGGGTGGACGCGCTACGGCGCGCTGGTCGCCTCGGTGTGGCTGCTGGCAGTGGCCGGCAACCTCGTGCTGGCCGGCTTCCTCGACGTCGCCGTGCGGGACGTCGTGATGGCGATTGCGGCCTTCACGCTCGCGCGCATGGCGGAGCTGCGCGAAGGCGTCGCCGTGCACAGGACGAATCCGGTCGTCGCCTGAGGCCCGCGCCGAAGCCTTGGCGGAGGCGGGCTACTTCGCGTCGCTCGGCACGGCGTCCATCGGCGACTCGTACGCGACGAAGAGCACGCAGGGCGTGCTGCTGGCGCAGGTCGCGCGATGCGACCGCCTGGCCGGGCCGTACGCGTACATGCCCGCCCGGAGCACCGAGGTGGCCTGCTCCGCGTAGGTGACGTGCAGCTCGCCGGCCACAAGTACCATGCGCTCCGCGGAGGTGTGCCAGTGTTCCGGGATCACAGACTTGGCGGGCAGCTTCAGGAAGATGTCCGCGTTGGGCTTGCCCGGATCGCCATGCAGCACGGCCAGGCCGCAACCAACAGGGAGAAACGGCGGGCAGGCGCTCCATTGCAGTGCACGATCCGTTGCGGTGTGGGCCAGCGCCGGCTCGCCCTCAGGCGTCTGCGCCCACCCCGTACCCGCCGCCAGCATCACGGCTGCCACGATTGCTCCCACACGTCCAATCTGCGTTGTCATCGGCTCTCTCCCTTGCCAGGCCGCGCTGGCATGTGCGAAGCGTCTTGAATCGGACGGCGCATTATGCCTCTGCGCGCGAGGGATGGCGAGCGCCCCCCGCGGCCCAAGGCCGCGCCCTGTTACAGTAGCCCCGGATGAACCGGCTTGCGGCAGCGATCCTGGCAGCCATTGCCCTCTCGGCGATCTTCGCGCCGGTGGTCGCGCCGCACGCGCCGGGGACACGATTTCCCGATCACTTCCACGCGCCGCCCACGCGCTTGCGGGTCGTCCACGAAGGCGCGCTGCGCGCGCCGTTCTTTTATCCGCAGCGCCTGACGGATCGCCTCGAGGAACGGTACGAAGAGGATCGAAGCCAACCGATCGGCGTGGCCTGGTTGGCTGGCGGACGGCTGCTCGCGGAGCCGGCCGGGGCGCCGCCGCTGCTGCTGGCCGGCGCAGACCGATCGGGGCGCGACGTCTTCGCACGCGCCATCCATGGCGCTCGCGTGTCGCTTGGCATCGGTGCGCTGGCGGTGACCGGCGCGGCGCTGCTGGGCCTGCTGATTGGCGGCCTGGCCGGCGCGCGCGGCGGCTGGTTCGAAGCCGTCGTGATGCGGGGGGCCGACCTCGCAGCCGTACTTCCCGCCATCTACGTCGTCGTGGCGCTGCGGGCGGCGCTGCCGCTGGTGCTGCCTGTCCCGACGACGATCGCGATCGTGATCGTGATTCTCGCCGTCGTCGGCACGCCGTGGGTGGCGCGCGGCGTGCGGTCGATCGTCGCCGCCGAACGGCAATCGGCCTACGCCGAAGCCGCACGCGCCGCAGGCGCCTCGCCGTGGCGCGTGCTGACGCGTCACCTGCTGCCGGCCACACGCGGGTACGTCGTCACACAGGCGACGCTGCTCTTCCCCGCGGTCGTCCTGGCGGAGGCCACGCTGAGTTTCGTGGGCCTCGGCCTGCCCGACACGGTGCCCAGCTGGGGCACGGCGCTCCAGGAAACCGCCAACGTCGCCTCGCTCGCGGCGTTCCCGTGGATTCTGCTGCCGGCCATTGGCGTGTTCGCCGTCACGTGGTGCGTCAATACGCTGGCTAACGATGGGCGGGTTTGAAACCCGCACCTGCTGCAGATTGACGATGACCCAGGCGGCTATACTCGACGCGCGTGCAGCGTCTTGCGGTGCTTGGCCTCTTCGTGCTGCTGGCCGTGGGCCACACATGGCCGCTGGCCGAACGTCCCGGCGTGCACTCGCGGGTCGACAACGGCGACTACAGCCTCAACGTCTGGGCCGTGGACTGGGTCGCGCGCACGCTGCCCACCGATCCGGCGCACCTGTTTGACGCCAACATCTTTCACCCCGCGCGGCTCACGCTGGCCTACTCCGAGCCGCTGATCCTTCAAGGCGCGCTGGCGATACCCGCGGTGTGGCTGGGCGTGCCGCCTGTCCTCACCTATAACCTGCTGATCCTCGCCGGCCTGGCGCTGTCGGGCTGGGCGTTTGCGCTGCTCGTTCATCACGACACCGGCAGCTGGACCGCCGGCATCGTCGCCGGCTGCGCCGTCGCGTTCAACGCGCATCACCTGATGCGTCTCGTGCACCTCCAGGCGCTGCACCTCGAGCTGCTGCCGCTGGTCTTTCTCGCGCTCGACCGGCTGCTCGTCACGGGGCGCGCGCGCTACGCGGCGCTGCTGGGCGCAGCGGTCGCGGCGCAGGCCGCTGCGTCGATTTACCTGCTCGTCTTCACCGGATGGGCCGCTGCCTGTGCGTGGATCTCACGCGTGCCGGAGTGGCGTCACCGGCTGCGCGACACGGCCGCGTGGACGGCGCTGGCGACCGTCGTCTGCGCGCTGCTGCTGGCGCCCGTGCTGTGGCCGTACTGGGACCTGTCGCGCACGCAGGGCATGGTGCGCGGCCTTGGCGAAACGCAGGCGTGCGCCGCGACCTGGACCGACTACCTGTTTACCGGGTCGCGCCTGCACTTCGGTTTGTGGAGCAACCTTTTCGGCGGCAGCTCGGACGCGAACTTCCCCGGGCTTGTCGTCACGGCGCTTGCCGTCGTCGGGCTGACTGGCGCGTCGGGGCGCGGGCCGCGCGCGCGCATGTGGCTGGCCGTCGTCATCGGCTCGGTGCTGCTCTCGGCGCTGCCGCGAGTGCCCGGCTTTTCGTGGCTGCACGAGCACGTCCCCGCGCTCGGCGCGATCCGCTGCTACTCGCGCGCCGGGCAGATGGCGCTGGTCGGCATGGCCGTGCTCGCCGGCTACGGAGCGGCGCGCATCCTGGGCGCGCTTCGCGCTCGAAGGCTCCCGCTCGCGATCGCGCTGGTCGCCGCGGTGAACCTGGAAGCGCTTCGCGCGCCGCTGGCCTATCGCGACTTCCCCGGCATCCCGTCGATCTACGACGTGCTCCGCGACGAGCCGCAGGCCGTCGTGATCGAGCTGCCGTTTTTCGGACGCGGCGGCTTCTTCGGCAACGCCCGCTACATGATCTACGCCACGCGCCACCGCCATCCGCTCGTCAACGGCTACAGTGGCTTTGCGCCGCCGGGCCTCGAGGCCACGGCGGAGACGATGAGGGCGTTTCCGGGGGAGGCGGCCCTCGACCGGATGCGCGCGCTGGGCGTCACGCACGTCGTCGTGCACCGCAACACGCCGCAGATGCAGCGTCGGCGCGCCCTGATGGACGCCAGTTCCGCACTGCGCCTCGTCGCGGAACGGCATGGAATCGCGATCTATCGGGTGCACCCGGCTAGAACTGAAAATAGATGAAATCCAGCGACGCCTGGCTGCGGGCCACCAGGATGGCCGCAAACAGCAGTCCCACCAGCAGGCCGTCGACGATGGCCGGCCACGTTGGCTCCGCGCGTTCACGCCGGATCTCCACCCACAGGCTCTGCACCACCAGCGGCGCCGCGTACGGCAGCACGCGCAGCACCAGCGCGTAACCGGCCTGCCGTTCGAGCGGCGAGCTCGCCTCGGGCGACAGCGTGAGATCGCGCATCAGCATCGTGATGTCCGTCTCGCGGAACATCAGCCAGCCGATACAGACCAGCACGAACGTGCCGGCGATCTGAAGCGGGGCGAAGACGTTCATCCAGTCCGGGCGCTGCTCGCCGAGCACGCGTCGTCGGAGGCGGCTGGCCACGAGCAGCACGCCGTGATAGAAGCCCCACAGCACGTAGTTCCAGCTTGCGCCGTGCCAGAAACCGGAGAGCACGAACGTCGCGAGAATGTTCGCCAGCTCGCGGCCGAAGCCCTTGCGCGAACCGCCCAGCGGGATGTAGACGTAGTCGCGAAACCAGGTGGAGAGCGAGATGTGCCAGCGGCGCCAGAAATCCCGCGGCCCGCGCGCCAGGTACGGGTGGTTGAAGTTGACCATCAGCTCGAAGCCGAACCATCGCGCCGTGCCGCGCGCGATGTCGCTGTAGGCCGAGAAGTCCGCGTAGATCTGGATCGCGAACGCGAAGACGCCCGCCCACACGATCTCGAAGGCCGGCGCCTCGAGCGCGAACACCTTGTCGGCCACCAGCCCGGCGTTATCGGCGATCACCAGCTTCTTGAAGAAGCCCCACGCCATCAGCCGAAGACCCGAACGCGCCGCGTCAGGCGAGAACCGGCGCTCGCCTTCCACCTCGGGCAGCAGGTGCGCCGCGCGCTCGATGGGGCCGGCCACCAGCTGCGGGAAGAACGCGACGAAGGTCGCCACGTCCACGAAGCTTTGGCGCGCGCGCAGCTTGCCGCGATAGACGTCGATGGTGTAGCTGAGTGCCTGGAACGTGAAAAACGAGATGCCCACCGGCAGCACCACCCTCAGCACGTGGGGCGAGGTCGGCAGGCCTATGGTGGTGAGGATCGTTGCGACGTTGTCGATGAAGAAGTTGGCGTACTTGAAGTACGCCAGCATCCCCATGTTGGACGCGATGCTGAGGACGAGGTAGCGCTTCTTGTGCGCCGGGTCGGCCTCCATGCGCAGCGCAGCCCAGTAGTCGATGGTCGTGGACGTCACGAGCAGGATCAGGAACCACGGCGTGACCCACCCGTAGAAGACGTAGCTGGCCGCCAGCAGCAGGCGGTTCTGCCACGTGTGCGACAACTGCCAGGTACAGCGTGACGGTGACCAGGAAGAAGACGACGAAGTCGAGCGAGTGGAAGATCATTCGAGCAGCGGCGCCGACGTCTTCGCGAACCGTTCCGTGTACTCGCGCCGCTTGCTGCCGAGCAGGTGGTCGCCGTCCTTGTACCAGTCCAGCGTGAAGGCGGGGTTGTCGGTGTCGTCGATGAAGAGCGCGCCTTCGGACTCGAAGATACGTGCGAAGGTCGGCGACGTACTGCCGCAGCGCCCTGGACTGCAGCGGCGGGCCGTCGGGCCGCGGGCGTCGCTGCACGCGCACGAAGGCAAGCTTCACGCCGCGGGATTTCGCCAGGCGAATCAGCTC
Source organism: Vicinamibacteria bacterium (assembly GCA_963806705.1). Lineage (GTDB taxonomy): Bacteria > Acidobacteriota > Vicinamibacteria > Vicinamibacterales > JAENWD01 > JAENWD01. The sequence continues at coordinate 30,182 of CAWDZE010000023.1, forward strand.
GGGGAGGATCGAGGTGGGCAGGTTGCCGGCAAAGTCGGCCTGCGCCTGTTCGGCCGCCATGTCGGCGTCGGCCATCGGCCGCAGTCTTTCGAAGGCGAAGAGCGCGTTCATGTCCTTGGCGAACGCCGCCGCGCGTCGTCGGCCCACCAGGTGCTCGGCCGGCCACTGGCTCAGGCGATCGTCGGCGCGCGCCATCAGCGGCGCGACGGCGTAGGTGCGATCGACGGCCGCGTGCACAGCCGACCAGCCTCCCTGCCGCCGCCGCGCGAGCACCGCGTTGAGCTCGGGCTCTTCAGGTCCTGCCACCGTGTCGAGCGACCAGCGGAACGCGGCATCCAGGCGGAACATCACGTCGGTGAGGTTGTAGTCGCGAAAGAAGACGATCGCGGCTCGAGGCGTCACGCCGGCGCCGAGCACGTGGTTCTTGAAGGCGAGGTACCAGTACGCGGAGCCGGTGCCGGGCTGCATCACCCACCACGTCTGCCGGTTGATGGTGCGGCGCATGTGGGCCGGGTCGATGCGCGATCCCAGCATCGAGTCGCCGATGAAGACGATCTCGGGGCGGATGCGGCGGATGTCTTCGCGAAACGTCGGGTCGTACGGCAGGCGCTCACGGAAGGTCTCGAGCGCCGGAAGGTAACTGAGCGGCGCGCCGGCCGACACCTTCGCCGCGATCGGACGCAGGCCCAGTGGCACGAGGAGCGCGACGACGGCGATGAGGATCAGGTCGAGCGGGCGCGAACGCGAGTCAGGGTCGCGGCGAGACAGGCCATCGGGCATGCGGGACACATTATGGCGGAGGTCCAATTCCCGACGCGGTTCCGAAGGTTCCGAAGGGGTCGGGCCTTCGCAGGCTCTGGGGTCGGGGCATCGGGTCGCACTTTCTGCGCTTCATTCGTCCCAGCGCATAACGCGTGCCGCTCTGTAAACGGCAGGGACTCGACTACTGGCCGATCTCAGCAGCCGAGCTGGCCCCGAAAACGCCCGGTCCTGGTGCAATCGCATTGCAAAAACTGCGAGCCGATGGCCCGACCCCGAACTAGCCTTCGGCGCGGAGGGCGTCGACCGGGTCGATGCGCGACGCCCGGTGCGCGGGCAGCAGCGCCGCCACGCAGGCTACTGCCAGCAGCGCCAGCACCACCGCGCCCAGCGTGAGCGGATCGTGCGGCGAGACGTCCACGAGCAGACCCGAAATCAAATGCCCCGTCGCCACTGACAGAGCACCGCCAAGCGCGACGCCGATGCCGGCGTTCCGCAGGCTGTCGCCGATGACCATGCGGGCCACCGACGCCGGGGAAGCGCCGATGGCGAGGCGAACGCCAAGTTCACGCCGCCGGCTGCTGACGAGCACGGCGAGCAAACCGTACATGCCCAGCGCCGCCAGGGCGACGGCAGCCGTCGCGAAGCCGCCAATCAGATCCGTCGTCACGCGCCTGGCGACGAGCTGGTCGGCGAGGATCTGGGCCAGCGAGGTCGGCCGCTCGACGGTCGTGGCGGAATCCGCCGACCGAATCGCCGCACGCACGTCGGAGGCCGCCGCAAGCGGATCGCCGGCCGTGCGCGCCAGGATCGTCAGGCTCGTCTGGGGAAACTGCCGCGTGCTGAGGTAATAGGCCGGCGGCGCGGGCTGCTCGAGGCCGCGGACGCGCTCGTTGCTCATCACGCCGACGATCTCGAACTCTTCCGGCGCGCGTGGGTACATGAACCTCGGCGTGCCGCTGCGGATGCGCCGCCCAACCACGCGGCCGCCGAGCTCGCGTGCGAAGGCCTCGTTGACGACGACCGCGCCCGGCGCCTCGAGGGTGTCTCGCTCGCTGAGCGTTCGTCCGTCGAGCAGCTCCACGTCGAGCGCCTCGAAGTAACCGGGGCTCACGATGCGAAGCTCCACCTGGCGCGGCTCACCGGTCGAGCCGCCGTCGCCGAGCACGGTCGGCGCTTCACTCCAGTTGGCCTCGAGCGGGTGATCGTACGCGGCTGCCACCGCGCGGACGTTCGGGAGCGCGCCGATGCCGGCCAGGGTCCGCTGCTCGGCTCGCGTCACCGATTCACCGTCTCCAGGAGTCCCGGCGGGCAGCGAGATGCCGGCGACGAGCACGCGCTCGATTGTAAATCCGGGCCGCTGCCGGTTGACGGTCGTCAGAGACTGCCCGAGCAGCGCGCCGGCAACCGCCAGCGCAACGGTCACGGCCACCTGCGAGACCACGAGCGTGCGGTAGACGAGCCCGCGCGGCCTTGCGGCCACACCGCGCGGCATCCGCGCCGTCCCGATCAGGCGCGCGACGGGCCACCCGGCCAGCATCACCACGGCGACCAGCGCCAGGCCAACCGCGAACGCTGCGACGCCCAGGTCAATTGACGGCGGTGTCAGGAACGGCAGTGTCGGCGGCAAAAGCGCCGGCAGCGTGGCGAGCGCACTGCGGGCGATCAGGAGTCCGCCGCACGTTCCCGCCGACACGAGCACCAGCGCCTCGAGCGCCAGCTGGCGGACGAGCCTGCCGGCGCCGGCGCCGAGCGCCGATCGGATGGCCAGCTCGCCGCGGCGCGCCTCGAAGGCCGACGCATACAGCGCCGCGAGATTCGCGCACGCGATCAGCAGCACGGCCAGCGTCGCGGCGGCAAGCACGAGAAGCGGCGTCCGCGCATCGGCCACCAGCTGCTCTCGCAGCGGCACCAGCTGCGCGCGATGCGGATCGGGCGCAGAAGGATGAGACGTGAGGTTCAGCCGCTCGGTCGCCGCAAGTGCGTCCACGCCAGGCGCAAGCCGTCCGACAACTCCGAACACGTGCGCGCGACCGCTCTGATCGAGCTCCGCCGATCGCGCGATGGGAACCCACAGCTGCCGCGACTCCGGATCGAGAGTGACGGTGGCAGGGTTCACGGGCCACGCCGGAAACGTCACGGGCGGCATCACGCCGACGATCGTGTGTGGCGTGCCGCTGAGCCGTACGATCTCGCCGACGATGTCGCGACGGCCGCCGTAGCGTTGCTGCCAGAACGCGGACGACAAGACGACGACCCGATCGCCGCCTGGATGCTGGTCAACGGGCAGAAAGCCGCGTCCGAGCGCCGGGCGGATGCCCAGCGTCTCGAAGTAGTTCGACGACACCCTGGCGCCGCGCACGGAGACAGCGCCTTCCGGGCTGTCGAGCGTGAAGCCGGCCGCGCCAAAGAGCGCGAGCGACGAGAAGACGTTGCCCTGGTCGCGCCAGGCCGCGTAGCGCGCGCCCGTGACGCGCGCTGGCTGCGGCAGACCGTCCTGCTCGGACTGCTCCCAGACAAACACCAGCCTCGACGCATCGCCAAACGGCAGCGCGCGCCAGAGAACGGCGTTGGCGAGGCCGAACGCGGTCGTCGCGGCGGCAATCGACGCGGCCAGCGTGACGGTCACGGCCAGCGCAAACACAGGCCGGCGGCGCGTATACCGCACGGCCCAGCCGAGTTCGTCGCGGAGTGTCGCGCGAGTGGCAAGCGCGATCGCCAGTCCGGCAAGCGCGATCAGCTCGCGTACGACGTAGCGCCACTGACGCCATCGGCCTCCGGCCCTGCGCGCGTCGTCGGCCAGCGCGCCGGCAGCGTCGGCAAGTTCCCCGCCGAACCGTTCGCGAAAGCCCCGGGGCAGGATGCGGAGCGCCCGGCCGAGCCAGTGCTGGAATCGGGACATGTTTTTCACTGCGAGACGCGCGGCAGGAGGTGCTTGGCGCGCGCCCATGCGGCGGCGCGTTCGAGCCGTGCCGCCTCTCGTCGCAGCAGCGCCGCGCCCGCCTTGGCGAGACGATATTTGCGCCGCCGCTCGTCGCCGGGATCCGGATCCAGCTCCTCGATCAGCGCCCCCTCGAGCAGTCGCGCGAGGGCCCCGTAGAGCGTGCTCGCCGTCAATCGAATCTCGCCTTCGGTCCGCTGCTCGATGTCCTTGATGAGCGCATACCCGTGGAGGTCGCGGTCGACGAGCGAGAGCAGGATCTGAAAGACGGGCACGCTGAGTGGGAGTTGGTCGACCGGCGGCGGCGCCATGTCCGCGACTATACCGTCATACGGTATACCGGTCAACGGTGCGTCTCGCGCGGAAGGGGCCGGACCCCTGCGGCGCGTCCCGTCCCCGGAGACCACACGTTGGTCCCCTTTGCGGAGACCTGTTGAGCTAGAATCGCATTGCTCGACCGGGGCCGACTGGCCGGGGCCCCGGGCGGGTCCCCGCCTCGATCACGACCCTGTGACCCGCATGCCTGGAGCCGACCGACAAATGACGCGATCCGTGGTGTTCGTCCTTGGACTCGTCGTGACCTGCGCAGCCGTCATGGCCGCCCAGTCGCCCGGGGCCACGACACCCCCGCAGCCGACCCAGACTCGCCATCCGGAGGAGGGCCGTCCGTTCATCCGCACCTACGCGCCTGCCGAGGTGGGCGCCAACGGGCAGATCTGGTCGAGCGTGCAAGACAGCCGCGGCGTAATCTACGCCGGCGCCAACAGCGGTGTCGTGGAATTCGACGGGGCGACCTGGCGCCGGATCAAGGTCGGCGTGTCGCGAACGGTTCGGGGCCTGGCCATCGACAGCGCCGGCCGCATCTACGTGGGCGCCGTAGGCACGTTCGGCTACCTCGCACCGGATGGACACGGCGACTTGCAGTTCGTGTCGCTGGTAGACCGTCTGCCCGCCGCCGAGCGGATCTTCAACGACGTCTGGCGCGTCGTCGTCACCGACGACGGCGTGGTGTTTCAGACCGAGCAGGCCATCTTCCGCTGGGCGCGGGAGAAGATGACCGTCATCAAGCCGGTGTCGCGCTTCAATCGCGCCTTGGCGGTCGATGGGCGCCTCTACCTCACCATGCCGGAAAGCGGACTCAACGTCCTCGAGGGCGACGACCTTCCGCGCCCTTCCGGGCACCGAGCAACTCGGACGTGAGCCCTTCCCCATCGTGCTGCGGTACGACGACCGCCGGCTGCTCGTCGGGACACGGACCACCGGGCTGTTTCTCTACGACGGCGCGACGCTCGTGCCCTTCCGCACGCGGATCGACGAGGTGCTCACTGACTCGCAGCTGTACCGCGGCAGGCGCTCGCCGACGGGACCTTTGCGCTCACGACGACGGCCGGCGGGCTGGTAATCATCGATCGCGCGGGCCAGCCGGTGGTCCGCGTGAACCGGGCCAACGGTCTGCCGTCCGACGTCGTGTACTTCGTGATGCCGGACCGGGAAGGCGCGCTGTGGCTCGGGCTGGACTCCGGCATCGCCCGAGTCGAGGTGCCGTCGCCGGTTTCGTTCTTCGACGCGGACGACGGGCTGCCTGGGCGCCGTTACGACATGATCCGCCACGAGGGCGGTTGTACGTCGGCGGGCAAACCGGCGTGCACTACCTCGATCGCCCGGCGCCCGGCGCGGCGACGCCGCGGTTCGTGCCGCGGGCGACCGCGATCCCAATGCTGGTGGTTCACGCCGATGACCGACGCCACCGCCAGCCGGCCTGCGGTGCTGACGGTGGCGTGCTCCGACGGCCTGTACGAGATCATCGGCACGACTTCCCGCGCCATCCGTGCGGCCGGCGACGGGACGTTCCGCACGTCCGTGAGTCGACGATCGACTGTCGATCCGACCCGCCTCTGGATCGGGAAGTTCGACGGCCTCTGGTCGTTCCGGTACGTCGACGGCCGCTGGATCGACGAAGGCGGGGTCCCCGACATCACCGCCGAGGTGCGATCCCTGTTCGAGAATCCCGATGGCTCGTTGTGGGCAGGCACCTCCGGCACCGGGATCCTGCGTGTCACGTTCACTTCCCCCCCGCCCCTGGGCAGTCACGGCCGGCGCTGACGGTGGAAAGCTTCGGCGTCGCACATGGAATACCTGAGGGAGGTTCGCAGGTCCTCGACATCGCGGGTTCGCCGCTGTTCTTCGTCGGGACCGAAGAGCAGTATGTGGCGCGGTTCGATGCGCCCTCGGGCAGATTCGTGCGGGATCCGGGTTTGCGGGCCTGGAGACCGATCCGCTGCAGACCACCTTCGGGGCCGCCAACGGCAGCGACGGTCGCGTGTATCTCGACTTCGGGCGTGGCACGATCGTGGCCCGGAAAACGCCTGCCGGCACGTGGGCGCTGGATCGCGCCCCCTTTGCCCGCTTCGGTCCCGGCACCCTCACGCTCTACTCGGAACGGGATGGCGTCGTCTGGCTGGGCCGCGCCGACAACCGTTTCGTGCGGTTCGACACGAGCCGCGCGTCGGCGGCTGCTGCGCCGGTGACGTTTTCCGCGCTGATCAGGCGCGTCACCTTGCACGACGACCGCCTGTTGTTCGGCGGCGGCGCCGCCGGATCCCGCCCACTGCAGCTCGACGCGGCCTCCAACGCCTTGCGAATCGAGTTTGCCGCGCCTGGCTACGTCGACGAGTCCGTCACGATGTACCAGTCTCAACTCGACGGCCTGGAGAGCGACTGGTCGGCGTGGACCAGCGAAGCCCGGCGCGACTTCACCAACCTGGGCTTCGGCGACTACCGCTTCCGCGTCCGCGCCCGCGGCGTCTCCGGCGCCGTCAGCCCCGAGGCCGTCTACGCCTTCACGATTCTACCGCCGTGGTACCGCACGTGGCTGGCCTACGGGAGTTACGTCGCGCTGCTCACGCTCGCGGCGTTCGGCGTGGACCGCCTGCAACGCCGCCGCCTCGTGGGCAAGGAACGCGAGCGCGCGCGCTTTGCCGAGGCGAAGCTGCGGGCCGAGGCCGCCGAGGCGCTGGCACGCTCGGAGAGCGAAGGCAAGAAGAACGTCGAGCTGCTGAGCGGCATCGGCCGCGAGATCACGTCGTCGCTGGACTTCGAGACCATTTTCGGCAAGCTCTACGAGCGGGTCAACCAGCTCGCCGACGCCGACGTGTTCGGCGTCGGTCTCTACCATCCCGACCGCAACCAGATCGAGTACCGGCTCGCGATCGAGAAGGGCAAGCGCTACGCGCCTTACACCCGCGACACGACCAACCGCGATCAGCTCCCGGTATGGTGCATCGAGCACAAGGAGCCGATCTTCATCAACGACCTCGCGGCGGAGCACGGCCGCTACATCACGCGATATGAGGAACGCGGCCAGCTGCTCGAAGACGGCACCTACTCTCAGCAGCCGCAGTCTCTGATCTACCTGCCGCTCATCGCGAAGGAGCAGGTGCTTGGCATCATCACGATCCAGAGCTTCGAGAAGCACGCCTACACCGAGCATCACCTGAACGTGCTGCAGAGCCTGGCGTCGTACACGTCGATCGCGTTGGACAATGCAAACGCGTACCGGCAACTCAACGAGCACGAGGTGGAGATCCGCCGGCTCTTCGAAGAGGCCCAGCAGGCGCGCGCCATCGCCGAGGAAGCCGACGCCGCCAAGAGCGCGTTTCTTTCGACGGTGAGCCACGAGCTGCGCACGCCGCTCACCTCGGTCCTGGGCTTCGCGAAGATCATCAAGAAGCGCCTGGAGGATCGAATCTTCCCGCTGGTCCCCAAGGAGGACCGCAAGGTCGCGCAGACGATCCAGCAGGTGGAGGACAACCTCAAGGTCGTCGTCAGCGAAGGCGAGCGGTTGACCAAACTGATCGACGACGTGCTGGACCTGGCCAAGATCGAGGCCGGCAAGCTCGAATGGCACATGGAGAACGTCACCGTCGGCGACATCGTCGATCGGGCGACGGCGGCGACCTCGTCGCTGTTCGAGCAGAAGGGCCTGCACCTCGAGAAGGCGATCGCCTCGGACCTGCCCGCCGTCACCGGCGACCGCGACCGGCTGATCCAGGTGGTGATCAACCTCATCTCGAACTCGGTGAAGTTCACCGATGCTGGCACGATCACGTGCCGCGCCGAGCGGCGCGGCGGCGACATCGTCGTCAGCGTCAGCGACACGGGCATGGGCATCGCGCCCTCGGATCAGCCAAAAGTCTTCGAGCGCTTCAAGCAGGTCGGCGACACCCTCACTGACAAGCCGAAAGGCACGGGCCTGGGCCTGCCGATCTGCAGGGAGATCGTCGAGCACCACGGCGGGCGCATCTGGGTGCAGAGCGAGCTCGGCCGCGGCAGCACGTTCTCGTTCTCGCTGCCGGTGACCGCCGAACAGCTGTCGCTCGGCGTCGGCGTCACCGCGCCGGTGGAGCTGGCCGCGCTGATCCGCCAGCTGCGCGACCAGGTCGTCGTCACCACGCCGCGGACGGCCGAACGCCAGCCGCGCATCCTGGTCGTCGACGACGATCCGAACATCCGCGAGCTGCTGTCGCAGGAATTCGTCGAGGCCGGCTACCAGGTGCAGCTGGCTGGCAACGGTCGCGAGGCGGTCGCGGCCGTCCGTCGCGAGCGGCCCGACCTGGTGGTCCTCGACGTGATGATGCCCGAGATGAACGGCTTCGACGTCGCCGCGGTGCTGAAAAACGACCCGCAGACGATGGACATCCCGATCGTCATCCTGTCGATCGTGCAGGACCACGATCGCGGCTATCGCCTGGGCGTCGACCGCTACCTCACCAAGCCGATCGACACGGACCTGCTGTTCCGCGAGGTCGGCACGCTCATCGAGCAGAAGAAGTCGCACAAGCGCGTGCTGGTCGTCGACGAGGACGCCACCACGGTCCGCACGCTGACCGACGTGCTCACCACGCGCGGGTACAGCGTGATGGAAGCGCGCGGCGACGACCTGCTGGCGCGCGCCATGGCCGTGCAGCCCGACATCATCATGCTCAACTCGGTCTCGTCGGCGCGTTCCGACGCCGTGCAGATGCTGCGCTTTGAAAAGGGCATGGAGAACGTGCTCTTCCTGGTCTACCAATAAGGAGCCCACGGGTGAACCCGACTATTTTGATCGTCGACGACGAGGCGCATCTGCGGATGCTCATCCAGCAGACGCTGGAGGAGCTGGAAGACGAGGGCGTCGAGCTGCTGACGGCCTCAAACGGCGAGGAAGCGCTGGCGGCCATCGAATCGGTGAAGCCGAAGCTCGTGTTTCTCGACGTCATGATGCCGAAGCTGAGCGGCTTTGACGTCTGCAACCGCGCCAAGCACACGCTGGGCCTGAAGGACGTCTACATCGTGCTGCTCACGGCCAAGGGGCAGGAGTTCGATCGGCAGCGCGGGCAGGAAGTGGGCGCGGACCTCTACATGACCAAGCCGTTCGATCCTGACGCGCTGCTGCAGAAGGCGCGCGACGTGCTGGGGATGTAGCGCGTGTCGAAGGTCGCGGTGCCGCCGACCGGCTTGAAGCAGATCATCGGGCGCCAGCCGGAGGCGCACGCGCTGGTGTCGGCGTTTGTCGATGCGCTGGGCGGGGCCGTGTCGATCGAAGACGCCGAGGGGCGCCTGCTCCACGGCGAGACGTCGTCGCACGCCGAGCGATTCGCGGTGCAGCATGGTGACTCCAGCCTGGCGTTCGTGCGCGGACCAGAGCGGACTCGGGCGGTTGCCACACTGCTGCAGCATCTGGCGGCGCGCGAGCGGGAGCGCAAGGCGCTCGGCGCGGAAGTGCTGCATCTCTATCGCGAGATCAACCTGATCTACAGCTTCTCGGAGAAGCTGGCGGCGCTGCTCGATCTCGAGCGGGTGGCGGCGCTCACGCTGCAGGAGGCGCGGCATCTCATCGTCGCAACCGACGGCGTGATCATGCTGCTCGACGAGGCGAGCGGCGCGTTGACGTCGGTGGCCGGCTTCGGCGACGCGCTGACCCGGCTCGAAGGCTTCACGCGCGGCCGCGGCATCGTCGGCGCCGTTGCAGAGACGGGTATCGGCGAACTGGTCAACGACATCGAGGCCGACCCGCGGCGTGTAGCCAGCCAGACCGCGCTCAGGAGTCTGCTCTGCGCGCCGATGAAGGTCGGCGAGCGGACGATTGGCGTCATCGCGATCGGCAGCACCGTGCCGATGCAGTACACGGCGGCGGAGCTGAAGCTGCTGAACACGCTGGCGCTGCAGACGGCGACCGCGATCGAGAACGCGCGGCTGTTCGAGCGCACGATTCAGGCGGCGCAGGAGCGCGAGCGGCTGCTGGCGATGCACCAGGCCGCCGAGCTGGCGCGGGCCAAGCTTGAAGGCGAGATGAAGCTGGCCGCGCGCATCCAGCAGGACTTGTTTCCGGCGAGCCTGCCGCAGCCCGACGGCTACCAGCTTGCGGCGCGCAATCGCCCGGCGCGGCGCTGTGGCGGCGATTACTACGACGCGCTGGCGCTGGACGAGTCTGGCGGGCGGCTGCTGCTGTGCGTTGCCGACGTATCGGGCAAGGGCCTGCCGGCGGCACTCTTGATGAGCAACATGCAGGCGACGCTGCGCGCGCTGCTGGGCCGGGTCCCGCTGCTGCCGCAGCTGGCCGGTCACGCCAGCGAGCTGCTGTTTGCGGCGACGTCGCCGGAGAAATACGTGACGGCGGCGCTGGCCGAACTCGACGCGGTCACCGGAGCGCTGCGATTCGTCGGCGCGGGACATCTGGACAACGTGATCCTGCGCGCCGACGGGGCCGTCGTGCCGCTGACGTCGACGGGGCCGCCGCTGGGCCTGCTGCCGCGGGGTCTGCCGTACGGCGAGACCAGCGAAATGCTGCGCCCCGGCGACGCGCTGGTGCTGTATTCCGATGGCGTCACCGACGCGCAGGCCGCCGGCGACGAAGAGTTTGGCGAGGCGCGCCTGCACGACACGCTGCGCGCGGTCGCGGGTCAGCCGACCGAGGCGATCATCGATCGCGTGTTCGAGACCATCGAGACCTTCGTCGCCGACACGCCGCAATTCGACGACATGACGATGCTCGTCGTGCGCCGCACCCCCTAAGGGGTCGGGCCTCGCATCCTTTCGGGGTCGGGCCTCCTGTACGCAATTTCTGCGCTTCACTCATCCCAGCGCATAACGCGTGCCGCTCTGTAAACGGCAGGGACTCGACTACTGGCCGATCTCAGCGGCCGAGCTGGGGACGAAAACGCCCGGATATGGTGCAAGTGCGTTGCAAAAGCTGCGAGCGGATGGCCCGACCCCAACGGCCTCCAGCACTGCAGCACCTGGGTTCGTCCATGTGGAGAAGCCAAGCACGAGCAGGAATAGTGACTGACGCGTTCGGTCTCCGGTCGATAGGCACGAGATGAGCGCCTTGGTAAGCTCGGCGCGCGTGCGGTAGAACTCGTGGGTGCCCTGCGTTGCCTCGAGATCGGTCACGGCAGCCGTCCAGAACGCACGTCCGCCGCGCGCCGGTCCAGCAGGGCGCGAACTTCCGCATCGGTCGTCTGCGAGAAGTCGCGATACCAGTCGCCCACTGCCGCAAACGAGGACGGCATGCGGGCGCACACAGTCTCGTCCGCCAGGTCCTCAAATTCGGCACACGTCGACGCCGAGCCCACCGGCACCGCCACGACGACGCGGCTGGGCGCCAGCTGTCGCACGGCCTTCACTGCCGCGCGCATCGTGGCCCCCGTCGCCAGGCCATCGTCGACGAGGATGACGACCTTGCCGCCCAGGTCTATCTGTCGCCGGCCTGCGCGGTACTCGCGCTCTCGCCGCGTTAACTCCGTCTGCTCCTCGCGAGCGACGGCGTCGATGAGATCGTCTGACACGTCGAACCCGCGTACCACATCGTCGTTCAGCACGCGAACGCCGCCGGAGGCAATTGCGCCGAAGGCCAACTCGCGGTGGCCCGGCACGCCGAGCTTGCGCACCACGAAGACGTCGAGCGGCGCATCGAGCGCCTGCGCGACTTCGAAGGCGACCGGGACACCTCCGCGCGGCAGCGCCAGCACGACGACATCGGTCCGGCCGGCGTATTGCCGCAGGCGTATCGCCAGTTCCGCTCCAGCTTCATGCCGGTCCGCGAATGGGTGAATCGGTTCGTCAAACATCGCGTGCGCTATCGTTGGCCGCTCGGTCAAGGGCTTGACGCCGAAGGCCGCCGCTTTGACTCGCGGCGCGTTTCAGCGCGCCGCTGCAGGACCTGTCTGGCCCGCTCGAGCTCCCGGCGCCGCGACGAAGGCAGACGTTTGCCCGCCCGGTTGATGAAGTACTGGATCATCCGGATGGCGGAACCGGGGTCTTCGGGAAACATCCCTGCGCGACATGGTCCGTGCGATCTGCCGCGCCGAGCGTGTGAAGGGGCCGGTGGAGGATGTGCGGTCTCTGCGCGACGAGCCCACGTCATCCCCGACGCTTGAAGAACTGGACAGCCCGCTCGTGCTTTTCGGCGGCCGCGCGCGTCTTGAAGGTGCCGAGATTGCGCCTGCGGCCAGTTTTTGGGTCCTGCCGTCGCGAGTAAAGTCGATACTCCCCCGTGCTGAGCTTGCGAATCATCACAACCACTCCACTGACCGAGTCGCCCGGCATATTGGCGAGCGGCGCCTGGTTTGGGCGACCGCCGCGAATCAAGACAGCTCTTGAGTGTCGTCGCGGGACACCTCCCGCACCAGATGAGCGACATCGCGCTCCTGGCTGATCCGCGCGACGTCTGCCTGGGCGATGATCCCGGCGCAACAGCCGTCTCCGTCCACTACCGGGACACGCCTGACCTGATAGGTTTCCATCGCCGCCATGACCTGGTCGATCGGCGTCCCGTCATGCACCGTCACCACGGGCTGAGACATGCAGGATTCGGCCGTGTACGCGGCCGGATTCTTGCCTTCGGCAACGACCCGACACACGATGTCGCGATCGGTGATCACCCCGACAGGCTGAGCCCAGGAATCGACCACCGGAATCTCACCGCATCGGTAAATGACCATCAACCTGGCGACCTCGTCCAGTGTCGTTTCCGGACTGCAGCATGCGGGATCTGGTGTCATCACATCACGAGCCAGCATCGCCATTGTCCTGTTCCCTTTCCGGGCACGCGGCCCATTCAGCCGTTTGCATGTTGCCTACTCTGCTTCAGCCGCATTTCGCGAGGGGTCGCCGCGCGGGTCATCAGGCCCAGGCCCGTTGCGGCGAGCAGCGTACCCGACAGACCACGCCGCGACGCGCCGTACCCGGCGAGGGCCGTTCCAGTGGCGCAGGCGACGATGCGAGCGGCAGGCGACCAGGTGAAGAGCCGCGCGGCACGCGGGGTGCTCCCCCGGCGTGCGGGAACGTTGGCGGCGTCCTCGTGCTTCTCGAGCAGGTTGAGCACCCTGCGTACGCCGCGCATACGTTCCAGCGCCTTCAGCAGCGGCGTCACCTCGGCCTCAAGGATCGGTCCGCGGACTGTGACGACGCCGTCGATGGCCGTGGCCTCGATCGCGCGCGGGTGCGACACACGGTGGCCAAGCTGTGCACGGGCGCGCTCCAGGAGAATCCGATCGTCCACGGGCTGCCGGTCGAAGACGGCGCGCACTCGCGCCACCGTCCCGGATGTTCGGGAGATCATGTCGCGCCTGACAGCCCGCAGGGCGTCACTGCTGCGGTTGGCCGTGTGCATCATTCGGTCGCGGACAATTGCCCGGCGGCGACCGCCACGCTCGGGGTCCAGAAAATACATGAGCCCCGCGCCGATGCCCAAGCCCGTCATTAGCGCCCCGCGTGCCTGCACCATGGCTGCCTCCTCATGTCTGAGCACGCAACCACGGTGCCAAGCGGCGCTGGGAACTGGCCGCTCGATTCGCATGTTCGGCGCTGCGGCCCCGGCGGCAGATGTAGGTTTGGCCGCACAAGTAAGCAGTATGTAAGTAAGTCCGGGCGAAGCTCGAGCGTCGGGACGCAGCTCGCGCATCAGGTTCAGAGTGCCTGACCGACGCTGAATTAGACGCGCCTTCGAGCCTTGGAAGGCCGGGCAATGAGTGCCGGCCGACGTGATGTGCGTCCGGATCAGAAGGCCTGGCCGATGCTGAAGTAGAAGCGGCTGCGACGCTCCCCTGGCCGCTGGTCGAGCACCACCCCGTAGTCGCCCCGAATCAGGAACCACGGCGTCCGCACCCGCACACCGACGCCGGCGGTCTCGCGAAGGTCGCTGAACGAGAAATCCGAGACGCGGTCGAACACGTTGCCGATGTCCAGAAACCCCACGCCGTCCACGATGCTGACCAAAGGAAAGCGGACCTCGTTGTTCAGCACCAGCAGCGCCTCGCCGCCCGTGGGGATTCGATCCGCGCCCAGCGGGCCAACGGCGTTCTGCTCGAAGCCGCGCAGCGTCGTGCTGCCACCCGCATAGAAGCGTTCGGTTTCCGGCACGCGTCCGCCCCGTCCACGCGCCAGCCCCAGACGCACGCCGGTGGCGTATACGAACCGCGGGCGCAGCATCTCGTTGGTGAAGGGCTTCCGGCGCTCCGGCTGCAGCGGGAAGTAGTGGAAGTACTGGCCGTAGTACTTCAGGTAGGACGTGTCGCCGCCCAGCCACGAGGGCGAGTACGAGACGCCATGTGAGGTGAACGACCCGCGGGTCGCATCGAGCATCTCGTCGCGCGTCTCGCGCGTGAACGTGCTGGTCAACGGCGACACCGCGATGGTCTCGCCGACGGCGCCCGGAACTGTGGCGAACTTGCGCGCGCGCTCGTAGCGATAGCCGTAGTTCCAGACGTAGGCGTTGCCGAGTTCACGCTCCTGCTGGATGGAAACGCCGTAGCGGTCCACGTTGAACGGGTCGGCCAGTGCGCTTTCGACGTTGCGCTCCTCGCGGTAATACACCGATGCCGTCGTTTCCACGGGCCAGTACTTCAGCGACGGCTGGCTCAGGTAGACACGGGCCTCCCGCAGGCGCGCGTCGTACCGTCCGCTCAGCCCCAGCACGCGCGCCTTGCCCAGCGTGTTGTGGTTGGACACGTCCAGGATGCCGCCCAGGCCGCGCTCGGTGTCGTACCGAGGCGCCGTACCGCAGCTGAATCGGCTGCACCTCGCGCAGCTGGACGTTCACGCGCACGGGCTTGGTTTCTCCGTTTGCCTGTGCCGCGACCGGATTCCCGTTGGTGGGTGCGGCCACGGGTTCGCGCGTGATGTCTACCATCGAGAACGCCCCGGTGTCGTAGAGATTGCGCCGCGACCGGCCCAGCGCTGACAGATCCAGCGGTTGTGCCGGGCTGATCTCCAGCTGCTCGCGCACCAGGCGGTCGCTGGTCTTCCGGTTGCCTTCCACGCGCAGGTCGGCGATCACCGACTGGGGACCCTCCTCCACCGCCAGCGCGACGTCCACCTGACCCGAGCGTCGATCCAGCACGAGCGAGTACTCCGGGCGTACGTCGTTGTACGCGTTCCGCCAGTACAGTTCGCGCGTCCGCTCCAGCGCACGCTCGCTCGTACGCGGCAAAAACGGATCGCCGACGGCCAGCGGCAGCTCGCCCAGCAGCGCCGCTGTCTTCAACACGTGGTTGCCCGACACCGTGACTCTGCGGATCGTGAAGCGCGGGCCTTCGTGCACTTGCACCACCGCCCGCGCGACGTTGCCTTCATATTCGTAACGGGGCGCCTCAATCTCGGCCGTGAGATACCCCTCTTCCCGGTAGTAGCGCCGGAGCAGCTCCGTCACCACCACCGGGTCGGTGAACAGCTCGCGCTCCAGGTCCTGCTCGTCCACGACGGCGTCCAGTGTCGAAGGCTCCACGCCCGAGGCGCCCGCAAACTGCATCTCGATCCGCTCGAACCTGGCGCCGGGGGCAATCGTGAACACCACACGTCGGTGCTCGGGCGAGACATCCTCGACGCGATGCGCGATCTTGGGCGTCAAGTGCCGCTCGTCGATCAGCCACTCGCGGATTACCTCCGTGGCGTCGCCGGTGCGCTGGGAATCGAAGACGCCGCGGTTCCATTGGCGCCGCACTTCCTTGTCTACTTTGGAGGGGAGCTGCACGCCATCGTAAATCAGCTCGACGACCGGGCCGCTGGTCACACCGAGCCGGAGCGCGATGGTGTTGCCGTCCTGCGGCCGATCGAGCCTGACTCTCGCCTGCAGGCGGCCACGTTCCTGCAGCGCGTCCTGGATGTCGGCCACGCGGTCGCGGGCCTTGAAGTAGTCGAACGAGTCGCCGGGCTCGAACCCGATGCGCCGTCGGACCTCCGCCTCCCCCATTACGTCGTCGCCGGTCACCTGCACCGAGGCGATCGTCGGCCGCGTGCGCGGCGTCCGGCGCGGGGATGCCCGGCCGCCAAACCGGACGTCGTGCCGAAAATCAACACGGTAGCTGCTGTCGCTCTGGCGCACGGCGTTGGTCTGGAAGCGGCGCGTGACGTCGTACCGGGCCACCCAGATCTGGTCGTTGCTGTCGGCCAGGTCGGTCGAGTACACCAGCTTCAATTCGTCGGTCACGTCCTGCCCGACGGTCAGCCTGGCGCTCGGGTCCGCTTCGTTCGCGATGAGATTCGGCTCCAGCCGCACCTCGCCCAGGCCCGTCGCCCGCTCGAGACCTCGGCCCAACCGCGATCCCACTCGCCCGGCGATGTACGAGAGCACCTGCTCCTGGGCGATCTCGCCCTCCTCGCCGCGCATTTCGTCCAGGGTCCGCCCGGTCACCAGCAGCGCCATGATGTCGGGCTCGGGCAACGAGGGGTCGGAGGTCAGCGACGTCTCGGTGTCGCCCGGCTCCCCGTTCACGGCCAGGACGACGTCGTAGTTGCCGGCTGTCGTGTTCAACCGCAGATCGAAGGACGGGACGATGCGGCGTTCTTCCAGAAAAGTGATGGCGCCGCGCTCCACCTCGTAGCGGTGTTCGTTGAGCGTGATCTCGCCGCCCTCGAGCACGGTGAGCGTGCCGGAGAGCCCCGTCTCGTAAGGCGTGCCCAGCAGGCGCAGGTTCGTGCGCACCTCGGCGCGAGCCAGGTTGTTATCAACCAGAATCGGGGCGGCAGTCTGCACCTGCACGTTGAACCGCACGCGATCGAGCAGCGGGTTGCGCTCTTCTGTGATGTCCAGCGACCGCGGCGCGGTGAGCGTCGCCAGTAGACCCGTGTCGAAGTCGATGTCGCCGGTCAGGCCCGCTTCCCTGATCAGCACTTTGCCGTTGACCAGCAAGTTGCCGTCCCGTTCGGTGAGAGTCACGGTGGTATCCGACAGGCTTCGCAAATCGAGCGGCGCGTCCAACGCCACGTCGGTGGCGTCCAGCTGGAGGCGCACGTCGTGAAAGGCGCCCTCGCGTATGGCCAGGCTGCCCGAACCCGTGAGGGTTCCCCCGTTGAGCCCTGCCGTCAAGCTCGAGAGCGTGATCCGTTCCCCGGCCAGTTCGACGCGCGCGTTCAGACGTTCGGCGACGATCTCGGGCTCGTCCACCGCCACCATGACATCCGACAGCGCGACGACGCCGTTGAGGGCCGGTGCGTCCAACGTCCCCGTAGCCGACACGTGCAGCGTGGCCTGCCCTTCGGTGCGCACCACGTCGGTCAGGCTGGAGGCCGCGGCGGTGTTGAAGTCGCCGTCTACGGTGACGTTGAGAGGCCGGCTGTCCAGAAGTCCCACGGTCCCCCGTGCTTCGAGCGTGCCCGCAGACCCGGACAGCGCGAACTGGTCGATCGTGGCGGTGCCGTTGCCGATGCGGATCGACGACGGCTGCCGTTGCTCAAGGTCCAGCTCGCGGAAGGTCACGCGCAACTCCGGGAACGTCACCGCCCCGGTGACGGCCGCCAGGTCCGGACGCCCGGCCGACGCGTCGAGGCTCACGCTGATGCGGCCTGACAATCCGTCGGGAGCGCCGGGGAGCGTGGCAGGGTCCAGGCCCGCCACGCTGGCTCGGACACTGGCTGGTCCGCCGCGCCGCGGGATCTCCACGGGCAGCGCGGGCAACAGCTCCAGCGGCACCTCGCCTGCGGCCTCGATCACGGCCGCGCTCCAGTTGGCGGTGAGCCGCTCAATCGTGGCCACGCCGGCCGCCACGCGCGCCCGCGCCGTGAGCCCGGTGATACCGGCGCCCAGCTGCGGTGTCGCCAGCGCGCCGTTGTCGATGCTCAGCTGCAGGCGAGGATCGAGAAACTCCAGATTGCCGCGCACGGCGCCCGTGAGCTGCAGCGCGCCGTCGGCGGTGAGGCCGGTGTCGGCCGGCGCGTACTGCGCGAGCGTCGCCAGGTTGGCGCGCGCGTCGATGGCAAGATCGCCCTGCCCCGCGCGCGCGTTCAAGGGCAGCGTGCCGGTGGCCGACAGCGTGGAGTCCTGCGCCGTCACCGTCAGCCGCTCGATGGCCAGCCGCTCGTCAGCCAGCGCAAACACGGCGGGCCCATCGATCGCAAACGGCTGGCGGTTCCATGTGCCCTCGAGGGATGCCACGGTGGCCGCGACATGAGCGCGCTCGGGCCGTGCAAGCTCCAGCGACGCCGTCACGTCGGCTGTCAGCCGCCCCGTCAGCGGCGTCTGCAGGGTGACGGGCAAGGAAGCCAGATCCAGACTCGACAGCCGCGCCTCGACGGTAGCGGGATACGGCCGAGCGACGTCCACGACAGCGTGCGACGTGAGCCCAAATCGCTCGGCGGTCGCGTCCAGGTTGGCCCGGCCGTCGGCGACCGTCGCGTCCAGACGCAGGCCGCCCAGATCATGCTCGGCCAGGCGCAGGCGATCCATCGCCAGTTTCAGCGTTCCGGCCGGCGAGGCAACCGTGCCCGCGCCTTTGCCAGTCAGCGCGAGATCGCCGGTGACCGCCCGGCCGTCGGGCAACGTCGTGCCCAGCAGTCGCAGGTTGGATGAGGCGAGGCCGAACGTGTAGGCGCGCGTGTCGAGGTGATATCCGCCGCTGGCCGACACGCGGCCATTGCCCCCCGGTTGCGGCTTGTCCAGCACGAGACTGCTGACCGCGACCTGTCGGCCGGTGAGCCCGAACTCGGCCGTCAGTGCGCCCAGCCGTTCGTTGGCGGCGACCAGATCCGCACCACGCAGGGAGGCCGCGACCGCGGGGTTCGCCAGCGTCCCGGTGGCGGTGCCCGACACGGTCACCGTGCCCTGCGCGATCGTCGGGTCCTGCCCCGCCAGCGCCAGCAGCGACGGCACCGCAAGCGCGTTGACGTCGAAGCGCACGTCCAGAGGCTGCCCGCGGGCCAGGCCGATGCGGCCCGCCGCATGCGCGTCGGCTGCTCCCAACGTGACGTCGAGCGTCTCCACCGTCACCAGCTGGGGCGTGTACCGCAGGCGGCTGTCGAACGCGAGCGTGCCCGTCTGTTTCACGGCCAACGCCGGCGCCTGTATGGCCGCCGATGCCACGGGGCGCGCGACCGAACCGCCCAGCGTCACAGCGACGTCGACCGGCCCGGAGATGCGCGACGACATCAGCGAGTCTGGCGCACGTCAAAGAAAGGCCTCGGCGGCCGCGGCCGCTGACGCGATGTCGGTGACGCTGCCGCGCAGCGCTCCCGCCAGGCGCTCGCCGTCGATCAGCGACACCGAACCGTTCACACGCGCGCCAGCCGCTCTGAGATTGACGACCCGCGCGTTCAGCCGCCCGGCGTCCCCTTTCAGCACCATGCGTCCGCCCACCGGCAGCGTCGAACGCGACACGCGCGCCTGGGCAGGCGTCAGCAAGACGTCGGCGTTGCCCGAGGCCTCGGCGTAGCGGAACCCGGGCCATCGCGCCTCGACGGTGCCATCGACGATGGTCGCAACGACCTGCGGCAGTGCCAGCCCACGCATCAGCTTCCGCACATCGAGTCCGCTGACGCGAACGCTCGCGTGCGATGGCGCGCCAGGCGATGGCGCGCCGGAGGATGACGTGTCGGGGGATGACGTGTCCGAGAACGAGACGGCGCCGTTGCCCGTGACACTGCCCCACGGCGCGCTGGCGTGCAGATTCTGGGCGGTGGCCAGACGCGTGCGTCCGTCGTAGCCCAGATGCGCGTCGAGCGACAGGGCATCGAGCGCGCGGAAGCCAAGCGCGCGACCTTCCAGGCGCGCGTCCACCTGGAGCGCCGACATCAGGCCGCTCGCCTTCGCGTCGAAAGCGAGCTGTCCTTTCGCCGGGTCCTCCAGCGCGGCCAGCCGTGCCGCACGTGCGACGTCCAGTGTCGCCCTTACGCGGGCAGCGATCGTCGGATCGGCGAAGTGATCGAGCGTGCCCTCTACCTCCACCCGGGACCCTTCGGCTTCCACTCTCGCGTTGACGATGTCCACATCGTCGTCGCCCAGGCTGAAATCCGCCGACAGGGCGGTGACACGCACGTCACGGCCCTCGGCGCGCAGCCGCCCGTCCTGCGCGGAGAGCGAGATCGCGTGTCGATCCGTCAGCCGGTCGCCGCGGACTGAGAGCGTCTGCACGGGCATGACCACGTCGATCTGCTGCGCCCGGTTCTCGTACCGGACGGTCGCGTTGGTTGCCGAGAGGCTGGCGACCAGGTAGTCCACCGGCTGGCTGGGCGCGTTGGGGTCGCGCGGAGGCCGCGGCAGGTTGTCGCCGTCGGCGTCTACCAGGTAGTGCACCCGCGCGCCATCCAGCGCTGCCGACTCAACGACATAGCGGCCGCCGAGCAGGTCCATCAGGCTGAGATTCGCGGTAAGCCCCGCCAGGACCGCAAACGGCGGATCCTCGGCGCTTCTGGCCGATCGGATCGTCACATTGCGAAGGTCCAGCGACAGATCGAAAAGGTTGTAGCGCAGCTGATCGGCGCGCAGGTCGATCTGCTGCGCCGCCAGCAATTGGGTGATGCGGCTCAGGACGAACCGGCGTCCCGGCGCCGTGTGCAGCGCGCCGATGGCGACGACGATCACGGCGACCAGGACCGCAGCAGCTGCGCCCAGCCACTTCAGCACCCGGCGAACTGCAGCGCCTCGCACGCCGGCCACGCGTGTCGAAGACATGCAAGTGCACGCAATGCAAGAGAAAGACCGGACGCCAGCTCGTCCGTTCACACGCGCGGTAAGCGTGAGGGCCAACGTTTCGCCGAGGCCCCTTATCGCCGGCCGCGCGCAACGTGCCTCGGGTGTACATCTGCGCTACAGCACCCGGGTAAATGACGTGGGACTCCGAGCGGCGACTCGCGCCGCTCTCGTCAGCCGATGACCGGTGTTGGCGTGGTCAGCGCGGTCAGCACTTCCTTGTAGAGATACTTCGCGCCTTCGACGCCATCGAGCGGCCCCTGCTCGTACTCGAGCGCGAACGTGCCCTTGAAGCCGGCGGCCAGCATGATGCGCGTCGAGCGCTGCACGTCGTTTTTGTCCCCCCACCGGTCCCAGTACTTCGCATGCACGTTGGAGGTCGCGTACGGCGCCAGCGCCTTCAACCCGTGCACCAGCATGTAGTCGTGCTCCCAGTTGCCGAAGTCCGGCGACGCCTCGCAGTACGGGTGATTGACCTCGTCGAGGATGATGCGGATGTTCGTCGGGTCGGCGGCCAGGCCCCAGTGATTCTCGATGGTCACCTTGATGCCGAGATCGCCGCCGTAGTCGGCCATCTCCTTGTGCGACTCGATGGCCGCCGCCAGCAGCGGCACGAGGTCGATGTTGCGCGGGTAGCCGTCGCCGGGCCCGCGCGCGATCGCGTTCGGGCGGACGGCCGGCCCCAGCGCCTGCGGCGAGTTCATGCGCATGGACTTCACGCCCAGCACCGCGCAGCCCTTGAGCCACCGCTTGCCCATCTCGACGCCGGCCTTACGCTTGGCGTCCTCTTCCGGCGACCCGTACGCGGCCAGGTTCGACGGCGCGTTGTTGGAGATGTGCTGGACTTTCGTGCCGGTCTTCACCAGGATAGTGGCCAGCTTCTCCAGCCACTTCTGACCCGACGGGCTCAGCGGGTCGAACCCGCCGGGCCGCCCGTTGGCTTCAGGAAAATACATCGTCGCGTCGGTGACGTCGCCGAAGAGCCCCGAGAACAGGTCCATCCGCGTCACACCCGGGAAGGTGTCCCTGGTGAACTGCGGGAAGTCCAGCATCGTGATCTCGCCGTACTTCTCCTTCATCTGCTGCGCGTTGGGCAGGTTCGCGCGCGCGGCCGTCGCGGCGTTGGCCACGGCAAGAGGACCGGCGGCGTTGGGGTTCTGCGCCAGCGCCGCCGCCTCGGCTTCGCGATCGGGACGACCGGCGCCGCCACTCTGACGCCCGGGCCCTCCAGCCGGAAACCGCGACTTGAACAGCGGCCGGATCGGATAGGTGTTGGCCGCGATCCGGTCGAGCGCAGCCTTCTGCGCCGCCTCCGCGGCCGCCGCCGCCTCGCGCGGCGGCATCATCACGGCAGCGGCCGTCAATCCGGCGCCAGCAGTCTTGAAGAAATTCCGTCGATCGAGTGTCGTGCGCGCGTCGTGTTCGTTAGCCATGATCCTCGTCTTCCGCGTCGGGGCGTGTGAGTGGCCCGCCACATTCTAGTGCGACCGCTCGACTTGTCCCGACGGCGGCAAGCGCGGCCCGAACTGAAGTTCGGGCCCATGTACAGCCGTAAACCACTCGGTACCGCCGGTAAACCACCGTAAAGATCTGCCGCGCGTGATGCCGACGCGTCATCGTCGGCCCTCACCAAGGGGCCCCTGATGACGATGGCTGTCGGCGCCGCCGCACTTTGCATCCTGCTCGCCACCTCGCTGCCGGGCCTCGCGGAGGAGCGCAAAGCCAGCGGAGACAACCCGACCGTCACGGTCGAGCTTCGGGTGATCGTGCACGGGTCGATGGAGGCGGACAGCCTGGATCTGGCCCGTGAGTCGGCGCTCGGCCTGCTGGCAACGGCGGGAATTGCCGCCCAGTGGCGCGATTGCGGCAACGGCGGAACGGGCTGTAGAGGCACGACGGTGCAGTGCCCGTCGTCGTCCTGTTGCTGCCGATGCTGCAAGACGTCGCACGCGGCGGTGTGTGGCGAAGCGACTCGTGATGGCCGCAACGGGCGCAGGCACGGTGTTGATCTACGTCCCGCGTCACGTCGAGCTGGCGCAGGAATTTCGATCCAGTCCCTGGAACGCGGTCGAATCCCGCGCTCGCCACGGTGCAGGCCGGCCATCTCGTCGGCCTGACGATGGCGCACGAAGTGGGTCACGTTCTGGGCCTGGCCCATGCAGGAGCCGGCGTGATGAAGGCTCGCCCCAACGTCGGTGAGATAGTGGCGCTGCGAACGTCCGAGCTCCGGTTCGCTGCCAGCGAGGCCACGCGGATGCGGGCTGCGCTGCGGGACCCGGCAGGCACACTGGCCGGCCGAAGGTGAGCGCGCGTGCGGGCGGTAGGCGTCACTTCGCGAGCAGCATGTCTCTTGACGACGCGGACTAGCGGCCCTCGTTCACTTTTTTGCGAATGAACTCCTCGAGCGTCGTCAACCGCATGGGATATACCTCCAGCGTCGCGGTAGGATCAAAGGTCGCGTCGAAGGCGTCGTCCGGCAAACCGGTCAAGCGCATCACGCGGCTCACGCCAGGCGCAAACGGCTTGAGCACCACGCTGGCCGCGCGCAGCACCGCCGGCGGCACGTGTGTGATCCTCGGCGTCGCGCCGAGAACACGTCCGTAGAGCGCAGCGACTTCGTGGTCGGTGAAGTTCTCCGGCCCGCCGATCTCAACAGTCTGCCCCCGCATCGCCGGGTCGGTGAGCGCGCGAACTACCATCAGGGCGACGTCGCACGCGGCAACGAAGTTACGCGGCTTGGTGCCGCGCCCAAGCAACGTGGTTTTGCCGCGTTCGACGATGCCCTTTCCGTTTAGGGTGTGTGCGTGCGTTTCCATGAACGCGGAGGGCCGAAGGATGGTGTGACTCATGCCGGACGCCTTGACGTATTGCTCGACCGCGTACTTGGTACGAAAGAAGTCGAGCGGATGGTCCAGCGAGGCACCGAGTGCGGATGTATAGACGATATGCGCAACGCCAGAGGCTCGAGCGGCGTCGACCAGCGCACGGTGGCCCGCGGCGTCGACGGCCTCGGAGCGATTGCGGCCGCTGCCCAGCATGGCGTGCGCGGCGGCGACCACGTGTGTCGCGCCCGCGCAGGCGCGCGCCAGCGACGCGGCGTCGACCAGGTCGGCCTGCACGACCTCCGCACCCAGCTTCCCGAGGTCCGACGCCTTCCACGGCTGGCGCGTCATCGCGCGCACGGCCCGGCCTTCGGCGCGCAGGAGCCGCACGACTTGCCGACCGAGCACACCCGTCGATCCGACGACGAGGATCATCCCCATGCCTTTCTGCGCGTCACTTTTGGAGCAGCGTCTGCCAGTTCAGGACGACCGTGATCGGCACACCGGCAGTGTCGCCCTCGGCACTGACCAGAATTCGCTGGCCGTCGGGCGTGACGGCATACGGGGTGCCTTGATTGATGCGTTCGCGGCCGGCGATACGCGTGTCTATCCTGAGTCGCGCCGGACCGGTGGTGAACGTCGGACCGTCGGTGGACACCTCGACCGCCATGATCTTCCGAGCCAGCGACGCGTAGTACAGCGTGCGCCCGTCCGGGCTCCACAGCGGGTGTTGTCCCCCATCGCGCGAGACCTGCCACTTCGCGCCGGTGGGCGGAAACGGCTCCACGTACACCTCCGAACGCTCGTCCTTGACGAAGGTGTAGGCGATGAACCGTCCGTTCGGCGATCGCCTGGCGTTGCGGACTTCTGCAGGCGCAACGACCATCGCCTCGGGTTTGCCCCGGCCGACCAGCCACGTCCAGATGTCCCAGCCGGTTGGTCCGCTGTAGGCGGTGAACGTCAACCGGCCGTCGCGCGACCAGTCTGTCGGGATCTTCGGAGACGGCGTCTGCAGGATCAGGGCCTCGCTCCCCGGCGCGGTGACGTTCTGGCGAAACAGGTTCGGGGGCCCCGCGCGGAGGGACGCGAAGATGATTCGTCGCCGGTGGGCGAACAGACCGGGTAGAAGTCGGGCGAGGGATCGAAGGTCAGCCGCGTCGTCGCGCCGCTGGACACGTCGAGCAGCCAGAGATCCTGGTTGCTCGACGCGCGATCGACGTCGACCATGTCGTAGACCACTCGCGCGCCGTCGTGCAGAAAGCACAGGCCGTTGTACTGGCCGGCCTTCGGCAGCGCGGGGCCAAGACGCTTGCCGGTCCGGTCGAACCAGACGAGCTGCCACCCCGGGTCCGGCTCCTGGTAGACGAGGGCGCCGGTGCTGGCCGAGGCAAATACCTGATAGCCGACGGAGCCGAAGCCGATGTTGTCGGCCACGACCGTGGCCGATCCCGTCAGCCGGAACGTGCTGGCGTCAAAGGGCTGCGCGACCAGGGCGGCGTCGCGCCGGAAGAGCAGATAGCCCGGCTCCGAGTACACGCCGCTCGCATTCGCCGGCACGATCTCGCGCGTCTCGGTCGACTCGAGCGAGGCGACGTTGATGCCGGTGGCCAGGCGGCTCGTCAGATCGATGGCGAGGTAGAGATAGTGTCTGCCGTCGGGGAGAAACGACGGAAACCAGCGAAGGGACGGGGCGGGCATCGTCATCTTGACGGGCGCCGAAGCGCCGCCGCTGGCGGAGATCTGCCGCAGCGGCTCGTTGGGGTACATGCTGTAAAGGATGACGTCGTCACGGCTCCAGCTCCCGCCGCGCGGCACCGGGGCCGGCGCCAGCGTCTGCGCCGCGCCGCCGCCAATCGCCACCGTCTTCAGGGATCCTCGTGCGAAGAACCCCAATCGCTGGCTGTCGGGCGCCCAGAACGGCAGCGCCGCGTCGTCGCTGCCCGGAAGCGGCCGCGACGTCGGCGCCAACCGCGATCGCACATACAGTTGCGCGCGGCCGGAAAGGTCGACGGCGACAAAGGCCACGTGGCGGCCATCGGGAGACACGGCCGGGGCTTCCGCTCTTGCAAACGTGGACCCCGCCGGGGGGACGATTGACAGCACGTCGGGCGATGCGGATTGTGTCGCCGCCGGCCGGCGCGCGAGGACCGCGGCGGCCGCGACAAGACCGGCGGCAAGGGCGGCCGCCAGGACCATCCACGCGCCCCGGCCCATTCCGGATCGGGCCGCAGGCGCTGGCGCCGCGATGACGCCGCTGTCAGCGACGACGCTCTGCAGCAGCAACCGCACGTCGTGCGCGGACGACCAGCGATCCTCGGGCTTCTTCGCCAGGCACGCGGTGAGCACGCGCGCGAACGCCGGCGGCGCCGACGCGACCGCGGGCACCTCGGCGTGCAGGATGGCGCCGACGATACCGGCCTGGCTCGGCGCGTCGAAGGCGCGTCGGCCCGTGACCATCTCGTAGAGGATGGCGCCAAACGCGAACAAGTCCGAGCGGGCATCGGTCGGCTTGCCTTCGAGCTGCTCGGGCGCCATGTATTGCAGGGTGCCGACAATCGTGCCCTCCCTGGTGAGCGTGCCGGCGCGCGTCAGCGCGTCCTCGACGGGCGCGTCGGACGCAAACAGGCGCGCGAGCCCGAAGTCGAGCAGCTTCACGCCCGACCTGGTCAGCATGACGTTGGCGGGCTTCAGGTCGCGATGGACGATGCCCTGGCCGTGCGCGCGGTCGAGCGCATCCGCGATCTGGCCGGCGCACTCGATCGCCTCGGCAAACGGCATCGGCCCCCGGGCGAGCCGTTGGCCAGCGTCTGGCCTTCGAGCCGCTCCATGACGAGGAAGTCGACGCCGTCCTGGTGGCCGACGTCGTGGAGGGTGCAGATGTGCGGGTGGTTCAGCGACGCGATGGCGCGCGCCTCACGCTCGAAGCGCGCGCGCCGATCCGGCGAAGCCGCAGACTCCTGGCGCAGGATCTTGACGGCGACAGCCCGGTCGAGGCGCGTGTCCCGGGCGTCGTAGACCTCGCCCATGCCACCGGCCCCGAGCGGCCCGACGATTTCGTATGGCCCGAGGCGGGCTCCCGGGTTCAGCGACAGCGTCACGGTTGCGCCAACGTCTCTTCGATGAACGCCTTTGCCCTTCGAAGTTCGTCGAGCGGATCGGCACCAGAGGCACGCGCGACGTAGTTCTCGATCACCAGCGGACCGGCGAAACCGGCACGCCGGAGTATTTCCAGGCACGAGCCGACCTCGCCTCGCCCCTCGCCGAGGCGCACTTCTCTACCCAGCTTGCCCGGTGCGTCGGGCGGGAGGCCGTCTTTCACGTGAATCGACGTCACGCGATCCAGCAGCCGTCGCAGCGCGTCGGGCGGATGGTCCATCCCGTACAGCACGAAATTGGCGATGTCGAAGTTGACGCCGACGCGTGCCACCGTGATGGCATCGAGGAAGCGGGCCAGTTCGTCGCCGGTTTCCTGGCCCGTTTCCAGCGAGATCGAGGTGCCTCGGCCGGCGGCGTAGCGGGCGAGAGACGTCACGGCGTCCAGCATCCGCCGGTAGGCCGGGTCTGCGGGGTCCTTGGGCAGCACGCCCATGTGAAACGTCACGATCTTCACGCCCAGGGCCGCCGCAAAGTCGACGCACTTGCGCGCGTAGGCCAGCCGGCCGTCCAGCAAGTGCGCGGGCCGGAACCCGACGGTGGTCTCCACGGCGTTCAGGTCGCGATAGCTCTCGCCCTCGAACACGACGACGACCGAGGCCGCCCGCACGCCGGCCTCTTTCATCATCCGCTCGAATTCCCGCGCGCCGTCCGGAGTGTAGAACCGCTCGGGCAGGCGGCTGATCTGGATCAGGCCGATCCCGAGCGCCTTCACCGCGGCCAGCGCCTCGGCCGGATCCTCGCGCCCCGTCGAACGCAGAAACACCCCAATCCGGCTTGCCATGGTTGGCGCCTGCGCCCGATTCCCGGCGGCGGCCTCACCCTCGACCGCAGCTGTGTTCGCGCCCACGCCCA
>CAWDZE010000024.1:0-134595 GCA_963806705.1 Vicinamibacteria bacterium
CGGAACATACAAGATCAGGAGATCAGAAGATCAGGTCACAAGCGATCGGACAATCGCTTGCCGGCGCGCCATCGCCAGCGCGACCGCTGCGACGATGACGACGGCCTGGAGCACGAGCTCGTGGGGCCGCGCGTTTGACAGCATCCACACCGCCAGGAGCACTGCGCCGACCGGCACGGCCGTCGGCACCGTGAACGCCCCGGGAGGTTGCACGGCGCGCCGCTGCATGACCAGGGCCGACAACGCCACCAGCAGATACACGGCAAGAATCGCGACGCTGGCAAGCGGCACCAGCACGGCAAACGAGCCGCTCAGGGCTGCCGCCAGCACGATCGCGTTCTGGACCGCAATTGCGATCCACGGCGTGCGAAACCGCGGTGGATCGCCGTGAGCCACGCTGGCAGCAGCCCTCCGGCAGCCAACGAGTAGAGCAGGCGAGGCTGGCTCATGAGCGCGGCGCTCAAGTACCCAAGCATCGACACGACCGTGCCCGCCAGCATCACGTTGCCCAGCCAGGAACCGGCCAGCTGCGTGCCCGCATCAGCAAGCGGCGCGGCGGTCGAGCTCGCCAGGCTCTGGCCGAGAGCGCCAAACGCCACGATGTGCACGCACGAATAGAGCAGGCTGATTCCGGCCAGCGCCATCAGCAAGGCGCGCGGCACCGTACGCGCCGGACGGTCGACCTCGCCCGACAGCGACAACGCGGTCTCCGCGCCGGAGAAGGCAAACATCAGGACCAGCATCGTCCGGCCCAGAACGTCGACGGTTGGCCAGGTCGGCAGCAGGCGCCGGTCCCACGTCATCAGCGAGGCGCCAACCAGGACGAAGAGAAGCAGCGGAACCAGCTTGGCGACCGTCATGCCTTCGACGACCGTGGCGCCCTGACGCACGCCGCGAATGTTGATGGCGCACAGCACGCCGATCACTGTCGCCATCACAAGCGCGCGCCCGGTGCCGGCGGCGGCCATCGGAAGGTAAGCTCCGAGCGCAGACATCAGTCCGGCCGCCACGCTTGCGGCGGCGAGCGTATCAGCCAGCCATGCGAGGACACCTCCGATGGCGCCCACCATCGGCCCGAGTCCGGCCGCGACGTATGCGTAGCTGCCACCAGCCTTTGAAATGCGACTGCCGGCAGACGCATAGCTGAGGGCGACGAGCAATATCGCGCCCGTGCATGCCAGGTACGCAACTGGCGCCGTCGTGCCGCTCAGGCCCGCTATCACACCAGGCAGCGCAAAGATGCCGGCGCCGACGACGGTGTTGAAGATGGTTGCGGCCAGCCGGCGTGTGCCGACGACCCTCAGCAGAGTCGGTGCTTCCGGCGTCACAACGACGCGATCAGCGCGTCGAGCGCATCGAGGTCCGAACGCCTGCGTGGCGCCCATGCACTGCCAAGGCCACGCGTCAGCTTCGCGCCAATCGATTTCAGCGTCTCGCCTTCCGTGGCGGCACGAAAGGCCTTCCACTCCTTCTTGACGGCGCGGCGCTCCGATGCCCGCGCGTCACGCCGGTACGCCGCGACCGCGCCGGCGACGGCGCCGTGCTCGTCGGGGTAGTCCTGGTGGAGATACCCGCAGAAGAACGCCTCGAGCTGTGGATAGTCGTCCGCCGTGGACTTGGCCGATCGGGTCATCTAGCGGTTCTCCGGATAGGAGGTCAGCGTCAGCGCGACTGCCGCCAGCAGGCGACGTGTCACGGCTCGACGCGCACCGTCAGGCTGGACGCGTGCGTGGCCGAGCGGTAGACGCGGTGCGTCTGCTTCTTGAAGTCCACATCAGTCGCCTTGGTGATGTCCACAAACGTCTGCGGATTGCGATCGATGAGCGGGAACCACGAGCTCTGCACCTGCACCATCACGCGGTGGCCGCGCCGGAAGGTGTGATACGCGTCCGGCATCGCAAACTTGATAGTCGCTGGCTGGCCGGGCACGAAAGGTTCGGGCTTCTCGAAGCTGTTGCGGAACTTGCCGCGGAACGGCTCCCCGCGCACCAGCTGCTGATAGCCGCCCATCTTCACCGCGTAGCCGGGCGCATCCGCCGGCTGCTCGGGTGAGGGATGGTCGCCCGGATAGACGTCGATGAGCTTGACGACGAAGTCCGCGTCTGTGCCGGTCGTCGAGACGTGCAAGACGACGTCAATCGGGCCGGCAATCGTCACGTCCTCGGCAAGCGTCGGTGTCTCATAGACCAGCACATCCGGCCGCTGCGCGGCGAAGCGCTGGTCGGCCGTCATGTAGTTGGACGGCATGTTCTGCGCCGTGTAGCCCACAAGCGGCACGGGCTTGCCTGGATCGCTGACGTACTCGTCAAAACCATCTGCCGCCGGCGCCTGCCAGCCGAGCGAGCCACCGGCTGCCAGGTAGAGCGTCTTCTTCTGCGCGCCCTTGGGCGGCCACGTCTCGTGGCGTCGCCACTCGTTCAGCCCGGTGACGAACATCAGCGCTTCGGGCACCGCCTCGGTCGCGCGCCCCTTGAGGTGCCTGGCGAAGAACGGGAACTCGACGTGCTCGCGATACCACTCGGAGGCCTTCGCCCCGAAGGTGACGGGACCGACCTTGTCGCCGGCGCCGCGCGACCAGCTGCCGTGCGTCCACGGGCCCATGACGATCGTGTTGGTGGCCCCGGGGCTGGTCTGCTCGATTGTCTGGTACGTGCGCAACGGACCCTGCAGGTCCTCGGCGTCGTACCAGCCGCCGACGGTCAGCACCGCCGGCTTGATGGCCTTGAAGTGTTTCCAGATGGACCGTGCCTGCCAGAACGCATCGTAGTTGGGGTGGTCCAGGTTGATGTTCCAGTATGGGTTGGCGCCCTTCAGATATTTCGTGTTCGAGTTGGCGAGCGGCCCCATGCGCAGGTAGAACTCGTAGCCGTCGGGCGTGCCCCAGTCAAACGGGGCCTGTGTCTGTGGCGGCGTGGGCCCGCCGGGCCGGGGCACGAAGCGCACGTAGAAGCTGAAATTGTGCGCGAGCAGGAACGCGCCGTTGTGAAACGAGTCGTCGCCCAGGTAGTAGTCGGTGACCGGCGCCTGCGGCGAGGCGGCCACCAGCGCCGGGTGCGCGTCAATCATGCCCGCGCTGACGTAAAAGCCCGGGTATGAAATTCCCCACATCCCGACCTTGCCGTTATTGGCCGGGAGGTTCTTGACCAGCCACTCGATGGTGTCCCACGTGTCGGTGCTTTCGTCGGTGTCAGCGGGCCCTTTCTTGGCAGGGTTGTGCGGCCGCACCTCCACCCACTCGCCCTCCGACATGTAGCGCCCGCGCACGTCCTGATAGACGACGATGAAGCCGTCCTTCATGAAGTGCTCGGAAGGCCCGAGGGTGGGGCGGTACTGGTCGACACCGTAAGGCGCCACGCTGTACGGCGTCCGAATCAGCATGATCGGATAGGTCGTCGAGCGGTCCTTGGGCACGTACACCGACGTGAACAACTTCGTGCCGTCCCGCATCGGGATGCTGAACTCGTGCTTGGTGTAATGCGCCCGCGCGTAGGCGTCGGCCGGGGGTTTTTCCTGGGCGATCAGCGGAAAAAGCGTGACGACGAGCAGAGAAGCGACGACCAGGCAAGCGCTGCGGGGACGCGACATTGCTCCGGATTCTACATCCCGGGACGAATTGCGGCGCGACCATCCCAGATGTGCTAAATTTCCAGCATATCGGTGGAGCAACCCAATGCAAATCCACGGCATCGCCAAGGGCCTGAGCAAGACACCGCTGGTGACCATCGCCTGCGTGCTGGCCCTGGGCCTCGCGCTTGGCGCCACCACGCTGGTGTTCTCCGTCGTCGATGGCGTCTTGCTGAAGACGCTGCCGTACCGCGACCCTGACCGGGTTGTCGTCATCTGGGAAACCAACGCGCAGCGCGGCCGATTCGAGAACGTCGCCTCGCCCGCCAATTTTCTGGACTGGAAGGACGCCGCGCGAAGCCTGTCAGGGCTGGCCGCGGTGACGCTCACGTTTCAAAGCACCTTCGGCCAGCCCGGCCCGCCCGAAGAAGTGCCCGTGCAATACGTGTCTGGACGGCTGTTCGAGATCCTCGGCGTCGATGCGGCCGTGGGCCGGACCTTCACGCCCGAGGAAGACCTGCCCGACCATGACGCGGCGCTCATCAGCCACCGGCTGTGGCAGCGGCGCTTCGGCGGCGATGCCGCCATCGTCGGCCGCCGCGTGCAGATCGGCGGCCAGCCCCGTACAGCTCGTCGGCGTGATGCCGGCCGGCTTCTCGGTGCTGGATCCCGCCGTGGACCTCTGGGTGCCAATGGGCTTTGACGAGCGCGCGCGCACGATGCGCGGGCGGTACCTGATCGGCATCGGCCGGCTGGCCGGCGGCGTCTCGATCACCGAGGCGCAAGCCGAGATGACGCAGATCGCGGCCACGCTCACCGCGAGACATCCCGCGTTCAACACCGGCTGGGGCGCGCGCGTTGTGCCCGTGCACGGACAGATCACCGGCAAGATCCGCCCCGCGCTGCTGATGCTGCTGGGCGCCGTCGGCCTGGTGCTGCTCATCGCCTGCGTGAACGTCGCCAACCTGCTGCTGGCACGCGGGATCTCGCGCCGGCGGGAGATCGCGGTGCGCTCGTCGCTGGGCGCGTCGCGCGGCCGCATCGTCGCGGCGCTGCTCGCCGAAAGCGCGCTCATAGCTCTCGGCGGCGCCTTGGTCGGCTACGGGCTGGCGTACGCCGGATTGCGCGCGCTGCAGGCGCAGGCCACCGGCACCAACGCGATCCCGCGCCTCGAAAGCGTGACACTCGACTGGCGCGTAGCCGCCGTCGCCCTGGCCGTTGCCACTGTCGCCGCGGTAATTGCGGGCCTGCTGCCCGCGATCGAGTCCACGCGCGTCGACCTCACCGAGACCTTGCGCGACTCGAGCCGTGGCGCCACGTCAGGCCGGTCCAATCGCCTTCGCCGTGGCCTGGTCGTCGCCGAGGTGGCCCTGGCCGTCACGCTGCTGGCCGGCTCGGCTCTTCTTATCCGCAGCCTGATGCGCCTGCTCGACGTCGATCCCGGGTTCAGGTCGAGTGGCGTGCTCACGGCACGCGTGTCGTTGTCGGGCGACCGGTACGAAAGCGGCGCGGCGCAAGCGCAGTTCTTCGAGCGACTGAACGAACGATTCGCCGCGCTGCCCGGGGTGACTTCCAGCGGCGCCGTCAATTTCCTGCCCGTCACCGGCATCGGCGCCGGCACGAGCTTCACGGTCGCGGGACGGCCTGCCCCGGCGCCGGGCCAGGAACCGGTGACCGAGGTCCGTATCATCAGCGGCGACTATTTCGGCGCGCTGGGGATCCCGCTGCGCCGCGGGCGCGCGTTCCAGTCCACCGACGTCGGTGCGCAGGCGCGTGTCGTGATCATCAACGAGGCGCTCGCCAAGGCCATGTTCCCCGCCGAAGACCCCCTGGGCCGTGAGCTGGTCGTGGCCTGGAACGACCCGGGCCGCGACCGCATCGTCGGCGTCGTCGGCGACGTGCGGCACGAGGGCATGGAGACGCCGGCCCGCCCGACGGTGTATTTCCCCCACACGCGGTCCGAGTGGTCGGTGATGTCGGTCACCGTGCGCACCCGCGGCGATCCACAGGCGCTTGGGCCGTCGCTGATACGCGAAGTCCGGCGGCTCGATGCCACGCTGCCGGTGTCGGCCGTGCAGTCGATGGACATGGTGATTTCTGACGTCGTGGCGACCCGACGCCTGGTGATGCTGTTGCTCACCATCTTTGCGGGCGTCGCGCTGGTGCTGGCCGGGCTGGGGATCTACGCGGTGATGGCGCACTCGGTCGCCGAGCGCCGTGGCGAGCTCGCGATTCGCATGGCCCTTGGGGCAGACGGCAGCCGCGTGCTGCGACTGGTCATGGGTCAGGCCGTGCTGACGACGGCGGTGGGGCTGGCTCTTGGCCTGCTGGGCGCCATCGTGGTGACGCGACTGATGACGGGGCTGTTGTTCGACGTGCGGCCAGCCGATCCGATCGCGCTTGCCGCCGCGCTGGGGCTGCTCGGGCTCGTCGCGGTGATCGCCAGCTGGCTGCCCGGACGCGCGGCGGCGTCGATCGAGCCGCTGCAGGCGATGCGGATCGAGTGAGTCCCGGTGCGGCCCGTCGCGCCGCAGCACCGTGCGGGCCGCCGCCCTACAGCGTGGCGTGACTGTATATAGCCGCAGCCTGTGGGCGATCAACTGGCTGGATGAAAAAGCGTCGTGAATCTGTGTAGTCGGCGTAATCTGCGGATAGGTAACTCCGCGTAATCCAAAGGAATCTGCGCAATGACCCGCGACGTCAAGTACGCACTCCGTCGCCTGCTTCACAACCCGGGGTTCTCGCTGGTGGTCGTCATGACGCTCGCGCTGGGCATCGGCGCGAACACGGCGATCTTCTCGATCGTCAACGGCGTGCTGCTGCGTCCGCTGCCGTACGACCAGCCGGATCGCCTGGTGGCGCTCAACCACTACTACCCCAACCTCGACGGTCTCGAAGCCGGGTTTGCCGTGCCGACCTACCGCGACATCCGCGAGCGGATGAAGATCTTCGATGCGTTTGCTGTCGCCCAGGGTTGGAACGCCAACCTGACCGGCATCGGCCAGCCCGAACGGCTGATCGCGTCAAAGGCCACGGCCGAGTTCTTCAAGGTGTACGGCGTGCAGCCGCGGCTCGGCCGCACCTTCGCCACTGGCGAAGATCACGCAGGACGCGACAAGGTCGTGGTTCTCAACTACGGCTTCTGGCAGCGCCGCTTCGGCGGCGACGCGTCGGTCGTGGGGCGCAAGATCCTGCTCGACGGCGAGCCTTACGACGTCATTGGCGTGATGCCAGTCGGCTTCTACAGCTTCTTCAGCCGCACCACCGACCTGTGGGCGCCGGCCGTGTTCGCGCCGGAACAGTTCGGCGACAACCGGCGGACCAACGAGTTTCTCGTGGCCGCCGGGCGGCTCAAGGCTGGCATCGGCATCGATCAGGCCAAGCGCGACGTCACCGCATTTGCCGACGGGCTCAAGCGCGACTTTCCCGATTCGTACGCGCGCCAATGGACCATCATCGCCAACTCCATGAACGAGATGGCCACGCGCCGCATCAAGACGGCGCTGCTGATTCTGGTGGGCGCGGTCGGCTTCGTGCTGCTCATCGCCTGCGCGAACATCGCCAACCTGCTCCTGGCGCGCGCCGCCTCTCGCACGCGCGAGGTGGCGGTCAGGGCCGCCGTTGGCGCAACGCGCGTAGACCTGATCCGCCAGTTGCTGGCTGAAAGCGTGCTGTTGTCGGTGGTTGGCGCAATTGTCGGCCTCGGCATTGCGTATGGCGCGGTCCGCGCGCTGGTTGCGACGGTGCCCGTGGACCTGCTGCGCGTCGAAGCGATTCAGATCGACGGCACGGTGCTCCTGTTCACGCTTGCTGTGGCGGTCGTCACGGGGCTGCTCTTCGGCATCGCCCCGGCCATCCACGCCTCGCGTACGGATCTGCACGACGCGCTCAAGGACGGCGCGCGAACCGCAGGAGAAAGCGGGGGCCGCTGGCTGCGCCGCGGCCTGGTCGTCGCCGAGGTGGCGCTCGCGCTGACGCTGCTGGTAGGCGCCGGCCTGCTGATTCGCAGCTTCGCGATGCTCCAGGGCGTCCATCCCGGCTTCGATCCTCACAACCTGGTCACCGTCAATCTCTCGCTGCCACCCGCCAAGTACGCGACGCCGGAATCGCGCGCCGCGTTTTTCGAGAGCCTGCGGCTTCGACTCGTCGAGTTGCCCGGGGTCGAGTCTGTCGGCGCGACGTCGGAAATTCCGTTCGGCGGGAACTGGTCCACCGGCAGCTTCAGCGTCGAGGGTTATCAGCAACCGGAGGGACAGCCGGGGCCCTGGGGCGACCAGCGGCTGGTGACCGCCGGATTCCACGAGGCGATGAAGATCAAGCTCCTCAAGGGACGCCTCATCGCGCCGTCGGACCGGGAGGGCGCGCCGAAGGTCGTCGTCGTGGACGACGAGATGGTGCGGCGTTACTGGCCCAATAGCGATCCCATCGGCAAGCGCATCACATTCGACGAGACGACGGACCCCGCCGCCGAATGGATCACCGTGATAGGCGTTATCGAACACACGGCCCACGAGGGGCTCGACGCCGAACGCCGTGTGCAGCTTTACCGTCCGCTGCCGCAACAGCCGATCATGCAGATGACCTTCGCGCTGCGGTCGCAGGGCGACCCGACACAACTGGTGACGAGCGTGCGGCAGGCCGTGCTGAACCTCGACCCGGACCAGCCGATCGCGCAGGTGAGGACGATGGAGGCGATGATGGACGAGGCGATGGGCCAGCGGAAGCTGTCGATGTATCTGCTGGGCACCTTTGCCGGCCTCGCCCTGCTGCTGTCGGCCATCGGCATCTACGGCGTGATGTCGTTCGACGTCACACGCCGCTCGCAGGAGATCGGCGTGCGCATGGCGCTTGGCGCTGCCAGAGGGTCAGTCCTCTCGCTGGTGATGAAGCAGGGCGTCGGACTGGCCCTGGTTGGCGTCGTGCTGGGACTGGCCGGGGCCTTCGCCCTGACGCGCGTGCTCGAGGCGCAGCTGTTTGGCGTGACGCGGACCGACCCGGCGACATTCGCGCTGGTCGCGGTCGCGCTCACGCTGGTGGCGACCGTGGCGACGCTGGTTCCAGCGTTGCGCGCGATCCGGCTCGATCCGGTCAGGGCTCTGAGGTGCGAGTGACTCAGAATTGCAGATTGCAGATTGACGATTGAGGCGTACGGGTCAACCATACGCTTGTGACGGTCCTCGCGGTCTTCACAGCGTTGCTCGTGCTTGTGGCGCAGGCGTCGCCGTCGTACGAGCGGCGGCTCAGCGAGTGGCGGAAGGCTCGCCTGGCCGAAGCGGCGGGGCCGGAAGGCTGGGCGACGGTCGTTGCCTTGCACTGGTTGCAGCAGGGGGTTACCCGCGTGGGAAGCGGAGCCGGCGTGGAGGCGAGATTGCCTGCCTCGGCGCCAGCGTTGATCGGCACTCTCCATCTTCAAGGGAAAGCCGTCCGGTTCAAGGCCGCACCAGGCGTCGATGTCAGGTCGCGCGGCTCCGCAGTGAGCGTGGCCGAGATGACGCCGGACGAGACGGCGCTGCAGATCGGCACTTACACCCTTCTGGTGATCGCGCGTGGCGGCCGCCTGGCCTTGCGAGTCCGCGACCGCGGGAGCGCGTCCCGCGCCGCGTTCAAGGGGATCGACTATTTCCCGACCAGCTCGAGCCGGCGCGTCAAGGCGCGGTTCGTGGCTTTTGACCCACCTCACACGGCCAAGGTGATCAACGTCATCGGCGACGCCGTGGACTTCGTGAGCCCGGGCCAGCTCGTCTTCACCTTGGACGGGGTCGAGTACCGGCTCGATGCCCTTTACGAGACGCACGAGAAGAAGGACCTTTGGATCATCTTTCGCGATCGCACGAGCGGGGTGACCACGTACCCCGCCGGACGTTACCTGCACGCGCCGTTGCCCGTTGGTGGCGAGGTGGATCTCGATTTCAACCTGGCCTACAACCCGCCGTGCGCGTTCACGGAATTTGCGACGTGTCCGATTCCGCCGCGGCAGAACTGGTTGAAGGTGGCGATAGAAGCGGGCGAGAAGAACTACGCGCATTGACGATTGCAGATTGACGATTACGGCCACAGGCAGGTGTGTGATGTCCGAACGTAAGTATCGCCAACGCGGTTATCAGGACGAACCGAAGCCGACCCGGCAGGAGAAGCCGAAGGGCGAGCCGACGCCGCGCGAGTTCCGCACGCCGAACATGCCGGGGTTCAAGCAGACGACCCGGTGCACCCGCTGTGGCAATGTTCTGAGCGCCGATGTCGAGCAGGACTCACGCTGCAGCCGGTGCGGTGTGGACCTCTGGGCGTGCATTCACTGCGAGTCGTTCGACAGCGGGGCGCGCTTCGAGTGCCGTCAGTCGGTTCCCGCGCGCGTGACGCCAAAGGACGTGCGGAACACGTGCGGGCTGTTTCACCCGACCGTCCGCGTCGAGCGCGAGACCGGCTCGACCGCGCCCACCGACGCCCGAAAGGCATTCGACGATCTGTTCAAGTTCTGAATCTGCCTCTTACAATCACGAAGATCACGAAGGACGGGCACGAAGCTCACGAAGGACACCTATCAGCCAAAGATCGTGTTCTTCGTGTCTCCTTCGTCGCCTTCGTGGTTGTACGTGGCCTAGCTTCTGAGTCCCAGCCCCAGCACGTCCTTGCAGTACTTCAGGCTCCGCTCGATCTCTCCCAGCTGATATGCCTGCTCCGCGGCCTTGCGGTCCTGGCCGGCGGGCGCCTGGAAGGTCGGGCGCGGTGTGCCCTGCCTGGCGAGCGCGAGAAAATGGGCGAAGCGGTCTGCCGGCATCGACGGCCACGCGT
Source organism: Vicinamibacteria bacterium (assembly GCA_963806705.1). GTDB lineage: Bacteria > Acidobacteriota > Vicinamibacteria > Vicinamibacterales > JAENWD01 > JAENWD01. Next base: position 10,354 of record CAWDZE010000024.1, read on the forward strand.
TCCAGAACGCGGGCGTGAGATAGGGGAACTCGCGATTGAAGCCCGAGATCGTCTCGATGTGCACCGGCACGCCAGGGCAGAGCTGGCGGAAGGCGGCGAAATACGCCTTCAGGTCGATTTGCCCCTCGCCCATGGCCGTCCACGCCACGGCGGCGCCATTGGGCGTCTCCCAGATGGCCGAGTCGCGAAGGCTGGTGGTCAGCACGTAGGGCGCCAGCGTGCGCAGGTTGTCGATCGGATCCTCCAGCGTCCACAGCGCATTGCCCGAATCGAGGTTCACGCCGACCAAGTCCTTGCCGGCAGCCTCGACGAGTTGCGCGAGCTCGGTGGAATGCATGTCGCCAGCGTGGTTCTCGACGGCGATCTTCACGCCGGCGTCGACCGCGCGGCTCTTCTGCGACTGGCAGACCTTGACGACCTGCTCGATGTGACGCGCGATGCCGCCGTCTGTGAGCCGGTCCTCGAATGTGCCCAGCACGACTCGCAGGATCGGCGATCCGAGCGCCCTGGCCGCCCGGATGCCTAGCGCCAGATGCTCTTCGGCAGAGCCCCACTTCGGCCTGAAGGCCTTGGACGTGGGGTCGATGCTCCAGGTGCCGAGCTGAATCTTGACGTTCGTGCTGGCGGCCTGCTGCCGGATCGCCTGCAGGGCCGCGTCGTCCATCGACTCGAAGGCGTCCAAGTCGGTGATGAAGAGCGAGTCGCAGCCAAGCGACGCAGCGTACTCCACCAGGCGCGGCGCTTTCCACTCCATCGCGCGAACGGAGAAATTGTCCAGCCCGAGCGCGTGGCCCGCCGCTTGCACCGATGCAGGCCAAACCGTCGAGGCCAACACCGCACCAGCCGTGGTGGATATGAAATCCCTGCGGGTGATTGCTGCCATGCGCCAGAATGTTACGCCAATGAACCAGTGAACCTGTGAACCTGTGAACCTGTGAACCCGTGAACCTGTGAACCTGTGAACCCGTGAACCTGTGAACCCGTGAACCTGTGAACCCGTGAACCTGTGAACCTGTGAACCCGAGTTCTATGAGAATCGCGACCTGGAACGTCAACGGCATCCGGGCAAGAAATGCGCAAGTGATCGACTGGATCGCCCGCGACCGTCCCGACATCGTCTGCCTGCAGGAGATCAAGGCGAAGCCCGACCAGCTGCCGCCGCTGCTGTTCGAGCCCGAGGGTTACTGGTGCCACTGGCACGGGGCGGGCGGGTACTCGGGCGTCGCGATGTTTGTCAGCAAGGAGATCGCGGCGCTGCCGCCAATGTTCGGACATCCGCCGTTTGACTTCGAGACGCGCGTCTCCACCGTGGTCGTCGATGGCACCATGGTGGCGTCCGTCTACGTGCCAAACGGCGGGAAAGACTACCCCGCCAAGATGAAGTTTCTGGAGGATCTGGCCGCCTGGTCGTCCGACCTGGTCACGCGCGAGCAGCCGCTGGTGCTCTGCGGCGACCTCAACGTCGCGCATACCGACCGCGACCTGCACCCCAAGGAGCGAAAGGTCGGCGCCATCGGCCAGCGGCCCGACGAGCGCGCCGTGTTCGACCGGATGCTGGCGGGGGGCCTCGTCGATGTGGGACGCGCGCTCAACCCGGACCGCGAGGACATGTTCTCGTGGTGGGCGCCGTGGCGAAACCTGCGCCAACGCAATATCGGCTGGCGCATCGACTACGTCCTGGCCAGCCACGGGCTCGCGTCGCGCGCGATGCGTGGAACGGTCCTGGCGGAGATAGGCACCAGCGATCACGCGCCGGTGGTCGCCGACTTTGGCTAGATCGCAGGCAAATCAATCACGTCCACGGCGGGCGACCCAGCGCCGGCTCCTGGCGGCGGTGGCGACGCTCATCGCGATCGCCGGCGCCTGGCTGTCTCGCGACCGGCTGTGGCGAGGCGCTTCGAGCGAAGAGCTGCTCGTCGTGCTGCCGTTCGAGAATCGGGGCGGCAACCCGGACGACGAGTTCTTCAGCGATGGCATCACCGACGAGACGATCGCGCAGCTGGGCGCGCTCGACCCTCAGCGCGTTTACGTCATCGCGCGCACGACGGCGATGCAATACAAGGCCTCGCGCAAGGATGTGATCCAGATCGGGCAGGAACTTGGCGTCGACTACCTGCTCGAGGGGAGCGTCGGCCGCGACGCGGCGCGAGTCCGCATCACGGCGAAGTTGACGGACGTGAACAGTCAGACGCCGTTGTGGGCGGAGACGTACGAGCGGAACCTCAACGATGTCCTGATGCTGCAGCGTGACGTCGCCGGGCGCATCGCGCAGTCGCTGGGCGGCGTGCTCTCGCCTGTGCTGGCGCGCGCGACCCGTCGATCGCCGAACATTGCCGCTTACGATCGGACGCTGAAGGGCCGGGCCTTCCGCCATGAGGCGACCGAGGCAGGCCTGCGCCAGTGCGTCGCGATGTTCGAAGAGGCCACGGCGCTCGACGCGGAATACGCGAGCGCGTACGCGGGGCTGTCCGACTGCTACCGCCTGCTGGGAGGTCCGGGCATGGAGGTGGGGCCTCCGGCGGAGCTGCTGACGCAGGCGCGGGCCGCTGCCGACAGCGCGCTCGAGTTCGATCCCGAGCTGCCCGAGGGCTATGCCGCCCGCGGCATGGTGCGCTTCAACGCCGATTGGGACCTTGCCGGCGCCGATCGCGATCTCGCGCGGGCCATCACGCTCAATCCAAGCTACGCACGCGCGCATCAGTACCGCTCCGAGGTCCTGACGGCCCTGGGGCGGTTCGACGAGGCGGTGTCGTCAGCCCGGCGGGCGCTGGAGCTGGACCCGCTTTCGGCAATTGCGAGCACGACCTTAGGTGCGACGCTCTACTACGCCGGCAAGTACGAGGACGCGATTCGGCAGTTCGAGCAGACGCTGGCCGTACACCCGGACTTGACGGCCGCACACTGGGCGTTGGGCCAGACTTATCGGCAGATCGGGCGGCATGAAGATGCCGTGCGAGAGCTGGAGGCGGCGGTCGCACGCGGCACCCAATCGTCCTACATGCGCGCGTGGCTGGCGCATGCGCTGGCCGCGTCCGGGCGCCGCGATGACGCGGAAGCCATTCGCCTCGACCTGACTGCCGAGGCGGGCGAACGGTTCGTCGCGCCGTTCCTGTTTGGGCTGATCGCTTCCGGCCTGGGACAAAAAGACGTGACGCTCGACTGGTTGGAAAAGGTGCGGGCCAGCAAGTCCGGGTGGATCCCGTTTCTGCCGGTTGAACCGGCGTTCGCCTGGTTACGAGGCGACCCGAGGTTCAAGCAGCTCCTGACGAGCATCAAGCGCTAGGAGTCGCCTATCGCTCCTCGGGCGACGTGCTCAGGACGCTGGTGACGATGTCGGCCATGCGCTCCCAGTTGCGCGCTTCGTCCTGAAACCGACGGCGCCCGGCCGCAGTGAGCGAGTAGTACTTGGCCTTGCGGTTGTTGTCCGACGTGCCCCACTCGCTGCGGATGAGGCCCTGGTGTTCGAGCCGATACAGGGCGGGGTAGAGGGAGCCTTGCTGAATCTGCAGGCGCTCGCCAGAGATTTGCTGGAGTCGAAGCAGCACGCCGTAGCCGTGCAGCGGGCCCAGCGAGACCGTCTTCAGAATCAGCATGTCGAGCGTGCCCTGGAGCAGGTCGGACGATTTCGGCATCGGACTCCTAGATAATCTTGGAGAACGATACGCACCCTTTCCTAGATTGTCAAGGAGAGGCAGGAGGGCGGCGGCGTTACGATGGTCCCATGACAGTTCGATGCGCGTTGCTCGTGGCGGTGACGGCCCTTGCGCTCGGCGGCTGTCGAACGGGAGTCCCGGTCGTCGATCGAGGGGAGAAGCCGGTCAGTCAGGCAGGAACCATTGCCGGACACATCCGGACCAGCGGAAACGCCGCGGTCGTGAGCCGGGTCGTGCGAGCCGTGTCGATCGCGACGGGCGAGAAGTTCGAGACAACCACCAACAACGCCGGCACGTACACGCTGAAGGTGCCGCCTGGCCGCTATCGCCTCGAAGTCGAGTTGCGGGAGGGCGAACGGGTGGTCAAGCAACCCGCCGAAACCGAGGTCAATCCCTCCGACCTCGATCCCGACCGGGACTTCGTGATCGGCGTCGGCTGAATGCCGGAGAGCGTCAGCCCCGGAGTTTCTTCCAGTTGGCCAGGCACAACTCGGCGCGCTTGAGCTGCTCGTCGGCTGGCCCCGCCTCCTGCTCGATCAGGTAGTACTCGACGCCGCCGCCGGACTCGGCCGCCTCGATGATCTGCTTCCACGGGGCATCGCCCTCGCCAAACAGCACCGCGTACCCCTTGCCTCCGGCCGCCCAGTCCTTGCAGTGCAGGCTCTTGATGCGCCCGGGGTTGGCCTTGATCCACGCAACCGGGTCGGCGCCTTCGGCGACACACGTGCCGACGTCGAACTGCAGCACGACGTCTTTGGCGGTGCGCGACGCGATGATGTCCATCGGCCGCTGACCCTCCACCGGTTTCCATTCGATGCCGTGGTTGTGGTACCCGGCCACCATCCCCAGCGGACGCAGCCTGTCGGCGGCGGCGTTGAGGCGATCGCTCACCGCCTTCCAGTCGTCGATCGTCTTGGCCGGCCCGGCGCTGGCCATGATGATGGCCTTGCTGCCGATGGCCTGATTGAGGTCGATCGCTTTCTGCAAGCCCTCGGGCGTGAACACCCTGTGATCGTTGTGCGTCGACGGGCACTTGATGCCGAGATCGGCGAGCAGCTTACGCACTTCGCCGCTTTGCTGCGGCGTCCACTGGAGGTACGGCGAGTAGAACTCCACGACCTCGTAGCCCAGTTTCGCGACGGCCCGAACCGTGCCAGTCAGATCCTTGGCGAGGAAGTCGCGCACGCTGTACAGCTCGAGGCCGACCGGGATCTTCGACGCGGCAAAGGCCGCGCGCGTGGCAAGGGGCAGCGCGCCGGCGAGCGCCAGAAACGAGCGACGGGAGACGTGTGTGGAGTAGCGCATGTCGAGACCCTATCACAGCCCCTCGAGAGGGACACCCTGTTCCGCGCTCAGCGCGACACCTGCGTCGAGATCCACCACGTATTGCCGCCCGGGTCCCTGACGCCGCCGCGCTTATCGGGATCGCCTGGCTTCTGCTGCGGCGCCTGCACCGACACGCCGCCGGAATCGAGTGCCCGCCGGTAGGTCTGATCCACATCGTCGACGTAAACGTGCAGGAAGGTCGGGATTGCCGGCCACTGCGACCCCGCATCGCCGACCATCACGACCGAATCGTCGATGCGGAACTCCGCATGCATCACCGTGCCGTCGGGCCTGTCGTATCTGCGCAGCGCGACCGCGCCAAACGTCTTGACCGCAAAGTCGATGACTGCCTGCGCGCCTGGCACGACCAGATACGGCGACACGGCCGGGTAGCCGTTTGGTCTTGACGGGGTGCTCATGTGAAGCGCTCCTTCGCGACCGGGGAGGCGATGAGTGTATCCCGGCCCGGTCCGCGGATCTTCACTCTCGCAGGCCGAGGGCCGGATTGGCCGCAGGCCTGCCCGCGCCCGTCATCTGCGACTACTCGAGCCGACAGGCCTCGCGCGCGACTTACCCCGTGCGCGCGTACGCGACGGTGTGAGGGCGAGAGTCAGGTCGAAAGCGGTGCGCCGATCAGCAGCCGGTTCTTGGGTGTGATGTCCTTGGCAATCGCCTGCGTCCAGATCCGATAGCCCTGCCGTTCGAGATCGAGCGCTCGCCGGAGGTCGATGGCCAGCGGGCCGTCGACCCATCCCGAGAGCGCACCGGGGTCGCACGCGTCGAGGTCGTGACAACACGGCAGGACGGCCACACGCGCGCGAGCCGACAGGGCGCGCCCAAGCACGACGTCGGTCAGAGCGCCGCAGGCATGGCTCGAGACCACGACGTCGGTGGAGACGATCTCGACGTCCTCGATATCGCCTGCAAGAAACCCGACACGGCCAGCAAGTCTGGGCCAGGCCTGCACCAGCGTTTCGTGCAGCGTCGTGCTGGACGCCGGGAAAGTCTTGTCGACGACCAGCGCTTCCGCCGACGAGTTGTCGAGCAGCAGCATCACGTGTGCGAGCAGCCCGTGACCGCCGCCCAGATCGACGACGCGGCCTCCGCGAAACAGCCGCCGGACACGCCGAGCCACCTCCCACGCCTCGTATAGCTCCTTGCGCGGCAGACACCCGGCGTGGCACACGGCCCGCGCCACGCGATCGAACAACGTGTCATCAGGGAAGCGGCCGAGATCGCGATCGGTCAGGCGCCCCTTCGAGGAACGGGAGAAAGTGCGGTGATCAGTCATGGCCGCTGGCTTGACATCATTGTGCGGCGGCAAATTGATCCGCGGATTACAGGATTCAGGAGATTCTCGGGCGCTGAGGAACCCGCGCGACACCGGCCGCGCAGCGGCCGGTCGGTGAGACGAGAAGAGGCGAGAAGATGAAAGCCATCCGACCTCAGGGCTCTCATCTTCCCGCCTCTCCTCGTCTCACTGCCGCGGCTTCGCCGCGGGTTCGCGCGGGTTCCGCTATTACCGGCCGCCGCATGTCAGTGTCAAAACAGCGGGAGAGCGTGCCAGCAATTCCGAGCAACAAATCTCGAAATCCCCAAATCCGCGGATCCTTCCAGGACAGGCGCGTCAGCGCACAAGGAACACTGCTAACTCGGCCCCGCGACCGGATTCCTCAGCGTCCCAACGCCCTCGTAGGTGCATTCCGAGATGTCACCGGCCTTGAGAAAAATCGGCGGATTCCTGGCCGAGCCGACGCCGGCCGGGCTGCCGGTGGCGATCACGTCGCCTGGACGCAGCGTCAGGATGTGCGAGGCGTACGACACCTGCTCGACGACCGTGTGGATCATCAACGACGTGTTGGCGTCCTGCATCACCTGCCCGTTGAGCTTGAAAACGACCTTCAATTTCTGCGGATCGGGCACGAACTCCTTCGGGACGATGAACGGGCCCAGCGGTGCGAAGGTGTCGTGGGACTTGGCGATCAGCCAGTCGCTGCCGTGACGCGTGTCGCCGCGGCCGCCGCGATCCGACACGTCGTTTTCAATCGTGTACCCGAAGATGTAATCGCGCGCCAGGTCCGCCCCGACTCTCGAGGCCCGTGCGCCGATGACGACGCCGAGCTCGCACTCCCAGTCGATCTGCGTGCGGCCCGCGGGCAACTGGATCGACTCCCCGGCGGCAATCACCGCCGATGGCAGCTTGGTGAACAGGTACGGGTTCCACCGCGTGTCGTCCGCCTGACGTTCCCAGATGCCCGGCGCGCTCCTGGTTTCCGGCAGCGCCGCACCCGGGCCCGTGGGCGAGGTGGCCGCGCCGCCCATCTCGAGCGCATGCTCGCGGTAATTCACGGCCATGTTCAGCATCGTCTGGGGATACATGATCGGCGGCAGGGTCTTGAGCGACGACAGGTCCAGGACCCAGGACGGGCGGACGGCGCCTGCGGCGTTGACGCGTGCGATGAGCTCGAGAATCCGGCCGCGCACGCCCTTGTCGTAGCGGGCGATCAGGTCCTTCATGTCGCGCGGCGCGGCAACGCTTGGCGCCGGCGTCACTGCCGCGTCGGCCGCGGCCAGGTCGATCACCACGGCGTCACGGAGCACGACGCCGACAAACGGCGTGTCCTTCCGTTCGAACGTGCCAAGCTTGAAGCCTGTTGTCGCAGGCGCCTGTGCGGATAGCGCCGTGACGGCCGCGCCAGCAAGGACGGTGAAGGCGATGCTTCTCATGATCGGGCCTCAACGAGCGGCCGGATAACGGAAGGCCTGGAGCCATGCCAGGCTCTTCGGGATGTTGGCCAGTGGGGTCGCGCTCTCGTCCTCGACGTAGTACAGCGTCGTGCCGGCCTTGCGCGCGGCCGCAAGAACCGCCGGCATGTCGATCTGCCCGGTCCCAACCGGCACGTCGATATCGGGCGTGCCCACGCCGGCTCCCGCCGTCACCGGCGCGCCCTTCTTCAGGTCCTTGAGATGCAGGCTCGTCGCACGCGGTCCGAGCTTTGCGATCACGGCAGCCGGATCGCCCCCGCCGTGAAAGGTATGGAACACATCCACCTGAATGGCCACTTGCTGCGGATCGGTTGCGCCGGCGAGCGTGTCCCACAACGTGCCCTCGGTCGACGGAATGAACTCGTAGCCGTGACAGTGATACGCAAAGCGCAGCCCGGCTTCGTGAGCCGCCTTGCCGACCCGGTTGAACAACTCGGCGGCGGCCGTCGCGACTTCGCGTGTGAATCCCTTGTCGTGAGGAATCCAGGGACACACGACCCAGCTGGCGCCCATCGATTTGGCTTCCGTAAACGCGCCCGCCGCATCGTCGCGCAGCCGCTCGTAGCCCATGTGCGCGGATTGACATCGCAGCCCTGCGATGTCCAGGGCCTTCCGGAAATCAGCGGCGCTGTGGCCCCACAGGCCGGCGCCTTCGACTTCCACGAAACCCATCGCCTTCACCTTGGCGAGCGTCCCAGGCAAGTCCTTGGGCAGGTGTTCGCGAAGGCTCCACAGTTGCAGGCCGATGGGGCCATTCAGCGGACTCGCAACCGCGGCCTGTGGCGACACGGCGCCAGCCGGCGTCGCGCGCGACGCGGCAAGAGCGGTGGCGACGGTGGTGAGGAACTCTCGGCGTGATGGCATGGCTGACCTCCTGCAGGTGCCAGGTACTGTTGAGCACCCTACACCGTAAGAGCGTGTAACAGAACCTCCGAAACTTGATCCTCGTCGCCGAGGACGCCAGAGACGGTTATCTTGGACGGAAACGTCATCGACCGGGCCACGCTCCTTTTGGCCAGTGGAAGAGGAGGTTCGATGAACCCAATCAGCGCATTCGCCAGCTCGGAGCGGGCCGTTAGATTGGCTGCGCTCCTTGCGATAGTCCTCGTCGTCAGCGCGGCCGATGCCGCCGCGCAGCTGACAGCCGAGGACCTCGCCCGCGTTGCATGGATCGAAGAAACCGCCATCAGCCCCGATGCGCGATGGGTCGCGTACATACGTTCGCTTCCGGCAGCTCCGGGACAGGCGGCGCGAGGCCGGGCCCGCGACCTGTTTCTGATCCCGGCCGCAGGGGGCAAGCCGCGCTTGCTGGTTTCGGCCGAACACGCTCCGGTCTCGCCTTCCTGGTCACCGGACGGCGCGCGCCTGGCGTTCATTGCGGAGATCAAATCCCGCGGCGCGCATCGACAGGTGTACGCGTTGCCGCTAGGAGACCTCTCGCCTCGTGCGCTCACCAGCGCGCCGACCGACGTTCGCGCGTTCGCGCTTTCCCCTGATGGGCGGTCGCTCGGTTATCTGGCTGCGGAACCCGTTCCAGAGTCCATCGCCAACCGAGAGCGAAAGGGAGACGATGCCTTCGTCTACGGGGAGTCCGGCCCCCACGTCCGGCTGTTCGTCAAGGGCCTTCCCGAAGGTGCGCCGCGGGCACTCACGCCACCCGATCGGACGGTGTGGGACTTCCTCTGGTCACCGAGCGGAAAGGCGTTCGCTCTGCAAGTGACGGAAAGTACGGACTGGATTTCATCTCGCAACTTCCGTCGCTTGTATTCCGTTCCAGCCGGCGGCGGTCCGCTCGCCCCGCTTGCCCGCACGGAGGGGCAGCTGGGCCCCATGGCGTGGTCGCCAGACGGCGCGCATCTCGCGTTTGTCGGCGCCACGTCGATGCGCGATTCCACGGCGCAGTCGCTGTTTGTCGTACCGGCGGCCGGCGGCGAGGCCGTCGATCTCACCTCCGGCTACGAGGGCGCCGTTTTCTGGGTCGGCTGGCAGGATACGGCGACGCTGCTGTTTGGCGCCATCGAAGGGACTCGAACCGCGCTCAAGCGGACCGGGCCGGCTGGCGGAGGCGTCGCGCGCGCCGTGGGCGGTGGAGAGGAGTCCTTCGTTTTTGTTCAGATCGGCGTCAGCACAGGACTGAGCCTCGATGCCGGCCGCAGGATGTTTGCCGCGCCGATGAACACGGCCACGCATGCCGAGGAGCTGTACGTCGGCACTACGGATGGCAGAGAGCTTCGGCGTCTCACCAGTCACAACGGCTTCCTGGAGCGCAGTCGGCTCGCCAGACAGGAGACCATCGAGTGGACGTCCGCCGACGGGCTGAGGATCGAGGGAGTCCTCATCCATCCGCTGGACGAGCGAACAGGAGTCCGGTACCCGCTCGTGGTGATTCTGCACGGTGGACCCCACGCTGCAGCGGTCAATTCGTTCGACCTGACGTATCCACAGGGGCCAGGTCAGGTGTTTGCGGGTCGCGGCTACGCGGTGCTCTATCCAAACTTCCGCGGCAGCATCGGCCGCGGTGTTGCGTTCTCCAGAGCGAACCAGGGGGACATGGGAGGCAAAGACCTGCAGGACGTTCTGGGCGGCGTGGATCACCTGATCCACAAGGGTCTGGTCGATGCCGATCGAGTCGCGATTCAGGGACATTCCTACGGTGGTTACCTGGCGGCTCTCGCCGCCGGGATGTACAGCGATCGATTCAAGGCGGCCATAGCAACCGCTCCGATCACCGACTGGGCGTCTTACATCGGCTCCTGCCGGGAACCGGTTCATGAAACGCTCGGCCTTTGGAACGTGTGGTGGTACGAGCGCCTGGAGCTCTTGTCGGATCGCTCGCCGCTCGCACATGTTCGCCGGGACTGGACGCCTCTTCACATCGACCATGGCGTGCTGGACGAGGAGGTGCCGTTTCTCCAGAGCGTCCAGCTGTACCAGGCACTGCGGTTCGCCGGAGCGCAGATCCGACTGGTCGCCTATCCGCGGGAGTGGCATGACTACGTCGAAGAGGCGCATCGGATCAACGTGGTCCAGCGGTACCTCGAGTGGCTCGATCGGCATCTTGGCACAACTCCGCGTGGCCCGGGCAGCGGGGTCGCTGTGAGGTAATCGGGTTGCACCATGTCTCTGCGCGACCGTCTACTGCGACCGTGCGAACACTTGATAACAGAGCGCTGTTCGACCCACATTGAAGCGCTATAGTTGCCGTCCCGTGGAGGTCACCGTGCGTCAGGCCAGGCTTCGACGTCGAACGTTGATTCAAGCGATGGCCGGACTTCCGGCCGCGGTCCTCGGCGCTCAGACGGCTGCACCGTCAGCGGCCGGCGTCAAGGTCGCCAGCGGCGAGAGCCGGCTCAATCGACCCCTGAAACTGCCCGAGGGCAACCTGATTCTTGTCAAGGTCTCGTCCGAGGATACCGGCGGCGCCTTCTTCCTCACCGAGCAGCCGAGCGGTGGCAGGGGCGGCCCGCCGAAGCACCTGCACCTCGAGGAAGACGAGCTGTTCTACTGTCTGGCCGGTGAGTACATCGTGGAAGTCGGCGACCGGCGCTACGACCTGCGCCCAGGTGACGCGGTGCTCGGTCCCCGGCGCGTGCCGCACGCGTTCGCGTTCGTCGGCAACACGCCGGGCCGTCTCCTCGTCGGGTTCACGCCAGCCGGGCGCATGGAGCAGTTCTTCCGCGACCTCGATGCCCGGGGAAGCTACTTCGGTACTGGCACTGAGGAGGACCGTCAGATTGCGCGTGAGCGATACGGCGTCGTCAATGTGGGGCCTCCCCTGAAATTCTGAACAACGTGTCCGTCGACCGGCACAGCCCAGCACCGCTGCGGCGCGATCGCGATGCCGACACCGTGACGTTGGTGCTGTTCACCTTCGCGCTGTGACGCTCCCCTTTCGTGCCTCCTGCCGTGTAAATGCGACCCACCTGAAGCGAGCTCAGCTGCAGGAATCCCCGATTTCCACGTGGAAATGGGTGGCACGAGTTTTTGTTTGTTGACCTGTGGCGCCCTGACTTCGAGGGAGGTGGGTTGTGACAACGCGAAGGAAAGTGGCACTCACGGCAGGGCTTGCCGGCGCGATTGCGCTGGGCGTCTGGGCCGTGCCTCGTTTGATGGATAACGATTGGCGATCGACCGCCGCGATGGTCGCCGACATGGCCGAGCCCGCGGCGCCTGCGGCGGCGAAGGCACCCGCGCCTCGGCGCGCGGCACGCGTGAGCAAGGCCGCAGCGCTTCCGGCGTCGACGCCGGCGCTCCACGATCGGCTCAAGCCGGTCCTCAACCGCGGCACGAAGATGGAGATCGCGGCCGAAGGGTTTGCCAGCGCGGAGCAGTTTGCGACCGTCGCCTACGCCGCGCACAACACTGAAGTGCCGTTCATGGTCCTCAAGCATCGCGTGCTCGACGAGGGCAAGACGCTTGCCGCGGCCATTCGCGAGTCGAAGCCTGGCGTGAATGCGGCCGCTGAAGTGGTGCGGGCGCGACAGGAAGCGCGGCGCGAGATTTCCGCGATCATGAGCTAGCCCTCCTGCGGGGCCGTTCCACATCGGCAAGCCGATCCGCGCGGGCAGTCTCGCACGCGCGGATCGGGTCGCAGGCGTTCCGCATTAAATCGACACCGGATGCAGGCTGTTCCCGAAGCGCGCGCCGGAGGCGCCACTCGCCGCGAAGATGCAGCGCGACACGCACCAGTGGCGCCAGCACCCGGCCGGCGATTCCGCTGCGCTTCCAGTAGAGGTAGTAAGCGCTCGCGTGGAAGGCGCGAATCGCCAGCGCCTGATCGTACCTGGCTGATCCTCCGCCGAAGTGCTTGACGTCGAGCAATGGCAGATACGTGCATCGACCGCCTGCCACGTTGACACGACGGCAATAGTCGGCGTCTTCCCAGTAAAGGAAAAACCGCTCGTCGAGCCCGCCGAGCCGCTCGAACACGTCCCGTCGCGTCATCAGGCAGGCGCCGGCGATCCAGTCGACGTCGAGCGGCGTGCGAGCGTCCAGTCCGAGGAGGTTGCGCCTCGACCACCAATTGCGCGGGCGGCGGCGGGTGAGCCAGCTCGAGCGGCCACCAAACAGCGTGGACACCCCGGGCCTTCGACGTGCCGATGGCTGCGTCGATCCATCCGGGTTGAGCATGCGAGGTCCGATCACATGCGTGCCCGGGTGTTGCCGCAGCCAGGTCTCGAACACGGCCAGGACGGGCCCCTGCACGATGGTGTCGGGATTGAGCAGCAGCAGGAACGGTGTCGTCGCATGCCGCGCCGCCAGGTTCACGCCGGCGGCAAAGCCGGCGTTGGACTTCGTCGGAATCACCGTGAGGGCAGGAAAGCAGGCCTCGACTGTCTTCAGTTGCCGCGGATCGCTTTCGTGATCGACGACGATAACCTCGTCGTCAGCCCGCAGATGCGGCGCCAAGGAGCCGAGGCACCGGTGCAAATCCCCGTAGCCTCGAAAGTTGACGATCAGGACCGCAACCGCCACAGCTGTCATTGTAGCGGGTAAGACGTGGTGCGCGCGCTTGCGCTCACGGCCAGCCCTCCTGCGATTCGTCGCTCTAGTTCGGCAACCCGATCCGCGCGAGCAACGCCGCAAAGCGCGGATCGGATCGCAGGCTCTCCCACACGAGCTCGCGTCCAAGATACGCCAGGCGGTTGGAGCGCTCCTCATAGGCCTTCTCGAGCCATTCGAACGCGCGTTCGCGGTCGCCAAGTCCGGTGTGGACGAGGGCGATTGAGATGGCCGGCGTGTACCGCTGGCTCCTCTTGGCCTCCAGCCGCTCCAGCGTACGACGCGCCTCTTCTCGATCGCCGACTTGCGCGCGGAGAAAGCCCACCAGTGCAGCGCTGTAGTCGTTGAACGGGTTCAGCGCGTGGGCCTTCTCCGCGTGCGGAAGCGCCTCTCGATACTCGCCTTCGGCTGCCAGCGTCGCCGCCATTACCTCATAGGAGACTGCAAAGTTCGGATCGAGTTCGACCGTTCTCCGGCACTCCGCGACCGCTTCGTCATGTCGACCGGCGAGAGCAAGTTGGACACTGAGGGTATGGCTGAGCAACGCCGACACCGGATTGCGCTCGAACGTCTGCCGAGCCACGCGGATCGCGTCCTCCGAGCGTCCGGCCACGGTGAGGAAGAACGGATAGTTGGGATGGTTGTCCACGGCCGCGGCGTTGAGCGCGCGTGCCTGTTCGAAGTGCCGCGTCGCGGCAGACCAGTCCCAGTCGTACGTGAAACTGGCCCAGCCCAATGTGATGTGGGCCTCGGCCAGCCCGGGGTCGATTTCAAGCGCCCGTGCCGCCGCGTCCTTGGCTTTCGGCATCACGTCCCGCGGACGCTCGAGGTTGAAAAAGGAGGCCTGATTGTGGGTATGGGCCAGTCCCGCATAAGCCAGCGCAAATCGCGAATCCCTGGCCACGGCCTGGTTGAAGAACTCGACGGCCCTTCGGAGCCCCTCAGGACTCATCTTGTTCCGGTGGTATTCGCCCTGCAGGTACAGCTGGTACGCGGTGCGGTCGTTGGTGTACCGCTTCGTGAGGCGCTCCTTCTCCTCGACGGTCAATCGCAGCCGCAACTTGTCCGAGACCTCACGCGACAAGTAGTCCTGCAGCTCGAACACGCCAGCGGCCCTGCTCGTATGCTCGCCGCCCCAGAGCTGCGATCCATCGGCCACATCCACAAGCTCGGTTCTCAGGACCAGCGTGTCGCCATGCTGTAGCAGGCGCCCCGACAGCACGGCGCGTACTCGCAGGTCTCGACCGACTTGCCGCGGGTCGGTGTCCTTGCCCTTGTACCTGAAATACCGTGCTGCGCGCCGGCACGCGCAGGCTCGGGAACTGCGACAGGGTCCGGATGAGGCTCTCGGTGAGGCCGTCGCTCAGATACTCCGTCTCCGGGTTGCCGGTGCCGTTGAGAAACGGGAGCACCGCCACTGAATCAATGGCCCCGCCGCTGGCAGGCACGCCAGCAAACCGCCAGGCCGTCACCAGCAGCGCCGCCAGCGCGAGGGTCACCGCAACCAGCGTCACGGGTCGGCGCCACCACGCCGCCGATGGCCGGCGAGGTTCCGCGACAGACGTGGCCGTGGCACGGCCCGAGTCAAGGTCGCGCCGCAGCCGCTGCAAGTCCGCGCGCAAGTCCGAGGCGTTCTGGTACCGGAGTGTGCGGTCCTTTTCGAGCGCCCGGTTGATGATCTCTTCGAGCCGCGCCGGCACGTCCGGATTCACCCGCGCCGGAGCCACCGGTGCGCGGTTCAGGATCGCGTCGTGAATCGTGCCAGACGTCGTCCCGGCAAACGCCTGGCGTCCCGTGGCCATCTCGTAGAGCACGGTGCCAAGAGAGAACAGGTCCGTCCGGGCGTCGAGGACCTCGCCTCGCACCTGCTCGGGCGACATGTACGCCACGGTGCCGACGATGGTGCCTGTGCCGGTCAGATGGTTCAGCGCCGTGCCCGCCGCCGTGTCGGCGCCATGGCCCGCCACGCGGGCCTGCGCCTGGACCAGCCCGAAGTCGAGCAACTTGGCAGCCCCTCGTTCGGTCACGAAGATGTTGGCGGGCTTGATGTCGCGATGCACGATACCGAGCTGGTGCGCTGCGACCAGCGCATCGGCGATCTCGATGCCCAACTCGAGGACTTGCCCGACGGGCAACGCCGTGCCCGCGATGCGCCGATTGAGCGGCGCTCCCTCCAGGTACTCCATGACGATGAAGTGGCGTCCCTCGTGCTCGCCGATGTCGTGGACCGCGCAAACGTTCGGATGGTTCAACCCGGACGCCGCTCGCGCCTCGCGCTGAAACCGTTCGATGGCGAGACCGTCGTGCGAGAGATCGTCGGAGAGGAATTTGAGCGCGACCGTCCGCCCGAGCCTGGTGTCAGTGGCCTTGTAGACGACGCCCATACCCCCATGACCCAGCGTCTCGAGGATCGCGTAATGCGAAACTGTTTTGCCGATCATGGCCTGCGACCGCATTCTACTTCCCATCGGGTCGGTAGGCGTGGACGCCAATGGCAGGGCGAAGCGCTATTTCGCCGGCGTCAGCGTGATCTTCCTGAACGACACCTTCCCGTGGTCGCCTTGCAGCATGAGTGGCCCGGGCGTGCCCTCGGCGCTGTCGAGCGCGCCGCCGGTGATGCCGGTGATCACCTCGTTGTCGGCGATGGTCTTGCCGTTGAGCGCGATTGTCACGCGCTGGCCCCGCAGGGTGATGTCGTAACTCTGCCAGTCGCCCGCACGGCCAGCTGCGTCGACATATGGACGAATGAATCCGTAGACTCCGCCCATCCGCAACGCATCGAGCCCTCGCCCCGCGTCGTCCTGAATCTGGACCTCGTACCGGCCGCGCAAGTACAGGCCGCTGTTGCTCTTGGCGGGATACGTGAACTCCACGTGAAGTTTTGCATCGCCGAAACTGCGGTCACTGATCAGATCCACGCACGGCGGCGTGCTGGTGAGGACGCCATCGACGACGCCCCAGCAACCGGGGTGTGCGGAGCCGCGCGGCTTCCACCCTGCCAGATCGCGGCCGTTGAAGAGCTCCACTGGCGCGTCCCACGTCACCTGCTTGTCGGGCCCGAATGCCGGCGCGCGCACGCCAGTCCACTTCAGGGCCGCGCCGTCCGCACCGAGCGTGGTCCCTTCCAGCGTGTCGCCGACGAGCTTGCCCACGAAATGGAGGTCGCTCTTGTTCGTCTCGTACTGAACGGGCACATCGAAGGCGAGCGTGCCGTCGCCATAGCCAATCTTCGTGATATTCCGCACGCTGCCGAACTGGCCGACGAATCGACCCTGCAGCTCCGTCTCCTTGCGAAGCTGCACCTGCACCCACGAAGGGTACGGACCGCTCGCGCCCTGGACCGTGAGGTCCCACCGCCCGAGCACGGGGTCGAAATTCGGCGGCGGCGGCGCAGGGCTTTGTCGCGCGCCGAGCATCACACTCAGCGCAACAAAAGACATCGAAGCAAGGAACAAAGAAGTGCGAAGATCGAGTCGGCGCATGGGAGTGAATCCTCGGCTGGGGACCTTATCAGATCGGCACCTCAGGCGCATCATGGGCAACAGTGCTGGCGGCGATTCAGTGATTGCGTTCCGGGAAAGGCCTGGCGCATCGTTATGAAGCCATGACCGCCTCGCCTGGTTGCTGTCGCCGTCTTTCGTCCATCCTGATGGCGTTTGTGGCGCTCGCTGCCGCGCCAGTGGCAGCTCGAGCGCAGCCGTTGACCGCGCGTCAGGTCATCGAGCGCATCAAGGCGAACGTCGGAGTGCCGTGGACCGAGCCGACCGTCGACACCATCAAGGCCGGCGATCCGGAGACGCCGGTGAAGGGCATCGCGCTCACGATGATGGCGACGCTCGACGTGCTGCAGCGCGCGGCAGCGGCAGGCCAGAACCTGGTCATCACGCACGAGCCCACCTTCTACGACCACCTCGACCCGACCGACGGCCTCGTCGGCGAGAAGGATCCGGTGACCGCGGCCAAGCTGAAGTTCATCGCGGACCACAACATGGTGGTCTGGCGCTTCCACGATTACTCGCACCGCAAGCGGCCCGACCTGATCCAGACTGGCGTGCTCCGCGCGCTGGGGTGGTCGGCCTTCCAGGACAAGGAGTCGCCCTGGATCGTCACGATGCCCGAGACGCCGCTGTCCTCGGTGGTGGCCGACGTCCAGAAGCGCCTGGCGCCGCACGCGCTGCGCGTCGTCGGCGATCCGTCGCTGAAGGTCACCACCCTCGCGCTGGTCCCGGGCGCGGCCGGGTTTGCGATGCACCGCAAGGCGCTTCAGCGTGGCGACGTGCAGGTGCTCGTGATCGGCGAGGCGCGCGAATGGGAGACGGTCGAGTACGTCGACGACGCGGTGGCGGCGGGACAGAAGAAGGCGCTCATCATCATCGGCCACATTCCATCCGAGCAACCGGGGATGGAAGACGCGACACGATGGCTGAAGACATTCGTGACGGAAGTGCCCGTGGCGTTCGTGCCGGCGAAGGACCCCTTCTGGAAGGCGAAGTAACGCCCTCCGGGTCAGCCCTTCTTTCGCGGCTTCGCCTTTGGCTTCGACATGACGCGTTCGAAGGCGAGCGTCATCGCCTGAGTCAGCGTGCGCGGATCGGCGGCGGCGAGCCGCACGTCGGTGCACCCCTGACGGCCCCAGGCGCCACTGGATGGCTTGAACATCTTCGGCTTGAGCGCCAGGAACTCCTGCTGCTCCTCGGGCGCGAGCATGACGGTGCCCCACTCGTCGTCGGCGTGCAGGGTCGCGAAGATGCGGCCGTTGGCCCGGAAGTCCGGGTGGTGCATGTGAGAGCCTTCGACGGCGCCCTGCATGCTCAACGCGACCTTACGGAAGTCGTCAGGACTCATCGGCGTGAATGGCTCATTGTCGCATGGGGTAGTCTTTGATCATGCGGATCCAGCCACGGCGTGACACCTTCGACGTCGTCATCGTGGGATCTGGCGCCTCGGGTGGATGGGCGGCCAAGCGACTCGCCGAGGCGGGGTTGCGCGTGGCCGTGCTCGAGGCGGGCCGGCAGCTCACCGACGCCGACTACAAGGAGCACGTGCCCGCGTACGCGTTGCCGTATCGCGCGCGATCCAAGCGGCCGCTCGAGCGTGAGCGTCCTGTTCAGTCGGGGTCGTACGCGGTGCGCGAGTGGAACGCAGACTGGTTCGTCAACGACATCGAAGAGCCGTACGTCGACAAGTCCGACCCCGCGTTCCTGTGGGTACGCCCGCGGCTGGTGGGAGGGCGCACGAACATCTGGGGCCGCGCCTGCCTGCGGTTCAGCGACATCGACTTCAAGGCCGCATCCCATGACGGCGCCGGCGTGGACTGGCCGATCGGCTATGCCGACATCGCCCCGTACTACGATCTCGTCGAGGACTACGTCGGCATCAACGGCTTGACCGAGGGCCTGGCGGAACTGCCAGACGGTCGTTTCCAGCCGGCGATGCCGTTCACCTGTGCCGAGACCGCACTTCGAACGCGATTCAAACAGAAGTTCGGCCGCACGCTCACGCAGGGGCGCTCTGCAAATCTGACCAGGCCGCTCCATGGACGGCAGCCGTGCCACTACTGCGGCCCGTGCGAGCACGGCTGCGTGACCCACTCGTACTTCAGCGCCTCGTTCACGACGATGGCCGATGCGGTGGCCACGGGCCGCTGCACGCTTGTCACCGGCGCGATGGTTTACAAGGTCCTGGTCGATCCCTCAACGCACCGCGCGCGTGGCGTCCTCTACATCGATCGCAAGACGCGACAGCCGCAGGAGATCTTCGGTCGCGTGATCGCGCTCTGCGCGCAGACGCAGGAATCGGTGCGGATCCTTTTCAACTCGGCGACCTCGCAGGATGCCAACGGGCTTGCCAACTCCAGCGGATTGCTCGGCAAGGGCCTGATGACGCATTTCTCGGACGCCGGCGCGACCGGCGAGCTGCCCGAGTTTGCCGAGAAGCCGGCCGCCGGCGGGCCCCAGCGCCCGTGCTCCCCGCTGCTCGTGCGCTTCCGCAACATGCCCGGCGGTCCGGCGACGAAGGAGTTCCTGCGCGGATACGCGTACGGCACGTACGTCGGCGGCGGGGCCAACCTGGGTGCCCCGGGGTACGGCAACGCCTACAAGCGCGCGGTGGTCGAGCCGCGCGCGTCGCAGATCACGATGCAGGGCTTCGGCGAGTGCCTGCGCTACGAGGACAACTACTGCGACGTCGACCCCAACACCGTCGACGCGTTCGGCATTCCCGTGTCGCGCATCCATCTCACGCCACGCGCCAACGAGCGTGCGATGCAGGCCGACATGGCGGTGGCGGCGGCAGAGATGCTCGAAGCCGCCGGCGCGCGCAACGTCTCTCACTGGACCGGCATGCGGGGCCAGGCCCACGAGCTGGGCGCCGCGCGGATGGGGACCGATCCAAAGACGTCGGTGCTCAATCCGTTCCTGCAGACGCACGACATCAGGAACCTGTTCGTGATGGACGGCTCGTCGTTCCCGTCGAGCGCATGGCAGAATCCTACGCTGACGATCATGGCGCTGGCCGTGCGGTCCACCGACTACTTGAAGGAACAGCTCCGGCAGGGCGCGCTGTAGGCGCGCGACCCGCCCGGAGCCAAAGGAGATGACCTTGGCGATGCGACTGTGCCTGCGGCTTGCCCTGATCGCGCTCGTGAGTGGCGGATTGCCTGCCAACGGAGCCGCGAAGACCCTGATCCACGCAGGCCGACTGATCGACGGCCGCGCCGACTCCGCACGCACGTCCGTCACCGTCACCGTCGACGGCGACCGCATCGTCTCCATCGCCGACGGCTATGCGGCGCCGGCGCCTGGGGACACGGTCGTCGACCTCAAGAACGCGACGCTGCTGCCGGGACTGATGGACATGCACGTGCACCTCTCCAGCGAGCAGTCCGGTGTCGCCGGCTATACTGAACGCTTCTACCTCAACCCTTCGGACATGGCATTGCGAGCGACGACCTATGCCAGCAAGACGTTGCTCGCCGGGTTCACGACCGTGCGCGACTGCGGCGCCGGCAACAAGCTGAACCTCGCACTTCGAGATGCCGTGGCGAAGGGCTGGATCAAGGGCCCGCGCATCGTCGCGGCCGGATCCGTGACCACCACCGGCGGCCACGGCGACGGCACCAACGGCCTTGCGATGGAGCTGGAGGAAGCGCTCGCGCCGATCCTGCCTGGCACCGCCAACGGCGCCGACCAGATGCGCGCGGCGGTCCGGCAGCGGTACAAGGACGGCGCGGACTTCATCAAGATCGCCGCCACCGGTGGTGTGTTGAGCCTGGCAAAGAGCGGCCAGGCGCCGCTGTTCACCGACGAGGAGCTGGCCGCGGTCGTCAGGACCGCACGCGACTACGGCATGGATGTCGCCGCACACGCGCACGGCACCGAGGGCATGCTCCGCGCGGTGCGCGCCGGAGTGGTGTCGATCGAGCACGGCACCTACATGTCCGACGAGGTCATCACTGCGATGAAGGAGAAAGGGACCTACTACGTGCCGACGATCAGCGCCGGCAAGTTCGTCGCCGAGAAATCGAAGATCGACGGGTACTTCCCTGCGGTGGTGCGCCCCAAGGCCGCCGCCATCGGGCCGCAGATCCAGGACACGTTCGGCCGCGCGTGGCGCGCCGGCGTGAAGATCGCCTTCGGCACGGACCAGGGCGTGGCCCCGCACGGCGACAACGGCCTCGAGTTCGTCTACATGGTCGAGGCGGGTATGCCTCCGATGGCGGCGATCAAGTCGGCGACGATCGAAGGCGCGAAGTTGCTTCGCATGGAGAAGGAGACTGGCACGGTCGAGGCCGGCAAGCTCGCGGATCTCGTCGCAGTGCCTGGCGACCCAATCGCCGACATCACGCAGATGGCGCGCGTGAGCTTCGTGATGAAGGGCGGCGTCGTCTTCAAGCAATAAAATCAAGGCGATCTGGATTATGACACTCAGTGTCATATATAGACCGGCACCATTGAGCCATGCCCGAACTGAAGTTCGGGCCTACGTACACCCTCGGATCACCTGGGGCTGCTCGATGGAGGTGTGACATGACATCCGACGTAAGAGCCGCGGCGGTCGCGATCCCGGCAGACTCGCTGCTGGACCACTGGCAGGGTCATCGCCGTGTGACGCGGCGCGTCATCGAGGCCTTCCCAGAGGACGCGCTCTTCAATCACTCGATTGGCGGGATGCGACCGTTCGCCTCGATGGCCTTCGAGATGATCTCGATGGCGTCGGCGGGCGTTCGCGGAATCGCCACAGGGAAGTGGGACAGCGGGTCCGATCTGCTGCATCACTCCGGCACGCCGGTGCCGGCGACGCGCGAAGCGCTGCTTGGCCTCTGGGACGAGACCACCAGGGAGATCGACGCGCTGTGGCCGGGGATTCCGCCCGAGCGCTTCCTGGAGGTCGACACCGCCTTTGGCGCCTACGAGGGCGTCATCTTCGGCTTGTTTCAGGACCGGATCGACAACGAGATTCATCACCGCGGCCAGGGATACGTTTATCTGAGAGCGCTCGGGATCGAGCCACCGGCGTTCTACGACAGGAGCTGACGAAGTTCCTTGCGGCTTCCTCCACCTCCCGGGCGCCTGATCGACATCGGCGGGCACCGGTTGCACCTGCACTGCGCCGGTACAGGAGTGCCTGTCGTCTTCGAGTCGGCGCTCGGCGCGTCCTCGCTCGTCTGGAGCCAGATACAGGCGTCGGTCTCCGGATTCGCGAGGGCCTGCGCATACGATCGCGCCGGCTTCGGGTGGAGCGACCGGGGACCGCTGCCGCGCACCGCCGGGCGTATCGCCAGCGAGCTTCACGCGCTGCTGGCTGCCGCCCGGATCGCGCCGCCCTACGTGCTGGTGGGACACTCGTTCGGCGGCCTGACGGCCCGGATCTTCGCCAGTCGGCATCCTGTCGATGTCGCCGGGCTGGTGCTGCTGGATCCGGCGATGCCGGCAGACTGGCGCAGCCTTTCGGCCACACGAAGCGCGCGCGTCGCAAGAGGCGTCGCCCTCTGTCGGTACGGCGAACGGGCCGCCCGGCTGCGATTGACCGACCTGGTCGTCGCTCTCGTCAGGCTCGGCGCGCTCGACGTGGCACGCGCGGTCGGACGCCTGGTCAGCTCCGGAGAATTCAGTCGCGCCGACGAGGGCGTCCTGGTTCCGGCTGGCAAGCTCGCGCCAGACGTGCTCGACATCGCCGTGCGCAGTTGGACGCACCGCAAGTTCTTCCAGGCCCTCGGCAGCCAGATTGCGTCGATCGGCGTCAGCGCCGCCGAGGTCGTCGAGGATCAGGACTTCGGCTCGATGCCTCTGGTGGTCTTATCGGGCGAATTCAGTTCTGACGCTTCACAACTGGCCGGGCACGCCGATCTCGCCGCACGCTCGCGTCGCGGGCGTCACGCCGTTGCGGAGGGGAGCGGCCACTGGATCCCGCTCGATCGTCCCGACGCCGTCGTCGCGGCGATTGAAGAAGTTGTGGCTGCACTATGATGCACGAGCCCGTCGGTGCGCTCATCATGCGGACGCTCGTAATCTCCCTGCTACTGCTCGCTGGGTGCTCCGGCGCGACACCGCAAGCGCCGTACGACCTGCTGATCACGGGCGGGTCCGTCGTCGACGGCGACGGCACCCCGCCGGTCAGAACCGATCTGGGCATCCGCGACGGCCACATCGCACGGATTGGCGACCTTGCCGCCGCAACGGCCCTGCGCCGGATCGATGCGACTGGGCTCACCGTGTCGCCCGGTTTCATCGACATCCACAACCACTCGGACTACACGATCCTGCTGGATCCAAAAGCCGAGAGCATGATCAGGCAAGGCGTCACCACGATGGTGCTCGGCGAGTCCAGGTCCGCCGGACCGGTGAAGCCAGGCGACCGCGCGCGCGACGACGGCGTGACGGTGGACTGGACGACGCTTGGCGGCTACTTCAGCAGGCTCGAGCGCCAGAAGATCGCGACCAACATCGCGTCGTACGTCGGGGAAGAGCAGGTGTGGACCTACGTCAAGGGCTACGACCAGAGCCCGGCGACGGCCACCGAATTGGAGGCGATGAAGGAGCTCACGGCCGCGGCGATGGAGGAGGGCGCGATGGGGCTTTCCACGGCGCTGCTGATGCCGCCGTCGAGCCTGGCCACCACAGCCAATCTTACCGAGCTCTCGAAGGTCGCCAGGCGCTACGGCGGGATCTACTCGACGCACATCCGCGACGAGGGCGAGGGGGTCTTCAAGGCGGTTGCCGAAGCGATTCAGGTTGGCGCCGACGCGCAGATTCCCGTGGACATCATCCACATGAAGATCGCCCACAAGAAACTGTGGGGGCGCGCGGGCGAGATCGCGGCGATGGTGCAGAAGGCGCGTGACTCAGGCCTCGACATCCGCGCAAACGTCTATCCCTACACCGCGGGCCAGAACAACCTGTCCTCGATTATTCCGCCCTGGGCTCACGACGGCGGGCGCGAGAAGCTGCTCGAGCGCCTGCGCGATCCCGGCGCTCGCCGGCGCATGCGAACGGAGATTCTCAGCGGGCTCCCGGGCTGGTACAACCACTACCTGGCGACCGGCGATGGCTGGGGTGGCATGCAGCTGGTCTCCCTGACGGCAGCGCGCAACGCGCCATTCCAGGGCAAGCGGATGGCCGAGTTGATTGCGGCGCGCGGCGGCGATCCCGTCGAGGTGCTGTTCGATGTCCTGCTCGAAGAGAAGGGCAGCGTGCCGACGGTCTTCTTCCACCATTCAGAGCAGGACATGCAGCTGGTGATGAAGCAGCCGTGGACGTCGATCGGATCCGACGGCAGCGCCGTCAACACTGACGGCTCGACCGGTCGAAGCCATCCCCACCCTCGGTACTACGGCACCTTTCCTCGCGTCCTCGGGCGCTACGTGCGTGAGCTCCAAGTCCTGACGCTGCCCGAGGCCGTCCGGAAGATGACCAGCATGAACGCCGACAAGATCGGCGTCAAGGACCGCGGGCGTCTTCGTCAGGGCACGTGGGCCGACGTCGCAATTTTCGACGCGGACCGCGTGATCGACCGCGCGACGTTCGACAATCCTCACCAGTACCCGGTGGGCATTCAGTACGTGATCGTGAACGGTGTCGTGACGCTTGACGCCGATCGGCACACCGGTGCGCTCGCAGGGCGCGTCATCTACGGACCTGGCAAGCGCCGTTGACTGCTCTATTCACGGCACAGCCTGTCTTAACCTCAGAGATCACTTGTTCGAAAACTCCCAACTCCCAATTCTCAACTCCCAAAGCGTCATCGCCGAGGGAAGCGCTCTTTGGGTGTTGGTAGTTGGAGGTTGGGAGTTGACGAACTCAAGTGAGCTCCGGGTTAGCGGCGTAGGATGATCTAAGGCACACCACCGAGGGAGAGGCCCATGAGTGCAGCCGCGTGGGAGTGCGAGTGCTCGGTTGAGGCGGACGTCTCGCCGCACGGCGCATGGGAGTTCTGGACGAATGTGGCCAACTGGGTCGATCCGCCCGCGACCTTCGAGCTCGACGGACCTTTTGCCATAGGGTCGCGCGGCACGACCCGGATGCCTGGACAGCCGCCGATGTCGTGGGTGATTACAGACATCCAGCCGGAATCGGCGTTCACGACGGAACTGATGCTGGACGACGCGTCGTTTCTCGCTCACCGTCGATTCCACGCCCTCCCGAACGGCCGGACCATGCTCACCCAACGCCTTGAGCTGCGCGGCGCAAACGCGGCAGCCTATGTCGAAGGCTGCCGCGCTGGCTTCGAGCCCAACCTCGAGCCAGGCATGAAGAGAATCGCAGAGGCGATGGCGCTGGCTGAACGGCTTCGGAGCAAGCCGCGGGCGGCGCCGTAGCTGGAAACGAGGACACCATGCACATCGCGATCGTCAACGTGCACGTGAAAGCTGACGCCGTGGCGGCTTTCGAGACGGCCACCGAGGCAAACGCACGACAGAGCCGCCTCGAGCCCGGCGTTGCCCGCTTCGATGTTCTCCAGCAACGTGACGACCCCACGCGGTTCGTGCTCCTCGAGGTCTATCGCGACCCGGAGGCCGCCGTCGAGCACAAGACGACGGCCCACTACCTCACCTGGCGCGACACCGTCGCGACATTGATGGCCGAACCGAGAGTCGGCGTCGTCTACGCCGAGGTTTCGGCTGACGCACGCGGCTGGTAGAACCGTGCAGTTCGCGTTTGCCACGGCGACCGAGATCGTGTTTGGCCCGGGCGCCAGGAAGACGGTCGGCGAGCGCGCCGGAAAGATGGGCTCGCGCGCGCTCGTCGTGACGGGCAGGTCGGACGCGCCGTCGGCCGATGTCATCGCGTCGCTGCATGCCAGTGGCCTCCCGTGGTTGCGCTGGCGGGCGGATGGCGAGCCCACCATCGCGTCGGCACGCGCGGCACTCGAGGCCGCCCGGCAGCATCGTGCCGACGTCGTAATCGCGTGCGGCGGCGGCAGCGCGATCGATCTCGGCAAGGCAGTCGCGGCGCTCCTCGCGAACACCGGCGACCCGCTCGACTATCTCGAAGTCGTCGGCCGCGGCCAGGCACTCACCGAGCGCTCCGTGCCCTTCATCGCCGTGCCGACGACGGCCGGCACGGGGGCGGAGGTGACGCGGAACGCCGTATTGAGCGTTCCCGAAGAGCGGCAGAAGGTGAGCCTGCGCAGCCCGTTGATGCTGCCGGCCCTGGCCGTCGTCGATCCGGAGCTGACGCTGGCGCTTCCACCGGCCCTCACGGCCTCTACCGGGATGGACGCGCTCACGCAGCTCATCGAGCCGTACGTCTCGGTGAAAGCGAACCCGCTGACTGATGCGATCTGCGTCGAAGGCCTGCCCCGCGTCGCCCGTGCGCTGCGCCGCGCCGTGACGGACGGCAACGACCTCGACGCCCGCACCAACATGTCACTCGCCAGCCTTCTTGGTGGACTTGCCCTGGCCAATGCTGCCCTCGGCGCAGTGCACGGGTTCGCCGCGCCCATCGGCGGGCGGTTCTCCGCGCCGCACGGCGCGGTGTGTGCGGCGCTGCTGCCGCACGTCATGAAGGCGAACGTGCGGGCGCTCGGGGCCCGCGACGTCGATCGGCTCGATCGGTTCGTCCGCGTCGCGTTCCTGCTGACGGGAGATCCGCACGCATCGGCGTCCGACGGGGTGAAGTGGGTGCAGCGTCTTCGCGATGACCTGCCGGTGCCCCCGCTTGCCGCTTATGGCATCGGCCGCGACGACGTAGACGACCTTGTCTCGGCGGCGACTCGTGCCAGCAGCATGCGCGGCAACCCGATCGTGCTGGAAACCGGCGAACTCCGTCAGGTGTTGCTCGCGGCCATCTGAGCTGGCCGTCGTTTTACAATGAGATAAAATCATATTGACTTGTGTTTTATATTGCATATAGTTCATATCTACTTGCCATTTATTAATATGACGACGGCACTGACGAGACGGTGGCTCGACTACCTCAGCGACGAGGACCTCGCGTTCGTGAAGCGCTTTGTGCTTGCGTCCGGGTCGCTGAAGGAGATTGCGGCCGGGTACGGCATCAGCTATCCGACCGTGCGCCTGCGGCTCGATCGGCTGATCGCGAAGATCACGGTGACAGAGAGCCAGGACCTCCAGGGCGATTTCGAACGCGTGCTGCGCGTCCAGCACGCGGAGGGGAACATCGATGCCAGCACGCTCAAGACGCTCCTCGCCGCGTACCGCGCAGAACTCGAGGACCGCACCGCGAGCGCTTCTCGTTCTGCTTAGTCTGGGGCTCGTCGCCGGCAGCGCTGGCGCGCAGGGCACGTCTGAGTTCAGATGGGACGAACTCCGGAAGCAGGGCCGCGTTTCGGCCGGTGTGCTCCTGCCTCCTGACGCCACGACGCCCTTCCACCACCTGAAGGTCGAGAACACTCGTCAGGTGCCGGCTTCAATAACGGTCTGGACGCTCGATCGTCCACCAGTCGCCGGTCCACGCTACGCCGTCACAGGCCAGGTGCGCTACGACGCGGTCGAGGTCCCCAGTTATCTCGAACTGTGGAGCCATTTCCCAGACGGCGGCCAATATTTCACGCGGACCCTTGGCGAGGCCGGGCCGATGCTGAAGCTGGCGGGATCGTCCGGCTGGCGATCCTTCGCGCTGCCGTTTGACGCGACCGGCGCTCCGCCTCCCAGTCGCCTCGTGCTCAACGTGGTGCTCGCCGGTCGCGGCCGAGTGGAACTTGGACCGCTGACAGTGGTGGATCAGGGCGCTGGGCGAGCTGAAGCTGGCGCTGCCTGGACGGATCGGGCGGCTGGGCTCATTGGCGGTCTCGGCGGTGGGCTGCTTGGCTGCCTTGGCGCGCTCGTCGGCGTGCTCACTTCGCTGGGACGTGCCCGTCGATTGGTGATGGCCCTGACCTTGGGCCTGATCGCCGTTGGCGCGCTCGCGTTGGTCGGGGGTCTGATCGCGTTTGCCGCCTCTCAGCCGTACGCCGTGTTCTATCCTCTGCTGCTCATCGGCGTGTTGGCGTTGGCAGTGCCGCTCGGCCTGCTGCCGACGATTCGACGACGGTATGCGGAGATCGAGCTGCGGACCATGCGGGCGTTCGACATCGGGTGAGAGCGATCCCTCTTGCGGCACACCTCCGGAGCGAGTAGAACCCTTGCCATGCGCGCATCGCTGCTTCTCTGGATCGCCCTCGGCTCCGCTGCCATCTCGTCCGACTGGCCGCACTACGGCGGCGGACCCGAGC
Organism: Vicinamibacteria bacterium; assembly: GCA_963806705.1. Lineage (GTDB taxonomy): Bacteria > Acidobacteriota > Vicinamibacteria > Vicinamibacterales > JAENWD01 > JAENWD01. The sequence goes on from CAWDZE010000024.1 coordinate 38,274, forward strand.
AGATCCGCTATTCGCCGCTCACGCAGATCACGCCCGCCAACGTCGCCTCGCTGAAAGTGGCGTGGACCTACGACACGCGCGACGCGTTCAAGGGGTCCGAGATGCAGTGCCAGCCGGTCGTGGCTCACGGCGTCCTCTATGCGACCTCGCCGAAGCTGCGTGTGTTCGCGCTCGATGCGGCGACCGGTGCAGAGAAGTGGAGCTTCAACCCGCTCGAGGCCGAGAAGACGCCGAGCCGCAGCCGAATTCGCGGCCTGATGTACTGGGAGCGGGGCGCCGACCGGCGGATCTACTTCGGCGCCCGGCACTGGCTCTACGCGCTTGACGCGACTACGGGCAAGCCGCTGATCAGTTTCGGGCAGCAGGGCCGCGTCGACCTGCGGCAGGGCTTTCGCGAACGCGATCCGCGCGCGGTCAGCATCGGCGTGAACACCCCGGGCGTGTTCTACGGCGACCTCCTGATCCTCGGCTCGGTCGTCCCGGAGGGGCTGCCGTCGGCGCCAGGCGACATCCGCGCGTTCGACATCCACACCGGCGCGCAGAAGTGGGCGTTTCACACCATCCCGCAGCCGGGCGAGTTCGGCTACAACACCTGGCCGAAAGACGCATGGAAGTACACCGGCGGCGCCAATGCCTGGTCCGGCATCTCGCTCGACGTCAGCCGCGGGCTCGTCTTTGCCGCCACCGGATCGGCTGCCTACGACTTCTATGGCGCCAACCGCCACGGCGACAACCTGTTCGCGAACACGATCCTCTGCCTGCGCGCGGCCACCGGCGAGCGCGTGTGGCACTTCCAGGCCGTGAAGCACGACGTGTGGGACCGCGACTTCCCGGCCTCGCCTGCCCTGATCACGATAAACAAGGACGGCCGCCGCCGCGACGTCGTCGCGCAGATCGGCAAGAACGGCCGCACCTACGTCCTCGACCGCGAAACCGGCGAGCCGGTCTTCCCGATGGAGGAGATCGAGACTCCGCCCTCCGACGTTCCAGGCGAGCGTCTGTCGCCGACGCAGGTGCAGCCGACGCTGCCGCCGCCGTTCACGCGGCAGAAGTTCACCGAGGACCTCATCACGAAGAGGACGCCGGAGGCGGAGAAGGCGGTGCGCGCCGAGTGGCTGAAGCTTCGGAAGGCCGGCGAGTTCGACCCGCCGAGCCTGCAGGGCACGGTGCTGTTTCCAGGCATGGACGGCGGCGGCGAGTGGGGCGGCGTCGCATTCGACCCCAACTCGGGCCTCCTCTACGTGAACGCCAACGAGATGACGTGGCGCGTGAAGCTGGCCGAGCGCAAGCTGCCGGATGGAAAACCGACAAACGGCAAGGCGCTCTATCAGACCTACTGCGCCTCGTGCCATCGCGCGGATTTCAAGGGCAACCCGCCCGAGTTCCCGTCGCTTGTCGGCATTGGCGACCGTCGCAGCGTCGACGAAGTGTCGGCCATCGTGCGTCAGGGCGGCGGGCGAATGCCGGGCTACACGGACATGCACGGCGCCATGCGCCGGGCGATCGTGCAGTACATCATCAGCGGCACGTCGATGCGGGTGGATGCGGGCAAGCCCACTCCCTACGACGTCAAGTACTCCCTGGACGGCGACATCCGCTTCGTGGATCCCGATGGGTTTCCCGCCATCGCCCCGCCGTGGGGCACCCTCACCGCCATCGACATGAACAAGGCGTCGATCGCCTGGCAGGTGCCGCTTGGCGAACGGCCCGGTTCCGGGCTCGCCAATCCCGGCAGCGAGAACTACGGCGGCCCGGTCGTCACCGCCAGCGGCCTGCTCTTCATCGGCGCGACGGTCTACGACAACAAGTTCCGGGCGTTCGACGCGCGCACGGGCACGGTGCTGTGGGAGACGACGCTGCCCGCGGCCGGCAACGCGACGCCGGCCGTGTACGAGGTGGGCGGGAAGCAATACATCGTCATTGCCGCCGGCGGCGGCAAGTGGGGCGCGGAGTCCGGCGGCAGCTACGTGGCGTTCGCGCTGCCGTAGGCGTTTGCCACAGAGCCACGGATTTATTGGCCACAGAGGCACAGAGACCTCGGAGGTTTTCTTTTCTTTGATTGCCGCGCCGCTATCCGAGCTGAGAAGCTCTCGTGCTGAAGGTGTACGAGCCCATCTCTGTGACCTCTGTGTCTCTGTGGCAACCCCCCAAGAACCTCTGTGTCCTTTGTGCCTCTGTGGCCAATTCCCTCTGTGGCCCCGTGGCCCCGCTAATCACAGCGCAGCGCGGCGACGGGGTCGATCCGCACCGCGCGGCGAGCGGGGCCCCACGCAGCGACGGCGCTGACCACGATCAGCACCGCCGCGGCCGCGACAAAGGCCAACGGGTCGCCGCTTGCCCCGACCACCAGGAACATCGCTAGCGGTCTGGTGACGAACCAGGCCGCTGCCAACCCGACAGCGACGCCAATCGCAGTCAGCCTGAGCGCGTCGCCGAGCACCAGCCGGAGCACGCGCGCCGCGCTTGCGCCGAGCGCCATCCGGATGCCGATCTCGCCCGTGCGCCGGCTCACCGAGTATGAGACGACGGCAAACAGACCGCCCATCGCCAGCACGAGCCCGAGAAGCCCGAGAGTGCCCAGCACGGCGGCACCGACACGGCTCGGAAGGAACGCGAACGCCAGCGAGTCGCGCATCGGCTGAACATCGACCGCGGCGGACGGATCGAGGCGCTGTATCGACGCCGCGAGTGCCCGCGGCGACAACGGCACGCCAGGCTCGGCGCGAACGAAAAGGTGCGCCACCCGCTGACGGCGCGATCGCTGCGCGTAGACCTCGTAGATGGCCGCCTTCTGATCTTCGCCGAGCGACCGGTGCTTGCTGTTGACGACGACGCCGACGATTTCAGCGGGATAGGTCGCGTTCTCGGCGCCAGGCAAATGCACGCGTCGCCCTATGGGCTCGAGGCCGGCCAGGTAACGACGCGCGAACTCCTCGTTGATCACGATGACGACCGGCGCGCCGGCCCCGTCATCAACCCGGAACGCCCGCCCCTTCACCAGGCCGATGCCGAGGGCCTCGAAGTATCCCGGGCCGACGAAGTTGTCTTCGAACTCGGCACGGATCGTTCCATCGCGTCCCTCGATCGCCAGGTCGGTCCCCGTGCTCATGCCGGAACGAATCGTCAACGGCGCGCCATGGGCGTAGCCGGCGGCGCGGACGCCCGGCAGCTCCCGCAGCCGCGCGCTCGCTGCTTCGAGCCAGCCGACTCGGCCCGCGTCGTCATAGCGCCCTTCGACGAACCCGACGAGACCGACGTAGCTGTCGGTCGTGTCGAATCCCGGATTGAGGTACTGCGCCAGCGTGAGGTTCCGCACGAAGATCGAGGCCGTCACCAGCAGGACGAGTGCGACGGCCAGTTGACCGACGACCAGCGCGCTCCGCAGCCTGCCGTTGCCGACGCTTCGCCCGTCCCCTTGCCTGAGCGCCGGCCATTGCGACCGCTTGGTCGCCTGCAGCGCCGGCGCGAGGGCCGACATCAGCGTCGTCAGGAGCGTCAAGCCGACGACGTAGCCGAAGAGCCTTGCGTCAAAGGCGATGCGCAGTTCGAGCGGCACCGGCAGCGGCAACGACAGGCGCGACAGCAACGCCTGGAGGACCTGCATCAGCACGAGTCCGCCGGCTGTTCCCGCGACCGCAATCCAGAAGCCTTCGGTGAGCAGCTGCTGCACCAGCCGGCGTCGGCTGGCGCCGAGCGCCACGCGGACCGCCATCTCACGGGTACGGACCGTCGCTCTCGCCAGCAGCAGCCCGGCCACGTTCGCGCACGCGATGGCCAGCACCAATCCGACGGCGATGAACAGCACGACAAAGAAGGTACCGACGACGGCGAGGCTTCCCAGGCGCTCGGGTGACGCCGGCGGCAAGAACTGTTCGACCGCTCCGAGGCGCGTGTTCCCGTGGTCCCTTACCAGGCGTCGACCAGCCGTCTCGAGCGCCGCCCGCCCCTCCCCAAGAGTCTGGCCGTCGTGCAGCCGGCCGACCAGTTCGACGGCGCCGCTATCGGGCTCGTCGAGATCCGGCAACAGCTCGCGGCTGAGCGGCAGATAGACCTCCGGAGCCAGGCCGAAGCCGATGATCGAGCGGACGGCCGGCGCCAGAACGCCGACGACCGTGTACGGCCGGCCGTTGATGACGAGACTTCTGCCGACGACTTGCGGATCGGAGCCCAGCCTCGATGTCCAGAAGCCGTGGCTGACAACGGCAAGCGCAGGGTCCTTCTCGGCAGCGGCCTCACTTGCGGTGAAGCGGCGGCCCATCGCCAGTGGCACGCTCAGCACATCGAAGAAATTCGCGGTGACGAAGAGCGGCGACAGGCTGACTGACCGATCGCCGTCGCGCCAGTTGATGCTGGCCTCGACGTTGAACCCCGTCAGGCCGGCCAGCGCGCCGCTCTCGGACAAATCGCGCCACTCCCGGTACGAGACGTGGCTGCCGCTGCGCATGCGGATGTGCACCAGGCGCTCGGGCTCCCGCGCGGTCGGCGTGACCATCAGCAACGAGGTCGCCAGTCCGAATATGGTGGTGTTGGCGCCGATGGCGACGGCGATCGAGATCGCGGCGGCGGCCAGCAACAATGGCTGTGCGACCAGCGACCTGAAGGAGTAGCGCAGATCGAGCAGGACGTTCTCGAAAAACGCGATGCGCCGTGTGTCGCGGCACTCCTCTTCGATTCGATCGACAGGCCCGAAGTCGCGCATCGCCTTCAGGCGCGCGTCGCGCGGGTCCATGCCCCGCGCGACGTACTCGTCGATCTGCTCTTCGAGATGCACGCGGATCTCGCTCTTCATCGACGCGTCGACGGTCGTGCCCTGGAACAGCGATCGCATGCGCAGCCACAAGCGATCGAGATGGCGTTTCATGGCTATTCCGCCTCCTTGACCACGAGGCCGATGGCCGTGGACAGCCGATCCCAGCTCTCGAGCTCGCGCTCGAGCTGTCGCCGGCCCGCGGCCGTCAACGCGTAGAACTTCGCCTCGCGCCCATTGGCCGTTTTTCCGGCCTGTCCCCTGATCCAGCCTTGCTGTTCGAGCCGATGGAGCGCGGGGTAGAGCGAGCCCTGGCTGATCTGCAGGACATCGCGGCTGATCTGCTGGATGCGCTTGGCGATGGCCCAGCCGTGCGTGGGTTCGAGCGCGACGGTTTTCAGGATCAGCAGGTCCAGGGTGCCCTGGATGAGGTCGGATGGTCGGCTCACGCGCCCTCCGGGAGAGTAGATGCCTAGGTAATCTACAATAACACCCAGGTTATCTACAATACGCGATGAGCCGCGTGAACGTTCCGGCGGTGGCGCTTACTCGTGGCGCAGCGCCTGCATCGGGTCCAGGCGCGAGGCGAACCGCGCCGGCCACCATCCCGAGATCGCCGCGACCGCCAGCATCAGCAGCACCGCCGTGCCCCCGGTGACCGGATCGAACGGAGTGAGATCGTAGAGAAAGCTGGCGATGTACTTCACGAGCAGCGCTGCCGCGCCGACGCCCGCCGCGATTCCGAGCAGGCCCAGCGTCATCGCCTCGCGCAGCACCATCACCAGCACCTGGTGCCGTTGGGCGCCAAGCGCCATGCGGACCCCGATCTCGGGGATTCGCGTGGCGACGCTGCCGGCGATGACCCCGTAGATGCCAATCGAGGCGAGGATCACGGCGAGAAGGCCAAACGCCGAGGTCAGCGCGGCAAAGGTCCGCTGTTGCGCAAGCGTCGCGTCGATCTGCTCGACCTGCGTGCGCACGTCGAAGATCGGCAGCTCCCGGTCGATGGCATCGACCACACCACGGGTCATGCGGACGAGCGCGGCTGGCTGAAGCGTCGTCCGCACCTCGAAGGTCATCGACCGCAGATCCTCCTCCTGGACGTACGGACGGTAGAAGGTCGGCGGCATCGGCGCGTTGATCCGGTTGTAGCGCGCATCCGCAGAGACGCCCACGATGTGATAGACGGACCTGCCGCTTCTGGTCGAGAACGTCTGGCCGACAGGATTGGTGCCCGGATAGAAGTTCCGGACGAAAGCCTGGTTGACGACGGCCACAAGAGGCGCGCCGGCGCGATCCTGCGGACCAAAGCCCCGGCCGGACAGGATCGGAATTTCCATCGTCTTGAAGAAGTCCTGGCCGACCTCGTTGACCCAGGCGCGATCGGCCTGGCCACGCGAGGCACGGCCGGTCGGGACCGCGCGCGTACTCGAGCTGCTGTTGGCCACGAGCGCTTCGGTTGTCAGCGTCGCCGATTGCACGCCGGGCAGACGCGAGATCCCTTCCTCGACCTTTGCGAAGAGCTGTGCGCGCGCGAAGCCGCTGTAGCGCGCGCGGGGCGGGTCCATCGTGAAGAGGACGAGGCGCTCCGGCTGGAAGCCCAGGTCCGCGGTTCGCAGGTTCCAGAGCGTCCGAAGAAACAGGCCCGCGCCGATGAGCAGGACCACCGACAGTCCCACTTGCACGACGACCAGCGACCGTCGAGCGACGCGTCGGGACCTGCCGCCTGTCGATCGACCGCCGTCCTTGAGCGCGGCCGCAACCCGGACGCGCGCGGCCTGCCACATCGGGGCGAGGCTGAAGAGCACGCCGGTCCCGATCGTCAGCGCGCCCGCCAGCGCCAGTACTCGAAGGCTGAAATCCGCCTGGAGCGGTGCCGGCTCCCACGAGGTGCCCAGCAGGTGCGGGATCCCGTTGCGGAGCCAGAATCCCAGCAGCAGGCCGAGGGCTCCACCGAGGCTGGCGAGCACGAGTCCTTCGGTGAGCATCTGGCGCGCGATGCGCCATGAGCCGGCGCCAAGGGCCAGCCGCAGGCTGACTTCACGCTGACGGGAAGCCGCACGCGCAAGCAGCAGATTGGCGAGGTTCGCGCACGCGATGAGCAACACGACGCCGACAAACGCCGTCAGCACGATCAACGGCCGGCTGAACTCGTCGCGCAGATCGTCGACGCCACGACCGCCGGGAGTGAGCCGCACATGCGGGCGATCGGCGCCAGGCCTGGCTTCGAGCAACTTCCGGACCTCGGCGCCCATCGCGGCGTTCATCGCGCCTTGCAGAGCCGCCTGGTCGACCCCCTGGGGCACCCTCGCCATGGTGAGCACCCACCAGAAATCGGAGTCGTCGATCATCGCGACGTCCTGGCCTGGACCGAGCGGCATGAGCGCCGGTTGCGCGGTGATCGGCAGGAACACATCAGGCTGCCGGCCTGCCGTGAAGCCGGTAAACGCGGCCGGATTCACTCCAACGAGTGTGACGGGCACCTGGTTGATCCGGATCGTCTGCCCGAGAACGGAGCGGTCGCGTCCGAACCGGCGCGCCCAGAAAGCGTCGCTGATCACCGCGACCGTCCCGTCGGCGTTGCGCCGGTCGTCGGCCGGGATGATGGCGCGGCCCGCTATCGGGCTGACGCCCATGGATTGGTAGAAGTCGCCGGAGACGAAGTCGCAGTTCACCAGCTCCGCCTTGCCGCCAATGACGGCGGTATGGCGGCCAATCGGCTTGAACGCCGACAGGTGCGCTCCCTGCGACCTGGCGGCGCGCTGCATCGCGACAAACACGGAGTACAGACATCGACGTGCTGGTGAGCCCGCCCGTGGCAGTCGCCGACTCGTTGCCCCACATCGAGTTGAACGGCTCCTTCGGACCCGACACCCAGGCGACCTGGCGAAGCTCGTCGGGTGCCGGCACCGGCAGCGACTTCCAGAGCACCGACTCCATGAGGCTGAACATCGCCGAGTTCGCGCCGATGCCCAGCGCGAGCGACAGCACGGCCACGGCCGTGAACGTCGGCGACTGGCGGAGCAGGCGGATGGCGTAGCGAAGGTCGGCGCGGAGATCGTCGAACAGGCGCAGCCCGACGGCGTCGCGGCTCTCCTCGTGCCGGGCGTCCAGGCTGCCAAACTCGGCGTGGGCCTGGCGAAGGGCCTCGGACGAAACGACACCTTGGCGTTCCAGATCGGCGGCACGCTGCTCGATGTGGAACTGCCACTCGTCGAGGTGCGCGCGGTCGACCGCGGACCGATCTGCGACCCGCAGCCACGAGCGAATGCGCGATCCGACGCTCATGGCCTCTCCGTCGGCCGCAGCAGGTCCCGGCAACGTGGCATCGGATCGTCTCCTAGATGATCTTGGAGAACCTTACACCTGCCTGTCCTAGACCGTCAAGGAGAGAGCGGAGCGCGCATACAATCGGGCCGGAGGCGAGCAGGTTCGCATGCGGAGTGGCGTCGCGGTCGTCGGTGTGCTCGTGCTGTTCGGCGCGGCGTCCGCGCACGCGCAGGCGCCCGATTCAGGCAAGAAGGTCTTCGAGACCTTCTGCGCGCGGTGCCATGGGGCCGACGGCAAGGGCGGCGACACTGGTCCTCCAATTGGCCTGCGTCTGTCCAACCTCGACGACACGGCGCTCTCGACGCTCATCCGCACCGGCCGCGTCAGCAAGGGAATGCCTCCAACGCCCATGCCGCTGGCGACGCGCCGGAGGCTCGTCGCCTTCCTGCGCGAATTGCAGCGCGACGCCGAGCAGGTCCCCGTTATCCGTCTGACCGCGCACCTCACGGACGGCCGCACGCTCGACGGCGTCGTCGTGAACCAGGGCTTCGCCGATGTTCAGATGCGGACGGGAGACAACCGCCTGCATCTGCTGCGCCGGCAGGGCGAGCGCTTCCGCGCGGTGACGTCGGACACCGACTGGCCCACCTATAACGGCGACCCCGGCGGCAATCGCTACACGACGCTCACCGAGGTCGGCCCGAAGACAGTCGCGCGCCTTGCCCCGAAGTGGATGTACCCGATGGCCGACGCGGGGTTGCTGCAGGTCACGCCCGTGGTCGTCGGCGGAATCATGTATGTCACCGCGGCCAACGAGTGCGTCGCGCTCGACGCGGGCAGCGGGCGCGAGATCTGGCACTTCAAGCGGCCGCAGACCAAAGGCGTCAGCGGCGGCGGCGCCAATCGCGGCGTGGCGGTCGCGGGAGATCGCGTCTTCATGGTCACCGACAACGCGCACCTGCTCGCGTTGAATCGCTTCACAGGCGAGGTGCTGTGGGACAGCGTGATGGACGACTGGCGGAAGAACTACGCGGCTTCGTCGGCGCCGCTCACGGCCGGCGACCTGGTGGTGTCTGGCGTGTCAGGCGGCGAGCATGGCGCCAACGGCTTTGTCGTCGCCTTCGATCAGGCTACCGGTCGCGAGGTGTGGCGCTTCTGGACCGTGCCCAGGCCCGGCCAGCCAGGCTCCGAGACGTGGCGCGGCAAGGACATCCATCACGGCGGCGCGCCGACGTGGTTCACCGGCAGCTACGACCCCGCGCTCGACACGGTGTATTGGCCTACCGGCAACCCGAGCAAGGAATACAACGGCGACGACCGCCAGGGCGACAACCTGTACGCGAGCTGCATCCTGGCGCTCGACCGCACGACGGGACGGCTCAAGTGGCACTATCAGTTCACCCCGCACGACCTGTGGGATTGGGACGCCACGCAGACCTCGGTGCTCGTCGACGCGGACTGGCGGGGAGAGCGGCGGCCGTTGATGCTCCACGCCAACCGGAATGGTTTCTTCTACGTGTTCGATCGACGAGACGGCACGCTGCTGCTGACTCGCCAGTTCGTCAAGAACCTGACCTGGGCCACCGGCATCGGCGCGGACGGCCGGCCAATGAAAGTTCCCGGCCAGGAACCGTCGGTAGGCGGGACCAGGGTCTGCCCGTCGCAGGACGGCGCGACCAACTGGTACGCGCCGTCGTTCAACCCGTCGACGGGCCTCTACTACGTCCAGACGTTCGAGAAGTGCAGCATCTACATGAAGAGCCCGAACGATGTCTGGCAAAGCGGCAAGCCCTATCTGGGCGGGTCGCAGCAGACAGCCTCGGAACCCACACCGCTTCGGATCCTGCGCGCCATCGACATCACGACCGGTGAGATTCGCTGGGAGCTCCCGCAGCCGGGCCCGGCCACGTCGTGGGGCGGCACCTTGACGACGGCGAGCGGGCTGGTGATCGTGGGCGAGGAAGGGGGCGGCCTGATGGCCGTCGATGCGACCAGCGGCACGCCCCTGTGGACGTTTCAGACCAACCAGGTGTGGCGCGCGTCGCCGATGACATACATGTTCGATGGCCGGCAATACATCGCCGTCGCGTCCGGCAATAACATCATCGCGTTCTCGCTGCAGGATTGACGTGCGTGTGCCCGTGATGCCACGCGACATGCGTGCGCGCGGCCTGCGCCTCGGCCCGGCGATCGGGAAGCGTCAACCCCGTCAGTTCGGTGTAGACCTTGCCGACCTGCGCCGCGAAACCGTCGCCGACGTAGCGCGCGATCTGGCTCTTCTTCGATAGCTCGGCCCGCAGCGCGGGAATCGCCGCCTGCACGGCCTCCGGCGTCTGACCCTTGCTGGCCGCCGTCACCGCCGCGGTGAGTTCCTGGAAATACGCCGACTGATCCTTCAGGATCGATGCGTCCCCCAGAGGTCCGTGCCCGGGACCGACCTGCAAGGCTCCGAGCCCTGCGACGCCGGCGAGCGTGCGAATCCACGACGCGACGTTGCCGTCGCCAACGAAGTTGTAGGCGCCGTTGACGGCCATGTCGCCGCTGAAGACGATCTTCTCCTTCGGCAGCCACGCGACGCCGTCGCCCTTCGTGTGCGCGGTGCCGAAGTGCCGCAGCTCCACCCGGTGCTTCCCGTCGTCGAAGATCAGCGTGTCCGGAAAGAGCAGCGTCGGCGGCTTCAGCTTCGATCCGCGCAGGTCCTCGCGTTCCTTCGCTTCGCCTTCCCAGCGCCCTGGCGCGCCGCCAAAGGCGCCCGTCTCGAGCCGCTTCATCTCGTCGAGCACGCCGGTGTGTGCCACGGGCGTCGCGCCCTCGTCGACCCACACCTGGTTGCCGTAGGCGTGATCGCCGTGATGGTGCGTGTCGAACGCGAAGCGGATCGGCTTTTTCGTCAGCTCGCGGATCTTCGCGATGACCTCGCGCGCACCGGATGGATAGTTGGCGTCGATGACCAGCACGTAGTCTTCGAACACCACCCAGCCGTTGTTGCAATGGCCCTTGCTGATGTCGCCCTCGTAAAAGTACACGTCCGGCGCCAGTTGCTGGACGCGGCCAACCTGCGAGGTCTGGGCAGTCTGCGAGGTCACGTAGGTCGCGCAAGCGATGAGGTAGACGCCGACAACGAGTGTGGTGCGACGCATCAGGACCCCTCCGGCGGGGGAGGATACATCAGATCTGCGGGTACACTTGCGGGGCTGGTCCATCATCGATCCGGCGGAGGTTCACGATGACTCGAGGCACGCTTGTTCTTGCGTTGACGCTGACGATTGCAGCCGAGGGCATTGCGGCCGCGCAATCGGCCACCGGTCCTGCCGGGCACTGGGAGGGCTCGATTGAAGTCCCCGGTCAGGCGCTGGCGATCGTCGTCGATCTGGCGCCCAGAGAGGGACAGGCGTGGGTGGGCACCATCTCGATCCCGGCGCAGAACCTGAAGGGATTTCCTCTGGCAGACATCACGGTCAAGGAGGGCGCCGTCGGATTTGGCATGAAGGGCGTTCCCGGCGACCCGCGCTTCACGGGCACGCTGTCCCCCGATGGCAAGTCGATCGCCGGCCAGCTCAGCCAGGGTGGAGGTACGCTGCCGTTCACGCTGGCGTGGAAGGGCGAAGCCGAGATCGAGGAGCCGCCAAAGAGCACGGAGATCACCAAGGAGCTGGAGGGCTCCTGGGAGGGTTCACTCGACGTGCAGGGCCAGGTGCTTCGCCTGGTGCTGAAGCTCGCCAATCAGCCGGGCGGGGCGACCGGCGTGCTGGTCAGCGTCGACCAGGGCGGCGCGGAGATCCCGGTGACCTCCATCACGCAGACAGGCTCACAACTGAAGTTCACGATCACCACGATCAACGCCGGCTACACGGGCGACTTGAAAGACGGGCAGCTCACCGGCACGTGGTCGCAGGGGCCCGGAAGCTGGCCGTTGGCGTTCAAGCGACCGGCGAAATGAACGGGGTGGACCCCTTGGCCGGCAGCTTCATCTGCGCGGCCAGCGCGGTCCAGCGCGGATGCGCACGAAGCGCCGATGTCACAGGGGCAGCCACGTACACGAGGGCGAAGGGATCGCGCTGGTCGATCATGGCCTGATACCAGTTCGCGGCCTCGTCCACTTCGCCGACGTGCAGGTGATAGAGCGCGCGCCCGTAGACCGGCTGTGGCGAGCTTCCGAGCCCTTCGATGAGCGAACCGGCACGGGCCACGTCGCCCGCCCGCGTGAGCGCCACGGCCAGCAGGCCGGTGGGCATCGCGTGCCACGGGGCGAGCCGATGCGCGTGCTCGAACGCATCGATCGCCTCGTCGAGCCTGCCCAGTGCCAGGTATGCCTCTCCGAGGATGTACCTTGTCAGGTAGTAATGCTCCTCGAGCTCCACGGCTTTGATCGCCGCCTCCAGGGCCTCATCGATCCGCGCCGCGTTGAGCAGGTGCGCCGACAGCACTGCGTGCCACGTCGGATTCAGCGGGTCCTGCGCGGTCGCCTTCTTCATCTCCGCGACCGAAGCGTCGAAGTCCCCCAGGGCCTGGACGTAGAGGCTCGAGTACACCCAGTGCGCCTCGGCCGACACGTGGGAAGCGGAGAGAGCCGATCGAAAGTGCGCTTCCGCCGCCGGCCAGTCGTAGTCGTGCGCCAACGCGATCGCGCCCAGCCAGAAGCGCGGCGAGGGGTCCTGTGGTTCGAGGTCGAGCCCGCGTGCCATTTCGACTCGCACTGCCGGCGCCGCGTCGCGCATCGGCTGAAGACCGTGCATGGCGGCCATGAAGTGACCGAAGCCGAGGTCGGCGTGCGGGGCGGCGAAACGAGGGTCCAGGGCAATTGCGCGCTCGAAGTGCCCGCGCGCTCGATCCCATCCGTGGGGCGTGAATTTGAACAATTGATGGCGCCCACGCAGAAGCTCCTCGTATGCCGGGACCGCCGGGATGTAGCGGCCCTCACCTGCCGGTTGCGGCAGGAGCGTGCCCTTGAGGGCTTGAGCAATCGCACCGGCAATCTCGTCCTGCACGGCGAACACGTCCTCGATCCCGCGGTCGTATCGCTCGGACCATCGCCGGCTCCCGTCGTCGGCGGCCACCAACTGGGCCGTGACACGGATGCGGTCGCCGGCTCTGCGGACGCTGCCCTCCAGCACGTGCTGCACGCCGAGGGCGGCCGCGATGTGGCGGATGTCTACGTTCTTGCCCTTGAAGGCGAAGGCCGATGTGCGCGCGGTCGCCCGGATGCCACGGACCTGCGCAAGCGCGTTCAGGATCTCTTCAGCGATGCCGTCGCACAGCCATTCCTGGTCGTGCGCTGGACTCATATCCGCAAAGGGCAGCACCGCGATCGACGCAAGTGAAGACACGTCAGGTCTCGACGTCGGGCCAGATCCCGAGTCGAATGCCCGGCGCGCGTCCTTGAGCGCCTGCCACGCGCCGCGCGCGGTCTGGACGCGCGTCAGCACCGACTTCTCGAGACACTGGGAGATGAGTGCCGCGACTCCGGGCGGCGTGTCGGCGCGCACGCGATCCACTGGCGGAGGCGCATCACGCAGGATCGCGGACATCAGGGCCGCCGACGAGCCGCCGTTGAACGGCCGCCGGCCTGTCGCGATCTCGTAAAGCAGGACTCCCAGCGAAAACAGATCGGTCCTGTGATCGACGGCCCGACCTTCGATCTGTTCCGGCGACATATAGGGCATCGTGCCGACGATCGTGCCTTCGACGGTCAGGCCCAGACGCGTCCTGCTGTCCTCGATGCCGGCGGGCTCGATGAAGCGTGCCAGCCCGAAGTCGAGGACCTTCACGCGCCCGTCCGCGCTCACCATGATGTTTGCCGGTTTGAGGTCGCGGTGGACGACGTCTTTCTCGTGGGCCGCCGACAGCGCGTCAAACAGGGCGAGCGCGATGTCGAAGAACTCCGGCCACGCCATGCCGCCTTGCGGGATCACCTCGTCCAACCGCCGCCCGTTGACCAGCTCCATCGTCAGGAAGTGGACGCCGTCGGCCTCCTCGGTGGAATAAAGGGTGACGATGTGGGGATGTGTGAGGGCCGCAACTGCCCGAGCCTCGCGCGTGAACCGATCGAGGAGAGTGGGATCGACGGCGCGGTCCCGAGGCAGGATCTTCAGGGCGACGTCGCGGCCGAGCCGTGAATCGTGCGCCCGGTACACCTCGCCCATACCGCCGGCACCCAGCGAACCGGTAATCTCATAGGCGCCTAGGCGCGTACCTGGCCTCATCCAGGCCCGAGTATAGGCTGAAGGGACGGCAGGCTGTCGTCCGCGCACCCAGTCCCAAGCGCTCGTCGAAATGCCGCCCTCGCGACCTGGGGCCCAGCCCATCGCGCCTCGCGCGTCGATCCGGCTGTGACCCTCAGGTGCGAGCAGGAGGTCTCGACTACGCGGCTTGCCAAAGGCCCAGCGCCGCGCCGGTCGGGTCGGTGATGATCGTGAACCAGCCCATTCCCGGCACTTCGGTCACGTCCTTCATCACCGTGCCGCCCAGCGACTTCGCCTTCGCCGTCGCCGCCTTCACGTCGTCGACGTCACGTAGGTCAGCCAGAACGACGGGGCGTTGGGCACCTGGCTCTGCATCAAGCCGCCTTCCGGACTCTTGCCGGGCGGATCATCGTGTACGTCATGCCGGGGCCCATCGGCATGTCTTCCAGTTTCCAGCTGAACAGCTTGCTGTAGAACGCCTTCGCCTTACCCGGGTCGGTCGTGCTCAGTTCCACATGTACAAACGCATTGACCATGATCGTGTCCTCGGATTAGACGCGACCGCCGACGCCTGCCGCGCCGCGAACGGATTCTCGTCGGCGCTCGGCCCGTAGACCGACGGAACCAGCGCGCCGACCTGCCGCAGGTACACGCAGAGCTGTCCGCGGTGGTGGTACCAGTGGTTCAGCATGAGCGCCCGCAACAGCGCGCCGACCGGCATCGCCATCAGTTCACGGTCGCCGTCCACCATCCGCCAGGTGTTGGCCAATGCGGCATCGTCCATCCCGCCGAGGATTTTCCTGGCCTTGGCCAGGCTCGTGTCGAGCGTCTCGACCAACTGCGCGACGCTGGTCGCGCTCGGCTGCTTGAACTGGGGAACCGGAAACGGCGAATTTTGCGACATCTCGGCGATCGCCCCTGGCACTATCGCCACGTGCAGCCCCAACTGACCGAGAGACATCGACCGGTCGTGCGGCTTCCAGCCCAGGCGATCCTCGGGGACGCGCTCCAGCACGCGCCGTGTCGCCTTCGCTTCGTGATCCAATTCCTGCAACAGCATTTCAATAGCGGACATGATGTGTTCCTCCTTTAGTGCGTCTTTCGCGCGGCCTCCGCGTGTCGGCGGATGCGATCGATGCAGCGGCGTCCAGCCCTGGACCAGTCCCGCCCGGTGTTCCTCGGGCACGAACCCGAATGCCGTGTGCCTGAACGACATCAGCGTCCCGCCGTCCACTTCCTTGAGGCGATATTGAACGTTCGAGACAACCGCCGTGGACATGAAGAGCGGGCCGCTGATTTCCATCAGCGTCGGGCGCTTGATGGCCTGCACGTGGCCCCAGAAGTGGCCGTTGCCCTGCCCCAGATCGCGGAACCAGCGGCCGCCGGGCCACGGTTCAATCATCATCGGCAGGGGCTTGCCGTCCGGAGTTTCGTTGGCCGGGCCCATCTGCTCGAGCAGCGCGTCGAAGGTGGCCTCGAGCGAAGCGCGGACATGGGTCTCGAGCGAGACGTTGAGGGTCAAGCTGTCAATCGACGGTACGGTCAGAGTCACTGTTTCTCTCCTTTGACGGTCTTGGCCTCGGCGCGGTCCTTGATGCGGCTCAACTGATGACGCCAGAAGCGTTCGAAAGTCGACGTCCACTCATGAAGGGGGCGGATTGCCTCCGCGTTGGTGCGATAGAACATCTGGCGCCCATCGCGCCGCACGCTCGACCAGGCCGACGTCGCGCAGCACCTTCAGGTGCTTGGAGACCGACGGCTGGCCGAGGCCAAGCTCATCGACGATGTCCCCGACTGCCCGTTCAGAGCCGGCAAGGAAGACGAGGATGTCGCGCCGGCGGGATTCGGCGATGGCGTTGAAGACGTCAGATGTGGTGGCCGCGCGAGGCACGACCCAATCATATTCCTATTAAGGAATATGTCAACACAGTCGACTAACTCTGCAGATACGCGACAACTTCCTGGCAGCTGGGGTTGTTGGTGACCGTGGTCGCCGTCTCCGCCCAGCCAAGCGGGGTGCCGTCGTGCTCTTCGTCGCGCGCGGTGCGGTCGGCGCCGGCATCGACGAGCAGCGTGACCATCTTCAGATCGCCATTCCACGCCGCGGAGTGGAGCGCCGTGTGACGCGAGCCCGACTCGGCCCGCGCATTCACGTTGGCGCCGCGTTCGAGGAGCCACGACACCAGCGCGTGGTGCCTGAAGTCCACCGCGCCCATCATCACGGCATCGAGCCTGGCAATCGCCGGATCTGATTCGCAGAGCCGCGCGATCGTGTCGATGTCGCCAAGCCGCGCGTACTCCTCCGGCGCAGCCGCGATGCCGCGCGCGACCATGTGCCGCACCAGCGACTGCCCAGGCGTGCCCAGGCGGCTCATCGCGTCGATGGGCGTCGATCCCCATCGGTCTTTCACGTCGGTCGGCGCGCCAAGCGCGATCAGCCGATCGATGGCAAACGGCGTGCGCGCAAACGCGAGGATCGAGCCGTTATTGGGGGCGATGTCTGGCAGTGTGCCAGGCCCGAGCAGCTCTTCTACACGCGCATCGTCGCCCATCATCAGCGCTTCGACCAGACCCACGCGCGCGCCACGGCGCAGCAACTCGTCGCGCATCTCGCGCTGCTCGCCGTTCATCGCCAGCATCAAGGGCGACCAGTGATCGTAGCGGTCGTTGGTGCCGTTCACGTCGGCGCCATGTTCGAGCAGCAGATCGAACAAGTCGCGGCGCTTGCTTTCGATGGCCACGTGCAGCGCCTGCGGACGGCCGCCCCAGAACGGGTGCGGGCCGACGGCGTTCACCAGCTCTGGCGCGTCCGAGAGCATCGACCTCACCTGGTCGATCCGGCCCTCGCCCACTGCGCGCAGGAACTTCGCCGCGAGCTCATCAGTTGGTGGAGTCACGTCCGCCATCTGATACCAGCTCGATCACACGAGGTCAAAGTTCACGAGGCTGGTCTCTGCCATCCACGTCGGTGACGATCAGTGGCTGGGCATCGTCCGGAGGGTGCCTTGGACAATCGGTATCGTGTCGACGAAGGATCTCCAACCCTGCTCGGTGGCCGGGGGGTTCTGTGTCAACGCGCCGCCGTACCAGGTCGTTGAGCCGCCGGGCTTGGACCGCCGGCCCCAGACGCGCTGCACGGCGACCGACACGCCCACCAACGGGACGCGAACGTTGAAAGACGGTGGCAGCAGTGACGATCGGTCCGGGGGCGTCACCAGGCACAGCCCTTCGTTGCTGACGTCGACGATGCGGACTGGCAGGCCGTTCACGTACGCGTCGACGTGACTGACCGGCTTTCGAATCGATCGCCGCTCGGGCCGGTGATCGAGAATCGCCATCAAGACGAAGCACATCAGCGTCGCCTGATCGAGTGGCCGCGTCAGGAACATCGCCTGCCCGTTGGCGGCGTGACCTTTCGGCTCCTCTGCGGCGTTTCCAATCAGGATCACTGGGATGCGGGTGTTTCGCGCCCGCTCCGCCCTGCGCAGGCCGTCGTGCACCGCGAAGCCGGCATCGGTGATGAGCAGATCGAACGCGTGGGCGTCCATTTCCTCCATGGCGGCACGCACGCCTGACCGCGGCAGCGGCTCGAACCCTTTGGCCGTGAGCCAGTCGCCCACGGCGGCGCATTCGGCGGGATCCTGCAAGGCGACGACAACTCTGGGGCGGTACTCCATAGGCGGTGACATCCAGAGGTGCATCGGGCGTGCCAGCGGCAATTGCTCCGGAAGTCAGGTGAAAATTCCGGGCAGCCGCTTGAGACCGTACAGTTTTTTCCGCCCCGGTGCGTTTTTGTGAGCCAGGACTTGGCGTGGAGTCGATGTCTATGATATAGACATCGATCACATCGACAAGAAATGCCGCAAAAGAAAGTGGGCTCACTCGGCGAGTTCGAGCACCTCGTGCTGCTGGCCGCGCTGCGCCACAGCGACGGGGTCTTTGGCTCGGACATCGGCCGCGTGCTCGAGCAGCGCGCGGAGCGACGCGTCTCGCGCGGCGCGCTCTACGCGACGCTTGCGCGGCTCGAGCAGAAGGGCTTTGTTTCCTGGTCGATCGAGGAAGGCGGCCCCGATCGGGGCGGTCATCCCCGCCGGAGGTTCGTCGTCACGCGCACGGGACGCCAGGTGCTTCGCGATTACAGGCGCGCCGTGCAGAACCTGGTGGTTGGCATCGAGGAGCTCCTCTGATGCGCCCGCCACGCCTCGTCGAACACCTGCTGTCGCGTGCGCTGGGGTCCGACCCGGACGGGCGGAGCGTGCTGGGCGATTTGGCGGAGGAGCATGCCGATCGGGCTCGCGTCAGCCGGTGGGCCGCGGCCTGGTGGTATCGACGTGAAGCCGCCGGCGTCCTGCTGCGAGCCCGGTCGATCGCACGTCGACCGCGCCCGATGGCCGGCGCCGCCAAGCCGGCTGGAGATCCGCTGATGCGACTGCTTGCCCACGACCTCCGCGAAGCCGCACGGACGCTGCGCAAGGAGCCGAGGTTCCTGCTCATCACGTCGCTGACTCTCGCGCTCGGCATCGCCGCGGCGACCTCGATCTTCAGCGTGGTCAACGGCGTCCTGCTGAGGCCGCTGCCGTACCCGAACGCGGACCGGCTCGTGAACGTGTGGAGCACCGCGCCCGGCGCTGGACTATCCGCAGTTCCCGCTCTCACCCGACCTGTTCCTGTTCTTCAAGAAGCACAACACCGTGTTCGAGGACATGGCGCTGTTCCAGAACCGTCGCGCGAACATCACCGAGTCCGGACCGCCCGAGGTGATCGCCGCGTCAGTCGCCACGCACAGTTATTTCACGACACTCGGCATTGCGTTCTCGCTCGGGCGAGGCTACGGAGCGCAGGAAGACCGCCACGACGGACCCAGCGTGGCCGTGATCAGCCACCGGCTATGGGCGCGGCGGTACGGGGCCGATCGGGCATTGGTCGGACGCACAATCCGGATCGATGGCGCCCCGACCGAGGTCCTCGGCGTCGCGCCCGCATGGCTCGATCGGGAAGGGTCGCCCGACGTCTGGCTGCCGGCGCGGTTCGACCCTGCGAACCCGCCCGCCGGCACCTTCGGCTGGAACGCGACCGCGCGGCTGAAGCCTGGCGTGCGGCCCGACCAGGCCGAGTCGCACCTGGTCCCCCTGGTGAAGCGCGCGATGGAGCAGGTGCAGAGTCCCGATCTACCGCGCCTTCCTCCGCGACGGCGGCTATCGGCCGCTGGTCCATCCGATGCTGGAGGACCTTGTCGGCAGTCTTCGCGAGCCGCTGTGGCTCCTGCTGGGGACCGTCGTGGTCGTGCTGCTCGTCGCGTGCGGCAACGTCGCGAACCTGTGCCTCGTCCGCGCGGACGGGCGCCAGCGGGAGATGGCCGTCCGCGTCGCGCTGGGCGCCAGCCGCGGGAATCTCACGCGCAAGCTGCTCGCCGAAGCGCTGGTGATCTCGGCCATCGGCAGCCTCATCGGCGTGACGCTCGCTGCGGCCGCGCTGCCGGCGCTGCTGAGCGTCGCACCGCCGTCGATTCCGCGACTCGAGGAGATCCGGCTCGACGGCCTCGTGGTCGCGTTCGCGCTGGCCGCGTCGCTGCTCTCCGCGCTCCTTTTCGGCGTCGCGCCGGCGCTGCGATACACGCGGCCGGACATGCTGGCGGCGCTGCGTTACGGCGGCCGCAGCGCGACCGACGGAGCATCACGCCATCGCGGAAGGCACTTCCTCGTCGTCGCGCAGACGGCTGCGGCGCTCGTGCTTTTGGTAGGCGCGGGATTACTGGCCCGCAGCTTCGCGCGGCTCACGGGCGCGGAGCTGGGCTTCAAGCCGCAGAACGTGCTGACGTTCCGCGTCGCCCCTCCGTCAACGACTTACGCGCAGCCCGCGGCGCTCGCACGCTTCGGCCAGCAGCTTGTCGATCGTCTGGGCGAGATCCCGTCAATCGAGTCGGCGGGCGCCGCGACGGCAGTACCGCTTGGTGGTGAGGCAGCCGGCAACGCCTTCGAGTTCGCCGATCGACCGGTCGAGGCCGGACGCCTGCCGCCGATCATCTGGTACCAGACGGTCACGCCCGGCTTGTTCAAGACGCTCGGCATCTCGCTCCAGCGCGGTCGAGACTTCAACTCCGCGGAGCTCGACGAGGGCACCCACTCGGTCATCGTCAACCAGGCGCTGGCGCGCCAGTACTGGCCAGACGCCGATCCGATTGGCAAGCAGTTGCGGGTCGCCGACGACGAGGAGCCGAACCGGCCGTGGTTCACGGTGGTTGGGGTCGTGGCCACCGTGCGGCAGAACGACCTGCGCGAGTCGCTGACGCCGCAAGTCTACTTTCCTCTGGGTTCAGGCGGCGAGAACACGCCGCGCGCGCTCACCTACGTCGTGCGTGGGCCGAACGTGATCGCCCAGGCCGACGCGATGCGCCGCGCCGTGTGGGCGATCGATCGCGACCTGCCCGTGGCGGCCGTGCAGACGCTGCAAGAGGCGGTCGATCAGTCGGTGGTGCAGTTCTCGTTCACGCTGTTCACTCTGGGCATCGCGGCCTTCGTCGCGCTCGTGCTGGGCGCCGTCGGTCTTTACGGCGTGCTGTCCTATGCGGTGAGCCTGCGCACGAGGGAGATTGGCGTGCGTCTCGCGCTGGGCGCGCCCACCTCACGCGTGATGCGCTCCGTGGTCGGCAACGGAGTGCTGATCGCGGGCCTCGGACTGGTGCTTGGGTCCGCCGGGGCGGCGGCGTTGACGCGATTCCTCAGCGGGATGCTGTACGAGGTCGAGCCGCTTGACGTGGCGACGTTCACCCTGATGCCGGTCGTCCTGCTGACCGTCGCGCTGGTCGCGTCGTATCTGCCGGCGCGACGAGCCGCGGCAATCAGCCCGCTCGAGGCGATGCGGGCCGAGTGAGCGGCAGAAGGTAGTCTAAGATCGGCCACATGCGGCTCGGCCGGCTTCTCGTCGTCGTGCTACTGAGTCTGGTCGCGTTCGGGGCGTCAAGTCACGCGACGCGTCAACAGGCGCCGAAACCACAACGGCCTCCCAACTTCGTCATCGTCTACGCCGACGACCTCGGGTACGCCGACATCGGCAGCTTCAGCACGAAGACGGACGCCGGTCGTCCGGCGACGCCGAACCTGGACCGGATGGCCGCCGAGGGGATCCGGCTGACGAACTTCTACGTCGCCCAGGCCGTCTGCTCGGCCTCGCGCGCGGCGCTGCTGACAGGCTCGTATCCAAATCGCGTCGGCATTCAGGGCGCGCTGAATCACACGGCGACCCACGGGCTCAACCCGGCCGAGACGACGATTGCCGAGGTGCTGAAGCCACGGGGGTACGCGACGGCGATCTACGGGAAGTGGCACCTCGGGCACCAGCCGCCGTTCCTCCCCGTGCATCAGGGCTTCGACGAGGTACTTCGGCCTGCCGTACTCCAACGACATGTGGCCGCGCCACCCGGAGCGGAAGAACTACTTCCCAGAGCTTCCCCTGATCGAGGGCGACCGCACCGTCGCGCAGGATCCCGACCAGTCGCAGCTCACCAGGCGGTACACCGAACGCGCCGTGCGCTTCATCGAACGGAACAAGGACACCCCATTCTTCCTCTACGTGCCGCACACCATGCCGCACGTGCCGCTGTTTGCGTCGGATCGATTCAAGGGGAAGACCGGCGGCGGCCTGTATGGCGACGTCGTCGCGGAAATCGACTGGTCCGTCGGCCAGATCCTCGACGCCATCAAGCGCCTGAACCTGGACGACAACACGCTCGTGATCTTCGCCTCGGACAACGGGCCGTGGATGTCGTACGGCAACCACGCCGGCTCGCCGGGCCCGTTCCGCGAGAGCAAGGGCACGTCGTTTGAAGGCGGCGTGCGCGTGCCGTTTGTCGCCCGTTGGCCGGGACGGATCCCCAGGGCCGCGGTCGCAAGCCTGCCGGCGATGACGATCGATCTGTTGCCGACGCTCGCGAAGCTCGCGGGCGCGTCCGCGCCTGCCGACAACGTCATCGACGGGCGCGACATCTGGCCCCTCTTGTCCAACCAGCGCGATGCCGCGGCGCCTCACGACGCGTTCTATTTCTACTGGGGCACCGAGCTCCACGCCGTGCGCAGCGGAAGCTGGAAGCTGCACGTGCCGCATCCGTATCAGTCGCTCGACAACGTCGGCCGGGACGGCATGCCGGGCAAGTACGTTCGCAAGGAGCTGCCGCTGAGCCTGTTCGACCTCGACAAGGATCCGGCCGAGTCGACCAACCTGGCCGAGCAGCATCCGGAGGTCGTGAAGAAGCTGATGGATTACGTCGAGCGGGCTCGCGAGGATCTCGGCGACTCGCTGACCGGCCGGGTTGGCAAGAACGTGCGGCCGGCGGGCAAGCTGTAGGCAGCCAGCGCTACCGCAGCCGGCAGCCAGCCCGACCGAGGCGAGGTCGTTGGCACGCCGTTTTCATTCACCGATCGCGGCACCCCATCGGTGAAGCCATGCCCAATCAGCTCACCGCTTCGCAAGTCGCGAAAGCGGAAATGCTCATCCGCAGGCCAGTGGAAGAGGTCTTCGAGGCGTTCGTGGACCCGTCGATCACGTCGAAGTTCTGGTTCACCAGAGGCAGCGGACGGCTGGAACCCCACAAGACAGTGACGTGGGAGTGGGCGATGTACGGCTTGTCCATTCAGGTCGCCGTCAAGGCCGTTGAACCGAACAGGCGCATCCTCATCGAATGGCCGGGCTACGACGGCGTTACAACCGTAGAGTGGCGATTTACCTCGAGGCCGGACGGCACGTTCGTCAGCATCACAAACGCGGGCTTCAGCGGAGACGTCAGGGCGATCGCCGCACAGGCAGCGGGTTCGACCGAGGGCTTCACGCTGGTCCTTGCCGGGTTGAAGGCCCTGCTGGAACACAACATCCGGCTGAACCTCGTGCAGGATCGGCATCCCGATGGCCTGCCGTCGCACTAGCCCAACCCTCCTGGAACAATCCGCCTGCGTCCGGCGTCTCATGCTTTGGAGTCCAATATAAGGGACCGAAGCACATGGCCGCACCCCCCGACCAGGAATGGAAAAAAGGAAGCGCGGAGTTCCTGGTCTTGTCCCTGCTCGAGGATCAGCCGCGTCACGGATACGACATCTCGAAGCTGATTCAGCTCCGATCGGACGGGGCCCTGCGATACCACGTGACCTCCCTGTACCCGTTGCTGCATCGGCTCGAGAAGCAAGGGCTGATCGACGGGCGATGGGTCGAAAAGGCTGAACAGCGCCGGCGACGCTATTACAGCCTGACTCCGCAAGGCAGGACGGCGCTGCGCTCCAAGCGGCAAAGCTGGAAGGACTTCGTCGCCCTCATCAGCCGAGTTACGGGAGTCGAGCATGGCTGATTGGAAAAGCGTCGTTCGATCGCGTCTGGCGCCCCTGGGCCTGACGCCTGCCGCCGAGTCGGAACTGGCGGATGAACTGGCCCAGCATCTCGAAGATCAGCACCGCGACTTGCTGAGCGGCGGCGCAAGTGCCGAAGAGGCGTACCGGAAGACGATCTCGGAGCTGGATGACACGTACCCGCTTCGGGCGGGCGTCGACAGCGCGCAGCGTATGCCCAAGCACGAGGCGGTGCCGGCCGGCGACGCAAGACGCGGCATCTACATCGACGATCTCTGGAGAGATCTCCGCTATGCCGGGCGCACGATGCGGGCCAACCCTCTGTTCGTGCTGTTCGTGGTGGTGACCCTGGGATTGGGGATCGGCGCCAACACCACCGTTTTCACCTTGATCAACACGCTGATCCTGAATCCGTTGCCCGTTCAGAACCCTGCCGAATTGGCGGCGGTGGCGACGGTCGAAGCGATGGGCGGGTCAGAGTCGAGCACGCCGCTACTCATCTCGTACCCGAACTTGAAGGACTACCAGGATCGCAATGGCGTGTTCAGCTCGCTAGCGGGCTACTCGTCCAAGAAGATTGTGACGTGGCAGTCCGATGGCGCGTCGCAGGGGCTGCTCAGCGAGTTCGTGACGGGCAACTACTTTTCCACGCTGGGCGCGCGCGTTGTGGCTGGACGGTCCTTCCTGCCGGAAGAGGACGGCACGCCAGGCGCGCACCCGGTTGCCGTGTTGAATTACGGGACGTGGCAGACACGCTTTGGCGGCGCGAACGACATCATCGGCAAACACCTGCGGCTGAACAACGTCGTCGTGACTGTCGTCGGCGTCACCCCGCCCGGCTTCATTGGAGTGAACGGCCTGGTTGGGCCGGATGTGTGGTTGCCAGTCGCGATGGCCGAACAGCTGCTGCCTAGCGAAATGCCGGCCGCATTACGCGATCGGCGCAAGGCGCTGTTCCAGGGCGTGGGGCGACTCAAGCCCGGGATGACTACGGCGCAGGCGCAAGCCAACATGACAACGCTTGCGTCCGCGTTGGAGCATGAGCATCCAGCAGCGAACGAAGGCTACTCGGCCACCGTGCGGCCAATCCGTGACGTCATGTTCGTCGGAGGCTCCACGACCATCTTGTGGGCGAGCGCCGTGCTCGTGGTCGTCGTGGGGATCGTCTTGCTGATCGCGTGCTCGAACGTCGCGAACCTGCTGCTGGCGCGTTCTGCGGCCCGGCAGCAGGAGATGGCGGTCCGGGTGGCGATGGGGGCCAGCCGCCCACGGCTTGTGCGTCAGCTCCTCACCGAGAGCATGTGCCTGGGCCTTCTCAGCGGGGCTCTGGGACTGCTGGTGGCGTATCTCGGGACTCAGCTGCTGGCGGGGACGTTGCCGATGTCGGGCACGTTCGTCGGGCTGAAACTCGATGTCGCAGTGCTTGTCTTCGCACTCGTTGTTTCGATGGCTACAGGCCTTCTTTTCGGCATCATCCCGGCGTTCCAGACCTCGCGGACGAGTGTCGTGGGAGCGCTGAAGGAAGGAGCTCGGTCGGCCGGACGAAGTCCGCGGAGGATCACGGTCGCAAACACGCTGCTGGTCGGCCAGGTCGCCTTGTCGTTTCTCCTGCTGGTCACGGCGGCCTTGTTCCTGCGAAGCATCCAGCGGGCCTACCAGATCGATCCCGGCTTTCAGACGGCACATCTCGCGGTCTTCGTCCTGAATCCCGGGCAGGCCGGGTACGAAGAGCCGCAGACCAGAGCGTTCTACAAAGACGTGCGGGAACGCGTCGCGAGTATCCCGGGGGTCGAGTCGGTCTCGTGGGCCTCGAACCTGCCGCTCTGGGCGAGAGCCGTGAGCGGGCTGCAAGTCGAAGGGCGGCCACAACGATCGCGAACCGACAACACCGCGACCATCGTGCACACCGTCGATCGCAAGTACTTCGAGACCGCGGGCGTGGCGATTCAGAGCGGTCGCGAGTTCACCGACGTGGACCTGCCGTCCTCGGTCCCTGCGGCGATTGTCAACGAGAAGCTCGCGCAGGACTATTGGCCGGGCGACACCGCGTTGGGAAAGCGTATTCAGGTTCCTGGAGAAACCGGGATGCGGCAGGTTGTGGGCGTCGCCAGAACCGCCAACTATTCCAGTTGGGCCGAACCGCCACAACGGAGCGTCTATCTGCCTCTGGAACAGAACCACTTGCCGGCGATGACGCTGTACGTGCGCAGCAAGGGGGAGCCGGAGCAGATCATGGCCCCGGTCGGCCGCGAGCTCAGTGCCGCTGCGCCGCGGGTCCTGATGAGCGGCATGCGGACCGGGCAGCAGATCATCGACGGAGGCCTGTTTGGGGCCAGAATCGGTGTGGCACTGCTGAGTGTGTTCGGGCTGCTGGCGCTCGGCCTGGCCAGCATCGGGCTCTACGGGATCCTGGCGTACGCCGTCAGCCAGCGGAAGCGAGAGATTGGGTTGCGCATGGCATTGGGGGCGAGCCAGTCGAACGTGCGCCGGCTGATTCTCGGACAAGGCATGTCGCTTGCCTTGACGGGCGTGTCGATTGGTCTGGCGGCCTCGCTCGTCGTTGGGCGGCTGCTCCGCGGGTTGCTGTATGGCGTTGGCGCGACCGATCCGATCAGCCTCGCGGCTGCGGCCCTGGTATTGACCGGCGTCGCGCTGGTGGCTTGCTACCTGCCCGCGCGCTGGGCCACTCGCGTCGATCCCCTGGTGGCGCTGCGCGAGGTGTGATGGACAGTTACTTCGCGCCCTCCATCTCGACGACGGACAGCCCGAGCGTCCCAATCGCGCGGCCGACGCGCTGCTCGAAGTCGGCGACCGACGAAAACGGGAGCCGATCGCGCTCGGCAAGCGCCTTCTCGAGGACCGCGCGCTCGACGCCCGCCGCGAGCCACTCGGCCTCGCCAGCCGCGTTGAGATCGAACTCCAGCGGGAACGTCTCGCCGAAGGCTTTCAGCTCCAGCAAGACCTTCTCCTGCCGGACCGGCAAGAGTGGGCCGAGTTGCCTTCGCAGGACGGACGGGTCGCGCAGGGCGGCTTCGACGACGGCGTCGCGGGTGGTGTCGAGCGCGGCAAACTGCGACTTGGTGGCGGCTGTGTCGAGTGCCAGGGCGCTCTGGTAGAGCGACGTCCATCTCGCGCGGACATCCGAATCCGCGGTCACCGAGCGCGTGATGCTGGCGAAGCGCGAGATCGCCATCGCGCGCTCGGGTGAGCGAGCCTCGCCGACATTGGCCACCAGGTCCACCAGGTCGGGCCTGAAGCCGGACCCGCGCTCCAACGACGAGAACGCGCGCAGCAGAACGCGCTCGGCGTCGAGCAGGCCGGGCTGTAACAGGCCGCCGCCGGGCGTGGCGCCCGCATTGCCCGCCAGGCCAGCGGTGGTCCAGAACAACACTGAAGCGACCGTGCCCTCTGAGGCAATCATCGCATTGGCTGGCAGCAACACCGCGCGGTCGCGCGCCGGGTCGTACTGCGAGCGCAGGTAGTCGCCGGGGTACACGTGACCGGCGAAGGCCGGCCAGGTCTCGCGGACGGCCTGGTAGCGTGCCCAGCTCTGGGCGAACGTCATCAGGTCGGCCACCGGCGCGTAGAACTCGGCCTTTCGGCTGTTCTTCAAATCAAAAGCGGGCGTCAGCCGGTGATAGAAGTTGCGCCGGTCGGCGTCCTGCCCGTAGTGGCCGGCAAGGGTTTCGAAGTGGATGCCGTAGCCCTCGGCCAGCGCGGTCAGCGGATCGGTGACGGCAAACGTGCTGTGCACGAGTGGCGACCAGCCCGGCATCGCGCGGCGGCCCCGGCCGGCGATGGTCTGAAGGAGGTGCCCTCCCTCGTGAATCACGGTGTCGCTCAGACTGCGCGCGTCGAGCTCGAGGATGATGTACGGCACCTCCGGATGCGCGGTCACCCTCTCGCCCTCCTGCAGGCGAAAGCCGACCGCGGCGTTGTTGCCGCCTGGCTCAAGGAGGATTGGCAACCGCCCCTCGGACCACGAGGCCGGCCGACCGAACGTGTTCCAGGCCCACGCCACGAGGATGCGCGTGAACGTCGCGGCCTCGTTGTCGATCAGGCGCTCCGCATCGCGGACACGGGGGTCATCAGGCGAAATCGCCTTGACGAGAGGCTGTCCGCCTGGCGGGGCCTTCTCCAGCCCCTCGAGCCAGAGAATGGGCGCCCGCTCGTCGCGCTGGACGACCGATTGCTGGGGTTTTGCAATCGGGTTTGCCGGTGCGTACCACGCGCACGCCAGGATCGTCACGACGAGCATGGACCGGGCTATGAGGACGGAGGTGCACTTGATCATCTCTTCACGAGACGAGTGCCCAGACGCCGCAGTTCCAGCCGGTCGCGGTCGCCGCTGACGTCTCTGATAGTGCAGGACAGAGATGGCGGCAAGGCGGTTCTGGCGCTCGAGCTGCAGTCAGTGGACACGTTCTACAGGCGTCTCATGCAGGAATTGGAACTGCTCGAATTTAGAGTGGCTCTGCACGGAAGCCACAATGAGGTTGCTGATGCGATCCACTTAGACCAGGATGAGACGCATGGCAGCTACGACTAGGAGTAAGACAGCGGGTTCTGGCGAGTACTAGTGCAAGAGAGTAGTGTACTCAACGAGTTTCGCGCGAAGTTTATTGGCAAGTGCAGTACGGTGCATTTCTTTTGGGGCGCGCAGACTTGGCGGTTACGCGATTCTCCGGGCGACGAGCGCGCCGGCATCCGGCGGAATCACAAACCTGCCCGACTGGGTGACACGCGACGCCTATTCACACGAAGTGAGCAGCTGCGGGTTCTGGCCTGGTGGAGGTCCGATCCCTCACGCGGCGTTCTACGCCTACGCCTACCCGGAACCGGCCGGGTTCGCGCAGGAGTACGAATCGTTGGAACGTTCGAGCACGGGCTTGATGTCGATGACCGGCGTGCCGTCGATCGCCTCCAGGCCCTGGACGTGCAGCCATCGCTCGTTGTCGATCGCCAGCACCCTGACCCGATGCAGCCCGATGGGGTTGGGCCGGTCGGGCGAACGCGTCGCAAAGACCCCGGTGAGCCGAATGCGACGGTCGTCCCTCGGGTGCACCTTGAGCACATCGCGCTCGGCCTCGTGCAGCCAGGTGAGAATGACGATGTCCTGACCGACCTCGATCCCGTCGAGTGCCTCCGCAAATTCCGGCAGGACTTCCAGCCGCGCATCCGGCGCGCCTTCATAGCCCTGCCTGGGCGCGCCTGCGCGCTGCTTCAGGCTGGAATGAATCCAGCCAATCGGGCGAACCGCGTAGCTGCCTGACGTCACGGCTTGCGATACCGGTGCTTGTCGATGCCGAGCTTCCGGATCCGGAACTCCAGCGTGGACGCGGGCAGCCCCAGTTTGCGCGCGGCGCCGCGCGGGCCCGAGATGCGCCCGCGGGAACCGGCAAGCGCGCGTTCGATGGCAGTGCGCTCGCTTGACTGGACCTGCTCGGAGAGTAGCTGCGTCCTGGCGTCCGGCGCGGGCATCGAGTCGCGATCCACGCGCAGCGTGCCTCCCCGCGACAGGATCAGAGCGCGCTCGACGACGTTTTCGAGCTCGCGGACGTTGCCGGGCCAGTTGTGTGAGGTCAGCTGGCGGAGTGTGCGCCCGTCGATGCGGGTGACCGTGCGGCCAAGCCGCGCGGCATGTTTTGTCGCAAGCGCCGCGACAAGCGGCGCCACATCGTCGGGCCGCTCCCTGAGCGGCGGGATGTGTACGGGGAACACGTTGAGACGGTAGTAAAGATCGCTCCTGAACCGCCCCGATTGAACGTCGCCAGCAAGGTCGCGGTTGGTAGCCGCGACCACGCGCACGTCGACGCGCACGGTCTGGCTGCCGCCGAGCCGCTCGAACTCGCGTTCCTGGAGCACCCGGAGCAGCGTGACCTGCATCGCCGGGGGCAGCTCGCCGATCTCGTCGAGGAAGAGCGTGCCGCCATGCGCCTGCTCGAAGCGGCCGCGCCGCCGCTCGGTGGCGCCGGTGAACGCGCCACGTTCGTGGCCGAACAACTCCGAGGCCAGGAGCGTTTCGGGGATCGCCGCGCAGTTCACCTTGACGAGGGGCCCTTTCGCGCGTGGCGAACGCCGGTGAATGGCGCGCGCGAGCAGCTCCTTGCCCGTGCCGGTCTCTCCCGTGATGAGCACCGTCGCGTCGGTTGTCGCGACCTGCTCGACCCGAGCGAGCACGTGTCGCATCGCAGCCGAGTCGCCCGCAATCTCCGCAAACCAGGGCGCCTGGCCCAACTGCGCCTTCAGCTCGAGATTCTCGGCGTGCAGCTCGTCGCGCAGTTTCTGAATTTCGTCGTTAGCAACTGCATTGGCCACGGCCACGGCCAGCGCTCGCGAGGCGGCCAGCAGGATCGACATCTGGCTTTCGGAAAACCCGACGGGCTCCGGGCGCGTGAAGAGCGCCGATCCGATGAGCGCCCCGCGCACGAACAACGGCACGCACGCGTACGCCCGCACGCCCGAAGTGGCCATGATTCGTTCGTGCTCGTACCAGGCGTCGCGCGTGAAGATGTCCGCGCACGCATACGGCTCCGCCCACACGTCCATCGACCGTTCGCCGGTGGGGTAGGCGAGCGACGGCTTCGACGGGACGTCGTAGCGCAGCGTGAACTCGGGCCTGGTGAAGTACCTCGGCCGGCGTCTCGTCGTCGCGATATCGGAACCCGACCACGTAGAGCCAGCTGAAGGCGTCGGTGCCGAAAGAAAAGAGGCCGACGCTGGCAAACGGCACGTCCGCCAGCAGCGCGTCGGCGGCCGCTTCGAGGACTCGCTGCACCGAACGCTCGGTGCTCACCTTCTCCCAGATGCCGAGCACGAGCGCCGGCGGCACTGCCGACGCCGCGTGTCTCTCGAATCCGATGTCGCCCACGAAGCTCAGATTAACAGAACGGACATCGCCATGCGAATTCACAAAATCTTGTGAATATAGAACCGGTCCACCAGCGCGGCTGTGGGCCGCGACGCTGCTAATTGTGGCTGTTTTTGCTGTTCTGGACCGATGGCGCGCTGTCTGCCTTCGATGGCACAAGTTGGAGGTTTCCGATGCGTGCCACGCGGTGGATTGCGGTAGCGATGCTTTACATGGCGGCGTGCCTGGCGCCGCCGGCTGAGGCGCGCGATGACAACTGCGATGGCCAGGCTGGGCGCCGGGTGCTGCAGCGGGCGATGCGCCTGGTCAGGCTCGACCCCGGCATCACGGCGAGGCTGATCGATCCTGACCTGGCCTCCGATCCCGAAGCCGTCAAACGGCTCGACGCCTTCGTCGTGCGCGAGGAGGGTGGGCAATTCCGGCCGGTGATCTACGTCAACTGCCGGTCGCAGATCGTTCGGCAGGCGGCTGCGGGCGCCGACGCGTACGTGATCGTGCTCGCGGCGGTGCTCCATCACGAAGCGCAGCACGTCAATGGCGCCAGCGAGGCTGACGCGCGCCGGGCAGAAGTCGAGTTCTTCCAGTCGCGCGTCAGGCGTGGAGACGTCTCGCAGGAGGTCGGCAAGGCGTACCTGGAGTTGCTGGTGTGGCGAAGCAATCTCGCCAGCCAGTAAGCTCCAGCCGGAGGCGTCACTTCTTGACGATGACGACCTCCGCGTATTCGGCGGGGATCACCACAGTCGAATCGTCGCTGCTGTTGAATTCGTTGATCAACACAACGAGGTCCCGCTCCAGGCGTAACTGACCATCGGCCGGCAGCGCGGCAAACGCCTTGTGCATCGGGCCGTACCAGGATCGGAACACATCGATCCAGTGGTCCACGGATCGGTACCGGAACACGAAATCCCGGTGGGTAATGCGGATCTCCGATGCCGACGCGCGGAACAGGCGCTCGAGATGGTCTTCCAGCCCCCACCGCGACGGCGGCGTCAGCGCTGCCGGTGGCGGCACGTGCCGGCCGACCACCGTGAACAGCCGGCCAATGAATCCGCGCGGCGTCCAGTTGGCCAGGCCAATGCGTCCCTTCGAGCGGCAGACGCGGCACATCTCGCCGGCCGCCTGGAGGTGGTTTGGCGCGAACATCACGCCAAATGACGACAGCACGACGTCAAACGACACGTCGGCAAACGGCAGCGACTCTGCGTCGGCTTCCTGGAAGCGGATCGACAGGCGCTCGCCCTCCGCGCGGCGCCGTCCATCCTCGAGCAGCGACGCGACATAGTCGGTGGAAGTGACGTCGCAGAACCGTCGGGCGGCGGCGAGCGAGCAGTTGCCGTTGCCCGCCGCGACGTCCAGGACCCTTCGATCCCGCGCGCAGGTCCAACGCCTCGCACAGCGACTCGCCGACAATCTGCAGCGTCGTCCCGATGATGCCGAAGTCGCCCGACGCCCAGGTGGCGCGCTGCCGCGCCTTGATCGCGTCCAGTTCCGCAGTTGAAGCAGCCGGGTGTGCGTTCAGCTCCGAGACTCCGTCAAGTTCATTCACCGTGACCGTTTCCATGACTACGCACCTTCCTTGACCTCGACGAGCTCGTCGGCCACCAGGCCGTGCGCCTCGCGGTGCACGGCGTTTGCCGCTTCCCTGGTCGGGGCCTCGACGAGACAGAAGACCCTGCCCGTCGCTTCGTCAAACCAGTAGCGGTGATACTTGACGCCGTACTTCTCCTGCGTCGCCAGGTCGGCCTGGTGAGCCTTGGCGACCGCGTCGGAAGTGAGCCCTTCGACGTGCTGGTGTACATCCATGAATAGGGGCATTGGCATTCCTTGTAAGATCGGTCCTCTTTCCTGGACGGGCAGGTGTTGCCCGTCTCCCATGACGTGCGAGTGTAGCCAGTGCCTGCTGGCAACCGAATGACCGCGCGTCCGGGCGACGTTGCCGATCGTCCGGAATACTCGCCCTGGGACCCCACGGCCGGTGTTCCAAAACCGTTGGCGGAGGGGCCTGATGGATGCGTTGTCGGATGTGCTGCGGGCCGTGCGCCTGACCGGCGCCGTTTTCTTCGACGTCCACGCGTCGGACCCGTGGGTGGCCGAAACGCCTCAGGGCGGATCGATCATCGGGGCGATCTTCCCGGGCGCCGACCATCTGATCCCCTACCACGTGATCACAGGCGGCGCCTGCTTCGGCGGTCTCATCGGCCAGCCGGCGATTCACCTGGAAGCCGGCGACGTCATCGTCTTTCCGCATGGCGACGCGCACGCGATGTCGAGCGCTCCCGGCATGCGCGACGCGCCCGACCCGCGGAAGTTTCGGCGCCCCGGCGACGGGCAGTTGCCGTTCTCAATCTCGATGGGCGAGGCTCACGCCCAGCCGGCGCACCTGGTGTGCGGCTTTCTCGCGTGCGACGCCCGGCCGTTCAACCCGCTGCTGTCGGCGCTGCCGCCCGTCATCCGGGTCAGCGACC
The DNA here is from genome assembly GCA_963806705.1 of Vicinamibacteria bacterium. GTDB lineage: Bacteria > Acidobacteriota > Vicinamibacteria > Vicinamibacterales > JAENWD01 > JAENWD01. Next base: position 71,138 of record CAWDZE010000024.1, read on the forward strand.
GGGAGGGCGGCGCCATCGCGGCGTTCGTGCAGTTTGCGCTGGCCGAATCGAAGGCGCCGCGACTGGGGGGAGAGAGCGTGCTCGGCCGGTTGAGCGAGTTGATGTTCGTCGACGTCATCCGCCGCTACCTCGAGTCGCTCCCCGCCGATTGCACGGACTGGCTCGCGGCGCTGCGCGATCCGTTCGTCGGCCGTGCGCTCACCGCGCTGCATCGAAGTCCTGCCCGCGACTGGACGCTCGAGTCGCTGGCGCGTGAGGTGGGACTGTCGCGGTCGGCCCTGGCCGAGCGCTTCAGCGACTTTGTCGGGCAGCCGCCGATGCAATACCTGACGAACTGGCGGATGCAGCTTGCCGCGAACCACCTGCTGAGCGGCATGGACAGCGTCGCCGAGGTGGCAGAGCGCGTCGGCTACGAGTCAGAAGCTGCCTTCAGCCGCGCGTTCAAGAAGGTGGTGGGCACGCCGCCGAGCCACTGGCGGAAGCACCGCAACGGCCTCACTCCGCCGACAGGACACTGACTGGGTTCACCCGCGACGCGCGCCGGGCCGGCAGGTAACTGGCGGCGAGGCTCACCGTCGCAAGCAGAGCCGCCGCTGACGCCAGCACGCCCGGATCCCATGGGGCGACGCCAAACAGCACCGACGACAGCGTGCGCGCGAACGCGACCGCCGCGACCGCGCCGGCGGCCAGCCCGATGCCGACGACGGCGCCGGCCTGCCGAAGGACGAGCCACACGATCCCGACAGGGGTCGCGCCAAGTGCCAGCCGCGTGCCGAGCTCGCGCGTGCGCCGGCGCACGCGATACGCCATGACGCCGTAGACCCCCAGGGCCGCGAGCAGAAGCGCGATCGCGGCAAAGCCGCCGAGCAGACGCGTTGCCAGTCGGGTCACCGCGGCGGACTCTTCGGCGATCGCGGAGAGTGTCAGTGTTTCGTCGATGACGGCCTGCGGCTCGAGCCGTCGGACGGCGGCGCGCACGCCTGGGAGAATCGCCGTCGGATCGCCGCTCGCGCGGATGAAGAGCGTCGTCTGCGGGCTCATCACGCGTTCGAACGGAAAGTAGAGGTCGGCGCGCGGGTCGTCGGTCAACGACGCGCGCCGGATGTCGCCGACGACGCCGACGATTTCCGCTTCCATGTCACCGAGACTGACGCGATGACCGAGCGGCTGCTCGCCTGCGAAGTGGCGGTCGGCAGCCGCCTGGCTGATGATCACGACCGCGGGACCCATCGCGTCGCGCGGCTCGAAAAGGCGACCGGCGCGCAACGGGATCTTCAGCGCGCCGAGGTACCCGCGCGACGCCATCTGCCAGCCGACCTCGGGCGGCCGCTGTCCGGCAGCGAGCGGCCGATCCACCCGCTGCAGCGGCGCGGTCCAGTTGTTGCCCGTGAGCGGCGTGACCATCGCCGCGCCGACCGTGTCCACGTCCGGCTAGCGCCTCGATCGTCTCAAATGCCCGGCTGTAGAACGCACGACGGGCGTCGTCGGCGTCGTACCGGCCTTCCGGCAACGACAGCTGCACGGTCAACACGCCGGCCGGCGTGAAGCCGGGATTGACGGCGAGGAGGTTGGAGAAGCTCTGCAGCGTCAGCCCGGCGCCCGCGAGCAGGACGACCGCGAGCGCGACCTGCGTGGCCACGAGGCCCGAGGCGGCAAATGTCGCACGCGGCGTCGGCGTGCCCTGCCGCTCCCGCAGCGCGCCGGAATCGCGTCGCGTCAGGCCGAGGCACGCGACACCGCCGAAGATCAGCGTCGCCACGACGGACGTGCCGAGCGCGAAGAACAGCACGCTCATGTTGACGCCGGCTGTCTCGAGGCCAGGCACCGCCGAGGCGTTGGGCACCAGGGCCGCCAGTATCGGCGCGGCGTTCCAGGCGACGACGACGGCAAGCGCTCCGCCGGCTATGGCGAGGCAGAGCGCTTCCACGAGGACGTGCTCAGCCAGCCGGCGCGGGCTGGCGCCGAGCGCCAGGCGTACCGCAAGCTCACGCTGCCGGCCGAGCGCTCTGGCAAGCATGAGGTTGCCGACGTTGGCGCACGCCATCAGCAGGACGAAGCCGACCGCGCCGAGCAGCAGCAGCAGCGGCCGCCTGGTGTCGCCGACCAGTGACTCGCGGAGCGACAGGGCCTCGTAGCGGGAACCCTTGTTCTGCTCCGGGAATTCCATTTCGAACTGCCGGGAGAGGGCCGTCATTTCGGCGGCGGCCTGTTCGAGCGTGTGCCCGGATCGCAGGCGGCCGATCGCGTACACCCAGCCGGATCTCCGTTGCGCCGGCGCTGCAGCTGGAAGCGCCTGCGGCACGATCAGCTCGGTTGTCGCCACGCCGGGGAAGCGAAAACCCGGAGGCAGCACACCCACCACCATCGTTCGCGTGGGTCCCAATTGAATCGAGCGGGCGACCGCCTGCGGATCGGATCCGAGCTGCGTGCGCCAGAACTGGTGGCTCACCATCGCAACCGGCGCGGCGCCTTCGCGCGAGTCGCCATTCTGGAGGAGGCGCCCGAGTGCTGGTTGCACGCGCAGCGCCCGCAACGCATCGGGCGTCGCGCTGGCGCCCTGGACGCGTACCGCCTCGCCGCTCTCGAGGTACGTCGACTGGAATCCGCCGAAGCCGGCAAGCGATTCGAGCGATCGCTGGCGCGCCCGCAGGTCCAGGAAATCGCCAAGCGCGACGTCGGGTTTGGTGAGGCCGGTCCGCAGGTCGCGGTGGCGGAGCACCACGAGGTCGTCTGCCCGCTCGAACGGCAGCGGTCGAAGCAGCGCGGCCTCGACAATCGCAAAGAGCGCCGTGTTCGCGCCGATGCCAAGGGCGAGGGTGATGACGGCAGCCGCCGCAAAGGCCGGCTCGCGGTGGAAGATCCGAAGCGCCTGGCGAAGTTCGCGCATCCGCATGGATGCGTTAGACGATGTTTTCGAGTCAGATGTTGGGCGCAGTGACGGCCCGTTGGCGTGGCGTGGCGACCGACGGAAATGGGGTACCGCCCCTGACGTTCAGCGGCCCTCGAGGGACAGCCGGAACGCCGCCATCTCCTGGCCGTTGCGAACCAGCAGGACGTCGCCGGCCAGCACCGGGTGATTCCAGGTCTTGCCTTCGATCGCCGGCAGCCGCGCCAGCTCGGTGAACTGGTCCGCCACCGCCCTGACCAGCGCCAGCTCACCTTCCTCCGACAGTACCAGCAGCAGGTCCTGGTCGGGCAGCAGAACGAGCTGTCCGTGGCCGTACCGCCCGCCCTTCCACTTGCGGGTGCCGTCGGCCAGGTCGATGGACGCGAGGATGCTGCCGTCGAAGCCAAAGGCGTGGCCTTCGTGGACGACGAAATCGTTGAAGCTCGGTTTCAGCCCCGACGAGGTCCAGCGTTCCTCGACCTTCCATCCGGCGGCATCGTGCATGATCGAAATGCGGCGCAGCCCTTGTCCATCTCCGGAACTGATCAGGACGTCGCCAGCCGGTGTGAACGCCGGCTGCACGATGCGCATGCCTTGCCGCCACGAGTGCTCCCAGAGAAGCCGGCCGTCGCCTGGCGCGACGCCAACCGCGCCCGTTTCGCTGAGCAGCAACACCTGGGCGACCCCGCCGATCGTCAAGAGGTGCGGCGAGCTGTACCCCTCGCCGCCATCCGGCCCAACCCAGCGCCGAGTGCCCGTGGCCAGCTCGTAGGCGGCCAGCTGGCCGGCCGCAGCGACGATCACCACGCCATCGACCACCGAGGGCGAGCTTGCGAAGCCCCACATGGGGACTTTCGTGCCCGTGTCGGACGCGACGTTGCGCGACCAGACGACCGCCCCGTCGTCTGAATCGAGCGCGTTCAGGATCCCGGTCGGGCCGAACGTGTAGACGCGGCCGTCGTGAAGTGTCGGCGTCGCGCGCGGGCCGGCGCCGGCATGCGACTCCCAGAACCTCGCCGCATCGCGGTGCTTCCACACCGGCCGGCCGCTGGTCACGTCGTAGCAGGCGACGATCTCGTCTTCGCCGCGCTGCTCCTGGGTGTAGAGGCGGTTGCCGCGGACTGCAAAGGAGGACCATCCGGGCCCGATCGGCTGTCGCCACAACTCCACCGGCGGCGAGGCGGACCAGTCGGTCTTGATGCGCACGCCGGCGATGACGCCGTCGCGGTGCGGTCCGCGGAAGCCTGGCCAGTCGGCACTCGTCACCACGGCTACTGGAGCCGGGGCCGGAAGCGATGGCTTGGTTCCGGCTTTGTCGACGGGGTCGTCGGCGACTGGCGGCGGCGGAGGTTTCGCGGGCGGCGCTACGGCTGCGGCAGTCCTGCTCACGAGCTGCTGCTCTGGCGTCTCTGCCCATCGCCACGTGAAATCCGCCTCGCCGTCGCCGGTAATGCCATCGGTTCGCAGCAGAGCGAAAACTCCGCACGCCAGCAGGATGGCCGCTGCCATCGACGCGCGCCGCGGTCCGTCAGCGAGGCTGCGCGTCGCCACCGCCGCCGAGACGAATGCCAGGCTGATGACCGGGATGGCGTACACGCCGAACATGAACCCCATCATCCCTGTCGCAATCGACACGTCGAGAATACGAGGCGTCGCCGCTACCGCGACCATCGTCAGGACGACGGCGCCGGCACGTTCGGACCAGGGCGCCCGGCTGAAGAACACCCACCACACGACGATCGCCAGCGCGCCGAGCAGCTCGCCGCCGAGCGCGACGTAACCCGCCATGTCCGAGGACGAGACGGCCGGCGCGCCAAACCTGAGGAGCCACATCAGCACGACGGCGACGACGCCAGGCCACAGGCGGAGCTGCTTGCGCGGAGCTGGTTCGTTGGCGTTTGAGATGGTCATGGACCGCTCAGTTCTCGTCCATCCAGACGTCGAATCTGACCGGTCCGATTATCTCCTAACCTCCTGCGAACCCTCCTGAGCTCCTGTCCACTACGCGAAGAGTCGGCTGTTGCGCGCGAAAACCGATCCGGTGGATGCCGACGTCATCGCGGAGTATGCCGCCAAGGAACATCCGCCGCTCTGGACGCTGTTGCCGCGGGAAATCCGCGAGCTGCAGGCCTTGGTGCGCCGGTTCGACGCACTGCTGGGGATGCAGACCGACGAACGCAACCGCGCACAGGCCGGCGGGCTCACCCCGGCTGTCCAGCAGTCGATTGAGGCGGTCTTGACGCACCTCGAGGGCCAGATCGACATCGTCCGTCAACAGATCCGCCAGCACATGGATCAGCACCCGGGCCTGCGGGCTCAGCGCGATCGCTGACCACCATCCCCGGGATCGGTGAGGCAACGGCGGTCCTCCTCTTAGCCGAGCTCTTTACCAAAGCCTTCACCTCAGCCCGCCAGGGCGCGGCGTTTGCGGCGTCGTGCTTCGTCCGCACGATTCAGGCACGCACGAGAGACGCCGGGTGATGTGCAAACTCGTCCCGTATCTCCCGTGAACGTTGGCCCTGGTCTCTATGTGAACTTGTTCGGAAACTGTTTGACGATTCCCTCCGACAGCGCATCAGCCATGTGAAGGATGTGTGCATACACTTCGTCGAACGCGCGCACATCCGCCTCCCAGTCCTTGTTCAACCGCGCGACAACTTCATTCGTCGTGGTCGACAGGTGCTTTTTCATGAGGTCGGTCAGGGCGTCTTTCGGCCAGTGCGGGTTGGCCTTGCTCAGGAATTCGGCGATCTGGACGGCGTTCTGCTGCCACCGACTGTCGGCCTGCTGTTGCCCCGCCTTGTCGCCCGCCTTTGCCGCCTTGATGAGGTCGACGGCGATGGCGATGTGTTCCTTGAGCAGGGTGGTGAGCTGCTGCCCGGCTGCCGCGCCGTAGAAGGTCGCGACGGCCTTACCGATGTCCTCCTGGTTCTTCATCAGGCGATCTGCGGCGGCCTTTGCGTCGGGCTGGTCGCCGACCGCGGCGATGATGTAGTCGCGCGTCCACACGACATGATCCGTCCACAGCTTGCGCATGTCCTGCTTCAAGGCAACCGAGGACGCGGTTTGGGTGGAAGCGCTCTCGTTGGGGCGCGGCGGAGCTTGAGCCGAGGACTCCGCTGGCGACGCCGCATAGAAGGCCGTGCAGAAGGCAACGGCGGCTACCATGGTCAACTTATTCATGACTATCCCCTCCAATCAGTTCGGGAAGAGGAACCCAAGGCAAATCAGAGCGACTTCAGAAACTCGACGAGGTCGTTCTTCTGCTTCGTAGAGAGCTTCAAATCCATCACATCGTCGTAGTGGTCAACGACCGCGCGCAGGTCTGCGGCGCTGCCATCGTGGAAATACGGAGGGTGCTGCCAGATCCCGCGCAGCGGCGTTGCGCGGTATTGCCCGGTCGCGCTTCGCGCCGCATAGAGCGCTTCGGTACCGACGTCGCTTGGATCGTGAAGCACCGGCACGCCGGGATCGGGACCGCTCGACACGTCGGTGTAGGTCGGCGCAGGATGACACCTCGCGCAATCCGCTTTGCCGTTGAACAGACCTTCGCCGCGACTGGCTGCCGCAGCATCGAAGCTCCCGGGCGGGGGAGCCGGCGCGCTGAGACCGAACTGATACTCGCGCAGGGCAGACAGTTTCGGCGTGACGCGATCCGGCTGCTGGGTGATGAACAGCCCGATGCGGGGATCGCTGAAGTTGCCCTTCCCGCCCATCTGCGACACAGCGACGTAGCTGTTCCAGTAGGAAACCGGTCCGTCGCCGGTGTAGGTCTCGAATCCGACGTCCTTCTGCCCAAACGCGGGCGGGATCAGAACCGGCAGGTCATCCTCGAATCGGGTCACGATATTCGTGCCGTCAAACACCTGGTGTCGCGGGTCATACATTCCCGGACCCCATCCGGGATCGTCCAGCAGCGGCGAGAGCCCCAGAATGGCGCCTACGTTCAGATCGCGATTCGGCCATCCGTCGAGGCGCTTGCCGATTCCCGTCGTGAACGAGTTGTCGACGGTGGAGTGGCACAGCGCGCATGTGATGCCGACGCTGGTCAGTCGACCTTGGTTGTCGACCTTTCCCATGACACCCACGACGGCATTGAGCCGCAGCAATGCAATCGTCACGGCGGGATCGGTCAGGTCGACTTGCCCGGCCTGAAGCGCGGCGATGAGCTCCGGTGGGAGCGCCTCGGAATCGACCTTCAGGCCCACCGCCAAGGCCGTGGCTGGATCAACCGAGGTAAGGGCTTCGTGCATCCTGAGACGGTTCGTCCAGAGTTGCTCATCGTCGAACGTGTCGAATCGGAATATCTGCTGGCCGTTGGCTTCGGGGGGAGGGGAAGCTGTGCTGCCAAGGACGGCTGCGAAGATCAGGACGACGCCTAAGGAGACAATCTTGGCCGGCCCAGTCATCTGACTTCCTCCTAGCGCTGCTCTCTTGCTGAGTTAAGCAAGATAAGCAAGTTACAAGTTGCGTAACTAGCAAATCATGGGCCGTTTGTGATTCAGTGGATTTGACAGGGCCTTCAATGAAATCGCCTCGCGGATTTTGCGAAGGCCGTGCGCCGATGGCGGAAGATTCCCGCATGTAGGAATTCAAGGCAGACGCGACGGCCGGAACACTCATGCCGATCCTGAGAAAGCAACTCCTCGATTCCAGCCGCGGCCGCATTGTCGCGTTGCTTCGAAGCGGCGGTTTGACAGCCGACGACGTCGCCACGAGGCTGGGCGTGACCCGAAGTGCGATTCGGGCGCAAATCACGGCGATGGAGCGCGATGGCGTCGTCTGGCGAGCGGGACAGCGGCCGGGCACCACCCGTCCATCGCACGTATTCGAGCTCACGCCCGAGGTCGAGCAGCTTTTGTCGAGCGCGTACATCCCCCTGCTGACGCAGTTGATCGCGGTGTTCGCCGAAGGGCTGCCGACGCCTCAACTGGAGGCGCTGCTTCGAAAAGCGGGCCAGAAGCTTGCCGACGACCTGTGCTCTGGCGCGCGACCCGCCGGAGATCTCGGCTCTCGAGTGGCGACGTTGAGCGGGATGCTGAACCAGCAGCTCGGTGCGATGACGCACGTCGAGCGGAACGGCGGATACATCATCCGTGGCGTCGGATGTCCCCTTGCAGCCGTGACCGGCAAGCACCACGGCGTGTGCCTGGCGATGGAAAGCCTTGTGAGCGAGGTCGTGGGCGTGCCTGCTCACGAGTGCTGCGACCGGACCGGGCGCCCGCACTGCTGCTTTGAAATCAAGGACCAGGCGTGACGTCCGTTACGCCAGCCTCTGCGGCCCCACCGTATTACTGGCTCAGACTCCCGGCCGCTGCACCTCGTAGTGCAGCTGGGACGATAGCGCACGTCGTCACCACGCCGCGTCACGCGATCGAGGCGTCTCGCGGTAAACGGGCGTTTGAAAGTGAACTAACCGGATCGAGGTAGGTGCGTGCTGGGACAGCGTCCGAAGCAAGCGTCGAGGTAGGTCGGCGACGCTAGAGCGCCTGCTCGCGAGAAACTGGTTCGTGCGGCCGGTCGCCGTTCAGTAGGTGCGTCGCCCGGTGCGCCACTTGGCCGCATGCGGCAGCACGAACAAGTAGAGACCGCTGAACAGGAGCAAGGCGAGCGGGGGCAGCGGCGAGTAGGTCACCCAGGCGGGAGGCTGCCCTTGTGACATGACGACGAAGTTGGCGATGACGGTCAGCGTGAAGGCGATGGACAGCCAGCGGTGCGCCTGCCGAATCCACTTGCTCCAGTTCACTGGGACCTCCTCTGAGAGGAGCACAACATACCCCAGGATCGTGATGGTCGGGTGGTCGCGTTTTACTCCACCCTTAACGCCGCCATCGGCTGAAACCTCGACGCCCGCCACGCCGGGACCGAGCACGCCAGGATCGCAACGGCGAGCACGGTCGCTGAGGTCCCCGCGATGACGAGCGGATCGCTGCCCTTCACCTGATACAGCTCGCTCGCCAGCAACCGCGCCACTCCCACGGCGCCGACCAATCCCACGAGCAACCCCACGGTCGTCAGGCGCAGCCCGCCGCGGAGCACCTGCCGGATCAGATCCTGGCGTACGGCGCCGAACGCCATCCGGATCCCGAACTCGCGCTGACGGGTGGCGACGGCGTAGGCCATCACGCCGTAGAGGCCGATGGTAGCGAGCAGCAACGCGGCCGTCGCGAACACGCCGACGAGCGCAAGCACGACCTTGCGCTGCGTCATCGACTCGGCCATCGCGCGATCGAGCGAGCGCGGGCTGGCGACGGCGACGCCGGGATCGATGCGCGCGACTTCCGCGCGCACGGTCGCGACCAGGCTCATCGGGTCGAGCGTCGTGTTGACGATCACTGAGATCTGGCCCGGGTTGAACGCGCTCGGCACGTAGGCAAACGCGCCCTGCGGCACGTCCAGCCGCCGATCGACGACGTCGGCGATCACGCCGACGATCTGCCACGGCTGGCCCTGCACCGTGATGGGCTGCCCAATCGCGTCGCCCTTCGGAAAGAACCGCCTCATCGTCCACTCGTTGATCACGGCCACGCGAGGGCCGCCGATCCGGTTGTCCGCATCGGTGAACCGGCGCCCGATTAGGAGCCGCGTGCCCAGCGCCTCGAGGTAGCCAGGCGAGATGAAGTCCATGCGCCCGATCACGGCGTCGTTGTCGGTGCGGGCCTCGCGATAGAAGTACTCCCCGTAGCCGCCGCCGATGAACGGAATCGCCATAGCGGTGCCCGCGCCCTCGACGCCGGGCAGCGCACGAAGGCGAGCCAGGAGATCGCCGGTGAACGCCAGGCGCTTCTCGCGCGACTCGTATGAGACATCAGGCAGCGAGACCTGAAACGCCAGAATGCGCGAGGGCGCAAAGCCTGGATCGACGGAGGCAGCCTTGGCCAGGCTGCGCAGCAGCAGGCCGGCAGAGGCGAGCAGCACGACTGTAAGCGCGACTTCGGCGACGACGAGCAGCGATTGCGTGCGCTGACGCCCGCCGGAGCTGGCGCCCTTGCTGCCGGTGTTCATTGCGGCGCTCAGGTCCGGCCGCCGCGCGCGCAGCGCTGGGAGCAGCCCGACGAGGGGCCCGGTGACAACGGTGATCCCGAGCGACACCAGCAGCACCTGCAGGTCCAGTCGCGGTGTCAGCGTGACGGGCAACGCATCGTCTGTGAACCTCCGAAGCAAATCCAGGCCGGCGTAGGCGACGACGATGCCTGCCAGGCCGCCCATCAGCGCGAGCATCAGGTTCTCGGTCAGCACCTGGCGCACCAGCCGGCCGCCGCTGGCGCCAAGCGCCGCACGCACGGCCAGCTCCTGCTGCCGATGGCAGCCGCGCGCCAGTAACAGGTTGGCGACGTTTGCGCACGCGATCAGCAGGACCAGCGACACGGCGCCTAGCAGGATCAGCATCGGCGTCTGCGCCAGCCCGCCGATTACCTCGGTCACCGGCTGCACGACGACGCTCCACTTCTGCTTGAAGTCGGGATACTGCGGGTTCAGCTGCTCCTTGATGCGCTTGAGGTCCGCATCGGCGCTCGCGACGGTGGCCGTGGACGCAAGCCGGCCGAAGACGCCGCCCCAATGACCCGCGCGCGCGGCGCGGAAGCTGCCAGGCGTCAACACCACCGGCACGAAGAACGTGTAGTCCTTCACCATCCACGCGCCCCTGGGCAGCACGCCGATCACGGTGCGCGGGACCTCGTCGAGCACCATGGTGCGCCCGACGATGCCGGCGTCGGCGCCGAAGCGGGAGCGCCAGAGGTCTTCCGTGATCATCACGACGTTGGTGTGGCCGCCGTGGCGATCCTCGTCCGGCAGGAAACCGCGGCCCAGCAGCGGCGGGATCCCGAGGACCTTCAGGAACTCGTGGCTGACCTCGACGCCGTTCAGGCGCTCCGGCACGTCGCCGCGCAGGTTGTAGCTGACAGGGGACGTCAGCGTCAGCGCGTCAAACGTCGTCTGGTGCTCGCGCCAGTCGAGGAACGCGCCCCCAGACACGCTGTTGGCGCCGCCGTCGGCGCGCACCTCGGAGACCATCATCACGCGGTCCGGCTCGGGATATGGCAGGGGACGCAGCAGCACCGCGTCGAGCACGCTGTAGATGGCGGTGTTGGCGCCGATGCCGAGCGCGAGCGTGAGGATGGCGACGACGGCGAATCCGGGACTTCGAGCCAGCAGGCGAACGCCGAGCGCGGCGTCCTGCAGCAGCTCCGCGGCGAAATGGCTGATGCGTCGACGGCGTTCCACCGTGTCCCCCAATTTTGCCAGCACCTGGGCGCTCGAATCGACGGTGCCGAATTCCTTCAGCGCCTGCGCGCGCGCATCAGACGGCGCCATGCCCTCGCGCGTCAGCTCGTCGGCGCGCATGTCGAGGTGGAAGGCGACCTCGTCGCTGACGTCGCGGCGGATCTCGTCGCGCGTGCGGTTGGCGTGCCGGAAGACGCGTTTGGTGAACCAGGGTCGCATTGGGATTCCTCGCCGGAACTAAAGTTCCGGCCCACGTACTGAGAGTGCGTTGCAAAATTGACGGCTGGCCGGGTGACGCCGGACGGGGCGCCCCGGCCTGGCGCGGAGCCGACTCCCGTGACAAGCGCAGTTCGGCGAGCACCAGGTTGGGGCTGTCCGGCGGCAGGACCCGCCCAGCCGCGAATTTTGCAATGCACTCTTCCGCCTAGGTACCCGTCTCGCCGACGACCTTCAACATCGCGTCGGCGTATTTGCGCCAGGACGAGATCTCGGAGCGGAGCTGGCGCCGGCCTTCGTGCGTGAGGCCGTAGTACTTCGCGCGGCGGTTGTTCTCCGACACCCCCCACTCGGCTTCGACCCAGCCTTTTGCCTCGAGACGATGGAGCGCTTGATACAGCGCAGCGTCCTCCACGGCCAGGACTCCGTCCGTGCGCTCGTGCACCCAGCGGGTGATGGCATAGCCGTGGGCGGGGCCTTTCTGGAGAGCGCGGAGGATGAGGAGGCTGACCGTCCCCTGCATCAGCGAGAGGGTGCTCATGTCAGGGGTTGGACGGATCGGTCCGGTGGAATGTTCCCCTCACGACATGAGTGGAACATCACAATTGACGATTTAAGATTGACGATTGCGGATTACGGGCGGCGGAACTAAAGTTCCGCCCTACGAATGGTCCGTACGCGGTCCGGGCCGTCCGCGCCTTCCCATCAAAGTCGAACTGGGGGTCCAAGTTATGCGCCGACGAGAGCACGAGCAGTTGAGCCGCCGTGAGTGGTTCCGGTACACGGGATTGGTTGCTGGCGGCGCTATGGCCACGCACTCAGCCGGCACCCGCGTCTGGGCGCAGGCCCAGACGCCGGATCCGATGGACGAACGACGGGCGCAGATGGGCGCAGCGCCCATCCAGGCGACGCGGCTCGGCGCGAACCTGGTGATGCTCTCCGGCCCCGGCGGCAACATCGCGGCCGTCCACGGCCCAGATGGCGTCGTCATCGTCGACACTTTCGTGAAGCCGGCGTGGGCCGGGCTGAAGCAGGCGCTCGACGGGCTTGGCGGCTCGCTGAAGCTGGCCATCGACACGCACTGGCACTTCGATCACGCCGACAACAACGACCGCGTTCGCGAGGCGGGCGGGGCGACGCTGGCGCACGACAACACGCGCCTGCGGCTCACCCAGTCGCACGATCTGCTGGGCATCAGGATCAGGCCCGCGTCGGCTGCGTCGCTGCCCACGCAGACGTTCAAGGACTCGCACACGGTCTACGCGAACGGCGAGACGCTGCTGCTGTCGTACGTGAAGCCAGCGCATACGGACACAGACATCGCCATCAGGTTCGCCAGCGCCAACGTCCTGCATCTGGGCGATCTGTATTTCAACGGCTTTTACCCCTTTATTGACGCCAGCACGGGCGGGAACATCAACGGGATGATCGAATCGGCGAATGCGGCGCTGAATTCGATCGACGCGCAGACGAGGGTCATTCCGGGCCACGGACCGCTCGGCGACAAGGCGTCGCTCGGCAAGTACCGCGACGTCCTGGTCACCGTGCGCGACAGGATTCAGAAGCTGAAGAGCAGCGGGCAGACGCTGGAGCAGGTGGTAGCGGCCAAGCCGACCAAGGATCTGGACGACCCGTGGGGCAAGGGCTTCATGCAGCCGGATTTCTTCGTGACGATTGTGTACGGCATGTTGTAGGCGATGACTTACGCGGAAATCGGTGGCGTCATTCGGCGCATTGCCATCGCCGTCGTCGTCATTGTGGCGACCCCTTCAGCGCTTCTGCACGTCACAGAGAGCGAGCAGCAACCAACCGACGTCGTCGTCGTCGGCGCGGGCATCGCCGGCCTCAGCGCGGCGCTCGAGGCAGCCAGAGCCGGTGCCTCGGTGCTCGTCGTGGACATGTCGACGGTCGGTGGAGGGCACGCCATCCTGTCAAATGGCGCGGTCTGTATCGTCGGGACGCCGCTGCAGGAGAGCAGGAAGGTCTCAGACTCGGCTGCTCTGGCAGAGAAGGACTTTCTCGCCCGCGGTGAAGACAACGATATCCGCTGGGTCACGGCGTACGTCCGCGACTCCAGGGAATGGCTGTTTGACTGGCTCAGCGAGCTCGGGGTCTCGTTCGCGAACCTCGTGCGTCCGGCCGGCAATTCCGTCCCGCGGCTCCATCTTGCTCGAGGCAAAGGCCTGGGCCTGGTGGAGCCGATCTACCGTGCGTGTCTGACGCATCCGAACATCCGCTTCATGTGGGGGACCGTCGCCGAGGACTTGATCGTTCGCAAGGGGCGTGTCACCGGCGTGAGGGTGCGCGACCTTCGCCGTCAGCATCGCCGGAATCTGCACGCGCGTCACGTGATCGTGGCGACGGGAGGATTTCAGAGCAACCTGAAGACCGTCCTGGAGCACTGGCCATCGGACTTACCACGGCCCGCTCGACTGCTCGCCGGTGCTGCGCACTCGGCCACCGGCTCCGGTCACGACCTGGTACGGCGCATCAACGGCAGCGTCTCTCGCCTGGACCACCAATGGAACTACGTGCTCGGCCTGCCAGACCCGCGTGACCCGCGCCGCGCGCGCGGCCTCGCCGCGTTCAACTTCAACGCCATCTGGGTCAACGCGGAAGGCAGGAGGTTTACTCCGGAATTCGGCGACGAGAAGCTGGGATTGCGCGCCTTGCTCAGCCAGCCGGGCGGGACTTACTGGAATGTGTTCGACGACAACGGCAAAGGGGGCTTTTCGATCACGGTGGCCGGCTGGGAGAATCTGGGCGAGGTCCAACGTCTCGTGTACCAGACGCCAGGCGTCGTTGCCAAGGCGGATTCCCTCGACAAATTGGCGGCTGCGATCGGCGTGCCCGCCTCGAACCTGCAAGCGACTGTGGCCCGCTACAACGACCTCGCGGCGCAGGGACTCGATCTCGACTTCAAAGCCTTCGGCGAAAAGACCTCTCCCAAGCCCAAGCCGATCGATACCGCGCCGTTCTACGCGGCCCAGTTCTTTCCGATCACCCGCAAGAGCATGGGCGGCATCGACGTGGATCTCGAATGCCGCGTGCAGGACAGATCGGGCCGGACGATTCCGGGCCTTTACGCGGTTGGCGAGGTCACCGGGTTTGGCGGGATCAATGGCAAGGCCGCGCTCGAGGGGACGTTTCTGGGTCCCGGCATCTACATGGGTCGCATCGCCGGTCGCAGTGTCGCACGAGGGCTTGCGCCGCGCGCGAGCCCGCGGCCGGCCACACAGCTGGTCGGTCGTTCTGCGACGTTCGAAGATGTGGCGTGTCTGCGCTGTCACGACGTCACGAAGGATGTCGCGCGTCGACGGGCAGGATACTGGCACTATGAGCAGTCACATACCAAGGTCCTGGCACGTCGGTATGCGTGCTCCTCGTGCCACGCGGATCTGTTCCCCTATCGGGCAGCCGGGCACCAATTGGACAGAAGCGCAGTCGTGACGTTCTGCCGCGCCTGCCACGGCGTGCAGCCACGGGAAGGGCCGCCCGTGCAGCCTTAGTGGCTGTATCAGAACCCCGACTGGTGACTTGCGGGCCAGGCGCGGCTCATCGCAGCAAAAGATCAGTTCGGCCGTTGGACAAACCGCACGGTCCCGACGCCTGGTAGCTCTACGAAGACTGCCTTGACACCCCCACCCTCGAGTTCAAAACGGGCCCCGCTCCACGCACCCCGACCGACGCGGACTCGGAGACGATCGATACTCGTAAGTTTCACTGGGATGGCCAGGTCGCCCATCGCTGCCCTAAGCTGGCCATCCCTCTGCTCGATCCGTAGCGTTCCCCAAATTTCGCTCTCGTACACACCCATGTATTTCTTCGGGGCGAGTGACAACTCTTTCGTCCCGAACGAATCGGGTACCGCGATCGCGGCTCGGTCCTCCCGTCGTCGCTTGGCCTTCTCGATCAGTTGCGGGAGCGGATCATCCCCGTCGATCCTCAACAGCTGGCGGTAGACGTCCAATGCGACGATGACTGCGAAGTGGCCCGCGGGGCCGGCTGTATTCGTCAGGACCGCAACCCCGATCTCTTCATCGGGTAGGAAAGAGATGAAGGCCGCCGCTCCGATGAATTCGCCTCCGTGGCTGACCATTCGACGGCCGCGGTAGGAACCCACTTGCCAACCAAGCCCGAATCCGTCCTGCCTGTAGTCGCGGATGGGGGTCCTTCCGTTCGCGCTTGCCTGCAGGGTATGCATCTGCTTCATGGCCTGCTCGGACAGGAGGCGATGCCCGTCGATTGCGCCGCCGTTGAGGTTGATTCGGAGCCAGCGACTGACGTCCCGAGCGGTTGTGCCCAAGCCCCCGGCGGCGTGCATTGTGCGATCGGTCTTGCGAACCAGCGCAGGTACCCAGCGAGTGCCGCGCGGCTCTAGCGGAAGGGCGCAGTCGGGGTCGCTGTACAGTCGAGTCGCCGAGCCGGTGGTCCGACTCATCCCGGCGGCATTGAACACGTACTCGTGCAAGGCCTCGCGCCAGGTCTTGCGATCGAATCGCTCGATGATTCGACCGGCGAGCGTGAAGTGAACATTGCTGTACTCGACCTGGCCGCGCGGCCGGATTTGGCCAAGAAGACGATAGTAGCGGTCTTCGGTGATCTCGCCGGTGTACGCCTCCAGAAGCACGAGCGGCTCGCTGTGCAGCCCCTGGCGGTGGGCCAGAGATCGCGCACGGTCAGCGTCTCGGTCACGGCGGGGTCGCTGAGCTGGAAGCGTGGCAGATACCGCTTGACGGGCGTGTCCAGATCCAGCCTCCCGGACTCGGCGAGCTGCACCAGCCGTGTGGCCACGTACGGTTTTGTGCAGGACGCGATATAGAACATCGTATCCGCGGTCACCGGCTCGTCGTCGAGGTTCCGAACACCGATCGTTTCGATGAAGAGGACCTTGTTCCCGCGTACCGCAACGACCGCCAATCCTGGAATCCGGAGCGATTGCATCGCCGAAGTCCATCGCTGGCGGAGTGCCAGCCTTCTCTCGTCATTGGAGGCGAGATCCCCCTGCCCTTGGACCCTCTCGTCGTTGTCCGCCTGTTGGGACGCGCACGCAACCTGCAGGACCCCCACTGTCACCAATATGAGCAGGGGATTCAGCGAGGCGCTGTTGAACGACCGCCGTGCCACGTCACACCTTCCGGTTCCGCTACTTGGTTGTGTGCTTCGCCAGGAATATGGCCAACGTTTGCGTGAACTGCGGCTTGCTCCGCGCGTTGCCGTGATTGGCGTCTCTGATTTGGACGAGGCTTACGTTGGGCATGCGCTCTTGGAGCGTGGTCATTTGGCCCGCAAGCGGACGGCCGGGGTCATTTTCGTTGCTGTAGAGACCCAGGACAGGCACCGTGTTGCCGCTGAGCTCCTCGTCAGTGGCCATCAACTCGCCGAAACCGCGCATCATCGCCGCGACCGCGTTGGGATTGAGCTGCGTCGCGTATTGACGAGCGACATCCGTCAGGGCGTGCTCGGTCTGCTTGGCGTCTTCCTCCGAGAGACGACTCCCATCCGTAAGCGTCAACTCTCGAACCGCCGCTCGAATGTCTTTCCCGTCGATGGCATCGGCGATGATCAAGTTACGTTCGTGCTGCGAAGGGTGCAGTCCCGCGCTGCCGCCCAAGGTCGCGGTCACCAGGCGTCCTGGGTGAGTCGTCACCAGCTTCATAGCTACCCAGGCGCCCATGGAGTAACCGACCACATGCGCTTTCTTGACGCTCAAGTGGTCGAGCAGCCGTCCCACATCGTCCACCATGGCTCTGCCATAGTGCTTCCGGTCGTGCGGCTTGTCGCTCAGTCCGAGTCCACGACTATCGAAGCGAATCAGGCGGTAGCCCTTCAGTTGCGGGGAGGCGACGACTTCTGACCAGACTTCCAACTGCTCGGGAAAGCCATTGATAAACACAACGGGTGGCCCGTCCGCAACACCGTTGACCACGTAACGAAGTCGAACGCCGTCAGAGTTGAAATACGCGTCCGCCCCGTCCTGCCGACCGCTTTGCGAATTCTGCCGATCACAGCCCTGCCCGCCGACGACGGCCGCCGCAGCGACAAGGAGAACCAGCGAAGCGCATAAAAGCACCGCACCTGTTCGATACATATGCCCTCCGCACAAGGTCAATGCATGTCGGATACCAGCGAAAATGGTTGTCGATCGACGCACACTCCAAGCTCGCTGTTCGCCTTCAAAAAACCACTGTCCGGAAGTGAACACGCCGGCAGCGGAGTGCGGGCCATCACCGTGTCAGGACAACGATTGGACGGAGCGATCGCGACCCGCGTAGCCATAGTCGAACGGCATCGATGCTGATTCAGGCTTTCTACCTGGCTCTTGCGTTCCACGTGGGCATCGCGCGATGGCAAAGGCTGTCTGGCGAATTCGCCGAGGATCCGTGCGAGTCGTCCTATTCGTTGCGACAAATTGCAGCGGTTTGTGCCGGCCAGAGGTCTTGTGAAGGTTCTTAGTCGGCCCTCAGCCCGTCCAGCGGCGACACGCGCGTGGCGCGCGCGGCGGGCAGGTAGGCCGCGGCCAGCGCGACCAGCGCCAGCGCAAGTGCGGAGGCGACGAAGGTCAGCGGGTCGCTCGGCTGCAGCCCGAACAGCAGCGCGCCCGCCGTCCGCCCGACGGCCAGCGCCAGCACGACGCCAATCACAAGGCCGATCGCGAGCAGCCGGCCCGCCTGACCAAGCATCATGCGGAGGATGTCGTTTCTGGCCGCGCCAAGCGCCATGCGAATCGCGATCTCGTTCGATCGGCGCGCGACGGCGTACGACATCACGCCGTAGAGCCCGATTGCCGCCAGCAGGCCCGCGAGGACGCCGAAGAAGCCCGACAGCCACGACAGCAGCCGCTCGCGCGTCAGGCGCTCGCGCACGTGCTGGCGAAGTACTTCGACGTCGCCGCCGAGCACGTTCTCTTGCTGAAACAGGCGCCGCACGGAAGCAGCGACCGTGTCCGTGGGCGCCGACGTGCGGAAGATCACGTTCATGCCCCCGCGAGGTGTCGGGAACTGCGACTCCGGCACGTACGCGATCGGCGGGATCTCCTCACGCAGATCCGAGTACTTCGCGTCCCCGACGGTGCCGACGACCTCGTACACCGCCTCCGGATACCCGGGCTCCTCGCCGGTGCGGACGACCGTGCCAATCGCCTGCTGGCCGCCCAGGTAGCGCTGCACGAAGGTCTGGTTGACGACCATGACTTTGCGACTCGACGCCGTGTCAGCTCGCCCGATGTCGCGACCCGAGATCATCGGGATGTCCACCGTGCGGAAATAATCGGGGCTCACCCACGTGACCTTCGACGATTGCTTGGCCTCGAGGCCCGCGTTGCCCACCCGAATCCCCATCGTCCAACTCGAACTGGTGAGCGGCACCTTGGACGCGCTTGCCGCTACGTCAATCTGCGGCAACGCGCGGACCCGGTCGAGCAGCGCCTCCCTGGCCTGGATAAGTTGTACTGGTGACAGGTTGGGGCGCGGCAGGTAGCCGAACACGTAGTGGAGCCCGTCCTGGCGGAAGCCGGCATCGGTGGTCAGCAAGTTGCGGAAACTTCGGACGAACAGCAGCGCGCCAATCACCAGCACCAGCGAGACCGCCACCTGCGAGACCACCAGGACGCGCTGGAACGAGAAGCGCTCCGGGCCGCCGGTGAGGCCGCGGCCGCCGGACTTCATCACTTCCGCAGGTTGGGAGCGTGTGGACCGCAGGGCCGGCGCCAGGCCGCAGATAAGGCAGGTCAGAATCGCAAGGCCGCCGGTGAACGCAAGCACACGCCAGTCGAGCCCGAGGTCCAGGTGCAGGCCGTTGGCCTTCGTCGTCAGGAACAGCACGACGGTGCGGCTCAGCGCGTCGGCAAGAGCAACGCCAAGCACGGCGCCGGCGATGGCGATCAGCAGGCTTTCCGTGAGCGACTGCGAGACGAGCCGCCAGGGGGAAGCGCCAAGGGCGAGGCGAAGCGCGAACTCGCGTTGGCGCGCGGTGGCACGCGCGAGCATCAGGTTGGCGAGGTTCGCGCAGGCGACCAGTAGCACCAGCCCGGTGATACCGAGCAGCAGCCACAGCGACGTCTCGTATTGCTGGCGCCACTGGCTGATGCCCTTGCCGGCGGGAACCGCCGTGAACCGCAGCGCCTTCCAGTTCGAGTTGTCGCCGTATCCAGTCGGTGCATTCAGATCGAACAGCTGCACGCTCAGCACCTTTACGTGCTCGGCCGCCTGCGAGAGGGTCCATCCTGGCTTGAGGCGCCCCATCGCCGTCAGCCACCACGAGTGTTTCTGATCGAGGGCGGTGCCCCAAAGCGCGGCCGCGCACACCGGCAGCACGATGTCGAACCGTTGTCCCACCTCCAGCCCGAAGAATTCCGGCGGCGTCACACCGGCCACCTGGAACACCTTTTCGCCGATCACCAGCGGCGCGCCAATCGCCTCGTCGCGGCCGCCAAACGCGCGTTGCCAGTACGCATGGCTGATGACGACGCCACCGGGCGCGCACCCGCGAGAATCGTCGGCGGGACCCAGCAGCCGCCCGCGCAGGGGCACGAGTCCCAACACACGGAAGAAGTCACCGCTCACCCAGATGCTGTGGGGAAACTGCAGGTCCCTGCCGCGACCGACCGGCAGCCCGGCGTTTCCCCACACGAACAGACCGGCGAACGCCTGCTGGCTGTCGCGCAGTCCCTCCCACAGAGGGTTGGTGAGGTGTGCGTTCGAGCTGTCGGATACGCCGTATCCGCGATTGCCGCCATCCACGACGACCTCCACCAGCTCGTGGGGACGGGGAATCGGCAGGCTGCGCAGCCGCAGGGCGTCGAGCAGCTGGAAGATGGCGGTGTTGGCGCCGATACCGAGAGCGAGCGAGAGGATCGCAGCAACTGCAAAGCCGGGGCTGCGCCTCAGCAGGCGCGCCGCGTAGCGCAGGTCTTTCGCCAGCGCCTCGACCGGCGCCAGCGAGTTCATCTCGTAGACGGTTTCGCGGACGCGCGTCGGATTGCCCAGCTTGCGCAACGCGGCATGACGGGCCTCGTCGGCGGCAGCACCCTCGTTCACGCGCTGCGCCGGTTTCGTGCGCGACGTACGACTCGAGCTCTTCAGCCAGCTCGGCGTCCCGCTGGCGGTGGCGACAGAATCGCGACCATCCCATGGCGCTACTCCCTGGCAGGCCCGAGCACGCGGCCCACGGCCTGCACCAGCAATTCCCAGCGGCTGCGTTCCTTCAGCAGGTGCGCCTTGCCGGCCGGCGTGAGGCGGTAGTACTTCGCCCGCCGGTTCTGCTCGGACGTCCCCCAGAAGCCCGCAATCAGCCCCTTGTCCTCCAGGCGGTGCAGCGCCGGGTACAGCGACCCGTGCTCCACCTGCAGCACTTCGTCGGAGGTGTGTTCGATCGCGTGCGCGATGGTGTGGCCGTGGGCAGGGCCGAACATGAGCGTCCGGAGCACCAGCATGTCGAGCGTGCCCGACACCATGTCGCCAGGTCCCTCAGATGCCTTTCGTCGAGCCATGCCATCAGCCTACTCCAGAAGAACTTCTAGTGGAAGATATTCGTCAATTACGGGCTGATCGACGCGGAGGTTCCATCGGAGTAAAGATTTTCTAGGTGGTTTCGCGAGCGCCGCCAGCAACGCGTCTGCGCTGTTGTAGAATCCGCGCCAATCGCCATGCCCACCCTCGGAAGGCGCGCGTTCCTCATCGTCGCGGCACTGCTGTCTCCGCTCGCGTCCCTGCGCGGCGTCGCCGAGCGGTCTGAGCTGGCGGAATTTCTCGCACTGTCGTCGCGGTTGACGGGCCGGAAGAATCTGGACCCGGCGGCGGGCTCGGCGTATCTGAACGCGCTCGTCGCCGCTCCCCCCAATCGCCAGCTGCTCGACGACCTTGCGCGCGGCGGACCGGATTCGGGTACGGCCGCCCACACGGCGTTGGAGCAGGAGATTCTTGCGGCCTGGTACACGGGCGCGTACTTCGTCGGCGGCGAGCGTCGCGTCGTCACGCATGCGGGCGCGCTCATGTGGACAGTGCTGGGAAGGCCCGCCCCGGGCCTGTGCGCCGGGCCCACGGGGTCGTGGTCGACTCCGCCGCCGGTCGTCAAGCAGTGACAAAGGCGAGGACAGCTGATGTTGTGATCGTCGGCGCCGGCGTGGCCGGCAGCCTCGTCGCCGTACGTCTTGCAAAGGCAGGACTCAAGGTGCTGCTGCTCGACGCAGGGCCGCGCGTGGACCGTGGCGCCGCGCTCGACCAGTTTTACCGCGCGGCCATCAAGGTGCCGGAATCGCCGTACCCGAACGCGCCCTTCGCGCCGCATCCGCGCAGCGACGCCATCGACGACTACTACGTACAGGGCGGACCGGACAAGTTCATCAGCACCTACCTGCGCCAGGTAGGCGGCACCACCTGGCACTGGATGGGGACGACCCTGCGTCTGGTCCCCGACGATTTCAGGCTGCGTTCCCGCTTTGGCGTCGGAGCGGACTGGCCGATCGGCTACGACGACCTGGAGCCGTGGTATTGCGAGGCCGAACGGGAGCTCGGCGTCGCAGGCGACGGGTCTGCCGATCTCAAGTCGCCGCGGAGCCAGCCGTATCCCCTCCCGCCAATTCCCGTGACCTACCTCGACGAGCGCGTCAGCGCGGCGCTGGCCGGGTCCGGGTACACCCTCCAGCCGACGCCGCAGGCGCGCAATTCAAGACCGCATGACGGTCGACCCGCATGCTGCGGGAGCTCGACGTGCATTCCGATCTGCCCGATCCAGGCAAAGTACGACGCGATGGTCCACGTGACCCAGGCCGAGCGGGCGGGCGTCGAGCTGGTCGAGCGCGCGGTTGTCGCCAGCGTCCAGATCGGCACCAACGGCCTCGTTACGGGCGTCACCATCAAGCGTCCCGACGGCAGCGAAGAGCAGGCCGTCGCCAAGGTCTTCGTGATCGCCGCGCACGGGATCGAGACGCCGAAGCTCCTGCTCCAGTCGCGCAACGACCAATACCCCGGCGGCGTCGCCAATTCCAGCAACCAGGTCGGGCGCAACCTGATGGACCATCCGACGCAACTGAGCTGGGCGCTGGCTGGCCAGCCGCTGTGGCCGTTTCGCGGACCGATGTCGACCTCGGGCATCGAGTCGCCGCGGGCCGGAGACTGGCGTGCGGCGCGGCCCGCCTTCCGTATTCAAGTGGGTAACAGCGGGTGGGAATGGCCAAAGGGCACGCCGGATCACACGGTTCGCGTGCTGGTGGGGCAGGGCCTGCGCGGAGCGGCACTGGACCGGGCGCTTAACGAACACAACTCGCGTGAGCTCGCGCTGGCCATGATGACCGAGCAACTTCCCCTGCCCGAAAACCGCATCGTCCCGGACTTCGACAAACGCGACGCCATCGGCCTGCCGCGGCCACGCATCACCTATCGGATCGACGAGTACACGCGGCGCGGGCTGGAAGAGGGGCGGCGCATCCACGCGCAGATCTTCGCCGCGCTGAAATCAACCGAAGTCCACCACAGCGAGGACGTGAAGCCATCGGGCCACCTCATGGGGACCTGCCGGATGGGCCACGATCCGAGGCAGTCGGTGGTCAACGCCGAACTGCGCTCACACGACCACGCCAATCTCTATCTGGTTGGCAGCGCCGTGTTCCCGACGTCGGCGGCGTCCAACCCGACGTTGACGATTGCCGCCCTCGCGCTGCGCGCTGCGGCGTCGATCGCCAAGGCCGCCACTGCGAGGATGTAGCCCCGGGCCTATGGGCGCGGGGTCGTGGCAGGTGCCGGTGGGGCCGGCAGCATGTTGCGGATCGCGCTGATGCGCCACTGGCCCTGCTGGCGGACCATCACGAAGGTCGTCCACATCTTCCGCGTCTCGGCGCCGCTGATCTCGTAACGCCCGTCGGCAATCGCGACGTCAGGGCCGACTATGCGGATTGTCTCCACCGCGATGGTGCGAGTGCCAGTCGTGCGCGCAGATGATGCCATCGTGCCATTCACCAGCACGTCGCGTCCCCGACGCCATTCGCCCGAGGAGACGAGCTGGTCGGCGTCTGGCGTGAAGAGGGCGGCGACGGCTTCGGCGTCCCGCGCCTCACGGGCGTCGACATATCGGCGCACGACGTCGCGAATCGCGGCGTCATCGGCGGGCGATTGCGCTGAAGGGACCGCGGAGGCGACGAGGACCAGTGCGAGTGCGGCAAGGTTGCGTGTCATGTGTCTCTCACGGCGGAACTAAAGTTCCGCCCTACGTACGGTCTTGGTTCCGCCCTACGTACGGTCTTGAAGGCGCAGGAAAATTCGCATGGCGGCCAGCTCCGCCTCCAGACCTCGCTGGAACACCCGCCCGCGGGGCGGCTCGGCGTCAGCGTAGCCGAAGTTGGCCACCAGTGCGCCCTCGACGACGGCCAGGTTGCCCCAGCCGATGACGCGGTCGCCCCAAAGCAGCGGCAGCGCGTAGTAGCCGAGCTTCCGTTTGGCCACCGGCGTGTACGCCTCGAACCGGTACGGCCAGCCCCACAGCAGCTCGAAGCGCCGCCGATCCCAGACGATCGGGTCAAACGGCGCCAGCAGGCGCACGGAGTCATCGGGCGCGGCCTTCAGCGGGTCCTCGTCCGCCGGCCAGTACCAGCTCGATGTTGTCGACTCTCGCACTGGCGAGACGCTGCCTTGCGCGCTGCAGGGCAGCCTTCAGCTCCTTCCGCCACTGCGGGACGCCGTAGCGGAGGCGATTCACCAGGAACGACAGCGTCTGACCCGGCAGCGGCGCGTACTTGCGAACCGCGATGTCGACGAGCGCATCCACGCGCTCGCGCGGCGTCAGCGCGATCTCTGGCTGGAGAGCGGCTTCGCGCACCGCGTAGATGCGGATCCCCTTCTCGCGCCGCGTCACGCGCAGCAGGCCGCGATAGTGCATGTGTTCGAGCAGATGCGTCGTCGCGCTCGACGAGCCGCCCCAGTAGTTGGTGACCGTGCCGTGCGCGAAGTGGTCGTCCACCTGGCGCGGATGCACGTCGCCGCGCTCGCGGATGAAGTCGAGGATGAGCTCGGCACGCTTCCGGCGGGTTGGCGTCCATCCCAATCGCTCGACGCGCGGGTGCATCAGGGCGTGCGCACCGCGCGACATGAACCCGTAGTTGACGAAGAAGTCCTCCTCGACGCCGAGCGCGTGGTAGCGCCGCTCGAGGTCGCCGGCTCGATAGCCCTTCACCCGATGCCGCAGGGTCAGGTCCTGGGCTCGCGCCGGAGCACGGATGGGATCGGCCTGGACGAAGCCGAGCCGCTCGACGGCGCGCTTCAGGGTGACGGGCGTGAAGAGGCTGCGCGCCACGGCGAAGCGGCGCAGGTCATCGAGGAGCACGGGTCATTCTGGACTATTGAAGGGCTGGGTGGTGCCGCGTGCTGAGTGCCGGGTGCCAAGGTGCGGTGCTGAGTGCCGGATGCCCGGTGCCGAGTGCGGTGTTCAAAAAAAAGTGCCTGCTACTGTCGATTTTCCCGGGTCTTGTTCGACGAGTAGACAGGAGATGGAGGCAGCCTCGAGCGCGGAGCCCTTGACAGGTGCCGGAGGGACGATGTATTTAACCAATAGGATAATTAACCCGCTGGTTGCATATGTCTCCAGATCACCTCAGCACGACGTTTGCCGCGCTGGCCGACCCGACGCGGCGGGCTATCCTCGCGCGCCTGTCCACCGGCGAGGCGACGGTCACCGACCTGGCCGAGCCGTTCGAGATGAGCATGCCCGCCATCTCCAAGCACCTGAAGGTGCTCGAGCGCGCGGGCCTGGTCGCCCGGAGCCGCGAGGCGCAGTGGCGGCCGTGCCGGATCGAGGCCGCGCCGCTCAAGGACGTCGCCGAGTGGGTGGAGACCTACCGCCGCATCTGGGAGCAGCGGCTCGACCGGCTCGATGATTACCTGAAAGAGTTGCAGTCTAAGGAGAAGAAGCATGCCCGCAGGCCACGCAAGGGCTAGGGTCGTTGGCGTGCCTTCGTGCCATCGTGATTGTGATCGGAAGTTAGTCAGAGTGCGTCAAACGCGTAATACACCCCTATGAGCATCATCACCGACCTCAAGTTCGCCGTCCGGTCGCTGGCCCGCGTCAAGGGCCTGGCTCTGACGGTCATCGTCACGCTGGCCCTCGGCATCGGCGCCAACGCCGCCATCTTCAGCGTCGTCCGCGGCGTGCTGCTCCGTCCGCTGGTGAACAAGGACGAAGACCGCCTGATCTACATCCGGCAGACCGCCAAGGGCATCGGCGCCGACAACGCCGCGTTTTCGGTGCCGGAGATCAACGACCTGCGCGCGCGCATCAGGACGCTCACGACCTTCGGCGACTTCTCGACGCTGGACTTCACGCTGATCGGGCTGGGCGAGCCGCGCGTCGTACGCGCGGGCGTGGTCGGAGGGTCGTACTTCGACGTGATGGGCCTGCGTCCCGTACGCGGCCGGCTCCTCAACATGTCCGACGACGGTCCACAGGCGGCAGGCGCAGTGGTGCTGACCCACCGGTTCTGGAGCAACGCGCTGGCAAGCGACCCGAACGCAATTGGCAAGGTCATTCGGCTCGGCGACCGCTCCGCGACGATCGTCGGCATTGTCGAGCCGTCGGTGCCTTATCCCTCGCAGACCGAGATCATCGCCAACATCGTGACGAGCCCGCACCACCTGGACGCGACGATGGTGCACGGGCGCGTGCATCGGATGACGGAGCTCTTCGGGCGGCTCGCGCCGGGCACGGACCTCGAGGCCGCGCGCAACGAGTTGCGGGCCGTGCATCGAGACATCCTCAAGGCGCACCCCGAGGCGTACCCGCGCAACGCCGACTTCCAGATCGAGGCCAGGCGGCTGCGCGACGAGATCACCTCGCCGGCCAGAACGGTGCTCCTGATCCTCCTGGCGGCCTCTGCGCTCGTGTTCGTCATCGCGTGCTCGAACGTCGCGAACCTGATCCTGGCGCGCTCGGTCCGCCGTGAAGGCGAGCTGGCCATTCGCGCCTCGCTTGGCGCCACCGCGGGCGCCCTGCGGCGGACGCTGCTTGTTGAAAGCCTGCTGCTGTGCGGAGTGGGTGCGGCCCTGGGAGTACTGGTCGCGCGGCCGATGGTGGCGGTGCTGGCACAGTACGCCTCGCGGTTCTCGGTACGCGCGCTGGAAGTGACCGTCGACTCGAGCCTGCTGTGGGTGGGCGTGAGCCTCGCGCTCATCGCGGCGGTCCTGCTGGCGTTCGTGCCGCGGCTGCCGACGGCGGACACGTCCAACGGCCCCAGCCTGGCCAGCGGCACCGTCCGCATCACCTCGGGCACCAATCGGCGGCTGCGGGCCTTTGCCGTCACCCAGATCGCGGCCTCGTTCGTGCTCCTGGCCGGGGCTGGCATGCTGCTGACGACGCTGATGGCGCTGCAGGCCGCCGAGACGGGACTCAACACTCGCAACGTCCTTGCGCTGCACGTGCCGGTCGAATTCGAACGGCCGCGAGCGGAGGTGTCGGCCTTCTACCGTGAAGTGATGCGGCGCATCACGGCGTTACCCGGCGTAGAGCGCGTCGCCATCGGCACGATCGTGCCGTGGCGCGAGGCGAACACCTTCGGCCCCGGCTTCCAGTTCTCTGCCGAGGGCTACGCCAAGGCGAGCGGCGAGGAGGATCCCCGCGCGCGGTTCCGGACGGTGTCGCCGGGCTTCTTTCCCGCCCTCGGTGTTCCGATCATCGCGGGCCGGGACTTCACCGACGCCGACCGCCTCGACGCCGACCCCGTCGTCATCGTCAGTCAAAGCCTGGCGCAGCGGATGTTCCCGACCTCCGACGCACTCAACCGCCGCGTGATGTGGACCGATCCGGTGATGCAGTTCATCGGCGTCCATACCAAGCCTCGCCGCATCGTCGGCGTCGCGGCTGACGTCGACGACGAAAACATCGTGCCGGGCCCGGCGATGACCGTGTACCACCCTCTCGACCAGGAGTTGGGCGGCGGCCGGCTGTTCGTGCACACCAAGATCGATCCGTACTCGCTGGTGCCGCCGATCACGCGGATTATTCGAGACCTGTCGCCCGACCAGCCGGTGGAGCAGGCCGCCACGCTCGAAGACGTGCGCGCGGAGGTGCTGGCGCCCGACCGGCTGAACACACTCGTCTTCGGCGTGTTCGCTGGCGTCGCGCTGCTGATCGCGGTCGTTGGCGTCGCCGGCGTGCTGGCGTTCTCGGTGAGCGCGCGGACGCGCGAGTTCGGCATCCGGCTGGCGATCGGATCCGAGCCGAAGCACTTGCTGACGCGCGTGCTGAGTGAAGGCGCCGTCATCGCCGGCGCGGGCATCATCGCTGGCGTCGTCGGCGGGTACGCGCTGGCGCGTTTCGTCGGCAGCTACGTCACCGACGTGACGTTGCCCGGCGTGACGCCACTCATCGGCGCCGCGGCTGTGCTGGTGGGCGCGGCTGTGCTTGCGTCGTTGATGCCGGCGGCGCGAGCATCAAGAGTAGACGTGATCCAGGCGCTGAGATCTGAGTAGGGGCGCGCTGCGCGCGCCCCGCGAGGGTCCCGTCCGTCGTTTGTAGGAGCGTGCACATGCCTTACGTTGACGGATTCCTGGTTCCCATTCCGAAGAAGAACCTTGCGGCGTATCGCCGCATGGCGCAGAAGGCCGGCAAGATCTGGAAGGAATACGGCGCACTGGAGTTCCGCGAGTGCGCCGGCGACGATCTGGCTCGCAAAGGGCAGTTCACGAAGATCGCCAGGCTCAGGAAAGGCGAGACGGTCATGTTCTCGTGGATCGTCTACAAGTCGCGCGCGCAACGCGATCGCGTCAATGCCAAGATCATGAAGGACCCGCGGATCGCCAGCATGATGACCGGCGACACACCGTTTGACGTCAAGCGCATGGCCTACGGCGGGTTCAAGGTGTTGGTAGACGCCTGATCGTTTCACCCGATGAGCGTGTCCCAGCCCTGCCGGTACTGCCCGCGCCGCACGAGGGCGTTGGCCTCGGTCGAGTTGGTGAACTCCATCTTCTGCGCGTCCCATAGCAGGCGCTTGTACGGAACGCGGAGTGCGATGCCGGCAAGCGTGACGGCCTCGGCCAGCGCGGCGACCTGTTCGAAGCTGCCCTTGGACTTCGTGGAGGTTCGTATCGCGTTGATCCACTCGTCTTCGGGCAGCGATCGATCGAAATCCTTGGGGACGACCGACCCGTCGAAGGCACGCTGACGGCTCTGCGGTATCAGGCGCGGGCTGGTCGCCCTGTAATCGCAGAGGATCTTCCCCTTGTCGCCGATGAAGAGCATTCCCTCATCGGCAAGATCCTCGTTGTCCGTGTACAGCTCTTCCGGTGTCTGGGGCTTCATGCCTCCGTCGTACCAGAACGTATCGACTGAGGGGCGCCGGGCGGTGGCAGGATGCCGCCACCTGACCGTGCTCGCCTTCGGGAAAGCCACCTGCGACACGAGGCCGCCGTCGCTGACGTTGTGCTCGTCGACGCGCGCGTCGTTGTTGGGCCTGGCTTCGACGAACTCGGGGACGCCGAGATCGAGGATGCGGTAGGGCTGCCACAGGCTGTAGTGGCCCATGTCGCCAAGGCAACCCGTGCCGTAGGCGTACCAGCCTCGATAGACCGCGAAGGTGTAGCTGGGATGGTACGGGCGGTCGGGCTCGGGTCCCTGCCACAACTCCCAGTTGAACCCGTCGGGCACCGCCGGGCCTGACGCGTGGTACTCGTGCATCCCTTGCGGCCAGAAGGGCCGGTTGGTCCAGTTGTGCACCTCGCGGACGGTGCCAATCACGCCGGCGTCGATCCAGGCGGCCAGCAGGTGCCTGTCCGGGTGGTTGCTGTAGGCGAGAAGATGTGAGGGCGCGGCGCTTTCGCGCGCGGCTTGCACCGTCCGGCGGACTTCATGGAGCACGCTGGCGACGGGCTTGTGCGAGATCGCGGCCTTTCCCTTTTTGAGCGCCGCGATGTTGATGGGCCCGTGCTGATGATCCGGCGTGATGTTCACGACGCCCTGGATATCTGATTCCTTCTCGAGCATCTCGCGGAAGTCCTCATAGGACCTGATGCCGCGTGAGGGCCGATTGTGCTTCTGGTAGTACGTCTCCATGATCTGGCGGGCGACCTCGCGGCCCGCGCGAATGCCGGTGTGGCCTTCGCCCCACGACGGATCATCGAGCACCTTGCGAATCCGGTTGCGGTTACTCGACAGGTCCCAGTCCACGTAGTTCTGGCTGTCCTTGTTGGGGTCGACCACCGCGACAAACTGGATGTCGGCGCGCGTCACCATGCCGGCGTTGACCTGGCGCTGCGCCTGCGTCCCGCATCCAACCTGGGCCAGCAGCACCATGTCGCTCGGCGCGATGTAGCCGGGTCCGCCGAGCACGCGCCGGGGGACGATCGACAGCGCCGAAGCGCCGCCAAGACTCGTGAGAAACGTGCGGCGATTCACAGGATTCATGGACGGTCCCTCGTGCGGTCTCCAAAAAGCTGTGCGAGTATACGCCCAGTGGAGGTTCGTCATGGACGCGATGTCACGCCGGGAATTCTTCAGGAAGACAGGGGCCGACGCGGCGCTGGCGGGTATGCTCGCGGCGAGCGCGGCCACGCTCCGGGCCGATCCGCTGGGCTTGCCGATCGGCAGCCAGACGTATCCACATCGCGCGCTCGTCAAGGAAGGCAACTTCGCCGGGCTTGCGGCCATATTGGCCGGCATAGGCGTCAAGACGCTGGAACTGTGCTCGCCGCTGGGCTACGCGGAATTCAGAAGCCTCTCCGATGCCAGGATGGTCAAGGAGATCCTGGGCGACCATGGGCTCACGTGCGAGAGCGCGCACTTCAGCATGAAGGAGCTGCGGGAAAAGCAGCCAGCGGCCATCGACTGGGCCAAAGAGGTCGGCATCACCCAGATGATCACGGCCACTCTTGGCGGCGGAGGCAACGCGCCGACGCTCGATGACGTGAAACGCGCCGCAGACGAGTACAACAAGATCGCCGCCGTCGCGGCGGCCGCCGGCATCCAGCAGGGGCTGCACAACGAGGGCTTCGAAAGCTCGGAGGTCGACGGCAAGCGGACCTACGACATCCTCTTCGAGCTGCTCGATCCCAGGCTCGTGAAGTTCCAGTTCCAGATGTCCACCATCAGCCGGGGCTTCGTGGCCCACGAGTACTTCGACAAGTACCCGGGCCGGTTCATCTCGATGCACCTCCAGGACGTGGAC
This sequence comes from Vicinamibacteria bacterium, assembly GCA_963806705.1. GTDB lineage: Bacteria > Acidobacteriota > Vicinamibacteria > Vicinamibacterales > JAENWD01 > JAENWD01. The sequence goes on from CAWDZE010000024.1 coordinate 101,611, forward strand.
CTCAACGCCACGCCGCCACCGCCTCCGGAAGGAGAGCCCGCCCGGCCAGCCGCGGCCCGCGGCCGCGGCGTGCAGACCGCACTGGGCAAGGGCAGCATCGACTGGACCAGGACGTTCCAGGCGGCAAAGACTGCCGGCGTGAAGAACTACTTCGTCGAGCAGAACATGGATCTGACGAAGGAAAGCGTCGCCTACCTGAAGACGCTGACAATCTGACCCGCTGTAACCTCCCGCGCCCCTCCCTGTAGTAATCGACAGGGAAGGGTGCCATGCCGACCACGACAGGCCGCGCCTCGAGACTGGCGTCGCTCGCGCTGATCGTCGTCGCGACCTGCGGATGCGGCCTGAAGAAGGTCGCGCTGTCCAGCATCGCGAGCTCGCTTTCAGAAAGCGGCGACACGTTTGCCGCCGACGAAGACCCGGAGCTCGTCCGCGCGGCCGTGCCGTTTTCTCTCAAGCTGGTGGAATCGCTGCTCGCGGAGCTGCCGCGGCACCGCGGTCTGCTACTCACCGCATGCTCCGGCTTCACGCAGTACGGCTACGCGTTCATCGACGCGGATGCCGAGTTCGTCAAGGTCGAAGACTACCGCCGGTTCGTCCAGTTGCAGGACCGGGCGAGGCGGATGTACCTGCGTGGCCGCGACTACTGCCTGCGAAGCCTTGAAGTGAAGTACCCCGGCATCGGCGCCGCGCTGGCTGCCGACGCGCCTGCGGCCGTCGCTCGCGTGACCAGGTCCGATGTGGCCCTGCTCTACTGGACGGGCGCCTCGTGGGGGAAGGCCGTGTCGATGAGTCTGGACCGGCCAGAGCTCATAGCGGACCTGCCGGCCGTGTCGGCCATCGTGCGCCGCGCGCTGTCGCTTGACGAGTCGTTCAACCGGGGCGCCCTGCACGAGGTGATGATCGCGCTCGAATCGGTGCCCGAGGCGATGGGAGGATCGCCACGACGCGCGCGCCAGCACTTCGAGCGGGCGGTCGCCCTGTCCGGCGGCGCGTCAGCGGGCGTGTACGTGTCCTATGCCCGCAGCGTCGCTCGTGCCACAGCAGCAGCGGGCCGAGTTCGTGCGCGATGCTCAACCAGGCGCTCGACGTCGACGCGACGCGCGAGCCCTCCCTGCGCCTGGCCAATGCCCTCGCACAGGAACACGCACGTTTCCTGCTCGCCCACATCGACGACGTGTTTCTCGACGACATTGCGCTCGTCACGCGCCCGCAGTGAAAGACGTGTCAGGAGGGAGAACCATGTCACGACGGCCTCGCAATCGATTGATCGCGGCGGCGGTGGCCAGTGTGCTCCTGGCCGCCTCCAACGCCCAGGCAGACATCGTCATCAAGATGGCGACCATTGCACCGGAAAACTCGATTTGGACCCGGTCATTGCGCGAGATGGGCGATGGCTTGAAGCGCCGAACCAATGGTCGCGTCAGCCTGAGGGTGTTTCCCGGAACGACGGGGTCCGAGGAGAAGATGCTGCGTGACCTTCGCATCACGAAGACCCTGGGCGCGGCGCAATTGTCGGCGATCGAGATGGGCACGCTCGATGACGGTTTCAACGTGTTCAGCCTGCCGATGTTCTTCGAGTCGTACGAAGAAGTCGATGGCGTGCTCGCCGCGATAGGGCCGGTGCTCGAGCGCCGGGTGGAGGCCCGCGGTTTGAAGGTCCTGAGCTGGGGATACGCCGGCTGGGTGCACGTCTTCAGCCGAACCCCGGTGCGCAGCCTGAACGACCTCAAGAAGTTGAAGCTCTTCACGTCGACCGGCGACGGCCGCATGGCGACGTGGTACCGCGACAACGGGTTCAGCCCGGTGCCGGTGGACGCGTCGCAGATGCTCGCGAGCCTGACCACCGGCATGATCGAGGCCGTCCCGATGACGCCACTGAGCGCCCAGCTGTTCATGTGGTACGAGCACGCGCCGTACATGCTGGACGTCGGACTTGCCCCGCTGCTGGGCGCGACGGTCATTCGGCAGGACACATGGAACCAGCTTGCGCCGGACGACCAGGCGATCGTTCTCGACGAAGCCCGCAAGGCGGGCGCGCGTCTTCGGACCGAAGTGCCTCGCCTCGACGCGGAGGCCGTCGCCCGCATGCGGGAGCGGAAGCTGACCGTCACGGCCGGCGACCAGGCCGAGTGGCGCCGAGCCGCCGCCGATCTTGGTCCCGTGATGCGCGACCGCCTCGTGCCACCTGACATCTACGACCTTGCGCGAAAGCAACGCGATGCCATCCGTGCACTGCGAACCGCTGGCAAGTAGGGGCCGCGTGCTTTCGCGCGACGTCGAAGAGTGGGTGGCCGGGGCGGCGCTTGCCTCGATGCTCGTGCTGCTGCTCGTCGAAACACTGGTCCGGCCATGGTTCGGGTTTGGCATCACCGGATCGCTGCAGTATGTCCGGCAGCTGACGCTATGGGTGGCGCTGCTCGGGGCCGCGCTGGCAGCCCGCGATGGCCGACTGCTGGCGCTTGCCACCGGGACGTTCCTGCCGGAAGGGTCGGCTGAAGACGACGGCCGCCGCGCTGGCGGCTGCGTGTGCCGCGGCGGTGACCGTCGCATTGTGCCAGGGCTCGGTGATGCTCGTGCTGGGCGAGGACCAGTACGGCACGCGCGCGGCGAGCTTGCCGGCCTGGGTGTCCCAGAGCGTGCTGCCGGTCGGCTTCGGCTTGATTGCGCTCCGAATGATTCTTCGCGTCCCCTCGCGAACCGGACGCGCCCTGGTCGTGGCAGGTGCAGCTGTCGGCCTCGTCCTGGCACTGTGGCCACCCATCCTCGAAAATCGCCCCGCCTGGCCGCTGATTGCGATAGTCGCGGGCGCCGGCGCACTGGGAGCGCCGCTGTTTGCGGCGCTGGGCGGCGTCGCGGTCCTCCTCTTCCTGTCCGGGGGCACGCCACCGGTGGCCGTGACGAGCGCCGCGTACGAGCTTGCGACACATCCAACGCTGCCGGCCATTCCGATGTTCACGCTGGCCGGGTTCCTGCTGGCCGAAGGCGACACCGCGCACCGGCTGCTTCGGATGTTTCGTGGACTCTGCGGATGGCTGCCCGGTGGCACGGCGATCGTCTGCGTGGTCGTCTGCACGTTTGTGACCGTGTTCACCGGTGGATCGGGCGTCACCATTCTTGCCGTCGGGGGACTGCTGCTGCCGGCCTTGCTCAACGACGGCTACGACGAGCGGTTCTCGATCGGCTTGCTTACGGGTTCCGCGTCGCTGGGCCTTCTGTTGCCACCCGCGCTGCCCCTGATCCTGTACGGCATCGTCGCGGAGACTCCGATCGCCGAACTCTTCCTTGGTGGCCTGCTGCCCGGCTTTCTGATGATCGCCACGGTGGTGTTGTACAGCGTGTGGGAAGCCCGCCGCCGCGGCGTGCCTCGATCTCGATTCGACAGCGGCGAAGCCATGGCCGCGCTGTGGCATGGCAAATGGGAGCTGCTGTTGCCGGTGTTTGTGCTCGGCACGTTCTTCGGCGGCTACGCCACGATTCTCGAGACGGCCGCCCTGACCGCCGCGTATGCGTTTGTCGTGCAGGTCTGGGTCCATCGCAACATCACCCTCGGAGCGCCGCTGCGGCGAGTCTTCGCCGAATCGGCGACGACCATCGGCGGCGTCCTGGTGATCCTCGTCGTCGCCTACGGCTTGACGTCGTACCTGGTGGACGCCGACGTGCCCGGGCAGCTGATGACGGCCACCCGCGCGCACGTCGACTCGCCGTTGGTGTTCCTGCTGGCGTTGAACGTGTTCCTGCTGGGTGTTGGCTGTGCGATGGACATCTTCACGGCGATCCTGGTCGTCGCGCCACTCCTGGTGCCGCTGGGCGCCGAGTTTGGAGTCCATCCGGTGCACCAGGGCGTCATCTTCGTCTCGAATCTCGAGCTGGGCTACATCACGCCGCCGGTTGGCCTGAACCTGTTCCTGGCGTCTTACCGGTTCAATCGGCCGCTGATGGAGATCTATCGGGCGTCGCTGCCGATTCTGGTGGTCCTGTTCCTGGCGGTGCTGCTCATCACGTATGTGCCCTGGCTCACAACTGCCCTCATCTCACCAGAACAGGTGCGGCACTGACGGAGCATTGACTACTTGTGGTTAACGGTGCCTGGGGCCGCCGTGCGCGAGTCTGGAGGCACCGCCTGCCGCTTCGGATTCAGAAACGGCTGCACCAGCATCCACTGGAGCGTGAGGTGTTTGGGTTCGCCGAGTTCGACGACGCCAAACCTGATGCCGTCGTGGCCGGCGGCCGGCTGGTCCACGTAGGTACCAAACAGGCGATCCCACCAGGAGAACGTGTTCGAGAAGTTCGACTCTCCCTCGCGTAGATCCTGCGAATGGTGGATGCGGTGCATGTCCGGCGTCACAAACACCACCCGCAGCACACGGTCCAGCCACGTGGGGATTCGAACGTTGGCGTGCTCGACAAACGCCAACGTGACCGCCAGCAGTTGGGACGCCAGGATTGCGACCGGCGGCGCGCCGAGCGCGGCGATGGCGCCCATCAGAACCGCAGTCGAGTACACCGCTTCAAACGGATGGAATCGCACTCCCGTCGTGAAGTCGTAATCCTGGTCGGAATGGTGTGTGCGGTGAACCCGCCACAACACCGGGACGCGATGGAGCACGTAATGCTGGCCGTAGTACACGGCGTCGATGACGACGATCGTCAGCAGGAACTCACTCCACAACGGCCAGTTGACCTGATTGAACAAGCCCACGCCGCGCTCGGCGCAGAATACGGCCCAGCCGACCCCGACAACCGGAAAGAGCGCGCGAACCAGCATCGCCCCGAGGATCGTGAGGCTGAAGTTGCCGAACCACCGCACCCGCACCGAGTCGCCGGTGGCCCGGCGCGGGAACAGCCACTCGAGCAACGCCACGACGATGATCCCGCCAAAGTACACGAACGCGTAGAGCTGCGACGCGTTCTTCAGCAGCGCTTCCATCGGGATGGTGCCTCCAGACAGCCGTCGACTACCTGGGGCGCCGACGCGATCGCAGAACCAGGATTCGCGCGATTGAACCACTCATAGTAATCTCCCCTAAGCGCACTCAGGTGGTCCGGGCCGCGGCGAGACGCCCACCGGGCGCCTCGCCTTGGTCACTGTCGTTCCAACCGGCAGGGCCGAACCCCAGGCTACTTCGAGCGTCGGCGGGCCCTCAGCAGGAGGACCCCGCCAGCAAGCAGGGCTATGCCTGCAGAGATCGACCCGGGACTGACCTCGGGCACTTGGCTCACAGCAGACGCGAGAGCCTGAGTGCCCAGGGCATGGACGCTCAACATCAGCGCCAGACCGGCGCCAACCCAGTTCCGAACGTGATTTGGCATCCCACTCTCCTTTCGTAATTACTCACGACCACACCGACCAGCAGGGCTGAACCCTGCCTACTTCGAGCGCCGGCGGGTCCTGAGCAGGAGGACGCCGCCAGCAAGCAGGGCTAAGCCTGCAGAGATCGACCCGGGACCGATCTCAGGGTACGGTAGGGACTGACGCAAACGCCGTTGCGCCCAGTGCGTGCACACTCACCATCAGCGCCAGGCCGGCGCCGATCCACCTGCTGTAGCTTCGCATGCTGCTGCTCCTTTGTTTGTAGCTCACGACCACACCGACCATCGACCCGTAGCAAACACGTAGACCGCGATGAGCCCGTTGGTGGTGGCGTGGGCCAGCACCGCGTCACCGAGAGCGCGACGTTGATAGAGCGCGAGCGCGAACGTCATGCCAGCGATGGTGCCCGCCAGCCAGTACACGCCGTGCAACGCGCCGAACAGCAGCGAGGAGATCACGAAAGAAGACCAGGAGAACAGCCCGATGGGCAGATTCTGGAAATCCTCGCGCATCAACCGCCGGGTCAGATAGCCTCGGAACGCCAGCTCCTCCACTAGAGGCACCGTGATGGTGTAGCCCACTACGCGCAGCGCGAGCCAGGCGGCGGCCCAGTGAAACGGCACGGACTGGAGCGCGGTCGGCCACCGCTCGCCTCCGGCTGGACCGGCAGGGACCAGTGCGATCCAGATGGCGAATGTCGCGCATCCGATCGCGATGGCACGCCACGACACCGTCCAGCCGAGATTCGAGTAGCTTTTCCGAAAGACCCAAAGCACCCACACCGCCGCGATCACGCGGACCGGATACAGCCAATCGAGGCCTGCAGAGAATACCCCGGTGACCATCGCGCTTGCCATGACCACGAGGAAGGGCGCCACGTACGCCGTGGTCGAGTCGTCGTCCTGCTCAGCCGCTGGCACTGACGCCGTCATGAAGAACCGGCCCCGGTTCAGGATTGCGACAAAGCCAAGCGCGACGGCATTGAACGCCAGCCAGCCGGCCTGTGAGTGAAAGCCCCCCAGCGCGACCCCGGGCCAGCCCGACGTCCCGATCACGATCAGCACGAAAATGCGCAGCGCGTTGACCATCCAGATAGCGATGGCGCCTATGGGCAACAGCGCCAGTGCGCCTGGAAACCGCAGCTCGCGTCGAAAAGTCCAGAGGTAGATCGTCAGAAACGACAGGAGAAGACCGATGCCTTCATAGCCCGAGCACTCTGGCGCAATGGCGACTTTGAAGGTGGGCGTTCCGAGAACCAGTTTCTCCGGGTTGCTGACAACCTGCGGGTACATGACGCCGAGCATCCCGCCTACCAGGCTGAAGGTGTAACGCGCCAACGGGCGCCAGAGCGCCTCGGTAAGGTATCCGCTGAGCCAGGCCCCCGAGCCGAGCACGAGTGCCACGCCAACGATCGCTTGCCCGCGGCCCGGCTGGGGTAACCCGATGCGTCCCGGCGCAAAGGCCAGCCCCCATGCGACCAGGGCCATCGCGCCCAGCAGGAACCAGGCGCCGACCCAGAACGCTGGATGTGCACCCGCGGCACCGGGGTCGAAGACCATGGCCGAGGTCTGGGTGAACAGAAGCATCGCGGCCACGTGCACTGCGACCCACGGCACACGCGAGGACGGCGAGGCCGCCGCGCCCTGGACGGAAGAGCCCATGGCCAGCCGCCAGCCTTTCAAGAGGAGCAGCACGACCGAAACCGTGACGGCTAAACGCAGAAATTGCGGGGAGTGGGCGACCAGACGCAGCCACATCGAAGGAGCCTGGTCGAGAACCCGCGAATCGAACCGGATGGTGAGGTACACCAACTCCGCGACGAGCAAGGCGATCAGGCCGAGTTGGGCCACGAGAAGAAGTCCACTCAAAGCAATCGCCGTACCCGAGGCCCACTCGGTGGGTCCCGACGTCATCGCCGGCCAAAGTTCGTTTCGTTCCAGTGGTTAGCTCGAGTCCCGGCACGCTCACGGCGCGAGGGCAGGCGCTGCAAGTCGCAAGAAGGCAGACTTTGGTCGCCGGCTGGAAGGGGTTACAGTGTCGCGCGTGCTCCTGAAATCGCTCATGCTGACGCTGGTTGCGGCCCTCTTCCCGGCTGCACGCGCTGCGGCTCAACAACCGCCCCCTCCGGTTCATGTCGTCCTGTGGTTCGACGCCGAGGACTACATACTTCCTGAGGATGACGACGCGACCAGGCGCCTCGCGGAGATGCTGACGCGGCTTGGGGTGAAGGCGACCTTCAAGGTCGTCGGCGAGAAAGCGCGCGTCCTCGAGCAACGCGGTCGCACCGACGTCATCGCGGCCCTGAAGCGGCACGAGATCGGCTACCACTCCAACACACACAGCCAGCAGCCGACGATTGCCGTGTACCTGCAGCACGCGGGATGGGACGACGGCCGCGCGGAGTTCGAGCGGCGGGAGGGACAGGGCAGCCGCGACGTCGCGCGCATCTTCGGCACGACGCCGGTCGCCTACGGGCAGCCCGGCAGCGCCTGGGCGCCCCAGAGCTATCCGGCGCTGCGCGCGATGGGCATCCGGATGTACCTGGACGAAGCCGACCATGTCGGCATCGACGACCAGCCGTTCTACTACGGCGGCATGCTCAACGTGTTCAGAATGCGGTCGACACTCGCGCGGATGGCGCTCGACGGCGCCGATCTCGCCGCGAGCACGACGCGATTCACGAAACTTGCCGACGCGCTGCGCGCGCGGGGCGGCGGCACGATCAGCATCTACTATCACCCGTCGGAGTGGGTTCACGCCGAGTTCTGGGACGCGGTCAACTTCAGCCGCGGCGAAAACCCTCCGCGATCGGGGTGGAAACGTCCCCGGATGCGCCCGGCGGCGGAAACCGAGACCGCCTTCACGGACTTCGAGCAGTACATCCGCTTCATCCAGAAGCAGCCTGGCGTGGCGTTTGTCACGGCGTCGGATCTCATGCGTCTGTACGCAGACCGCGCGATGGCGCGTGCGTACTCGCGCGAAGACCTGCGCGCGATCGCTGCCGCGGCGCAGCCCGAGATCACATTCCAGCGGCGTCAGGGCGAGACCCTGTCGGCCGCCGACGTCTTCAGCCTGCTCACCGGCGCAATGGCGGGGTTCGTCAGGTCAAACGCCGTGTCGGAGGCGTCGCGGGTGACGCCGCTTGCCGGACCGACCCGGCCGTTTGCGCCGGCGGTCGGTGGCTCGCGGGCACCAGTGTTCCCCTGGGAGGCATTCTCACGCGCCATCACCGACGCGGCGGACTTCTGCCGCACGAACCATCGCGTGCCCGACGCGATCTGGGTCGGCACCGACAGCCTGTCGCCCGCCGACTTCCTTGCCACGCTCGCGCCCGTCGTCGAGCGCGTGATCGCCACCGGACAGCCGCCGCCGGAGGTCTCACGCCGCGACGGCCGCTTCACCGCGGATCGGTTTGTCGCCGAGGACTCGACGGAGTTGTGGAACTGGCCGATCTTCCCGGAGGGCTTCCACGCCCCGGCCATCATGGCGCTGGCGCGGCTCCAGGCGTGGACGTTGAAGCCGGCGGTCCTGCACTAAGTAGTTCGTCGTGCGTGACGCCCTGCCATGCGGGGTGTTGATGGCCGGCACCCGTTCGAAGCCAACCCAGCCGTGCCAGGTACTGTTAAGGATGTCAAGCAGGCCGGGAATCGTTAACATCCAATAGGACCTGCCACCGACACACACACAGAGGGACCCGCCATGCGTTTCGCCATTAGCCTTGCGATTGCCGCAGCCGTCGTGATCTTCGCCCCGGGCACGAGCCATGCCCAGGCACAGCCGGACACCGCCCGCAAGATCGAGGGCGGCGGCGTCTTCGTGAAGGGGTGGGTCGGGAAGATCGACGCCAACGAGGAAAAGGCCGGGCAGACACTCGAGAGCGCAAAGCTTGCCGGCGATGCCAAGACGCTGCAGATCACGACCGGCCCGGCCGTGACCTACTGGAATCCCGCAAACACGGCGTCCGGCAACTACACGGTGAAGGCGACCTTCACCGAACCGAAGTTCATGAACCTCAACGATCACCCGCACCCGTCCGGCATCGTCATTGCCGGCAACGACCTGGGTACGCCGCAGCAGAGCTACCTGTACTGCGCCGCAAACGGCAACGGCAACTTCATCGTGCGCGGGTTCGGTCCGGAGCCGTTCCAGGTCAACGGCCGTCGGGGCGAGGCCAACGCGGCGGTGCACAAGGCCGCAGGAAAAGGCGAGCCAGTGACGCAGGAGATCGCCGTGTCGGTGAAGGGCGACAAGGTGGAGTGCGCGATCAACGGCACGGTCGTTGGCAGCTACGACAAGGCGACGCTGGTCACGGCGGGCAAGCTGAAGTCGACCGACGGCGTCTACGGGATTCGCTTCGCGCACAACACCGAAGGCACCGTCTCCGGGCTGAGCGTGACGAAGAACTAGCGGTGGCGCGCCGGAGCCTTGCGTCCACCGCACGCGCGTGCCTGGCGTTTGCGGCGTGGCTCGTCCAGCCAACTGCGGAGGTCGCGGGCCAGAACTGGCCTCAGTGGCGCGGGCCGTCGAGCCTCGGTGTGTCGTCCGAGACGGACCTGCCGACGACGTGGAGCGCAAACGAGAACATCGCCTGGCGAACTCCGCTGGCGGGACTTGGCACCTCCTCGCCCATCGTGTGGGGCGACCGCGTGTTCGTCACGTCGCAGGTCGGCAGCGTCGCGCTGGCTGGTGGCGAAGCGCACCCGCGGCTGGCCCGCGATGACCGTGCGCTCGCCGAGCACGAGCGGCCCATCGGCGGAGCGCGCGCGAAACCGGCCGGAGCCGATGGCGGCGCCGGGAGCAAGGTGTGGCTCGTCATCGAGGCGTTCCGGCGGGCCAACGGCCAGCGGCTGTGGGAGTATCGAACCGAAGCCACTGGACAGCTGCCAGAGCTCCACGAGAAGCACAACCTGGCCACGCCGACACCGCTGACCGATGGCCAGCGCGTCTACGCCTGGTTCGGCAACGGCCAGGTCCTGGCGCTCGACATGGAGGGCCGTGTCGTCTGGACGCGGCACCTCGGCAACGAGTACTCGCCTTTCCAGGCGCGATGGGGACACGGCAGCTCGCCCACGCTGCACGGCGATCTCCTAATCCTGCTGTGCGACCACGTGCCGGACTCGTACCTGCTGGCGCTCGACGCGCGCACCGGCAAGGAGAAGGTGGAAGACGGACCGCGGCGACGACCGCGTCTCCCATAGCACGCCGCTGGTCGTGCGCGGGCCAAGGGGGGACGAACTCCTCGTCAATTCCTCCGAGCGGATCGACGTGTACGATCCAGCAACGGGCACGCTGCTGTGGTACGCGGGCGCACCACGCCAGACGCCGATTCCCTCTGCGGTTTTTCACGACGGCCTGATCTATTTGAGCCGCGGCTATCGCAACAGCGACTACATGGCGATCCGGCCGGGCGGCCGTGGCGACGTCACGGCGACGCACATTCAATGGCGTGCGTCATCAGGCGCCTCGTACGTCCCGTCCATCGTCTACTACGACGGGCTGCTGTACATGACCAACGAAGTCGGCGTGGTGACCTGCGCCGATGCCCGCACGGGAGAAAACGTGTGGCGCCATCGCCTGGGAGGGGTGTTTTTTGCCTCGCCCGTCGCCGCCGACGGGAAGATCTACATGGTCAGCGAGACGGGGGAGACCTACGTGCTGCGCGCCGGGCGCGCGCCAGAGGTGCTCGCGCGCAACGACCTCGGCGAGCGCTTCCTGGCGTCTCCGGCAATCTCGCAGGGGCGGATACTCCTGCGCAGCGACCGGACGCTGTTTGCGATCGGCCGTTGAGCGCTCACGTCCTCGCATCTCAGCGACTTCGATGCCGATTGTGGCCCGACATGTCACCAATGTCACGTGGCTGACACGTCAGCGACACGCGCCCCCGCGACACTCATCAAAGAGGGCATGCCGATGACGGATTCACGGATTGATCAGGTTGGGTCGGGTTTGGTCAGGCTGCGCGAGATTGGCGACATCGAGCCGGTTGCTCGTGTTGTTCAGGCGCTTGCGAGACGAGGTACAGGCCGAGTTCCTCGAGATGCCCGGGCTGAGCGTGACGTTCTGGCAGGCGATGCGGCTGTGGAACCTGGACGAGCACGTGTGCCGGGCGGTGCTCGACCAGCTGTTGCAGGGCGGCTTTCTCACCCAGACCCGCCACGGCGCATTCAGGCGCGTCGGAGGGTAGCAATTGCAGATTGACGACTGACGATAGGCGATTGACGATTATGGGACCGCGAACACTCCGGAGGAGTGAACAAATGTCCCGACGTCACTTCGCTGGCTTTCTGGTTTCTGGCGCTTTCGTCGCATGGCCCGCGATCGCGGCGGACCTTCCGGTAACCCATATCTCCGGCACCGAGACGCGCGCGGCCTTCGAGAAGGGCAAGCCGCTAATCGAGACCGCCCAGTACAAGGTGCACGCGAGCCGCCGTGACGCACCCGGCGCGGCTGAAGTGCACATGCGGGATACCGACATCCTGTACATCCTCGAGGGCGCCGCGACCATCGTCACCGGCGGCGCCGCCGTCAGCACGAATAGCGTTGCCCAGGGGGAGCTGCGCGGCCCATCAATTGAAGGTGGGCGGGCGCTCCACGTGGCCAGAGGGGATGTGTTGGTCGTGCCCAACGGGACTCCACATCAGTTCACGGAGGTCAGCGCGCCGTTTCTGTACTACACCGTCAAAGTAACCGCGCCATGAACGCCGAGGAGCAACGCCTCGACGACGACCGCGTCCGCCAGGTGCACTGGAAGCGCTGGGGACCGTATGTCAGCGACCGCGCGTGGGGCACGGTGCGCGAGGACTACAGTCCGGACGGCACCGCCTGGGAATACCTCCCCCACGATCACGCACGATCGCAGGCATACCGCTGGAACGAGGACGGCCTTGCCGGCATCTCCGACCGCCACCAGGAAGTGTGCCTGGCGCTGGCACTGTGGAACGGGCGCGATGCGATTCTGAAGGAGCGTTTGTTCGGCCTCACCGGCAACGAAGGCAACCACGGCGAGGACGTCAAGGAGTACTACTTCTATCTTGACTCCACGCCAACGCACTCCTACATGCGGTTGCTCTACAAGTACCCGCAGGCGGCTTTCCCATATGGTCAGCTGGTCGACGAGAACCGGAGCCGAGGGCGCGACGCCCCGGAATTCGAGCTGATAGACACCGGCGTCTTCGACGACGACCGCTACTTCGACGTCGTCGTCGAGTATGCCAAGGCCGATGCCGAAGACCTCGTGATGCGCGTGACGGTGACCAATCGCGGCCCGGAAGCGGCGCCGATCCACGTCATGCCCACCGTGTGGTTCCGCAACACCTGGGTCTGGGACCGCCATACCGAACGGCCGAACCTTGGGCCTCCGAGCGAACGGACGCACGACACCGTGTTGCCGCTCCAGACGCGCCGGTATGGCCCGCGAGTCATGTCGTTCGAGACGCAGCCGAATCAGAAACCGCCAAAGGTGCTGGTCACCAATAACGAGACCAACGTCACGCGCCTGTTCGGAGTGCAGGCCGCGGGTCAGTACTTCAAGGACGGCATCAACGACGCCATCGTCCACGGACGAACCGACGCGGTGAACCCGGACGGCGTTGGCACCAAGGCAGCCGGGCACTATGCGTTGCTCGTCCCGGCCCGCGCCACGGCAACGGTGAGAGTGCGCTTCTCGCCTGAGGACGCCAAGGCTGGCGCCCCCGGTGTCGACGACGTGATAGCGAGCCGGCGCGCAGAGGCCGACGAGTTCTATGCGGGCGTGATTCCCGAGGCGCTCAGCGAGGACGGGCGTGCCGTGATGCGCCAGAGCCTGGCCGGCATGCTCTGGTCCAAGCAGTACTACCACTACGTCGTGAAGCGCTGGCTGGAGGGCGACCCGGGAGAGCCGCCGCCTCCACCAGAGCGCCTGCACGGGCGCAACCACGAGTGGAAGCACCTGTTCAACGCAGACGTCATCTCGATGCCGGATAAATGGGAGTACCCGTGGTACGCCGCGTGGGATCTGGCGTTTCACATGGTTCCGCTGGCGCTGGTCGATTCCGAGTTCGCCAAGGACCAGCTGACGCTGATGCTGCGCGAGTGGTACATGCATCCCAACGGGCAGCTGCCTGCGTATGAATGGGCGCTTGGCGACGTGAATCCGCCGGTCCACGCATGGGCGGCGTGGCGCGTCTACAAGATCGAGAAGAAGCGCCGCGGCGTCGGCGATCGCCAGTTCCTCGAACGGGTCTTCCAGAAGCTGCTGCTCAACTTCACGTGGTGGGTCAACCGCAAGGACGCTTCAGGCAGCAACGTCTTCGAGGGCGGCTTCCTTGGCCTGGACAACATCGGGGTGTTCGACCGCTCCCGGCCGCTGCCGACCGGCGGCACGCTGCAGCAGTCGGATGCGACCAGCTGGATGGCGATGTACTCGCTGAACCTGCTGGCGATGGCGATGGAGCTGGCGCACGACAACCCCGCGTACGAAGACCTCGCCAGCAAGTTCTGGGAGCACTTTGTCTACATCGGCCACGCGATGGGCTATCAGGGCAAGAACAAGGGCCTCGACCTCTGGGACGACCAGGACGGGTTCTTCTACGACCACCTGCGATTCGACGACGGGACGCGCTTCCCGTTGAAGGTGCGTTCCATGGTCGGGCTGATTCCGCTCTTCGCGGTGGAGACGCTCGAGCCCGAGATGCTCGATCGGCTCCCGGGCTTCAAGCGGCGCCTCGAGTGGTTCGTCGAGCATCGCCACGACCTCACCGACCACGTCGCGTGCATGCGGACGCCCGGAGATAAGGATCGCCGGCTGCTCGCCGTCGTCACCGCAGAGCGGCTGCAGCGCGTCCTGCATTACATGCTCGACGAGGAGGAGTTCCTCTCGCCGTACGGCATCCGCGCGCTGTCGCGGTACCACAAGGACCGGCCGTATCTGCTGGGTGTCGACGGCCACGAGCATCGTGTGGACTACGAGCCGGGCGAGTCGGCGTCGGGACTCTTTGGCGGCAACTCCAACTGGAGGGGGCCGATCTGGTTTCCGGTGAACTTCCTGCTGATCGAGTCGCTGCAGAAGTTCCACCACTACTTCGGCGACGCCGTGAAGGTGGAATGCCCGACCGGCTCGGGACGGATGCTGAGCCTGGCCGAGGTGGCCACGGAGCTGTCACGCCGGCTGTCGTGCCTCTTCCTGCGCGATCGCGACGGCCGGCGCCCGGTGTTTGGCGACGTGCAGCGCTTTCAGCAGGACCCGAACTGGCGAGACCTGGTGCCATTCCACGAGTATTTCCACGGCGACACCGGCCGCGGCGTCGGCGCGAGCCATCAGACCGGTTGGACGGGACTGGTGGCCAAACTCCTCCAGCAGAGCGGGGATTGATCGACGCGGGGCTTTCACACCAGACCTCTTCGCAAACCACAATACGCACGAAGGCACGAAGGCACGATGGGAAACCGGTAACATCAGCCGCCGCGCAAGTGACTACTCGGTGTAAAAGACCGTCAGGCCCCCGTCGATGAAGTACGGTCGAGCCGGTGACGTAGTCGCTGTCGGAGGAGGCCAGGAAGGCGGCCAGGCCCGCGACGTCGGCAGGTTGGCCGAGGCGGGCGAGTGGAATCTGGCGCATCAGCGCCTCGAGCTTCTCGGGGTCGTTCAGCAGCGTCGCGTTGATGGGCGTCTCGATGGCGCCCGGGGCGATGTTGTTGATGGTGATGCCGAGCGGCCCGAGCTCGACGGCGAGCGTCCGCGCCAGCATCCGCAGGCCGCCCTTGCTGGCGCAGTAGGCGGCAAAGTTGGGGAACGCCAGGTCCTCGTGGACCGAGCTGATGTTGATCACCTTGCCGCCGTGCCCGGCGGCGCGGCAGTGCTGCACGAACGCCTGCGTGCCGAAGAACACGCCCTTCAGGTTCACGTCCACCACGCGGTCGTAGTCCTGCTCGGTGACGTCCCAGAAGGGCGAGTGGTGTTCGATGCCGGCGTTGTTCACCAGGACGTCGAGGCCTCCCAGCGCGTCGACGCTTTGCGCCACCAGTGCGCGCACGGCGTCGACCGATGCGGTGTTGCCCTGAAACATCGCGCCCTTGCGCCCCGTCGCGAGGACGTCGCCAAGGGCCTCCTCGGCGCCCTTCGGATCGCTGTTGTAGTTGATCACCACATCGGCGCCCTCCTGCGCCAGCCGAAGCGCGATGCCACGGCCGATGCCCTTGCTGCTGCCGGTGACGAGCGCCTTGCGGCCAAGAAGGCGTGTGGTCATCTTTGAACCTGTGAACCTGGTTTTAGGCGATGTGCCGTCCGCCATCGACCCGGACGGTCTCACCGGTGATGAAGTCTGTCTCGCACAGCAGCACGACGACCCTGGCGATCTCCGCCTCGCCGCCCCAATGTCCAACGGGCGTCGCCCTCGCGACCTCGTCGATTTCGTCCTGGCTCATGTCTGGCGGCGGGACGATGGGTCCCGGTGCGATGGCGTTGACCAGGATGTTGTCGTGAGCGCCTTCGAGCGCGAGCGATTCGGTCAGCGCGATCACGCCGGCCTTGGCGACGTAGTAGGACGTGAAGCCCTTGTAATGGGGCCGGCCGCTGCGCGCGAGCCAGTCGGCGAAGTTGACAATCCGTCCACCGCCGACGGCGCGCATGTGCGGCATCGCCGCGTGTGCGCACAGAAACGCCGAGCGGAGATTCACGTCGATGTCGGTGTCCCAATACTCGACGGTAAGGGTTTCGAGCGGCGTCGACCGGTAGATCGACGCCATGTTGACGAGCACGTCGATGCGGCCAAAGGTCGCCATCGCGTGCGCGATGATCGCGCGGCAGTCCTCGGGCTTGCCCACGTCGGCCACGACCGTGGTCGCGCGGCGCCCAGCCGCGACGACGTCGACGACGGTGTCGTCAGCTTCCTGCTTCGACCAGCGATACGACAGCACGACGTCCATGCCTCGCCCGGCAAGCACCTGCGCCACGACCCGGCCGATACGTTTGCCGCCGGTGATGACCGCGACCTTGTTCGTGAGTTCCATGTGGGATTACGCGGATGAATTCATCCGCAGATTACGCAGACTACACGGATTCTGCCTGGGTCTTATCCGATCGCGGGATCTGCCAGCGCCGCGTCTCAGCGACTGAATCTATCGCTTGCGTTGTGCAGATCGCGATATTGCCTCAGCAACTCGTAGAGGACGATGCCGCCGGCAGTGGCGACGTTGAGTGAGGATTTCCGTCCCAGCATCGGGATGCGGACGCGCACGTCACAGGCTTCCATGACCGCCGGCGACACACCGTCGACCTCGTGACCGAAGACCACGCACACCGGAAAACGCGGACGCCAATCAAACACATCCACTGCCGCCGCCGTCGTCTCGACCGCCGCGACCATGACTTGCTGTGCCTGCAGTTGCCGAATCAACGCCGGCGCGTCGCCGACGCGCGTCCACGGAACGGTCTCGTCTGCCCCCAGCGCAGTCTTGGCAAGCCTGGCGTGAGGGGGAGCCGCCGAGATTCCCGCCAGGTACAGGTGGGCGGCGCCGACGGCGTCCAGCGTGCGGAAGAACGCGCCGACGTTGTAGAGGCTGCGCACGGATTCCAGCAGGACGGAGACTGGCAGCGTCCCGAGACCCTCGTAGTTCGCGCCGAGGATCGAGGCCCTGAATGGGATTTCTGTATTTGACTCGCGCACTTGATTACGCCGATGAATCTATCCGCAGATTACGCAGCTTGCACAGATTTCGTCTGACAAAGCCGGCAATTCTGTGCTAAAAATCCAACACTCGGACGTTTTCTCGCCCTCACTGGCCGGAAACGGGTGGCAACCGTGCAATCACTCCTGCAGGACTTCCGATTCGGCTTTCGCGCCCTTCGCCGCCAGCCCGGCTTTGCCGCGGTGGCCGTCATCACCCTGGCCCTGGGTATGGGCGCGACCAGCGCGATCTTCAGCGTGTTCCGCGCGGTGCTGCTGTCGCCGCTGCCCTACAGCGAGCCGGACCGGCGCGTGATGGTGTGGAGCCGCTGGACCTCGTTTGACAAGACATGGGTGTCGTCGGCGGAGGTGCGCGACTATCGCCAGCGCGCGCGCCTCCTGCGCGACGTCGCCGCGTGGAGCACGGGTCAGGCCAACCTCACCGGCAACGGCGATCCCGAGCGCGTCGGCGCCGGCCAAGTGACCGCCAACATCCTGCAGGCCCTCGGCGCCGCGCCGATGCTCGGGCGCGGGTTCCGCACGGGCGAGGACGCCACGGGCGACGGCGCCGCCGTCGTCCTGCTCGGCCATGGGCTGTGGCAGCGGCGCTTTGGCGGTGACCCTGCGCTCATCGGCAAGACGATCCAGCTTGACGGCCGAGGCTACGAGGTCATCGGCGTGATGCCGCGCGGTTTCCGTCTGCCGACGGATTTCCGCGAAGACTTCGCCGAGCCCACCGAGCTGTGGACGCCCCTGGTGCTCGACCCGGACCCCACCAATCGCGGCAACCATGGCCTCTACGCCGCAGCGCTGCTGGCGCCCGGCGTCAGCGCCGGGCAGGCTAATGCCGAGCTGAAGTCCATCACGACGGCCTTCACGCGCGAGGGCCTGTATCCCGAGGCTATGCGGTTCGAGGCGATCGCGGTGTCGTTCGTCGACGAGATCCTCGCGCCGATCACGCCCGCGCTGTGGCTGGTGAGCGCGGCGACGCTGTTCCTCCTCCTCATCGCGTGCGCGAACGTCGCCAACCTGCTCCTCGCGCGCGCCGAGTCGCGCCGCAAGGAGCTGGCGCTCCGCACCGCGCTCGGCGCGGGCCGGCTCCGGCTGCTGCGCCCGCTACTGGCCGAGACGTTGATCCTCGCCACTGCCGGAGGCGGTCTAGGCCTGCTCCTGGCGTTTGCGGGGATGCGGCTGCTGGCCAGCGCCAATCTGGCCGCGATCCCCCGTGCGTCCGATGCGCGTGTCGACGGCGCCGTGCTGGGCTTTGCCGTGCTCGTCACCGTCGCCACGGCGCTGGCCTGCAGTGTGGTGCCCGCACTGCGCGCTTCTCACGTCGATCTCACCGACTCGCTGAAGGACGGCGCGCAGAACGTGACCGCCGGCAGCGGCCGTCAACGCACGCGCAGCGCGCTGGTGGTCGCCGAGATGGCGCTGGCGGTCGTCCTGCTCGTCTCGGCCGGCCTGGCCCTGCGAAGCCTCTGGGCGCTGCGTCAGGTGCACCTCGGCTTCGACCCCGCCAACGTGCTCACCCTGCGCCTCTCGTTGCCGGAGGCGTCGTACGAGACCCCGGCACAGGTCGAAAGTTTCTACCAGCGTCTCATCGAGCAGGTGCGCCATCTCCCCGGCGTCACCGCCGCGGGCGCCGTGCGCTCGCTGCCGCTGGCCGCGACCATCGGCGACTGGGGTCTCGACGTCGAGGGCTACGTCGAGACGCCGGGCAACGGCGCAAAGGGCGATTGGCAGGTCTCGACCGACGGTTCGTTCGAGGCGCTGGGCGAGCGGCTGGTCGCCGGACGATTCTTCACGCCGGCCGATCGCGCGGACACTCTGCCGGTGGCGATCGTCAACGAGACGATGGCAAAGAAGTACTGGAAGGACGGCAATCCAATCGGCCGCCGGATTCGCATGGGCAGTCCAACCCGGCCCTGGATTACCGTCGTCGGAATCGTCGGCGACCAGCAGCACAACGGCGTCGGCACCGTGGTGAAAGAGAAGTTCTACCGTCCGCACGCGCAGTTCTCGCAGGTCACGCAGTTTTCGCCGCGGGGGATGACGCTGGTCGTGAAGACCGCCGGCGACCCGTTGCAGGCGCTGCCGGCGATCCGCCGTGAAGTCGCGCAAATCGATGCGACGCTGCCGATTGCCGGCGTGCGGACGATGGCCGATGTCGTGGGCGGCGCGATTGCGGCGCCGCGCTTCACGGGATGGCTGCTGGGGCTCTTTGCCGCGTCCGCGCTCACGCTTGCGGCGGTCGGCATCTACGGCGTGTTGTCGTACCTGGTGAGCCAGCGGACACGTGAGATCGGAATTCGCATCGCCGTCGGCGCCGGGCCCGGCGAGATCGTGCGGCTGGTGCTGGGCCGCGGGCTGGGCCTGGCGCTCATCGGCGTGGGCATCGGCCTGGTGGTGGCTTTTGTCGCGAGCCGCGTGATGGGCAGCCTGCTGTACGAGATTCAGCCACGCGATCTGGCGACCTTTGTGAGCGTGCCGGTGGTCCTCACCCTCGTCGCGCTCGTCGCCAGCCTGCTTCCCGCGCTTCGCGCGATGCGGGTCGATCCGATCGTGGCGCTGAGAACGGAATAGGACTACTGCAGGGCCTCGGTCAACACGCGTCCCTCCACGTCCTTCATCTCGATCCCCAGCAGCCGCGCGATCGTCGGGGCGATGTCGAGGCTGCGCACGTGGCCGATGGTCGCGCCATTCCTGATACCCCGGCCCGAGAGCACCAGCGACGTGAACATCTTCGGGTTTGTCGGCAGGTACCCGTGCTCGTGACGAGGGGGCGTCAGCGGCACGCGAGCGGTTGACGGGTTCGCGGCGTCGGCAGTCAGGAACGTGTCGACCTCGCCGACGATCATGTCGTGTCCCGCAATGAAAGGGCTCTCGTCGTACGTCGGGATGCCCAGCGAGTGGAACTCCGCGGACCTGACGACCCTCGCCACGCCGGCGATTGCCGAGGCTCGTTGGTAGGCCCCATCGAGCGCCGCCTGGTGCCTGGACGCATCGAAGGCCGGCGTCTTTTCCACAAACAGCGACCAGCCCTGCGCGTGGAGCGCGACAGCGCCTTTCAGGACCGGATCCGCAAATACCGGTGCGAGGTTCACCTGCTTGTCGATCGTTGCAAAGCCGTGATCGGCGGTGACCACGAAGGTGGTCTGGCCGGCGAGACCGGCCTCGCGCACCGCGTCGACCAGCACGCCTACCGCGTGGTCGGCCGCCGTCAACGCCGCGTGCGCACGGTAGTGCGCCGGCCCGAGCTCGTGCTGCACTTCGTCGGTGAGCAGGAAGTGGATCGCCAGCAGCGCCGGCCTGCGCGTCTTGATCACGTGCGCGGCCGACAAGGCCAGGACGTGGTCGGAGGTGCCCATCAGGAACGAGTCGCCGTAGTAGCGGAAGTAGTCGTCGATGGGAACGCCGGCGCCTCTCAGTTCGGCGAGCACCTCCGCGGGCACGGCGGCGATGTCACCCTTGCTCTCGGGCGTGAACACTTCCGGGACGTTGAAGTCGATGGACGGGTCGTTCTTCGTCTCGGGCCAGAAAAATGCGGCCGTCGACAGGCCCCCGCGCCGGGCGGCATCAAACAGCGTCGGCACCTTCACGCTGGCCGTGCGATCCAGGTTGGTGATGTGAAACCGCTCGCCGGTCACCCGATTCGTCATGCGGTTGTTGATCACGCCATGACGGAGCGGCCGAACGCCGGTCAGCAGCGTCGTGTGCGACGGGTGGGTGACGCTTGGAAAGACCGTCTCGGCGCTTTCGGCCTCGACGCCGGCGGCGGCCAGCGCGCGGATCGTCGGGAGGTCGATGGCGGGGTTCTTCAGATGAAAATTCGCGAAGCCGTCGATGGTGACGAGCACGACATGACGGCCGCCCTGCGCGTGGCTCACCACGCCAAGAGCGATTGCCAGCGCGAGCGCCGAAAGGTACCGGTGCCAGGGTACTGTTAAGAATGTTAAGGCCCCTGCAGGTCGTTTGCATCCTAGACCTTAACATCCTAAACAGTACCTGGCACCGAATGATGGTCCACGTCCTTCGCATGCACGCCGGTTACCGCTGCCGTCACGCCGGCGTCTGCTGTACCGAGGACTGGGCGATTCCCGTCGAGGCGCCGATCTATCGGCGCCTTGCCAGGGCGCTCGAGTCGTCGGCATTGAGGCCCGAGCACACCGGCGCGACCTATTTCGAGCCGGCGCACGGGCTGGCGTCCGGCGAGCCGGTGGTCACCGGACGCGTGGGCCGTGATTGCGCGTTCTTCGAGCCCGGTCGCGGCCATCTGTGTGCCATCCACGAGCAGCTTGGCCACGACCACCTGCCCTCGGCGTGCCAGCACTTTCCCCGTGTCGTGACGGTCGACCCGCGTGGCGTCTTTGTCAGCCTCTCACACGTGTGTCCGACGGCAGGGCGGCTGCTGCGCGCACAGAACGTCGCGCCCTTCGAGATGGTTCACGACGGCCCCGTCATTACGCCCGGACTCGCCTGGACCGGGCTCGACGCGCGCGAGGCCCTGCCGCCGCAGGTAGGCCCTGACGTGCTCTGGGATTGGGACGCGCTGACGGTTTGGGAGCGCGGGATTCTTGCGCTGCTCGAACGCGGGGGCGCCGAGCGCGCGTTGTCCGCGGTAGCGCACGCGGCCCGTCAACTCGCGAGCTGGCGGCCCGGCGGCAACGGCACGCTCGACCGGGCGACGGAGTCGGCGCTCAGAACGGCCGGCATCGAACCCGGTCCTCACCAGATCGATGTCGACGCCCTCGACACGTTCGCGCGTCACGCGGCGCCAGGCGGCGTCTCGGTGCACCCGGCTCCGTCGGACCGCGCCACTGCCGATCGCGAACTCGTCGAGCCGGCATGGGAGGGCCTCGACCCGCTCGTCGTGCGGTATCTGGCCGCTCGCACGGTCGCCAATGCCGTGGGGTATCACGCCACAAGCGCAACCGTGTGGACGGCGTCTCTCGATACCGCCTACGCGGTGCTTCGTACCGAGGCCGCCCGCCACGCGGCACGCGCGGACCGCGTGCTCGATGCCGACCTGCTCGTGGCGGCCGCCGGCGCCGCCGACCGTCTGCTCGTGCACCGCGTTGACGCGGCCCGGCTGGCCGCGAGTTTGGCCGCGTTACCATCGTGATGTGGCGCTGAAGACCGACGATGCTGGCGTGATTGTGACCTGAAGTCGCGCGGCGCCCGACTTACCAGCGGTTGTAAACCCTCGAGGGTGCCGGCGGCGGCGGTGGCGGCGGCGGAGCCGCTGCGGCCTTGCCCTTCCTGGGTACCGGTTGTGGTTCTTCCACGGGAGCTGGAGGCGGCAACGCCGATCCTTCCACCGGCAGGTCCATCCGGCCTTCAAAGGCAATGGCCGACTGGTACTGCAGCGAGCCACCGCCGCCGATGGCCGACACCTGGCACCTCACGACGCGTGCCTTGATTTGGTTGGGCTTGATCGTGCCTTCGAAATGGACGGTGACGCGCGTGCCGGGCACGAACCGCGTCTTGCCTTCCACGAGCACGCCGCTGGCCGAGATGTTCACCAGCGAGACGGCTTCGCCCGGCGACAGGCGCATGGCCGTGATGGCCGGAATGGCAGCCGCCGGGTATCGCGCGTCAACCCGGCGGTTGGGTTCAGCGACGGCGGCGTCGGCCTTCGAATCCGCCATTACTGTGCCTCTTCGCGCGGCAGATAGAACTCGACGATCATGATCGACGCGCCTTCACGAGTCAGCCACACCTGGCCGCCAGCGCCGAGGACGGCCGCGCGCGCGGCCTGCAGGTCTTCCTTCACGGCCCGCCAGGCGCGCGGGTCGGCGCTGTCGAAGATCTCCTGCGGGAAACCCTGCTGCG
Source organism: Vicinamibacteria bacterium (assembly GCA_963806705.1). GTDB lineage: Bacteria > Acidobacteriota > Vicinamibacteria > Vicinamibacterales > JAENWD01 > JAENWD01. The sequence continues at coordinate 124,399 of CAWDZE010000024.1, forward strand.
CACCCGGGCCCTCGATGTTCATGGCGACCAGCGCGTAGGCTCCCGGCGTCATTCCGCGGGCCCTGCCGACGGCCTCGTCGATGGCGACCTGCGCGATCTCCACCGTCACCTGACCGCTCAACATCGACATGCGGCGGCTGTCGGCAAACACGCCGACGGCGTTGATGACCGCCGCCTCGTCGATGGCCACCGAGACATCGCCGCTTGACGCCAGCAACTGCATCGACAGGCCATCGCCCAGGCGGCGGGGCAGCTCGTTGGTCAGCCGATCGGCCAGCGCCCTGGTCGTCGTCGTCACCTTGGCGGGCGGTGGCGGAGGCGCAGCGGCGCCGCCGCTGATGTTGATGGTGATGCCGGCTTCCTTGGCAAATCGCTCGATCGCCTGCTGCATCTGGCGCTGGCCACGCTCGGCGACCGTGCGCGAGGCGATCTCGGTCGACAGCGCATGCTTGGCGGCACGCTCGCCGTCGACCGCCGAGAGTAGCGCGTCTTCGAGCCGCTGACGTTCGGCGCCAAAAGCGTCTTCGGCCCTTTGAACCGCCGCCAGCGCATCGTCGGCGCGCTCGGTGGCCTGCGCCATGGCGGCTTCGAGCTCGGAGAGGCGTGCGGCGTGTGCGGATTCGAGCTCCGCGATCTGCCTGGCGTGGATCGCGTCGCGCTCGGACGTGCGAGCGGCGGCTGCCGCGTCGGCCGCCTCGCGCTCGGCCTGGTAGGCCGCGTTGGCCGCCTGGAGTTCCGACACGCGAGCCTCGTTCGCGCGCTCGGCTTCGGCGCTACGGGTTTCGAGCTCGGCGAGCCGCGTGGCCGCGTTGGCCTCGAGTTCCATCAGACGCCCCGCGTGCGCCTTGCGCTCCTCGGACATCGCCAGTTCGAGCGCCGCGATCTGCGAGCCTTTCTGGATGGCATCTTCCTCGGCCGCCGCCATGGCTTCGGCCAGGCGTGCCTGCTCGGTCAGCGACCCGTTGAGCGCGTCGCGCAGGGCGCCGGTATCGGTGCCGTAGCGCGTCTCGGCTTCCTGCAGCTTCGCTTCGATCTCACTTCGAATCGACGCCTGGTCCTGCTCGAGCTCCGCGCGCATCGCGTTCTTCTCGGCTTCGACCTGTGAATGGAGCTCGGCCCGCTCGGACTCGGACTGGGCCCGAATCGCGGCCTGCTCGGCCTCGGCCGTCGACCGCAGCGCGGCCAGCTCGGCGTCGGCGGCGGCGCGCAACGACACCTGCTCGGACTCGAGCGTTTCGATTCGTGCCGCCAGCTCGTTGGCCAGTGCCGTTCGCGACTCGAGCTCGCGCTGGAGCTGCGAGCTGGACTCGGAGGCCTGCTGCTGATCGGATTCGAGCAGTTGCAGGCGCGCGGTGAGGTCGGCAACGAGGTTGTGCCGCTCGTCCAGGTCGAGCCGCAGGGCGTTGGCGGTGTCGACCGCGTGCTGCCGCTCGCCTTCGAGGCCTTCAAGCCGCTCGGTGAGCTCGGTGACAGTCTGCTGCCTGGCCTCGGCCTCGCTCCGCAGGAGGCCGGCCATCTCCAGAAGCTGCTGCCGCTCGGAATCGATGGCGTCGTAGCGGCTTCGAAGCTCGGCGAGCTGCTGATCGCTGCCGTCGAGCCGGGCAACCGCCGCGGACTGCAGGTCGGCCTGGCGTCGTTGCTCGGCGAGCGCCTCCTGGAGGCGGGCGATCTCTTCGCCGAAGGATTTTTGCAGCGCGGCGCGCTCGTCTTTGGATTCGGCGAGCCGGCGTTCGAGTTCGGTGAGCTGTTCATCGGACGCGAACTTGTCGGTTTGCGCCTTGCGCGCCAGTTCGAGGTCGGTCTGCAGCCGCTTGCGCTCCGCGTCGTGCGCGGCTTCCTGCTCGGCCTGCCGCGTGGCCGATTCAACCAGCGACTGTTCCAGCCGCCGCGATTCGGTGACGTCACGAAACGAGATGAGGACCGACGGGATCGCGTCGGGAGCGCCCGGATGGGCGTTTGCGTGAAGTTCGAGGGTGTGGCGCGATCCGGTGAGACCCACCAGATCGACTTCAAACGAACCGCGCTGGCCGCCCATCGCGCGGTCGAGGAAGGCCTGGCACGCCTTGCGTTCCTCGCTCTGGACCATGTTCATCAGCGAGGTGCCGAGGATCTGATCGAGCGACTGCGCGCCGAGCATGGCCAGGCCCGCTTCGTTGAGGGCGAGGAAGGTGCCGTCCTTACCGACACGGGTCAGAGCAACCGGCTGTCGCTCGAGGACCGCCCGAAGATGGGGCTCCGCTTCGACAGGCAGATCGATGCCCACAGCTGGGGTCCCCGAAGCTTTGCTCACGGCATGGCTATCGGCAGGAAATCTCGGGAAGATTACCTATCTGTACCTCGCGCACGAAACTGCGCAGGGCCGCTGGAAACTGCACGCGCTTGGGCGAGCCAGGTTTCTCGGCGGACCACAGCCCATCTCGGAAGGACCCCTGCTGGGGCTGCTCTCCAGAACGTGTCTCGCGTTCCGTTTCGGAACGTTCAGCTCATAACGGCTTACAGCCAAACCACTTACAGCTGAGGGGGCGAAGCTGCCCTGTGCCAATAGAGAACACCGATCAAAATCGTCAGCTGCCGGATGTGACAGATAAGTGCAGCTAAGTCAGCAGTTTACGTATGAATTTTAGTCTGGCACCCGAACTGCTGTGCATCGCGGCCATGGAGAAGTGCCGTTCTCGCCAAGTGGCGGCGACAGTTGCCAGGGCCGCAGTTGTACTTGCCCTCCTGGTGCCAATCGCGGCCGCCCAGTCCAAGGAGGGGCCAGGCAGCTCACCTGGGGCCAACGTCGATTCGGCCCTTCGAGACTGGCACGACCGAGGTAAGGGGAAAGACAGGCAGCGTGTCATCATCCGGGTGAAGCGCGGCCAGCGCCGCGACGTCGATCTCGCGCTCAAAGCCGGCGGGCTCGCCGTGAAGGCGCATCACTCGTTGATCGACGCCATCACCGTCGAGATCCCGCGCAGCGCCCTTCAGGGTCTCAAGCACAACCCGAACGTCGAAACCATCTCGGTTGACGCGGAGACGACATCGTTTCAGACCGTCGCGCCGAACGGGCAGACGGTGCGCTCGACGCTTGGCGTGCCGCTGGCGGGCGCGAAGGGGACCGGCGTCGGCGTTGCGGTGGTGGATTCGGGGATCGCCGCTTCGAGCGTCTTCGGCAGCCGCATCGCGGCGTTCTACGACTTCACGACGGGCGCCGCCATTGCGGCGCCGCCAGGCGACGAGTACGGTCACGGCACGCACGTGGCGGGTCTCATCGCTGGCTCCGGCGCGCCATCGGGCGGCCTCTATCCCGGGATCGCCACCAACGCGACGCTCATCGGCCTCAAGGTGCTCGATGGTGTCGGGTCGGGCTACACGAGCCACGTCATTGCCGCACTGGAGTTTGCGGTCACCAACAAGCAGACGCTCGGGATCGACGTCATCAACCTGTCGCTCGGGCACCCGGTGTTCGAGCCGGCCGCAACCGACCCGCTGGTGCAGGCAGTCGAAGCGGCCGCGCGCGCCGGAATCGTCGTCGTCGTTTCAGCCGGAAACTTCGGTAAGAATCCCACGACCGGCGAGCTCGGCTATGCCGGCATCGCGTCGCCGGGCAACGCGCCGTCGGCTATCACCGTTGGCGCGCTCGACACGAAGGGCACCAGAGCTCCGGGCGACGACGGCGTCGCGCCCTACAGCTCGCGCGGTCCCACGTGGTACGACGGCCAGGCCAAGCCAGACGTCGTCGCGCCCGGACATGCGTTGACTGCAGTTGGCTCCGAGTCGAGTTACCTTTATCAGAACTATCTCAACGCCCGGGTGATATCTGCCAGCGACCCGGTGAACAAGTATCTCCGGCTGAACGGCACGAGCATGGCCGCTGGAGTCGCGTCCGGCGTGGTCGCGCTGGTGATTGAAGCCCACCGAAAGGCCATCTGGTGGACGTCGACGAAGCTGTCACCTAACACCATCAAGGCCATCCTGCAGTTCTCGGCGACCACCGTGAACGACGCCTCCAGTGGCGGCGCTGAGTACGACGTGCTCACGCAGGGGGCGGGTGCGCTCAACGCAGATGGCGCGCTTGAGCTCGCCAAGCGGGTCAACACGCAGGCGCCGCTCAACTCTTACTGGATGACCTACCAGCCGCCGCCGCTGTCGACGCTGGGCGGGGAGACCGTGGCCTGGTCGCAGCACCTGGTCTGGGGCAACCACCTGGTCTGGGGCAACTCGCTCTTCTATCACGAGCAGGCGTGGAACCTCGAGTCCGTATGGGGGCTGGGCGGCGACCATCTGGTGTGGGGCAACATCGACGCCGACCATCTCGTGTGGGGCAATCACCTGGTCTGGGGCAATCACATCGTGTGGGGCAACACCCTGATTGGCCTGCTCGATGGCGACCATATCGTCTGGGGCAATGCCGCCGATGCAGAGCATCTGGTGTGGGGCAATCTGGACGCGGACCACCTGGTGTGGGGGAACAGCGAATTGACCGACGCCGACGACGTTGTCGTGGAGACGATCGAGATTGAGCCGTTGGAGCCGTGATCGCCGGAGCTTTCACGAGTCTTTCTGTATTGGCAACCGTCTCCCCAAGACCGAGGTCGCACATGTTTCTCTGGACTATGGTGGCGCCGCTCAAAGCGATCGAGAAGGACAGTCAGGCGAAGCCTTGTAGTGTGCCGCCGGAAATAGTCGCGCAAGGCGTCCCGGTTTTCAGCACCCGACCAATCGTGTCGGCCGAGGTGACACTTGGTGGTCAGGGCGCCACGGACGCAAGGCCAGCAACGCCGTTCTGGTTCCACTTGGCTGCCCGGCGTTGCCTATGATGGCCTGCGCCGACGTCAGTCACGGGTCGGCGGGGACCTGACGGCGCCTGGCCGTCTCGGCTGGCACGCGTACTGCGATGCTGGAACCGGCCACAGGTCTGAATGAACAAGACCGTCGACGTCGGCACTGCACCGCCAACCCGCGGGAATCAGGGATCCGCGAAAGTGTCCCGCCTGCTGGAGATCTACGTCGGGCTCGTCATCCTCGCCGGGCTGATGGTCGTGGTGTTGCGGCTTCCGTTCATCAACGTGCAGGAACCGTTGCTCTTTCTGGCCCTCCTGCTCGGCTCCATCATCATCTCCGTCTCGAAGGTCCACCTGCCGCTGGCTCGGGGAAGCGCGACGCTGTCGATGTCGTACTTCACCGATTTCGTGACGCTCGTCCTGATGGGGCAGGATGCCGCCATGCTGGTCGGGTGTGCCAGCGGCGCCACACAGTGCCTGGTTGCGACACGCAACCGCGCGTCCGTGCGGCAAACACTCTTCAGCGTCTCGGCGCTCGCCATCACCATCCAGTTGTCCGGATTCGTTTCATCGTGGGCGGGCGGGTTCTCCCACGACGCCAGTCTCAGTCACCTGAGCCGGAGCACCGTGGCCGCGGCTGCGACCTTCTTCATCTGCAACAGCTGGCTTGTCGCGGTGGCCGTCGCCTTGTCGCGCCGCGACCCCCTCATCCGCACCTGGAATGAGAATTTCCTGTGGACCGCGCCTGCCTGTTTCATCGGCGCCGGCGTCGCGATGGTCGCAGCCAGGGTCGTGATGACGATGCAGATCTGGATCGTCCTGCTGGTTGCGGCTCCGCTTTACGTGACGTACCGCAGCTACCGTATCTATCTCGGCCGCGTCGAAGACCACCAGCGGCATCTGCAAGAGGTGTCAGATCTCCATCTGGCCAGCGTCGAGTCGCTGGCCCGCGCGATCGACGCCCGCGACCAGACCATCGATCGTTCGTCGAGTCCGAACGACAATCACATCCGGCGAGTGCAGGCCATGGCCGCCGCGCTTGCGCACGACGCCGGCATGCCGCACAACGAAGTTGAAGGCGTCAAGGTCGCGGCGCTCCTGCACGACATCGGGAAGCTCGCAGTGCCGGAGCACATCCTGACCAAGCCTGGGCGGCTGACGCCCGACGAGTTCGATCGCGTGCGTACGCATCCGGTGATCGGCGCCGAGATCATCCGCGCCGTGCCGTTCCCGTACCCCGTGGCGCCGTTCATTCACAGCCATCACGAGCGCTGGGACGGGTCGGGCTACCCGGATGGCCTGAAGGGAGAGGCGATCCCGCTCGGCGCGCGCGTGCTGGCGGTCGTCGACTACTTCGATGCGCTGACGACCGACCGGCCCTATCACCGGGCAATGGGGCACGACGAGGCCGTCGAGGTCGTCAGGTCCGAGGCCGGCCGCGCGCTGGACCCGACCCTGGTGCCGCGGTTCATCCGGTTGCTGCCGACACTGGACCGGCAGGAAGCCCACCGCCTCGAGTCGGGCTCACGTGCGGTGACGCGCACCAGCGGCCCCGTCACGGGATTTTCCAGCGAGACCCAGCCAGGGGCCCCGGTGCCCAACGTCTTCGAGAACATCTCCCGCGCCACCCAGGAGATTCATGCCTTCTACGACATCGCCCAGACGCTCGGAACGCGCCTGAGCGTGAACGACTCGATGGCGCTGCTGACATCGAAGCTCAATCCGATGGTGCCGGCGTCGTGCTGGGCGCTCTACCTCTACGAGTCCGACACGAAGCTGATGCGGTGTCGCTTTGCGAGCGGTCTGGACACCGACCGCGTCGAGGGCCTGACGATTCCCCTGGGCGAAGGCGCAACCGGCTGGGCGGCGCGGCACCAGACGTGCGCGGTCAACGCGCGAGCGCAGGCAGACTTCGACGCGGCTGGCCATGCAGAGGCAGGCCACCACTTCCAGGCAGCGCTCGCCTACCCGCTGGTCGATGCCGGCGAGCTCGTGGGCACGCTGACGCTCTACCACGTCGACGCCAATCCGTATCGCGACGACCATCGCCGGATGCTCAACCGCGTCTGCAACCAGGTCGCGTCGGTCATCCGCAACTCCGTGTTGTTCGAGAAGATGCAGCAGGTCTCCTTCACCGACTCGCTGACCGACCTGCCCAACAGCCGTGCCCTGTTTGCGCACCTTCACGACCAGTTCGCCGGCCATGCCGGAGGGGATCGTTCCAACGCGCTGCTGATGATCGACCTGGATGAATTCAAGGCCATCAACGACAAGCACGGCCATCAGGTCGGCGATTTGATCCTGCGACAGGTGGCCTTTGCAATCAGACAGCACATCCGCCACTCGGATTTCTGCGCCCGATACGCCGGCGACGAGTTCGTCGTCGTGCTCTCCCGCTGCAAGCGCGAGGAGGCGAACGCACGCGCCCTCAAGATTCAGTCGGCCATCGACGAGATGATCACGGAGGCCAGGCCGGGCCTGCTGCTGAGGACCGGCATCAGCATCGGCGTGGCCGTCAGCCCCGAGGACGGCGAGTCGTACCGAAGAGCTGCTCGCGGCCGCGGACCGCGGGATGTACGACGACAAGCAGCGCCGGAGCCTCGGCGGCGAAGCCGCAGCGCCACCCGCGGACCCGTCGGTCCGGCTGATCCGATCGGCCTGAACAATCCTGCGGATGGCCGGGGCGTCAGCGCCTTACGATGGCATCGAGCGTAGTGGTAGACACCGCGTGGTAGGTGGGACGGGCCGCCGTGTAGATGCGTTTTGCCTCCGACGTGCCCCAGGCGGTCGTCATCAGGTCTTCGTAAAGGGGCTTGAGGAACTTTCGCCGGCCCTGCGAGGTCAGGAATCGCTCCAGCGTCGGCATCGCCGGCTGGTAGCGGTGGCGGATGGCGATTCGCAGCCAGGCAAACAGCACCTCGCTGTTGCCGCTCTTGCTGAAGCCAAAGGCCCGGTCGAGATCGGCCAGCTGGAGTTCCGCGAGCGCGGCGGGCAGCGACCCGAGGAAATGCTGCCACTCCTGGGTCGTCCAGGATTTCGTCTGGAGCCTGGCGGCCGGTGTCCCGGCGGTGAACCGGCTCACCTGCTTCTCGACGACATCGAACGCATCGGAGGTCGGCACCGTCGCATTGCCCGGCAGGCCGGGCTTTTCGAGCCACGCGTCGAGCTGCAGTGCCTCTTCCAGCGCCGCGTCGCCCGCGATCAGGTTCGCGCGCAGGTCTTCCAGGAACTCGGCCGTCGTCAGCGACGTGAACGCGTGACGATCGAAATAGCCGCGCAGCCACTCGTCGAAGCGCGGACGGCCGACGGTGGCCTCAATCGTCCGCACGAACGCGGCGCCCTTGTCGTACGCAATCGACGTCACGCCGTCGTCGGGGTTCCGGCCGTTCAGATCGATGTGGAGGATCTGGTCGCGCGGCTTGTCCTTGAGCGTGAGGAGCTCGTTGTTCAGGTCGCGCCGCCCGAGCACTTCCAGCATCCGCGCGCGCGGGACGCCGTAGAGCTGCTCCATGATCCGGTTCTCGAAGTACGTCGTGAACCCCTCGTTCAGCCAGAAGTCGCGCCACGTCGCGTTGGTGACGAGGTTGCCGGACCACGAGTGGGCGAGCTCGTGCGCGATGAGCGAGGTGAGCGAGCGGTCGCCCGCCAGGATGGTCGGCGTCGCAAAGGTGACGCGCGGGTTTTCCATGCCGCCAAAGGGAAACGACGGCGGCAGCACCAGCACGTCGTAGCGGCCCCAGCGGTAGGGTCCGCCCAGCGCTTCGGCCGCCTCGATCATCTTCTCGAGGTCGGCAAACTCGAAGGCCGCGCGCTCGACCACCGACGGCTCCGCATAGACGCCCGATCGCGGTCCGACAGGTTTGAACGAGATGTCGCCAATCGCAATGGCAATCAGGTAGGGCGGCACCGGCTGCTCGAGTCTGAACTCGAAGGCGCGGCCGCCGGCGACCGCCACACCGTCCGGCGTCAGCGCTTCCGCGCTCATCACCGCCCGCAACGGCGCGGGCACGACGATGCGGGCGTGGTACGTCTGACGGACAGCCGGGCTGTCCTGCGTGGGGATCCACGTGCGCGTGAGGATCGCCTGGCCCTGCGAGAACAGATAGGGATGCGCCCCGCCGGCCGTCTGCGCGGGTGACAGCCACTGCAGCGCCTCGGCCAGAGGCGACGTGCGGTAACGGACGACCACGGTTGCGCGGTCGTCAGGCAGCGTGATGACGAGCGCTCGGCCGAGAATCGGATCGGCGGGACCCAGCGCATACGTCAGCGCCGCGCCCCTGGTGTCGAACACGCCCTGAATCTCGAGCCCGCGCGTGTCGAGCACGACCTCGCGAGCGCCGGCTGCCGCATGAAGCGTCATCGTCGCCGTACCCTCGAGGACTTTGCGCCCGAAATCGGCGCGCAGGTCGAGCGCGACGCGGGTGACCCTGGCCTCGGCGGGCCGGGCGTAGCTATGAGGATCGATCACGGGTGTGGCGTTCAACGCGATGACGGCCGTTAACCACAGGGGCACGAAGGGCACACAGACTCCGTCATCGAGTCGATCAGCGCGACGCGTAGACTTTCTGGCTGCCGTCCTTGGTAAAGGCGACGACGTTGTACTTGTCCTTGTACGCGCCTTCCATGCCCGGCGAACCCATGGGCATGCCGGGGACGGCTATGCCGGAGACCTTGGGTTTTTCCTTCAGCAACTGCCGGATCACATCGGCGGGCACGTGGCCCTCGACGGCGTAGCCATCGATCATCGAGGTGTGGCAGGACTGAAGATTCTGGGGCACGCCGCTGCTCTGCTTCACGGCCGAGAGGTTGGGAAGGTCCGTCACTTTTGGAGCAAAGCCACTTTGCCGCATGTGTTCGACCCACTTGCCGCAGCAGCCACACGTAGGGGTCTTGTAGACGGTAATCGGGGTCGCCACTTGTGCCGAGGGGGCCAGCGACGCCACGAGGGCAAAAGCCAGGGACATGGTGATGATGCGCATGGATCTGAGTCTATCGCACCCCACCCGCTACCCACTACGCGCCCCCGTTGTGGGGGATTGCGGCAGCGACAGCGTGGCGGGGTTCGTACAACTGCACCTCTACGCCACCCGGAAGCGCGAGCACGACGCTGATGCCCCAGCCTTCGTCCACGGGCTCGGCCAGGACCTGGATTCCCTTTTCGCGCAGCTCCCGGACGGTTGCGGTGATGTCGTCGCACATCAGCGTGAACTGATGGCGCGTCCCCGCTTCGAAGGTCGGGCCTTCGGCCGGGTGCACGCCGAGCTCAGCGGGCGGGAGCGCGAAGATCAGCCACCCGTCGCCGGCATCGACGAACTTCCAGTTGAAGACTTCCCGGAATACTGCGCGCAGCTCCTCTGCAGCCGATGAATAGAGCAAGACATGGGCGCCTGTGATTGCCATGATGAGCCTCGGGTTCGAGTCTTTGATCTTG
>CAWDZE010000025.1:0-78453 GCA_963806705.1 Vicinamibacteria bacterium
TCAAACTGTATTCGAACTGCATGAAGCCGGTGGCGTTGCCGCCCGGCCGCGACAGACTGTCGACGAAGCCGGAGCCGACCGGATCGGGTACGACCGCGAACACGATGGGCACGGTGCGCGTCGCCTGTTGCAGCGGCCCCAGGGTCGGGCTGCCGGTTGAGAAGATCACGTCCGGTGCGAGCGCGGCCAGTTCCGCGGCGTGTTTGCGAATGAGGGTGGCATCACCCGCGCCCCATCGATAATCGATCCGCACATTGTGCTGGTTGGTCCAGCCTGCTTGCTGCAGGCCCGGCAGGTACGCTGCGATGTTGGCCTGTGCGTCCGGCGTGTTCGCGGCGATTGGAATGAAAATCCCGAAATGCGTCGCATCGGCTCGCCCTGCTGCGCGCGCACCGCATGCGGCGGAGCCGCCAGCGGCCATGCCGTAGCCGCGCCGCCGAGAAGTGTGAATGAGCGCGCGGCGATTTCATTCGATCACCTCGTCGGCGCGGGCGAGCACGGACTGTGGAAGGTCAGGCCGAGCGCCTTGGCAGTCTTGAGGTTGATCACGAACTCGTACTTGGTCGGCGCCTGCACCGGAAGGTCGGCGGGCTTCTCGCCCTTCAGGATGCGATCGACATAGCCGGCTGCACGCCGGAACTGGTCGAAAAGTCGGCCCCATAGGAGATCAAGCCACCGCTGGTGACGGAACCGCGTCGGAATAGACCGCGGGCAGTTTGTGCCGGGCCGCAAGCTCGACGACCAGGTCGCGATGAACCAGACAACGCACTCGACGTCACAATCAGGCCGCCATTGCCGGAAAGCGCAAAGGGGGCGACGGCGCGCTCGATCTCGCCGGCGTCGCGAAAGTTGATCGGGCTCACCTCCACCCCGAGCGACGGCGCCACGGACTGGATGACGGCGAACTGGCCGATCCCGGCGGTTATGGCGGCATCCCGAAGGACCGCCACGCGCGTCACACCCGGCGCGATCTCCTTCAGTAACTCCAGCCATTTCCCGCTCAAACTGTATTCGAACTGCATAAAGCCGGTCGCGTTGCCTCCCGGCCGCGACAGACTATTGACGAAGCCGGAGCCGACCGGATCAAGGACATTCGCAAACACGATGGGCGCGGTACGGGTCGTCTGCAGCAACGGTCCATGGTCGGTTGCCGTGACCAGGATGACGTCGGGCGAGAGCGCCGCCAATTCCACCGCGTATTTCCGAATACGGCGGCATCGCCCGTGGACCAGCGGGTATCGATGCGCAGGTTGCGGCCGTCGGTCCAGCCCAATTGCGGCAGCCCTTGCACGAACGCCGCAAGGCGGGCCTGCACGTCCGGATCGTCCTCGGCGTTGTCCATGAGCATGCCGATGTGCCGCATGCGGTCAGGCTGCTGCGCCCGTGCCAAACCGGCCAGGCCGCCGCGCCACCAACCAGTCGGATAAACGCCCGCCTTCTCATTCGATCACCTCGTCGGCGCGGGCCAGTAGCATCGGGGGCACTTTCATTCCGAGCGCCTTGGCCGTCTTCAGGTTGATCACCAGCATCGTATTTGCCGGCGCCTGGACCGGAAGGTGACCGGGATTCTCCACCCTTGAGGACGCGATCGACGTAGCGGCCGCGCGTCGTCAACTCATTCAGATCGGTCCCGTAGGAGATCAGGCCTCCGTCCGTCGCAAGACGTAGGCGAAATACACGTGGGAAACCTGTATCGCGCCGCCAGAGCGATAACCAGGTCGCGGTGCATTACCGCGACGGCATCCGTCAGCACGATCAGGCCGCCTCGGTTGGAGCGCTGCAAAGGCCGCGACGGCCCGATCCATCGCGGCATCGGCGATGAATGCTCGGGCTCTGCCCTCACGCCGAATGAGGGCTGCCAGGTCTCGACATGGCGCCACAGTTGCCCGATGCCCGGGCTGCTCGGATCCCGAATGACCAGCACGCGAGTAAGACGGTGGAGCGACCTCCTTGAGCAGCTCCACCCATTTTCCGCGTCGTGCCTACTCGAACTGGATGAAACCCGTCACGTTGCCGCCCGGCCGCGCCATCCCGTCAACAGAACCACCTCAACCGACGCGGAAATTGGTACGAAGACGATCGGAGCGGATTGACGGTTGGTGCAACGCCGCCAATGTCGGCGTCCCCCTGGTCAGAATCGCGTCGGGTGGAGTTGTCGCCAATTCGGCCACGGTGCACGAATGCGATCGGGATCACCCGAAGCCCAGCGATAGTCGATGCGCAAATTGCGGCCCTCGGACCAGCCAAATCGGTGAGCCGCTGGCGGAAGGCAGCGAATACGGGGGCCATTCCGCATCGCCGTCGCCTGACTCACGCACGCCGATTCGCCGCATCCGCTCGCCTTGCTGCGCGTGCGCCACCAGGGCCACGCCGCCATGCCGCCGAGCACCGTGATGACACCGCGGCGGTTTGTATGACGCGAAAGGGGCATAGTGAGGAGTGATGGGGGCCGGTTCACGACTCCGCCCCCGTCGCGACTGGAAGCCCGCAGGCGGTTCGGTCCTCAGACCGCGAATGAGCTTGGAGCTCCAGTCGTTTCTTCCTTACCCGAACAGTTGCCTGGGCACGAGCCCGCATCAGCAAACAAGGGATACGAAGATGACGATGCTCTCTGTCTGTGGAATCGACGTGTCGAAGGATCGCTTGGACGTGATGGTGCTGCCGGAGCAGCAACGCTCGTCGGCGAGCAATGACCCAGCTGGCTGGGCCGAGCTGATTGAGCAGCTGCGCGGCTTCTCGATCTCGGCGATCGGGCTCGAGGCGAGCGGCGGCTACGAGCGCGGCGTGATGCGAGCGCTGCTCGCAGCCGGCATGCCGGTGCGTCAGATTAATCCGTTCAGGCTGCGGCAGTTTGCCAACGCTAGCGGCGTTCTGGCCAAAAACGATCGGCTCGATGCGCGGATGATCGCCGCGTTCGTCGCCATCATCCCGACCCGGCCTGTGCAGCGACCGGCGCCAGTGGTCGAGCGGCTTGCCGAGGTTCTTAGGGTTCGGCGCCAGCTCAGCAATGCGAAGGTCGCCGCCGAGAATGCTGCTGGAATGCTGGAAAATGCGGTGCTGAAGCGCCTTTCGCGCCGTCATATCGCTCGGCTCGCCGCCGACATCAACATGCTCGATGAGCACCTGGTCGAGAGCATCGGTGCCGATCCGGCGCTCGCGCATCGATACCGGCTGCTGACCTCCATGCCGGGCGTCGGACCGGTGCTGGCCTGCACGCTGATTGCGCTCTTGCCCGAGCTCGGACGCATGAGCCGCAAACAGGTTGCTGCGATGGTCGGCGTTGCGCCCTATGCCTTCGAGAGCGGCAAGCTTAAGGGAAAGCGCTGTATCTGGGGTGGTCGGGCGCCCGTCCGTCACGTGCTCTATATGGCGGCATTGAGCGCCTGCAATTGGAATCCCGTGCTCAAGGTGTTCCACCATCGTCTCGCCGCCACCGGCAAGCTCCCGAAGGTCGTGATCGTGGCGGTGATGCGCAAGATGCTTACCATGCTCAACGCAATGGTTCGCGATGACTTCGCGTGGGCCGACCGTCACCGCGGTCGGCACTCCGTGCCGACCGCGCGGTAGCCTCTGCGCTGATCGATTTGGCCGCGTCAGGGCCGTAGCCGCGCGTAGCGCGGGGGCGCGAAGCGCCAGCCTTGACGCGGCCAAATGGATCGGCGATCTCGCTGCGACAAGATGACAGTTGTTGCGGTAGGGACCTCCATTGCTAGAGGCCCCCCGCACAGATCCGTACGTGCAGCTTTTCCGCATACGGCTCCTACCTTGGGTATGAGACGGCAAAGCGCTTGTCGGGCCAGGGGTGAAGTATGCGCGGTCGGGGAAGCCACTCGCCAATCAGCCGCTTCATCCGTTCCCAGTTGAGCGTAGTCCGCTCGCTGCGTCGGGTGAGCACCCGATGCCAGCGTTTGGCTATCTCGGTCCGGAATGCCACGAGTGCCCGGAAGTTGGTCGGGACCGCGTGGTAGTTGAAGTAGCCGCGGACGACGTGCCACAGCCATTTCCCCTGAATGGGGATCGGCTGATGCATACGCCGCCACATCTCCTCTTTGATCATCCGAAGCTTCGTCCGCATGCGGTCCCGCCGGGTCTTCCGTTGAAGCTGGAATTTGCCCGCGCGGGTCTTGCCGCAGATGAACGTGAAGCCCAGGAAGTTGAAGGTCTCCGGCTTGCCGAGCCCGCGCCGCTTGCGGCGTTCCGCTGCAAAGCGTCCGAACTCGATGAGCCGGGTCTTCTCGGGATGTAGTGACAGCGCAAACTCCCTTAACCGCTCACGCATCTCGTCCAGAAAGCATCGGGCGTCACTCTCGTGCTGGAAGCCGACGATGAAGTCGTCGGCATAACGCACGATGATCATGTCGCCCGTGGCCTCACGCCGTCGCCAGCGCACGGCCCAGAGATCGAGGGCGTAGTGTAGGTAGATGTTGGCAAGTAGTGGTGAGATCACCGTTCCTTGCCCGGTCCCCCTGTCTCCGACCGTCACGATCCCGTCTTCGAGAACGCCCGCCTTTAGCCATTTCTGGATCAGGCGGATGATGCGCCGGTCGCCGATCCGATGCTCCACAAAGCGGGTCAGCCATTCCTGACTGATCTCGTCGAAGAACGACCGGATGTCGGCGTCCAGTATCCAGCTCACCTTTCTGCTATCGATCCCGACACAAAGCGCATCCAACGCGTCGTGCGTGCCACGTCCGGGCCGGAACCCGTACGAGATTCCGAGGAAGTCTCGCCGTAGATCGCGTTCAGCAGTGCGACCACCGCCCGTTGGACGATCTTGTCCTCCAGGGCCGCGACCGCGAGCGGGCGCTGCCGGCCGTCCGGCTTGGGTATGTAGACCCGCCGCGACGGCAGTGCCCGATACGCTCCCCGCTGGACTCGCTCGTGCAGGTCCTCGAGCTTGCGCTCAAGGTCCGCCTCGTAGTCCGTCCACCTCAGTCGATCCACGCCCGGCGCGGCATTCTCCTTGAGTTCGTAGAACGCTTCTTCGAGCAGGTCGATGCTGATGTGGTGGAAGAGCGCGGTGAACCTCTCCTTCTTCCTTTCCCTTGCGGCTATCCGTATGCGTTCCAGCGCCTGTGTCACGCTTGCCCGGCTCTCAGTTCGGCGCGTGCTTTGCTGGTCCGCATTCCCCTTGGTCTCCGCCCTTCGCTCCACCCGCTCCGCCGCGGCTTGCCCTGCCACGGATTGCTCCGCACCAGTGGGCGCCGCTTTGTTCGCCGGTTTCACAGCTACTATGGCGAAGTCCGACTTCTCGTGTCCGTGCGTCATCGGCTACGGCTCCTCGCCTTCCCGATGCGGACCGCCGTACTCGATACACACGCAACGGCGGCGGCCAGACACGAGATCTCCCAGGTTCCGACGTGATCCTTGTGCCCGTGATGTGGCCCTAGACCCCGGCGGGACGACAATGCCTCGCATAGCGGCATTGCCCGTGTTGCGTTCGACGATGAACACGGTCTCCGCTCCCGCGATTTGATCATTTCGTGGCTCACTCCCACACCCCACGCACGCGCTGTGTACGCTTCGTGTTCGGCGTCACCGCCGCCTCACGCAACACTCGCTTCCAGGCGGTTTGCTGGGCCTTACCTGGGCCGGACTTGCACCGGCTGATCACGCCAGCTTGCCTGGCGCCTTCGCTCATTCGATCACCTCGTCGGCGCGGGCTAGCAACATCGGTGGGACATCGAGCCCGAGCACACGGGCAGTCGACAAGTTAATGACGAGCTCGAACTTGGTCGACCGCACGACCGGCAGTTCGTCTGGCTTGGCGCCCTTGAGAATACGGACGGTATAGGCACCCACTTGCCGAAACATTTCGGTCAGGCTCGTCCCGTAGCTCATCAGACCACCGACATCCGCGTTCTCCCGCACAGGGTAGATCGCGGGAACCGCGTGACGCGATGCCAAAATGGCAAGCTGGACGCGCCGGCTGTACAAGAACGGGTCGGTGCCGACTACGAGAGCGTCGGCTTTATTGCGGACAAGCGCCGCGAAGGCGGATTCGATCTCGCGGCTGTCGCTGGCGTGGACGACGTCGATCGTAGCGCCCATCGCAGAGGCTGCTGCCATCACGTCACTCATCTGGGCCTTGGACGTCGTGTTTTTGGGATTGACCAGCAGCCCGATACGCGTCGCGGCAGGAACCAGCTCCCGCAGCAGTCCAAGTTGCTTCGCCCCCAGCTCTGCCAGGAGGAAGGTTATGCCGGTTGCATTTCCGCCCGGCCGAGCGAGACTGGCTACGAGACCGAGGGCGACCGGATCATCGGTGACACTGAACACAAGTGGGATTGTTGTGGTTGCCGCCTTGGCCGCCAATGCCGCAGCCGTACCGCCGGTCGCCACGATGATCGCCACTTTACGGTGTACCATCTCCGCAGCCATTGCCCGCAGCCGATCGTATTGACCTTCGGCCCAGTGGGGTTCGATCAATATGTTGCGGCCCTCGACGTAGCCCGCTTCCGCGAGATTCTGGCGAAGGGCTGCCATGATCTGGACACCTGCCGGCGGCGACGCTGCGCCGAGATATCCGATGACCGGAATCGGCTGCTGCGCACGCGCCGTGAGCGGCCATGCCGCCGCGCCGCCGAGCAGGGTGATGAACGCGCGTCGCCTCATTCGATCACCTCGTCGGCGCGGGTGAGCAGAGTTGTCGGCACGGTCAAGCCGATTGCCTTTGCGGTCTTGAGATTGATCACGAGCTGATATTTGGTCGGCGTCTGCACCGGCAGGTCGGCGGGCCTCTCGCCCTTGAGGATGCGATCGACGTAGCTGGCCGCGCGGCGAAACTGGTCGACGTAATCAGGCCCGTAGGAGATCAACCCGCCGCCGGCGGCGAAGAAGCGTTCATAGTAGACGGCGGGCAGCTTGTGCCCCGCCGCCAGCGTGACGATCAGATCGCGATGAACATTCGCTGACCCGCTCGCCGTCACGATCAGACCGGCGTTCGGTGAGCGCGCGAAGGCCGCGACGGAGCGCTCGATCTCGCCGGCGTCGCGCATGCCGATGGGGGTGACCTCTACCCTGAGCGACGGCGCCATTGCCTGGATGACACCGAACTGGCCGGTGCCGGAGGCTATGGCGAGATCGCGAAGGACCGCTACCCGCGTCACAGCCGGCGCGATCTCTTTGAGCAGCTCCAGCCATTTGGCGCCCATGCTGTATTCGAAATTCATGAAACCGGTGGCGTTGCCGCCCGGTCGCGCCAGGCTCTCGACGTAGCCGGCGCCGACCGGATCGGCGACAGCCGGGAACACGACCGGCAGGGTGCGGGTCGTCTGCAGCATCGGCCCCACGGTCGAGTCGCCATGCGCCAAGATGATGTCCGGCGCGAGCGCGACCAGTTCCGCCGCATGTCTGCGAATTTCGGCGGCATTGGCCGTGGCCCAGCGGGTGTCGATCCGCACGGTGCGGCTGACAGTCCAGCCCGATTGCGCCAGCGCCTGTAGGAATGCCCCGAGAAAGGCCTGAAACCGCAAATCGTCCTCGGTTGCGGGCAGCAGTACGCCGATGCGCCGCATCCGCTCGCCCTGCTGCGCGCGCGCCGCCACCGGCCACGCCGCCGCACCGCCGAGAGCCGCGATGAAATCCCGCCGCCTCATGCTGTGCCTCCCCTGAAGCGCACGGACAGCGTTTGAAGATGTTGTTCTTATTCGCTGGCCGCAGAGCCTATCGCAGAACCGCCATGGCAACCAGTATCGTCGGGAGTCGCCGGCATGTCCTTGGGCGAGACCTGAATTGTTCTGAATTCGGCGAACGGCGAGGCAGGCCCGTGAAGACCCTAAATCTCCCAAGATCGCTGGGTCAACACCGTCTCAGGCGGTGCCGAGCCACCGTAAACCCTGAGGAGACACGCCCGCCGCAACGCGGCGACAAACCCCCGACAGAACATCGATCGCGGTCATGAGGCTTGCCGAGCACATGCAGGGCGCACCTATTTCAGAACAATTCAGGTCTTGCCCAAGGACCTGCCGGCCGTCTCCGGCGCAGACTCGCGATGCTCAGGGTCGTGCGCTAGGCTCGACCTTCCAGGGGCAGCACCATGAGACGGCGCGAGTTCATTACTCTGCTCGGCGGTACGGCGGCGTGGCCGCTGGCGGCGCGCGCGCAGCAGGGCGAGCGGATGCGGCGCATCGGCGTGCTCATGACGCAGGCCGCGGACGACCCAGAGGGGCAGGCCCGCGTTGCGGCATTTCTGCGCGGGCTGCGCGAATTGGGTTGGATCGAAGGCCACAGCATACGGCTCGATTACCGGTGGGGCGGGGGCAATGTTGAACGCATCCGCAAGGACGCGGCGGAATTGGTTGCCCTGACACCTGATGTCATCCTGGCGGGTGGCGGCCAAGTCATGGGGCCGTTGCACGAGGCTACCCGGACTGTGCCGATCGTGTTTACGCAGACCGCTGATCCAGTCGGCGCCGGCTTCGTCGCTAGCCTGTCCCGGCCGGGAGGCAATGCCACCGGTTTTACAAACTTCGAATACGGCGTCAGCGGGAAATGGCTTGAGGTCCTGAGGGAGGTGGTGCCCCGCATCACCCGGGCGGCAGTCCTTCGGGATGCCTCCAATCCTGCGGGAACCGGCCAGTGGGGTGCAATCCAGGCCGTGGCCTCGCCGTTGGGAGTGGAGATAAGCCCCATCGACGTGCGAGAGCGCGGCGAGATCGAGCGCGGGGTCACAGTCTTCGCGACCGGGTCAAATAGCGGCCTGATTGTCTCGTCGAGCGGGTTCGCGATCCTTCATCGCGAACTGATCATAGCGCTTGCGGCACGACATCGGTTGCCCGCGGTCTACCCGTTCCGCTTTTACGCCATAGGAGGCGGCTTGATCTCCTACGGACCTGATCCGATCGATCCACACCGGCGGGCGGCCGGCTACGTCGATCGCATTTTCAAGGGCGAGAAGCCGGCCGACCTGCCGGTGCAGGCGCCGACGAAGTACGAGTTGGTGATCAATCTCAAGACCGCGAAGGCGCTCGGCCTCGAAATTCCACAGACCGTGCTCGCGCGCGCCGATGAGGTGATCGAATAGGGATTTCCGCGTAAATACGCTGGTTGCTTGTTCAGGGGTAACAACACGGGTAACAGCAGCCGCGCGGGGCGGGTGGGCCGCCCGTCGCCACCCGCGGGCCTTTCACAGGTATTCGGCGGGCTCTTTGCAAATTTCAATCACTTCTTCAGCGGTCAGGTCGAATCGAACACCGTACTTCGCGTAGGCGGCCTCCGCCATCAGTAGAGCTTCCAGTCATCCGGCGCGGCAGAGCGGAATGGGGCGTATCCCACGTCTGGCACGCTCCTCGCGGGTGTCGCGGGCACCCGCACGAACGGCCGAGACATGCACGCATAGCGCCACTCGTCGCCCGCGTGATCCTCGGACTCGGTGTTCACATCCTCGGGCCGCGCCGGATCATGCTGGAGGGCCGGGATCGTTCGAATGCTCGCGACATGCGTCGCGAAGCAGTAGATCATCGGTCGGCCATCCTGGCCGACCAGGCGGGACCGCACCTGATCCCATCCCCCCATCGATCCGCGTTGGGGAACGCGGGAATTGTCGGCAGCGTGGAAGGGCCGCAGACGAGCCGCAATGAGCTCTTTGTTGATCCGCTCAGCGATCGAGGGCCCGCCGTCCTCGCGGAAGCACGCAGGATCGAGCACCCCGTACCGCAAATTGGGATCGCGCGACTTCTCTCTGGGCGATCCCCGCGCCCACGCCCTCGGCGGTCATCTTGAGCCCGACGTTCGGGCCGGCCGCGCCGTACCACTCCCGGTACCGTACGAGCGCACCGCGGGGGAGTATCCGGCCGCCGCAAGCGGCGTAGTCGTCCCCCACTATGGCCCACCAACCCACGGAAAACGGCCGGGCCGAGCCCCAGTCCATCGAGCGGAACCGCCCCCAATGGGCGGGCACCGCGAACGGCTCCACCACGTGCAGATCGTAGCGCCAACAATCAAAGTAGGCGCCCTCGATGACGGTCCAGTCCCCCTCGAGCCACGCCCGCACCAGCGTGTCGCTGCCGACCATCTGCAGGTTTGCAACGTACTCCGGCCCGAGAAATTTGTTGTCTTGCAGCTTGCTCGGAATGAAAACGCGATCCTGCTCGATCGTCTCGCGCGTCCACGGATTCTCATAGGTGAACTTTCGGATTTCCTATCCGGCCCAATTGGGGTCGATATAGCGCGCCTTGACCCATTGGTGTCCGGGCCCGCCGGGGTTGCCTGTTGCGCGAAACCCGCAAGGCACGCCCGCGCCAGAGCGCAACGTTGCCATCAGCCGCAGAACCGGCGAGGCGCTCGGGAACGTGCCCAGCTCCTCGACATACACCCGCGTGTAGCTATGCCCCTGATAAGCGTCCGCGTCCGCGTCGCGCTCGAGATAAGCAAAGCGAAGGCGAGCGCCGTTCGGCCAGCGCCACATCTTGTCCTGATCGTTGTATCTCGCGCCGAGCGGCCCATAGAGGTGCCGGCTTCGCTCGATCGTCTCGAGGAGCTGCACCCGCTCGGAGCTATGCGGGATTTTGGGTGACGAGGCGATCAGGCGGCGTTGTTTGCCGGCACTTGGATGACCTCGATGCCGTCTTGGAATTTGACACCTGCGATGACCTTCGGCAAGTGATTTGTGCCTTTCAGGTGCCGCCAGGTCTTTGATGCGGCGCAGAGCAGCTTGAAGACCATCAGCTTGGCGGTCGTTGGCGACAACGAGCCTTTCGTACGCACCGTCCTGTGCCGGACCGTCGCGAACACGCTTTCGATGGGATTTGTCGTGCGCAGGTGATCCCAATGCTCGGCAGGGAAGTCGTAGAGCGCAAGCAGCGTTTCGCGATCTTTCGTCAGGCACTCGACCGCCTTGTCGTACTTCGCTCGGTATTTCTCGGCGAAGATGTCAATCGCCACCTCGGCTGAAGCCCGGTTCGGCGCCAAGTAGACCTCGCGCAGATCCTTCTTCATGTTGACCTGCACCGAGAGCGCGACCTTGTTCAGGACGTTCGCGGTCTTGTGCACCCAGCACCGCTGATGCCGCGTGCTGGGAAAGGCCTCATCGAGTGCCTTCCAGAAGCCGAGCGCGCCATCGCCGACGGCGATTTCCGGCGCGATCTTCAGCCCGCGGCTTTTCGCCTCGACCAGCAGTTCGCGCCAGCTCTGCGCGCTTTCCCGCACGCCGACCTGGAAGCCGATGAGCTCCTTCTTGCCCTCCGGTGTCGCACCGATCAGCACCAGCATGCACTCGCCGTGGTCTTCCATGCGAGCCTGCAGGAAGACACCGTCGGCCCACACGTAGACGTATCGCCGCGCCGACAGGTCGCGCTTCTGCCACCGCTCGTACTCGCCCTGCCACTCGGCCGTCAGCCGGGAAATCACCGCCGGCGACAAGTTCGGTGCGTCGTTGCCCAGCAAAGCCGCCAACGCCTCCTGGAAGTCGCCTGTCGAGATGCCCCGCAAGTAGAGCACAGGCAAAAGCGCGTCCAGGCTCCTCGTCCGCCGCGCCCAAAGCGGCAGAATAGCCGAGGTGAATCGGATACGCTCACGCTCGCCGGCCGCTCCGCGATCCCGAACCTTCACCCGCTCGACCTCGACGGGACCGATGCCCGTCTGGATCGTCCGTATCGGACCGTGGCCGTGCCGGACAACACGGTCGCGACCGTCGGAAAGCTTCAAGTCCTTCATTGTGGCGAGAAACGCCTCGGCTTCGATCTCGACGGCCTGCGCAAGCAGCCGCCGAGCACCAGATCGCAGGATATTGGTCAGTGGATCGTCGATTTCGTCGGGCTGACGAAGTCGGACAACGTTGATAGTGTCGTTCATGGCGTATCTCCTTGAGAGGTTCTGGCAGGCCCGACACCCGCCTCGATACGCCGCCTATCTCATTCCGTCATCACCCAGTTTCCCGCATAGCTCACCCGCTCGCGACGGATCATCAACCCGACAGCGCTCTTTCCGTGCAGGGCAGCATGGGAGGCCCATTCGCCGAGCATCCCGTCGGTCTTGCCGCCGCCGCGGGCGCCGCCGAAGAAAACCTCGAACACCGGGCACGCCAGCAGGGCCGTTTGGGGCCCTTTTTGAGCCTCCCACCCGATCGTGTACTCAGTGGCGGCTGTCTCGCCATCCGCCATCAGTGCTTCTCGTTTGCACCCGGCACGTATTCTGCCTGCCACTCGGCGGGGGTTGCCGAAACAGCGGGAGCGCGAATGACCGTCGGGCGCGCGATCTCCCCCGAATGCTCGACCGACGAAAGGCGCGAGTGGCAGAACGGAGCGGCGGCCTTCGCCATCTCGTCACGCCGGCCGACCGGCTGGCTCGGATCGCGCATGATCCGCAGCATGTAGGCGAGCGGCAGCTCACCGGTTGCGGCTGCTTCCTGCCGCACCTGCTCGTTTGCACGGCTGGCCGCTCCCGTGGGGCGGCCAGCGCCCGGCCGTTTTCCACCGTGTGCGTTCATCGCTATTCGCGTGATCGAAAACCGCGAGCCGTGCGGTTCGGTATCCGGTTCATATGTACCACAATACGGTACAGCAAGCAACGTACGCCGCACCATCAATCTCGCGTCCCGATTTCCGCTTAATCATTTGCTAATTGAGAAGAAGGTACATTGCCGGGCAGATTGGCGAGCCGCGCCGATGACGACGTCAGTGCAGATCATTGCAGTCGAGCAACAGCAATCTTCAGATTGCACCCAGGTGGTGCTGGCGATTCAGTACAGACAAAATCAATTCAAGGTGCTGATCCACCTGAGGCCACAAGGAGACCACCATGGCTCGCTCCTGGAAGCGTGTCGCTCCGAACTCCGCGAGCTGTTCGACGGACTTCTGGACTGGGAAATAGCGGACGGAACCGTGACCGACGTTGGTACGAGACAGTCAGTTGCCGCCCCTTAGCTGACTGACCTCAGCGTCCCGCGGATTCGCGGTGCTAACGAACGATTTCGAGGCCGGGGTACGCGAGGAGATCATCGCAGTGGTCCGCACGGGGTCGCAGGACAGCGTTGGTAGGCGAACTTACCCGGTGCGCTGGAGGCTGGCCGTGGAGCACAACGCTTCGGACTACCGGATGATGTCTTCGATGTGTCTGGTGATTGCGAATGCAATGTCGCTGGAGTTGGACCGGGTGCGATTGACTGCTAAAGCGCAAGAATGGCTTGAGCTCGCACACCAAGCTGAAGCTAAGCGGCTACCCGAAATCACTCAAGGCCAATATACGGGCTCGGTATGCGAAGCCGTGGAGCCCCCAAAGCAGAGTAATACGACAGCCCAGGAAAATCGGAACATCGGCGACAATTCCGCTGACGAGGTGATGCTCGATAGAGCGCCCGCCTCCCAGGATTCCCGTCCCGAGATCGTCGACGATGCTCCGGGTGGAACACCCTGCTCGCTGGACGGGCGCACCGGTGCTGATCCGGTTGATGAGGGAAGCCGCAACATCGCTAGCGTTTCCGCGCTTGAGGCCTCCGTCCCTAAAAAACTCGGTACCCAACCCGGTGAGCTAAACGCCGGAGTGCAATGTGCGGGCTCCGCACACGAAGCCGTGGAATCACGAACGCAGAGTAATGCGATCGCAGAAGAAAATCTGGACATCGCCGACTGTCCCGCCGTTGATGAGGTTAGGCTCGATAGAGCGTTCGCCTCTCAGGATTCGCAAACCCAGGCTGATCCAATCGCCAATGAAATCCTCGAGATCGCCGACGGTCCCGCGCTTGCCGTCGCCCCCGGTGGAATTCCCGGTTCGCCGGGCGGGCGCACCGAAGCTAATCCGGTTGCCGAGGGACTCCTGAAGATCCCCAGCGTCCCCGCAGTGGAAACCTCGTTCCCTCAACCGCCGGCTTCCCAATCCGCCAAACCTAATGCCGGAATGCACCGTGCTAGTCATGGCGTGGTCACCAGCCGGTCCTGGCGCATGCTCACCAGGTTATTGTTGCTGGCGGTATTCGCTCTGTTCCTGACTGCGCTCTTCGCCTCTATGTTTCATTAGTTCGGCCACACATTTCCGGAAGGCGTGATTTATACCGGGCTGGTGGTCGCGCAGCCAGCCCCGCCGCCCGGCGCGCAACCGGGCCCGCCCCCCGGCGCCCAGCCGGCTCCGGCCCCACACTTTTCCTCGAACGAAGTGCTCGATACCGGTCACCGGTTCTTCGGCAGTGTGTCGCGCGGCCTGGCACAGCTCGTGGAACGGGCAGGCAACCAGTTCGGGCAACCGAACGGATATATTCTCGGCCAGGAAGGCGGCGGCGCCTTCATCGGCGGCCTGCGCTACGGCGAAGGAGCGCTGTTTACCAAGAACGCCGGAGATCTGCGGGTGTTCTGGCAGGGACCGACGCTCGGCTGGGATTTCGGCGGTGAAGGTGCCCGCACCATGATGCTGGTGTACGGCCTTCCATCGACCGACGCTATGCATCAGCGCTTCGTCGGGGTGGACGGCTCGGCCTACGTGGTCGGCGGGCTCGGCATGACCGTGCTCACCTTCAACAACGTTGTGGTGGTGCCGATCCGATCGGGCGTCGGCCTGCGTCTCGGCGCCAATATCGGCTATCTCAAGTTCACCGACCGGCCGACCTGGAATCCGTTCTGAGGCTCCGTTTTCGGATTCAGGATAGCCAACAGCCGATCTGGAACCGGCAGTCCCGCCGTGCCATTGTGCCGGGGGGACGTGTTGTGGGCGTGGAGGCACCTCTTCCATGATCGAACCGATCATGTTTTTCGCCATCGGGTTCCTGGTCGCGAGCCTGATCGGGCTGGTAATCATTCCGCTCGGCATACCCGCGCGGTTCAGAGACGAACCTCGCTTGATTTTTTTTGCCCCCGCCCCCACGGCGTCGCTTGGCGTCGGCACGATTAATGATGGCCAATGTTCCGGACCCCTACCCGCCGCGCAAAACGGACGGCGCGCGACCTTGACGGCGCCGCCGATGACAGTTTCGAGACGCTCGCCCGCGACGGCGCCAACGCCTGCCGCTTCGGAGCGGCCATGGGCTTCGAGCGGGAGCTCTACGCCGCGTTCGGATTGCGACCGGGAGTGCCAAGATGCGCCTGGAGGTGCACCTGAGAGTTTGGCCGCAAATGCTGAGGTTCAACTCCCCTCCCCCCATGCGCTCTTGTGTGTGGCGGGGAGGGTGTTTGGCGCGTATCCGCGACATATATTGGCGTCCGACATCCGTTCCCGGCGTCTGCTCTCACGGGCAGCTTCGCAAGGGGATGAGGCAGTGGAACATGGCGACTGTCCTGATCATCGGCGCAAGCAAGGGCATTGGATTGGAAACGCTGAGGCAGGCTTTGGCGTCAGGTCATAGCGTGCGAGCGCTGGCGCGGACGGCACGCGGCATTCCGGTCAACCATATCCATCTAAGGAAGATCGACGGGGACGCGCTGGATTTCGTAGCCGTCCGGCGCGCGCTGGCCGGAGCCGATGTGGTTATCCAATCAATCGGCTTATCTATCGGACCGGAACTGATCCTCAATCCAGTGCGATTATTCTCCGAGGCGACGCGCATTCTTGTTGCGGCGATGCAGGAGGCTGCGACGAGACGCCTGATCTGCGTCACCGGGTTCGGCGCCGGAGACAGCCGAGGTCGCGGGGGTCTTTTGTACGATGCGGTCTCTTGCCTCCTGCTTGGTCGCGCGTACGAAGACAAGGACATACAGGAGCAGATCGTTCGTCGAAGCGGGCTCGAATGGATTATCGTTCGCCCGGTCATCCTCACAAATGGACCAAAAACTCGCACTTACCGCGCACTGACTGATGCCCGCGACTGGAGATTAGGCTTCATATCCCGCGCTGATGTCGCAGATTTCCTCGTCAAGCAGATCGACGACAACAGCTTCCTCCGCACGACACCGGTGCTCAGTGATTGAGGTTGGCCAACCGAGCGCTTTTCCACCACGTTGCGGAGCCCGCACGCGCAGCGGGTCGCCATGCCCCGCCGCTGTTCTTAACGGGAAAGAGCGCTGTCGGATGATGGTCGCGTAGCCGGCAGCGGCCTCCGAAAGGCAAGAGGACTGAATTCTTCCGTGGCCAAAATTCCGGTTGCGCAGCTTCCCGTGGGCAAATACGCCGACGGCGTTCTTCGTCAAGGAGGCTGCATAGATGGGCATCATTTCAGAGCGAGGGCGGAACGCTCTCAGTTGCCGCCTATCAAGCCCCAGAAGCGCGAGATCTCCATCGCGGCACAGACCCCAGCCGAGACTACGAAATCTCCAGGTTGTCCACACGATGACGTGTCGTCCGTGCGAATAGGAAAAGCATGTCCAAGCCCCTTGACTAACACGCTCTCGACTACCGTGATGCCGCCGCCGTCTGTATAGAGCTCGCGCGTTAGGGGGCCACCGTCACTGTGGTACGCGGGCGGCCCGGTGACGCCGTGGACAGCGGTCCATTGCTCGACCAGCTCCTGCCGGTTGCGCGGCACCACGCGATCGTCGGCGCCTCCGTGCCAAATCGTGACTGGCGGGGCCCGCCCTGCACCCCCAGCCAATTTACGGACACGACGCCCCCATTCAGCGGGCGTTTGATCAATTCCGGGCTTCATGCATTGTAGCGCTTTGGCCACGGTGTCGGCGCAGCCATAAGGCACACCGGCGACGATCGCGCCCCCGGCGAAGCGCTCCGGGTAGGCAGCGAGCATCGCCGCAGCCATCGCACCCCCGGCGGAAAGGCCGACGATATACACGCGCAGCGGGTCGAGGGAATGCCGGGCGATCATCGCATCTATCATCTGCCGGATCGACAGCGCCTCACCGCGATCCCGCGCAGTGTCGTCCGGCTCGAACCAGTTGAAGCAAGCGTTCTGGTTATTGGCACCGAACAGCGCCACTGCCCATGGGGAGACATAGATGTCGTGGAAAAGACGCGGCAACCCCTTCTGTTCTGGGAGCAGCAACGCCAGCCTGGCGCTGTCGGCGAACGCGAGCCAGCCTGCATCGCGCGCGAAGGTGGCCGCTCTCTGCTTGCAGCCATGCAATACGACGATCAGCGATCCCCCCGGCGCGAGTTCCGCGGGCACATAACTGAACATGCGCAGATTGCCTGGATTCGAACCGAACCCAGTCTCCTCGTGCGGCTCGGCGGCATCAGCCCGCCCGAGCAGGCCGAGCGTGAGCAGCGAGGCGGTCAGTGCGCGGCGCAAGCTTCTCCTCACGGCAGATATCTCCGGAGACAGATCGTACCCATGCACACTAGACAACCAATCCCATGGAAGTTGTCATAATCGGGGATTTATCCGTGGTTTCATGGCTCCCTATATGTGGTTTGGGGGCGTTGAAGCAAAGGATTGATCGTTATGGCAGCGTGGCGTCGGGCGATTGAGCTGTCGCTCGGGAGTGCGGACTTGGAGAAATTGAGGTCGATATCGCAGTCGCGAACGGAACCGGCGAGCCGGTCGAGCGAGCGCGGATTTTGCTGGGATTGGAAGAACCCCTCGTTTTATGCAGTGGGCCAAGCGCTCGGATTGCATCCCCAGACAGTCCAGCGCTGTGTTGAGCCGACGATCACGGTCGAAGCCAAGGCATGGCTGACGTCGCTGGCGTACCGGAAGGCGAAGGAACTGGGCTATCCACACGAACTGTGGACGACGCGGCTTCTTGCCCGCCACGCACGCGAGCACGGACCGGCGGAGGGGCACGCCTGCCTCGCCAACTTGGTCCAGGGCACGCTGTGCAAGATCCTCGGCCAGGAGGAGGTGAAGCCGCACAAGGTGCGTACTACCTGGAGCAGCGCGACCCTGATTCGCGGAAAAAATGGCCGAGGTGCTGTGTGTTTATCGCAAGGTGAAGCTCCTGAAGAAGGCGGCATCCTGCGCGAATAAGAAGCCGAGCGACGCGGTGGCAATCATCTCCTACGACGAGAAGCCCGGTATCCAGGCGATCGCAATGACGTCTCCCGATCTGCCGCCCGAACCCGGCGTCCATGCCACCTTCGCACGCGACTACGAATACAAGCGTCACGGCACAGTCAGCTTGCTGGCCGGCATCGATCTGCTGACCGGTCAGGTTCATGCCCTGGTCAGAGACCGTCATCGCAGCCGCGAGTTCGTCGAATTCCTCATACTCGATGCGACCTATCCGGTGCGTGGAGCGGATCCTTCACCTCCACGATGGGCACGTCGCCGTCGCGGCGAATTGTCCGCGCCGTGTCGTCGGCCAGTGCGATTGTGACGAGGAAATCGTCGAGCCGCATCAGTCGGCCTTCCACTTTCTCACCCGACGGGAACGTCACGGTGGCCGTCGGCGCGCTCGACGCCGAGGGCGGCCGGCGGCCACCCCGGCGCGGTCCCGCCACGCGGCCGCCCGACACCCACAGGTTCTGGAGGATCTTCGGATCGGGCACGCGAGTCGCCAGGCCTTGCAGATCGGCGGCGGCGGAATGGCAGGTGCTGCACCTGGCAGCGAAGTACTTCTCACCGGCCTTGGCGTCGCCCAGCAGGATGTTGAGCTCGACCGGTGGGCCAGGAGGCGGGCCGCCCTGGTTGCTGCCCTGGGCCTGCAGGCTGTGCAGGTAGCCGGCAATGGCCTTGATGTCGGCGTCCGCGATGGCAAGTGGCACCATCAGAGTGCCGGGCCGGCCGTTCTTGATCACAGGCGAAATGAGCTCGCCGTCCTGATCGTTGAGCACCAACTGCGAGCGCAAGAGGTTGGGACCCCCAAGCTGGCCGCCGCGCGCGTCGACGCCGTGGCACGCTCCGCACGAGCCGACGTACACGCCACGGCCGCGCTCGAGGACGGCTGGGTCGATCGGCGGCCGTTGATGCGCCGGAAACCGCGCCGGCTCGCCCTGCGGCGGCGCCGGCGGTGCGCCCGGCGGGGGCGGCGCTCCATGCCCCTCGGTGGGGGGCTGTTGGGTTGGTGGCTGCTGTGCGCCCGCCGCCATCGTCAGTCCCAGCACCGCCGCGGCGATGACACCAGTCCAAACCCTCATGTGCGGATGATCTCCTTCCAGCAGAGTCATTGATGTAATCACACTGCGCGGCGTTGTGTCACTGCGCTATACGTCGAGAAGCGGCACGTTGCTACCCTCCCGGACACCGTAGACCCTGTACCGCCGAAAGCCTCTGTTTTCCACGCCCGGCATCGACTGCACTTTCCGCCAGGCTGGCCCGCGGCCAATCGAGCCGGCCTGGCCAAGCGCCTCGACGTGTGACGCCTCGTCGACCCACTCGGCGTAGTTCAGCACCCGTGTACCGTCGAGGCTGATGTGGAAGTGGCCGGAGATGCCGCCGGAGTGCAGCGTCGTTTCGGCAGCCAGGGCGTCAAAAACGGAGTCGACCCAACGACGGGCCGTCTCGGGGCCGTCTGTCTGCACTTCCACGATCACGATGCAGCCCGGCACGGGAGCGTCGTCGCGGACGCCGCTGCGATACAGACGAAACGCGATGGCCCGTGGAGGGACCACCCCGGCGGCGTAACCGGCGCGCCACTGTTCGTACGTCAGGACGCGCTGGCCGTCACTGCTGACGTAGCACGTCCGCGAGATCATGCCGTCGGGCCATGGCGTGGCGTCCCAGGCCGCAAGCGTCGCGTCCGCAGCGGCGCGTTGCAGCTCGGGTGCCTCGACCACGCGCTGATCGACGACGACGATCTCGACGTCGGTTCGATCGATGTCGGGAGGGTTGCCGGTGAGGCTCGAGGCTATCGGCGAAGCTCCAGAAGCCTGAGGCTGACGTTTCATTTGGCTCTCCTCAGGCTGCATACGGCCGCCTCTCGCGCGCATCGCGAAGCGCCTGCCCCCACCACGTGAGCTGGTCGAGCATGGCGGTGGCGGCGGTGCGGCAACCGGAAGCGTCCTTGGGTTGGCCGTCTGCGTCAAAGAGCCCCCACACGCCGTGAAAGCTCACGGCATCACGCACCGTCACCGCGTGGAGCTCGACGAAGACCTGGCGCAAGTGCTCCACCGCGCGCAGCCCTCCCGACATCCCGCCGTACGACACGAATCCCACCGGCTTGGCCTGCCACTCCTTGAAGTGCCAGTCGATCGCGTTTTTCAGGGAGGCCGGAAAGCTCCGGTTGTATTCCGGGGTCACGACGACGAACGCATCGGCTGCCGCAAGGCGCTGGCTCGTCGCGCGAACGGAGGGCCCCGGCTGGTTCGAGAGCACGTCGGGCAGGCGGGCGTCGGCCAGGTCGATGAGGTCGACGGCCAGGTCTGTGCGGGCACGCGCGTGGTCCGCGAACCATGCGGCCACCGTGGGCGCGAAGCGGCCCTGCCGGGTGCTGCCGATGATGATGGCGAGGTGAAGCGGGCTGTCGGGCATGGCGTGATCTCCTTACCCGCCATCCTAGAACTTCAAGTTCACTTGAAGTCAAGCCCGTGAGGCGGGAGAATGGGGGGATGACCGACGAGTTGACCATCGGACAGCTGGCCGCGCGCAGTGGCGTGGCGACCTCGGCCCTGCGCTTTTACGAGTCGCTCGGGCTCATCGAGTCGGTGCGCACGCCGTCGGGTCACCGGCGCTATCTCCGGTCGGTCATCCGGCGCGTCGCCTTCATCGTGTTTGCCCAGCGTGTGGGGCTGACGCTCGACGAGGTGGGAGTGGAGCTGAAGAAACTGCCGCGCAATCGAGTCCCGCAGGCCGAGGACTGGGCAAGGCTGTCGGGCGGCTGGAGCCGGCGCATCGACGCGCGCGTGGCGGAGCTCGAGCGGTTGAAGGCAGGCCTGACCAGCTGCATCAGCTGCGGCTGCCTGTCGCTCGAGCGCTGCCAGTTGTCCAATCCCGGCGATCGCAACGCGCGGCATGGCCCCGGCCCGGTGTACTGGGGCGGCCTGCCGCGGCGTCGCTAGCGTTACTCGGGTTTGCTGTCTGCGGTCTTCTCGCGGTCCTGCAACTGGTCGCGCGCTTCCTCGCGGACGTCGGCATCGGGGTGCCGATCGATCACGCTTCGAAGCACGCGCACGGCGCGGTCGCGCGGCAGCTCGTCGAGCGCGTCGATCGCCTCCATCTGCACGTCGCGATCCCGGTCGTTGAAGATCGCGTTTTCGATGGCCCGCTGTGCCTTGTCGAGCGTCTCGACGTCGGAGGTGTCCGCGGCGGCGTCTCCAATGGCCTCCACCGCCGCTCGGCGAAGACTCGACGTCTTGCCCGACGCGGCCATCTCGAGGAGCGCGGCGCTCAGCGGGTGGTCCGCGACGTCGGCAAGCGTCTCCATGGCCTCGGCCTGGACGCCTTCCACCGTGTGTTCGCGCATGATGCGCTCGAGCTCCGCGACGGGGGCCGGCGTGCGATCGCCGAGCGTCTCGACGGCTTCCCGCTGGATCGTCTCGTTTTTCTGCTCCCAGACGATGCGGGCCAGTGCGGCGTCGGCGCCGGGATCCTCGACGTCTCCCAGCGTCTCGACGGCCTCCTGCTGAGCGCGCTGGCTCGAGTGTCCCGTCGCGGTCTTCACCAGCAGCGGCAGGACCCGCGCATCCTTGATCTCGCCGAGCGCCTCGATGGCTTCGCCCAGCACCTCGTCATCGGCGCTGGTGGCGATGAGTTTCTCGATCGCTGGCAACGCCACGTCCGGCGGCTGACCCCCAAACGCTTCCGCCGCTTCGCGGCGCACGGCCGGGTCGGTCGAGCCGGTGGCCAGCTCGGTCAGGGCCGGGACCGACTGCGGCGTCTGCACTTCGCCGATGGTCTCTGCGGCCTCAGACCGCACCTCCGACACGGTGTCGGTGCGCGCGACGCGCAGCAGGATCTCGACCGAGCGCGGATCGTGGTGATGGTCGAAGCCCTCGGCGGCCTCGCGTCGAATCGCAACCGGATTTGACGGCTCGAGCAGGGCCGTCAGGAACGGCAGCACCAGATCGGTGGTCGGGTGCAGCGACGCCAGCTCGATCAGCAGAACCTTGATCTTTTCGTCCCGCGCCTGGTTGAAGAGATCGCGCACGCGGCCGAAGCTCTCGCCCTCGGGCGCGTGGCCGAGCCAGAACACCGGCGTCGGTCCGAAGTCGAATCCAAGCCGCGAACTGCGATAGCCGCCGCGGTCGATCGCTCCGGCGCGCGCGGCGCCGTAGTGCAGGAGCACGGTGACGCTGCCTTCACGCCCCGCGGAAGCGGGATCGTCCAACAGGTCAGTCAGAGGAGGGCCCGATGAGGTCATGTGGCCCGACACGCTTACAAACGAGCCCTCACGCGTATCGCTCATCATCAGGTGGTTGGCGTGCGTGGGCGTGTGGAAGCTGTAGGCGACCCAGAAGCCGCCGATGCCCTGGCGTGCGGCCTCGGCGAGCGCCCACTGCCACCGCAGGTTCAGCGGATCGGTTTGTGTCGGTGGCCTGAGCACGCGAAGGTGCGACGCCTTCTCCTTCTCCTTCTGCTCCTCCTCGGCCGTGGGAACGGAAGTGCCCTCGACAGCGCGCGCGGCGATTCCCGTCGACCCCGACGGTTCGGCCAACTGCGCTGCGGTCACCAGCGGCGCCGCGGTCGCGACTGCAATCAAGGCTCCGCCCAGCCACATCACCGACGGCCGTGAGCGACGCGGGCAGTCTGCCAGGATCTGCGTCACGCGGCGGACCAGCGGCGAATCGCTGTGCGCCATGGGGCTGGCGCCGGCCAGCATCACGTCGCTTTCCTGGGACGTCCATGCGGCGACGGCCGAAAGGCAGCGGGCCAGCGCCAGCGGCCGGAGGGTGTGCCGCACGGCCCATTGGTCGCATAGAAATTCCGCCGACTCGGCCAGCCTGACCCGCGCGATGCGGTTCAGGGGCTGGAAGAAGAACGCGCGTTCGAGCGCGCCCGCAAGTACACGCCACGCGGGATCGCGCCTCACCACGTGCGCGACCTCGTGCGCCAGCGCGGCTTGCTGCTGCTCGGCGTCGAGTTGATCCAGGAACCGCTCGGGCAACACGACCTGCCGGCCCGCAAGCGCGAGAGGGACCGGACACGTGGCGCTCGTCGTGAGGCGGATTGGCGCAAGTGTTCCCGCGGCCTGCCTCAATGCCTCCACCATCTGGCGCAGATGCGGCGCCGAAACCGCTGGCCCCGAACGAAGGGCTCGATGGAGACGCACAAAGCGCGTGCCGAATCGAGCCAGGCCGAACGCGCCAATCGCGAGCCACGCACCAACGGCGATCGACGGCCACGACGGAGCCGAGCGGGCGGAACTGAAGTTCCGCCCTACGTCCGTCGTACGTAGGCCCGGACTCTAGTCCGGGCGTTGGTTCGGCCGATCTTTCTGGCGCTGCCTCGTACGTAGGCCCGAACTTTAGTTCGGCCACTTCCTCGGGCGCTCGGTCAGGCGCTCGTTCTGGCGCGACCGCCATCGGCACGGCCGTGACGACCGGCCACCGCCCGCCAAGCGGCCGCACGTCGGCGCCCACCTGCACGCTGGCGGTGACGAGCGGGCCAAGCATGGCCGTCTTCCAGACCAGGTCCAGCCACGCGTGCTCGTCGGCAAAGCGCATCGCGATGGCGAGCGCAGCGCCCAGCAGGATGGTGCTGTGGATGGCGTAGGTCAGCAGCCACGAGATGGCGGCCGCGCTGACGGCGTCGAGATCGATAGGGGTCACGCGCGCCTCCTCTTTCTGGCCTCTTCTTCCTTGGCCTCGATGAGCGCCTTCACCCTGGCCAGGTCGCCCGACCGAAGCTCGTGCGACGAAAGCAGCTGGCTGACGAGCGTCGCGATGTCGCCCTCGAAGAGCCCTTCGGTCACTTCGACGAGCGCATGCTGGCGCGCGTCCCGTTCGCTCAGGACCGCGCGGTAGACGTACTGCCGGCCCTCGGTGCGGTAGGCGACGACCCCGCGGCGGGCAAGCCGCGAGAGCAGGGTCGCGATGGTCGTCGCGGCCAGGGGCCGGTCGGCGCGCAGCGCCTGATGCACGTCGGTCACCGTGGCCTCGGAGCGCTCCCAGAGGACTTTCAGCACCGCCAGTTGCGGCGCGGTCAGCCGTGGTGGCGTATTTCCCCGTCGTGTGGTGCGCTCGACCATGTGTGCGGCTCAGGACCTTCGACAGCTGTAATACTACACGTGTAGTATTTGTGTCAAGCAGCGCCGCCCCCTGGAAGCCCGAACTGAAGTTCGGGCCTGCGTGCGCACGGTAGACCTAGGTGGCGATGTAGCGTTCGAGCGACGAGATGGTGAACTGCTGCGCGTCCACCACGGCCCGCACGACGTCGCCAATCGAGATGATCCCGACAAGCTGGCCCTGTTCGACCACCGGGAGGTGGCGGACGTGCCGTTCGGTCATGAGGCCCATGCACTGCGCGGCGCTCCAGCCGGGATCGACCGAGATCACCTCGGTCGTCATGATCTCGCTGACGAGCGTCTCCCTGGACGTCTTGCCCAGCAGGATCACCTTGCGCGCGTAGTCACGCTCGGACAGGATGCCCTCGATCTGGTCGCCGGTTCGCACGACAACGGCGCCGATATTCTTGTCGGCCATCAGCCGAAGGGCGTCGTAAACCGTGTCGCCGGGCCGGACCGCGTGGACCACGGACTTGCCTTGCAGCATCTGCCGTACGGTGGGGGTCATGGCAGCAACCTCCTGAGCCGAAGTCGCCGGGAACGGGGGGAACCGCGTGTAATCCTAGCGTACACTGCGGGGCCACGGAGCACTGACCCATGACCACTCGCCTCGACCCCGACCTGTCGCGCCGTCGATTCCTTCAGACCGCTGGTGGCGCGTTGATGGCGGCGCCGCTGGCCCCGGCAGGCAGCAGCACCGCTTCTGCCCAAGTGCCGAACATCAAGCTGCCGGAGATACCCGGCAAAAAGCTCGGCTGGGCGCTGGTGGGCCTCGGCAACCTGTCGATCAACCAGATCATGCCGGCCTTTGCCAGGAGCCAGCAGAGCAAGCTGGTCGGCTTTGTCAGCGGGCGCCCCGAGAAGGCGAAGCACCTCGCGCAGATCTACGGGGTCGACCCGAAGAACATCTACAACTACGACAACTACGACAGCCTGGCGAACAACCCCGAGATCGACGTCATCTACGTGGTCCTGCCAAACAGCATGCACCCGGAGTACACGATCCGCGCGCTCAAGGCCGGCAAGCACGTGCTCTGCGAGAAACCCATGGCCAACACGCCGCAGGAGTGCGAGCAGATGATCGCCGCGGCGAAGGCAGCCAGCCGCAAGCTGATGATCGGCTACCGCGTGCGTTACGAGCCGTTCAACCAGGCGATGATCAAGATGGCGCAGGACAGCTCGGACATGGGGCCGACGCGGATGATTCTGGCCGACGCCGGCTTCAACATCGGCGACCCCGCGCAGTGGCGGCTCCGCAAGGCGATGGCCGGCGGGGGCTCGCTGATGGACATCGGCATCTACTGCGCTCAACGCGGCGCGGTACCTCTCGGGGGAAGAGCCGAGTGAAGTGAACGCGATGATGCACACGACGCCCGACGACCCGCGCTTTACCGAGGTCGAGGAGAACATCAACTTCCAGCTCCGCTTCCCCAGCGGCATTCTGGCCAACTGCACCTCGAGCTATGGCGTGAACCTGGGCCGGTTCCGGGTGTTCAAGCCCCGCGGGTCGTTCGAGCTCGACCCGGCGTCGAGCTACACCGGCCTGCGGATGCGTGTGTTCCGCGGCGGCAGCATCGAAGAGCGCGTCATGCCCCAGCGGGATCACTTCGCGCTCGAAATGGATCACTTCTCGGCGAGCGTCATGAACAACACCGATCCGCTGACGCCGGGCGAGGAGGGCCTGAAGGATCTGCGCGTGATGATGGCGATCTACGAGGCGGCGCGCAGCGGGCGCACGGTGAAGCTGTAGGGGCTACCGCAGCTGCCCCTCCGGCAGCACGAGCTCGTTGGCTTTCCCGGCGGCGGAGGCGGCGGGCGCTCCCGCATCCCACTTCGGGATCGGCTGCTTGCCTTCTTTGTAGAGCGACTCGAGCGGCGCCCAGACCTTGTCCACGCGATCGTTGAACAGGTCGCCGATGAGCAGGTCGGTGAGGGTGCCGCGCATTTCGGGAAACTGCCGCACCATCGCGCCGAAGCTGAACCCGTCGTAGTACTCGCAGACCAGCCGGCGCATGCGGTCCACGCCCGCGTTGAACCCGGCGCCCCACCGGCCCAGCTGGGCCGCCGACGTATCTCCGCTGGCAAGGCCCTCGACGATGGCGTCGGCCGCCTGCTCTCCCGATCGCAGGGCCAGCAACACACCCGAGGAATAGAGCGGGTCGAGGAAGCCGAACGCGTCGCCGACCAGCACCCAGCCGTTGCCGGCGGCCTGCTTCGATCGGTACGAGTAGTCCTTGGTCGCGAAATGCCCGGTGACGCGCGTGGCGTTCACGACGCGCTCCTTCACGCCTGGACAGTTCTCGACCTCTTCTTCGTAGGTCTGCGCGTAGTTCGTGCGGCCCTTGAAGAGGTAGTCAAACGGCGCCACCACGCCGACGCTGACGACATCGTCGTGCTGCGGGATGTACCAGAACCACCCCTTCTTGTTGCTGGTCTGGATCACGAGCGTCGCGCCCTCGTCGCGACCGGTGTCGCGGTAGGCGCCCTTCCAGTACGTCCAGATCGCGCCCTTGTTCAGGATCGGGATCCCAGACACGCAGTCCCAGCCGGTTCATCAGCAGGCCGTTCTGGCCGCTCGCATCCACCACGACCTTCGCTCGCACCTCGCGAAGGGTGCCGTCGTCGTCTTTGATGGTCACGCCAACCGCGCGGTCGCCGTCAAAGAGCACGTCGTGCACGCGCACGCCCTCGCGGGCGTCGACGCCGTGCTCGCGCGCGTTCTCCAGCATCATCTGGTCGAACTGGCTCCGCACGACCTGCCAGGTCTGCGAGCACTCGTGAGGCTTGTTGTCCCAGAAGTAGAACGGAGCCGATTCGCGCCCGGCGGAGTTGACAAACTGCACGCTGTATTTCTTGACGAACGGGCTCGCCTGCATTTTCGGCAGCATGTTCAGCCGCTTGAGCACCCAGTAGGTCTCTGGAATCAGCGACTCGCCGATGTGGAACCGGGGGAAGCGCTCGCGCTCGAACAGCGCCACGCGAGGGCCCTGTTGCGCGATGAGCGTCGACACCGTGGAGCCTGCAGGCCCCCCGCCGATGACCACTACGTCTACTTCCGCATTGCCTGTCGTCGCCATGAACGTCCTACCCCTCCACGATGAAACGGCTGGCCTTCATCTCGAACCGCGGGAGCGATCCCGCCTCCACCACTTCCACCGGCACGGTGAGCCCGAGCGCTTCACGAAGCCCGGCGGCCACGGCCGAGGCTCGCGCCAGCCGGTCTGCTGCGTCCGGCGCCACCTCGATCTCGAGCCGCAGCGTCCGCATCGCGCCCGATCGCGACACTATCGATCGGAACTCCACGACGTCGCTGAAGCCGCGGACGACGGCTTCGATGCTGGCCGGATACACGTTGACGCCGCGGACGTTGACCATGTCGTCGGCCCGCGCGAGGATGCCGCCGGCGAGCCTCAGCCACGTGCGGCCGCACGGACACGGCTCGGCATATTTTACGACCATGTCGCTGGTTCGATAACGGATGACCGGACTTGCCGTCCGCCCCAGGTTGGTGACGACGAGCTCGCCCGGTTGCCCGTAGGCCGCTTCCGCGCCGGTTCGAGGATCCAGCACCTCGCAGATGTACTCGCCCTCGTTGACGTGCAGGAATCCCGGCGCTTCCCAGCATTCGAAGCTGAGCGGTCCAACTTCGGTCAAGCCGTGATGGTCGATGACGCGCGCGCCCCAGCTCTGCTCGATGCGCGCCCGCGTGGCGGGAATGCTCCCGCCGGGCTCGCCGGCCACGATCAACAGGCGTACCTGGCTCTCGGTCAACGGGCGTCGGCCGCCCTCGGCCGCGGCGACCTCGGAGAGGCGCAGCGCATACGTCGGCGTGCAGCAGACGACGGTCGCCCCGACCGAATCGATCAGGCCCAGGCGCATGTGGCTCGACATCCCGCCGCCGGGCACGGCGTGCAGGCCCATCTGCCAGGCTGCCTCGAAGCCTGCCCAGAATCCGAGAAACGGCCCGAACGAAAACGGAAAGAACACGCGATCGCCAGGGGCCACGCGCGCCGCGCGGTAGACGACCTTCCAGCAGTCGAGTGTCCATTGCCAGCTCTCGTTGGTGTCGATCCAGCGCAGCGGACGTCCCGACGTGGATGAAGTCTGGCAGTACCGCGTGTAGCTGGAGAGCGGCTCGGTCAGCGCGCTGCCCCAGGGTGGATGAGCGGCCTGGTCGGCCACCAGCTCCGCCTTCGTCGTCAGCGGCAGCCGCGTCAACTCCGCAGGAAGGGCCAGCGTGCCGGGACCAATCCCCGCCAGGTCGAGCTTCCCGGTGTAGAACGCGTTGCGGCCGTACACGTCGGCGAGCAGCCGCGACAGACGCCTGCCCTGCCAGGCCCGCAGGGCGTCGCGGTCCAGGTGTTCGGCCGGGTGCATCTAGGTGGCGTCTCCCGCGGCGACTTCGAACCGCGCCACGATCTCGGCCGGAATCGGGATGGACTTGAGCGGCGTCACACCGGTTCGAACGCAGACGACCGTCTCGGTCCCCGTGGCGATGCGGGCCCCGTCCTGTGTGAGCTCGCAGACGTAGCGAATGGCTTTCTCGCTCAGGCCGGCGATGCGGATGCGCACGTCGAACTCGTCCTCGAATCGCAGCGGCCTGTGGTATTCGAAGGCGGCAGCCACGCGTGGAAATCCGATGTTCGATCCCCGGGGAGCGATACTGAGGCCGGCTGCCCGCCACAGCGCGTGCTCGGCCTCCTCCATGTAGCGGAAGAACGTGCTGAAGTGCACGATGCCCGCCGAGTCGAGCTCGTAGAAATTCACGCGCCGGCGCAGCGTGTGCTCAGACCAGCGGGAGGACTTCGACGATGTCTCCAAACTTCGTCCCTCCGAGCGTCACTTGCGTCTGACGGCCGTACAGCGTGCGCGGTTCGCGCATCCAGAACACGCCCATCATGTCCGAATTCGGCGTGATCTCGAAAAAGGCCCGGGGCCGGCTGTGGTAGTCGAGCGCTGCGTCTCGCATGATGCGTCCAAGCGGCAGGTGCCCCTTCAGGATCTCGGCTCGCACGCGCGCGCTGAAGACGTCGAGCGCGATTCTGATCGCGCCCATTTCCACCGGACGCCCGGAGTATTCCTGCACCAGCAGCACCCGGCGCATGTACCAGCGCCCGCGGCGCGACGTCGACAACGCCCGGATGTTGATCCGCCCGCCATAGTGCCGCTCGAGCGTCTGGGTCATGTCGCTGCGGTGCGACAGCAGCCCGCGATACGGGTGCGGGATGTCGCCGGGAGCGATCTCCTTCGCGACCGGCATCGCGACACCGGCTGACTTGTACACCACGTCGAGCGGATAGAGGAGACGGCTTGACGCGGCGCGTGAGCGGCGCGAGGGACGCTGACGAGGCGCGGCAGGCATCGATCAGGTGTAGCGGCGGCCGACGTGCTGCGGCAGGAAGAACCGCGGGAGCAGCGCGTCTACGCGCAGCAGGCCCGCGCGCGTCAGCGAGACGGCTTCGGCGGTGGCGGATTCGAGGAACCCGTCGGCCGCAAGCGACGCGAGGGGATCGGCGAACCGTTCGAGCACGTCAACGGCGTACTTCTGCTGGAAGTAGGCCGGCCGGATCGACCCGAGCTTGAGCTGCAGGATGAACTCTCGAATCATCCGCTCCTCGTCGGTCGGCCGATACGCCCGGCTGAGCGGGATCTCGCCGCGGCCAATCGCGGCGGCATACGCCTCCCACGTGTCGAGGTTCTGCATGTGCACGCCGCTGACGTGACCGAACGAGGCCACACCCAGACCTACCAGGTCCGCGCCCTGCCAGAGCCGGTCCCTGTACAGGAACTTCGTGGTCGCCTTGTTCTTGACGGCCGTGTAGGCGCTGCCCACGTGATAACCGGCGGCCTCGAGCGCTTCAAACGCCTCCTGCACCCAGCGCCGCTTGGTCGCCCACCCGGCCACCGCCTGGTTGAAGCGATCGGTGCCCTTCAGCAGGTTGCCGCTGATCGTCGTGTTGAACGGCAGCTCCATCTGGTAGATGGTGACGCTGTCGGGCTGGAGCGCCAGGGTCTTGGCGATGCAGTCGCGCCAGTTCTCGTCGGTCTCGCCCAGCATTCCGGCGATCAGGTCGATGTTGATCTGCGGAAAGTCGAGCGACCGCGCGAAGTCGTAGGCGCGGTACACCTCGGGCGAACGATGGGCGCGCCCGTTGACGGTGAGGATCTCGTCGTTGAAGTTCTCGATGCCCAGGCTGAGCCTGGTCACACCGAGCCTGCGGATCACGCGAAGCTTGGCCTCGGTCAGCGTGCCCGGCTCGCACTCGAACGTGACCTCCGACGCATCACGCCAGGGCGTGGCGGAGGTCAGCCGGCTCACCAGTCCTTCGAGCTGGCCCGTCGACAGAAACGACGGTGTGCCGCCGCCGAAGTAGACGAAGTCGATCGGTCGGCTCACAAAGACCGGCAGGCGCGAGTAGAGCTCCCATTCACGCGCCAGCACGTCGAGATACGCGCCGACTTCCTGGGCGTTCTTGTCGGTGTACACCCGGAAGTAGCAGAAGTGGCAGCGCTTGCGGCAAAACGGGATGTGCAGGTACACGCCGAGCGGCACGCCCGCGCGAGGCGCGGCCTGCAGAGCCGGCACGGCATCCCGCTGAACCGCCTCCGGCGTCCAGACGGAAAACGGCGGGTACGTCGCGACAAAGTAGCTGCCGACGTCTGTCGGGTCGTCGACGACCGGAGTGGAGGAATCCGCCATGAGATTTTTTCACTATACCCCACGCGTCCGCCCGGCCAGTGGCCCGACTGGGCCATGGACGGGTTAACCTGATGCATGCCGACGCCAGCCGTCACACCCTCGGAGACTCCGGCCCACCAGG
This sequence comes from Vicinamibacteria bacterium, assembly GCA_963806705.1. Taxonomy (GTDB): domain Bacteria; phylum Acidobacteriota; class Vicinamibacteria; order Vicinamibacterales; family JAENWD01; genus JAENWD01. The sequence continues at coordinate 30,734 of CAWDZE010000025.1, forward strand.
CAACAACCGCGAGAATTCGGGCCGCCATCGAGACCCTGGAAGTCCTCGCCGCCGATCACGCGCTGATGGCGTTACTGCCCGAAGCCGACCGGCGGCGGCTGCGCCAGGCGGCCGCCTCTGTCTACAACCCGGATGCCCGCGCGCGGCGCCAGATGGTGAAGGCCGTCGTCCGCGAGCGGAAGTCGGAGGCCGCGCGTCGGGACAATCGCGTTCGGGCCGAGACCGGCATCCGCGCTCTTCGCCGACAGCCGGTGTTCACCACGCCGAACGTCTTCCCTCCGCGGCAGGCCGAGCCCCGCAAGACCCTGACCCCGCAGAACTGCTATATCTGCAAGGAGGACTACTCGGTCGTCCACCATTTCTACGATCGGCTGTGCCCGGCGTGCGGCGAGCTCAACTTCGCCCGGCGCACCGAGCTTGCCGACCTGCGGGGGCGCGTGGCGCTGCTGACCGGCGGGCGCGTCAAGATCGGCTACCAGGCGGGCCTCAAGCTGCTGCGGGCCGGCGCCCATCTGGTGGCGACCACGCGGTTTCCTCGCGACTCGGCCGCCCGGTACGCGGCCGAGCCGGATTTCGACGCGTGGCGCGATCGACTGGAAATCTTCGGCCTGGACTTGCGACACACGCCCAGCGTCGAGGCGTTCTGCTCGCACCTGGTCGCGACGCGGAGCCGGCTGGACTTCATCGTCAACAACGCCTGCCAGACCGTGCGGCGGCCGCCCGAGTTCTACGCGCACATGCTGGCCCGCGAGACCTCCGCGCTCGAACTACTCCCCGCGCGGGCGCGCTCGCTGCTCGGCGCGGATACCACCTCGCTCACGGCCGGCCCGGCCGACACGCTCGCGCAGGTCCCCGGGGTCACTTCAGCTCCGCTGCTGTCGCAGGTCCCGCTGCTGCCCGAAGAACTGGAACGGCGGGCCGACCTGTTTCCCGAAGGACGGCTCGACGAGGACCTGCAGCAGGTCGACCTTCGCGAACGCAACTCGTGGCGCCTGCTGCTCTCCGAGGTGTCCGCGATCGAGCTGCTCGAGGTGCAGCTGGTCAACGCCATCGCGCCCTTCATCATCAACGCGCGTCTCAAGCCGCTGCTGCTTCGCACGCCGGAACGCGACAAGCACATCGTCAACGTCTCGGCCGTCGAGGGCCAGTTTTACCGGAGCTGGAAGACCACGCGCCACCCGCACACGAACATGGCCAAGGCGGCGTTGAACATGATGACGCGGACGTCGGCCACCGACTACCACCGCGACGGCATCCACATGAACAGTGTCGACACAGGCTGGGTCACTGACGAGGACGCGGCCCCGATCGCCGCGCGGAAAGTCGTCGAGCTGGGCTTCCATCCGCCGCTCGACATCGTCGATGGCGCGGCACGCATCGTGGATCCGATCATCAGCGGCTTCAACACCGGCACGCACGTATGGGGGAAGTTCCTGAAGGACTACGAACCCACCGACTGGTAAGAGGTCGGGGCCGGACTGAGGGCACCAAGGAGGGGCGATGCGACGCCGGGGGCGGATCAATCACGGTATCGAACGATTCTCGTCGGCGGTGACGCGGGCAGCGGGCGGCACCATGGCATTTGCCACGGCGTTTGCAGTGATCGTGATCTGGGCCGTCACCGGTCCGCTGTTTGGTTTTTCCGATACCTGGCAGCTCGTGATCAACACGGGCACGACGGTCGTCACGTTCCTGATGGTGTTCCTGATCCAGCGCGCCCAGAACAAGGACGCACTGGCCATTCAGCTGAAGCTCAACGAGCTGGTTGCGGCGGTGGCCGGCGCCAGCAATCGGCTCATCGACGTCGAAGACTTGAGCGAAGAAGAGCTGAAGGCCCTGCATCGCTTCTACCGCAAGCTGGCAGAGATGGCCAAGAAGGACGCGACCGTCCTGCAGTCACATTCCGTCGAAGAGGCGCGGGTGCGGCACCAGCAGAAGCTGACGTCGGCGAAACCTCCCACCGCGAAGCCCTGACCTCACGGCCGAGTTTCGAATCAGGACAACTGACAACGCGTGTGGCTCGATCCGAGCTCTCGCGGGGGCCGCAGGCGTGCCTCAAACCGGGCAGACGATTTGCAGTCGTCCCGGTAGAGGGGCAACCCAATGGCGCGCGCAATCTGGAAGGGCACTGTCAGCTTCGGCCTGGTCACGATCCCGGTCGAGCTGCATTCGGCCGTTCGTGAAAACCGGCCCCGCTTCAGGCTCCTGCATGAGAAGGACCTCTCGCCGGTCGAGTACCGGCGCGTCTGCCAGAAAGACGGCAAGGCAATCGCCTGGGAGGACATCGTCAAGGGCTACGAGTACGAGCCGGGCCAGTTCGTCGTCCTGACCAAGGACGACTTCGAAACCGCTGCCCTCGAGAAATCGCGGACGGTGCACGTGCTCGATTTCGTCAAGCAGTCGGAGATCGACGATCGGTTCTACGACGTGCCGTACTACGTGCTGCCCTCGAAGGGCGGCGAGGCCGCTTACGCCGTCTTGCGCGAGGCCTTGCGCACGGAAGACAAGGTCGGCGTGTCGCGGGTGATGCTGCGCGAGGTGCAGCACCTGGCGGCGCTCGGCGTGGTCGGCGACCTGTTGGTACTGACGCTGATGCGCTTTGCCGACGAACTGGTCGACCTCACCGGGTTTCATGTGCCCGCCAAGCGCGACGTGCGGCCGAAGGAGTTGCAGATGGCACGCACGCTGGTCGACAACCTCACTTCGAAGTGGGACCCCGAGCAGTACAAGGACGACTACAACGAGAACCTGAGACGCGTCATCCAGAGCAAGATGAAAGGTCGAGCGCCACGCCTTCGCTCATCTGACGCGCCGGTTCCCGCCAACGTCGTCGACCTGATGGCACGGTTGAAGGAAAGCCTCGCCCAGCGTGCGCCCACGCGGGCCTCCAGGCGCAAGCCCGCGCCGGCGCGTGCCAGAAAACGCTCCAAGAAGGTGGCATGACATGCAATCGGTTGCGACACACTCGTTCTGGCAGGAATCGGCGTCCATACCGCGCCTTCCGGCGCTCGACCGCGACCTCCGAGTGGACGTCGTCGTCGTTGGCGGCGGAGTGACAGGGATTACCGCCGCATACCTTCTGTCGAAGCATGGGCTGCGCGTCGCGTTGCTGGAACGCGGGCGGCTGCTCGAACAGGACACGGCGCATACATCGGCGCACCTCACCTCGGTCACCGACTCGCGCCTGACACGTCTGGCGAAGGACTTCGGGCGCGACCACGCCGGAGCCGTGTGGGACGCCGGACTGGCTGCGCTAGGCGCGATCGACGAGTACGTGCGCGAGGAAGGCATCGACTGCGGGTTCGCGTGGGTGCCCGGGTACCTGCACCTGCCGTTCGGGCGCGTCACACAGGCCGACACCGACGCCATGCGCGCCGAGGCCGAACTCGCTCGCGACCTCGGGTTCGACGCGGAGTTTCAGGATCGCACGCCGCTTACCGGCACGCCCGGCTTACAGATACCCGACCAGGCCCGCGTCCACCCGCTGAAGTATCTGGCGGGACTCCTGCGGGCGGCCCGCGGGCGGCGCTGCGAGGTGTTCGAGATGACCGCGGTCGAGGCGGTCGAGGACGATCCGCCGGCAGTCATCGCAAATGGAAGGCGCGTGATCTGCGACCGCGTGGTTGTTGCGACTCACAACCCGGTTGTGGGATCCGAGGGGTTTCTCAAGGCGACGGCCTTCCAGACCAAGCTGGCCCTTTACACGAGTTACGTCGTCGGTGGCTACGTGCCCCACGGCTCCGTGCCTGACGCGTTGTTCTGGGACACCGGCGATCCCTACCGCTATCTCCGACTCGTCCCGTGGATTGACAAAGACCTCGTCATCTATGGCGGTGAGGACCACAAGACGGGCCAGTCATCGGATACGACGATGCGCTTCGAGCGCCTCGAGCAGGCGCTTCGCGCACTGCTGCCCCACGCAGCGTTGTCTCACCGGTGGTCGGGGCAGGTGATCGAGACGCACGACGGGCTTCCGTACATCGGCGAAACCGCGGCACGGCAATTCGTGGCGACCGGGTTCGGCGGCAACGGCCTGACCTTCGGGACCCTGGGCGCCATGATGGCCACCGACTGGATGCTCGGCGGCAGCAACCCCTGGCGCGGCCTGTTCGATGCCAGCCGCACCAACGTCGGTCGCGGGATGTGGAACTACATCACGGAGAACGCGGACTATCCCTATTACCTCGTCCGCGATCGTTTCGCAGGGCGCGACGGCACGAACCTCCGCTCGATTCCGCGCGGGGAGGGCCGCGTCATCGACCTGGACGGCCAGGCCGCAGCCGTGTATCGCGCGATTGATGGCAGCGTCACGGCGCGGTCGGCGGTCTGCACCCACATGGGGTGCCTTGTGCGCTGGAACGCGGCGGGTCAGTCGTGGGATTGCCCGTGTCATGGGTCACGCTTTGCACCTGACGGGGCGGTAATGGCCGGTCCCGCGGAAGCGCCGCTTTCGCCGATCGCGCGTGCCACAGAACAGCGTCCGCGCCAGCCGCAAGACCGAGGGTGAGTCTGGAGGCAGAATGACCAGGAAGCAGACGAGGAAAGCCGGCCGCAAGGTTCAGGGTGGATCACGAGGGTCCGCCGCGGGCGACGTCGCCGAATTCATCGGCACGTCGCTGGGGGATTTGATGAACAGGAAGGACGCCCTGGTTCGTCAGCTGGTGGACGTCGATCGACAGATCGCGTCGGTGCGCGAAGTCAGCGCAACGCTCGCCAGCGCCGTGCCGCGCCTCGTCGGTCTGCGCCGGCTGGCCGGTGCTGGCAAGAAGCGATCGGCGAAGAAAACCAGGACGGGCAATCGAAAGCGGAAGCGGTCGCTTCCGCCCGATGATCCCATGGTCGAAGCCACGACGCGGACGCGGCTGGCCGAGGCCAAGGCCCGGGCGGCCAAGCGTGCGCGTACGACGCGGCGGTCGGGCAACCGGTAGGTCAGCGCGCCGACGGGGCCATCCACTCGCGCAGCCGCGCCTCCACGTACGGATAGAACGGGTTGTACGAGAGGCGCATGAACTGCTCCACCGGCACCAGGAGCAAATCGCGCTCGCCGCGGGGTTCGAGCGCACCGAGCCGGAGCCCCACCGCCGTTTCGCCGGGCGCGCCGACGCCGAACACCGCGTCGGAAGGCGGGAATGGCAAGGCGATATGCGTCAGCGAGAACACCATGGGCGGCCAGGCCAGCCCCAGGGGACGGGCGGCCATTTCCCGGCTGCCAGGCCCCGTCGTCTGCTCGATCACGTCGAGTGTTTCCGGCGAGGCGTTGGTCACCACGGTGAGGCGATACGGCCGGGACGCCACCGGTAGCGGGTCTGCGGAATCGGCGCGGAAGAACGGCGCGATACGGGATTGCCTGTTGACGTCGAAGAGCACCAGCTCGCTGCCGTCGCGATCGAGGCGGTCGTACAGCTCGTGGATGACCGCGTCGGTGCGCACGGTCGTGTCGACCAGCGATTGGAAGGTGAGGATCGGCGGCAGATCGCGAATCCTGTTTGACTCCCCAGCCTCGCGCAGCTGCTCGGAGAGGGCGGTTGTCAGGCGATAGGTCTGGCGCCCGGCATTGACGGGAAACGACGTGTACTTGAAGGGCAGGTATTCCGGCAGCACGTCGAGCCAGCGCGACTGCTCGAAGTACGGCACCCAGCCGAAGACGCTCATCATCCAGGCGAACCGCGCGAACGGCGAGACGCCGATCATGGGCGACAACAGCACGAGCCGGTCGGCCCTCGGCAGGCCAGGCATTTGAAGCGCGTCGAGCGAGTACTTCACCGCCAGCGCCCCGCCATTCGAGTAGCCGACCAGATAGATCGGCGCGCCATCGCCAGCGCGCTGCCGCACGTGGCGCATCCCGACACGTACGGCGGCCAGCCAGTCCTCCCACGTCGCCGAGGTCAGGCCCGCCGGCACCGTGCCGTGGCCGGGCATTCGGAGCGAGAGCGCGTAGATGCCCTGGGCGGCGAGCAGATCCGCCACGGCGTGGAGGCTGTACGGCGCGTCGGTGAGGCCGTGAACGAGCAGGGCTCCCCCGCGAATCTGAGCCGGAACGCGTTCGAACGTGCGGTTGCCGTCGAAGGCCTGCCTCGCGGGGCTCGACACGCTTGCCGCCACGTAGCGGTTGGGCACCGACGCGTCACGCGGCCCAAGGCGTCCCGACACGTCGCGAGTCACTTCCGAGAACACTTCCTCTTCCCGTGCGAGGTAGTCCGCAAGGGTGAAGCCGGTGGTGACATCGGCCGCGCGCACTTCGCGCGCGGGCACGGCTCGATGCCACGGTTCGAGCGGCGGCAGGCGCCTCGACTCGAACGCGCGTCCGACGACAACGGTGACGAAGACGAGGACCGCAGCCCAGGCGATCCTCGCTGCCCAGCGTTTCAAAGTACCCATTGGGGTGCTCGCACTATCCTCGCCCGACAAACGGCATCTTGGTCGCCATCACGGTCAGAAACTGCACGTTCGCGTCAAGCGGCAAACTGGCCATGTAGAGGACTGCGCGAACGACGTGCGCGAGGTCGAGATAGGGCTCCGGCAGCAAGTCGCCGTTGGCCTGGAGCGTCCCGCGCGAGACCTTGGCGGTCATCGGCGTCTCGGCGTTGCCGATGTCGATCTGCCCGCACGCGATGTCGTACCGCCGGCCGTCGAGCGACGTGGACTTGGTCAGGCCGGTGATGGCGTGCTTGGTCGCGGTGTATGGGGCAGACAGCGGCCGGGGCGTCGTGGCGGAAATGGACCCGTTGTTGATGATGCGCCCGCCCCGCGGCTGTTGTGCCTTCATCAACCTGACCGCCTGCTGGGTGCAGTAGAAGGGGCCGCTCAGATTGGTGTCGACCACGGCGCGCCACTGCTCTTCTGTCAGGTCCTCGATGGGCACCGTCGGCGCGCCGATCCCTGCGTTGTTGAAGAGCAGGTCGAGCCGTCCGAACCGTTTCGTGGTCGCGTCAAACAGGGCACGCACGGAAGCGGGATCGCCCACGTCCGTCCTTACTGCCAGCGCACGGGCCTCCGCCGCGCCCGATTCCCGGGCGGCTTCCCGCAGCAGTTCGACACGGCGGCCAGCCAGCACCACCGCGTAGCCCTCGGCGAGCAGCCCGAGCGCCACGGCGCGTCCGATGCCCGAGCCAGCCCCGGTCACCATCGCAACCTTCAGTGGTGTCTCCACGGTTTCAAACGGTAGCATGAAGCATGAAGGTCCTCGTCACGGGCGCCGCAGGTTTTCTGGGTCAGCGGCTCATCACCGCGCTTCTGGCCGACACAGGCCGCGTCGGCCGGCTCACCCATCTGATCGCAGCGGATCTGGTGCCGTGCCCGATTGCGGACCCCTGCATCGAGTCGCGGGTCGGCACGGTCGCCGACCGGCACTTCGTCGACGCCATCGTGGACGACGACGTGTCGGTCGTCTGCCACCTGGCCGCCGTCTTGAGCGGGCAGTCCGAGGCCGAGTTCGATCTCGGCATGCGGGTCAACATCGAAGGCACCTACGGTCTGCTCGAAGCGTGCCGCCGGTTGGCTCACCCGCCACGCGTCGTGTTCTCGAGCACGACCGCTGTGTTCGGCGGGCCGTTGCCGAAGGTCGTGCCCGAGGACATGGCGCTGCTGCCGCAGTCGTCGTATGGCGCGGAGAAAGCGATCTGTGAACACCTGGTCGCCGAGTACACGCGCCGCGGGTTCATCGACGGGGTCGTCTGCCGCATACCCACGGTCGCGGTGCGGCCGGGAGCCCCGAACTCCGCCGTGTCGTCGTTCGTGAGCGGCATCATCCGCGAGCCGCTGGCAGGAATCGAGGCGGTGTGCCCCGTGCCGCTCGACATGCGGCTGTGGATCACTTCGCCGGACGTCGTGGTCTCCAACCTGGAGCACGCGGTGGGCCTTCCGGCGGCCGCACTTGGCGGACGGCCCGTCGTGAATCTGCCGGGACTCAGCGTGTCGTCGGCCGAGATGCTCGACAGCCTCGAGCGGCTGGGCGGAGCCGAAGCCAGGGCTCGCGTGCGCTGCGAGATCGACCCGCGGATTGAGCGGATCGTCGGGACGTGGCCCGAGGCGATCGACATCAGCCGGCCGCTGGAGCTCGGGTTTTCGCGGGACCGGGATATCGACGCGGTGGTGCAGCAGTACATCGCGGCCTCCCGTGGGGCAGGGCGTTAGCCCTGCAGTCATTTCCTTATGAGCAACGCCGATGCCTGAAACAAAAACCTTTCCGGTTCAGAAATCCGACGAGGAGTGGCGCCGAATCCTGACGCCCGAGCAGTACGCCGTGCTCCGCGGGCATGCGACCGAGCAGCGCGGCTCGTGCGCGCTGCTGCACGAACACCGCCCCGGGGCATTTACTTGTGCAGGATGCGGGCAACGGCTGTTCGTCGCCGACCGCAAGTTCGACAGCCGCACCGGCTGGCCGAGCTTCTTCGCGCCGCTCGATGACGCGATCGGCTCCACTGTCGATCGCAGCTTCGGCATGGCGCGGACCGAGGTCCACTGCAGCCGGTGCGGCGGCCACCTGGGCCACGTCTTCGACGACGGCCCGCCGCCGACGGGATTGCGATACTGCATCAACGGCGTGGCGTTGAATTTCGAGCCCGCGGAGAACTGATCGCTTCGGCGGAACTGAGGTTCCGCCCTACGCACGTCGGAACCGTACGTAGGCTCGAACTTCAGTTCGGGCACATTCACAACGTCACAACCCCACCCGTCTTGATGCTCTCGTCGGCGGCGAGCACGATGCGCAGGCTGTTGACGGCGTCGTGCATGTGATCGGACAGGTCCAGATCCTGCTGGATCGCGCGAAGGAAGAAGGCCTGCTCGCGATCGCACAGCCCCTGGTGATCGGGCTCGTCCTCGGTGTTGATGAACTCGTCGGGCCTGACAAACTCGTTGTGGCCGTCAACGGCGGCGTGGTGCACGCGGAGGCAGTTGGTCTTGGTGTGGCTGTCGATGTCGTCGGACGCGACGGCGTCGGTTTCCCTGGGATCCTTGACGATCGACACGCACCCCTTCGGCCCGACGACGTCTTTCACGAAGAAGGCCACCTCGCTCATCATCGGGCCCCACCCGGCTTCGTACCAGCCCACCGACCCGTCGTCGAACGTGACCTGGAGCTGCCCGTAGTTGTACATCCCCGGCTTGAGCTCGTCGCTCAGCCGCGCGCCGATGGCCGACACTCGCACCGGTCTTGCACCGGTCATCTGGCACATCACGTCCACGTAGTGCACGCCGCAGTCGACGATCGGGCTCATCGAGTTCATCAGGTTGCGGTGCACCGTCCACGTCGGGCCGTGGCTCTGCTGGTTCAGGTTCATGCGCATCGCCAGGGGCTTGCCCAGCGTGCGCGCCAGCTCGATGAACCGGATCCAGGCCGGATGCACGCGCAGGATGTAGCCGATCACCAGCTTGCGCTCGTAGCGGCCCGCGGCGTCGACGATGGACTGCGCCTCCTCGACGGTCTCGGCCAGCGGCTTCTCGCAGAAGACGTGGCAACCCGCTTCGAGTGCGGCGCGCGCATACGGCCCGTGGGTTTCCGGATAGGTATTGATGCTGACTACATCGGGTCTGGTGGTCTCGAGCGCCTCGTAGTAGTCGCTGTACTGTGGCAGGCCACCGAGTTGCTGGCTGAGTGCGGCGCGGCTGGCAGGGCCGCGGCTGACCAGGCCCACGATCTCGAAGTCGGCCATCTTGTGGTACGCGCGAGCGTGGCTGGCGCCCATGTTGCCGCATCCGGCCACGAGCACGCGAAGAGGCTTGGACATCCCCCAACGTTACCTGTCGACTCGGGCGCGCCGCAAGGCTCGAGTGCGATGCTAAAATCGCGGCTTGCGCGCCCGGACTGAAGTTCGGGCCTAGGTACAAGAGTTCGGGCCTGCGTGCGCTGAGCCATGGACACCAACAACGGTCTGCTGCTGGTCGCCCCGCGGGTGCGACCGGTTCTCGATCCGGCGTTCCGCCCGGCCGTCCTGGCTACACGCGCCTTCCGCGCGCTGGTCGGCGCAACGCCCGATGCCGAGCCGGTCGGTCTCGCGCTCGAACAGGCCGACGGCTCGGTGTTCCGGTTCGACGTCCGCGTGCTCCCCGAGTCGCACCCGCAGGCCGCCGCCAACGGAACGTATCTCGAGCGGTTCGTGAAGTTCATCCTGTGGTCGCGCGGCGGCTGGAGGATTTCCATCGACGGCCCGGCGCGGCTGGCCGCGCACCTGTCGAGCCACTACTGCGAGACCGCCAGGGGCCGGTTCGACGCGGAGCTGGTCGCGCTGCGTATGTTCGACCATCCGCTCGAGGTCGTGCACACGCGCGATTTGCCGGCCGAACGCTCGCAGACGAGGCCGCTCGGGCGGCATCTCGAGGGGTATCGCATCGGCTTCGATCTCGGCGGCAGCGACCGCAAGGTGGCCGCGGTCGTCGACGGCCGCGCCGTCTTCACCGAGGAAACGGTGTGGGACCCCTACCACAAGCCCGATCCGCAGTACCACGTCGACGGCATCATGGACTCGCTCGCCAAGGCCGCCGCGCACCTGCCGCGCGTGGACGCGATCGGCGGCAGCGCGGCAGGAGTCTACGTCAACAACCGGGTGAAGGCGGGCTCACTCTTCCGGGGCGTCCCGCAGGACGCCTTCGACGCGCGCGTGAAGGACCTGTTCCTCGAGATCCGCAAGGCCTGGCACGATGTGCCGTTCGAGGTGGTCAACGACGGCGAGGTGACGGCGCTGGCCGGTTCGATGTCGCTTGGCAAGAACGCCATCCTCGGCATCGCACTGGGCACCAGCACCGCGGCCGGCTACGTGACGCCGGACGGCAACATCACGTCGTGGCTCAACGAGCTGGCATTTGTGCCGGTGGACTTCAACCCCGCGGCCGCCGTCGACGAGTGGTCGGGCGATTACGGCGTGGGCTCTCAGTACTTCTCGCAGCAGGCCGTGGGGCGGTTGCTGGCGCCGGCCGGGATCGATGCTCCAGCCGATCTGCCGCTGCCCGAGAAGCTGAAGCTTGTCCAGGCGCTGATGGCGAGCGGCGACGAGCGGGCGCGGAGAATCTACCAGACAATCGGAACATACCTGGGCTACGGGGTCGCGCACTTCGCTGATTTCTACGATCTGCAGCACGTGCTCGTACTGGGTCGCGTGACCTCCGGTTCCGGCGGCGACCTCATCGTCGACGGCGCGCGGGAAGTGTTGCAGATCGAGTTCCCCGAACTGGCCGACCGCATCACCTTCCACGTGCCCGACGAGACCGACAAGCGCCATGGCCAGGCCATCGCGGCTGCCAGCCTGCCGGCGCTTCAGTCAACCCCCAGGCTGTGATCGGCGCCGGAGCATCGCGTGTCGCCCGAGTCAAGCCAATCACAGCCCGCGTCTGCCGCGCCGTTCGACCTTCTCCTGTCTCGACCGACGTCACGACCATCGGTGGGGTCGTTGCCGGCGGCGCATCCGCGGTGGTCATCGACTGGGAGGCGGCAGGAAAACATCAGCGTCAGGCGGGCGCGGACACGCAGATCGGATCGGACACCCTGGACGATCTGATCCGAGTGCGACGCTGCACGAAGGCAAAGGTGATCTGCAGAACCGATCGCTTCGGCGAGGCCACGCATGCTCAGATCGACGCCGCAGTGCGGTTCGGCGCCGACGAGGTGCTTCTGCCCATGGTCACCGGGCCCGAGGAGGTGGAGGCGGCGCTCGATTACGCGGCCGCGCGCGTGGGGGTTGGCATCCTCATCGAGACCGAATCGGCGGTGCGCCGCGTCGCCGAATTTTCACGTTTGCCGCTGACACGGGTGTACGTCGGGCTCAACGACCTGTCGATTCAACGCCGGTCGGCGTGCCTCTTCGACGCCCTGGCAGACGGCACAGTCGAACGATTGCGCGGACATTTCTCGGTGCCATTTGGCTTTGCCGGTCTCACCCGGCCCGGACGCGGGTTCCCTGTGCCCGTCGAGCTGCTGATGAGCGAGATGGTTCGCCTGGACTGCACTTTCTCGTTTCTTCGACGATCGTTCCACCGCGACATCGCCGGAGAGTCTGGCGAGGCGGCCACCGCCGAGATGCTGGGGGCCTTGAAAGCCTTCCAGCGCACCAGCTCCGGGGCCGCGCTCGCGGCCAATCGGGCAGCGCTGGCACGCGTGGTCGAGCAGTGGCGGGAGCAGCCACCGATCGCGGTCCGTTCGCAGGCATCGTGACAAACGGCACCCGCTGGCTGGTCACCGGAGCCACCGGCTTCCTTGGCGCGCATCTGGTGCGCGCGGGGCTCGCCGCTGGCGCCGAAGTCCACGTGGTGGTCCGTCCGACGAGCGCCCGCAGTCGGCTCGCTGGCCTGCGCGACGTCATCTGGCACCAGGCCGACCTGACCAACCTCGACGAGGCGCGTCGCGCCGTGAGCTGCGCACGCGCCGATCTCGTCGTCCATCTCGCGATGCCAGGCGGCCATCCCGATACGCCCGCCTCGCGGAGCGTCATGGCCACCGGCGCGGTGATCGGCACGCTGAATCTTCTTGAAGCGCTGGCCGACCACTCGCCGCGCCGTCTCCTGCATGCAGGCAGTGGACTCGAGTACGGGCCCGGCGAGGCGGCCCGTGAATCGCAGCCGTTGCTGCCATCCGTCTTTCGCGGCGCCGTGAAGGCAGCCACCTCACTGCTGGTGCAGCAGTGGGCGCTGGCCAACGATTGGCCCACGACCGTTCTGCGGATCTTTTCCGTGTATGGGCCGTGGGAACCGCCAGGCCGCCTTGTCCCGACCGCGATTCGATCGGCGTTGACGGGCACACCGATGCCGCTGACACCCGGCGCATGGCGCGACCACGTGTACGTGTCCGATGTGATCAACGCATGCATGCGAGCGTCCGCCCTCGATGCCCCCGGCGTTTCGGTCTTCAACGTCGGAAGCGGGACTGCCATCAGCAACGAAGCGGTTGTCCGCGCGGTCGAACACGTCACCGGGCGGCCCGTGCCCGTGCTGAGCAAGGCGGCACCTCCACGAGTGTGTGACCGCGCAACTGCCGTGGCCGACACGGCGGCGGCGGCCTCTGGCCTGGGTTGGCGCGCAACGACGAGCCTGCACGACGGCCTCGCCAAGTCGCTCCGCTGGTTCGATGCACATCCCCATGCGTGGTAAGACGAGACCCCACGGGGGTCCGCTGGTCAGCGTGGTCGTGCCGGTGTACCGCACGGCCGACACGCTCCAGCCGCTGCGGATCCGCGTTGGCGCGACGCTCGACGCGGCAGGGCTGCCGGTACGAGCTGATCGTCGTCGACGACGCCTGCCCCGCCGGTTCGGGCAAGGCGGCCCGGATCATGGCGGAACGCGACGAATGCGTTCGCGTAGTCACGCACCCAGTCAACCTGGGGCAGCATCGCGCGGTGGTTTCAGGTATGGCCGAGGCCCGCGGCGTTTGGACCGTCGCCCTCGACGGGGATCTTCAGGATCCGCCAGAGGCAATCCCCGCGCTGATCGCGCGGGCCAACGACGGCTTCGACATCGTCTTTGCCGGAAGGCGGGGGGACTACGAGTCTGCGGGCAGACTCCGCACGTCGCGGATGTTCAAGCGAGTGCTCCACTGGCTCACAGGCGTCCCGCACGACGCGGGCCTCTACGTGCTCGTGTCGCGCCGTGCGGCCAGGCGCATCGTGGCACGGGCGCGAGGCCGGGCCTCCGTGGTGGCCACGGCGGGCTTGTGCGGTCTGCCCATGACTTCCGTGCCGGTGTCACGCGCCCGGCGACCGTCCGGCGCATCGGCTTATTCGTCTGTTGGCCGCTTGCGAAGCGCCGTGGCGGCTATCGGGTGGGCCTGCTGGGGCAAGCTGGCGGCGCAGCCCGCGCGTGGAGAAGACGATGGGAGCTAAGGCAACCGACGGCGACGAGCTGGCGCACAACACGCAGCAGGTCGAGTACTTCGAGCACGACGCCAAGCCCAGGATGGTGCCGCGGCCGTCGCGTTATCTCGATCGCCACCTGAACGAGCTTCTGGCCTTCGGAGAGTTCGCGCCAGACGATCGCCTGCTCGAGATCGGCGCGGGCATGGGCCGGTACACGATTCCGCTGCTTCAGCGCGGCTTTCGCGTCGAGGCATGCGACCTGTCGGGGGTGCTGCTGTCGCGGCTCCAGGATACGCGCGCCCCAGGCCGGTCGAGGTGCACAAGGTCGACGCCGCCTCGCCTCCGCCGCACTTGCAGGGCCAGTTCGACGGAGTCATCGGCTTATTCATGCTGCATCACGTGCACGACATCGAGCGCTGCCTGACCGGTGTCGCGCGGATGTTGAAGCCTGGCGGACGAGTGGCGTTCCTCGAGCCCAACGCGTTCAATCCGCTCTTCTACCTGCAGATGGCGATCACGCCTGGCATGACGTGGGCGGGCGACGGCGGCGTCGCGCGAATGCGGGCGTCCCTGCTGCGGCGAGCGCTCGCCGGAGCCGGTTTCATCGACGTCGAGCTCACTCGCTTTGGCTTCTTCCCCCCGATGATCGTGGATCGCCCGCTCGGACAACCACTCGAGCGCGCGATGGAACGCGTCCCAATCTGGAGGCCCCTGCTGCCCTTCCAGATTGTCCGGGGGCGCCTCGCGTGACATCCGGCGCAAGTGCGCGACTGGCGTCGCGCGCCGATATCCTGGCAGCCCTCGCACTGGCGGCCTTCGTCTCGGTGCTGGCCCTGGCGCCCCACGCGTGGTACGCCAGCCACACGGGCGACACCGCGTACTTCAAGTCTGTGTACGACGAGGACAGCTATCTCCGGTTGGCGACGGAAGAAGGGGCCGGGGGCCATCGGGGGCTTTCCTCGCTTGCCCTTCGGGCGCTTGCATCGATGGTTGACGACGCGACGACCGCGCTGATCGTCGCCGACGCGGTCTTTCCGGCACTGGCGGCGCTGGCAGCGTTCGCGCTGGCTGCAACGACAGTGCGCTCGCCGGGCAGGCGCCTGGCGGTCGCCCTGCTGCTGCTGTTCGGGCAGGAGTTCGGCTCTCTGGGCAGCACGGCGATCACACACCTGCTGCCTGCCCATGGGGGCCTGTCGTGGCTCCGCAACCTGTGCGGCGGGACCTGCCAATCGGTGATCCCTGATTTTTCTACGTCGTATTTCTCACTGTTCCGCACGCCCGAACCCCAGTTGAGCGTTTGCATCGGACTTGTGGCGCTCAGGCTGCTCTGGGGATGGCTCCAGGACCCCGGCGGCAAGCGTTACGCCATGCCGGCCCTCGCCGCACTGCACGTGCTGATGCCGTGGATGTACGTGTTTGTGGCGCTCCCGCTGCTGGTTCTTGAAAGCGTGCTGGCTGCATGGCTGCTCGCGTCGGGACGAGCGACGATGGCGCGCAGCTTGTTGCTCGTCATGGTGCCCGCGGTGGCGGCGGCGGCGTTGCAGCACGCCACGACGTATCTATCTGGACCCGCCAGCGCGTCGCTGACCCGCCACGTGTTCTCATCGTCGATTCCCGCTGTGTCGCCCGCCGTCATTTACGCGCTGGTCCTTCTGACGGCGTGCGGGATCGCCTGGCGGTGGCGCCTGGCAGAATCCCAGGCTCTCGGCATGGCTGCCAGTTGCGCGCTGGTGCCGCTCGTGCTGATGAATCAGCAACTCGTGACCGGGGTGATGGTCTCGACTCGCGACTTCGAGCGCTACAGCAACTACCCGGTTCTGGTGCTCGGCGCGGTGACGCTTGGCGCTGCATTGCGGCTTGGCGCACCCGCGCTCGGCCACATGCGTCGCGCGGCGACCCTGATCCTCGCCGTGCAGGTGGCGCTGCTCGTCGAGGGCCAGCGTTTCGTGGTCCGCGGCTTCGAAAACGACAACGACCACGCAGTGGCAGCCCGTCGGGCCATGGAGATGGCGCTTCCAGAGACGCCCGCGCGTCGAGTCGTCATGGCCGACGCGTCATTGGTCGCCGCGGTGGCCGCCAGGACGCGACGATCCGGCGAGATCGTCTTCGTCCTCGACTACACCAATCTGTCGCGCCGCACGCTCCCGCGACCTGGCGGCAACGCCGACGAGCAGGCCGCCGCCAATGCGCACCGCGAGTGTCTGTTCGAGTACTTTGCCCGGCTGGGGATGTCGCCCGCCGAGGTCGGTCAGGCGCTGGACAGGGAGGTGGCCTCGATCGGGACGCGGCCGGGCTTCCTGCTCCATTTCCTGTTCCACCTGGCCGACGTCTGGTACCCGATCACCGACAGCCGGCAGACGCGTCCCGACCGGGTCGCCGGCGCCTTGCCGGACATCGTCGCTGACTACTCGCTGTTCCTCGACCGCTGGCCGGCCGTCCTCGACGAGCCCGCCATGATCATCACCGGCCCGGGGCTGACGCAGGTGGTGGACTCGCGGCGTTTCGTCCATCGGGCGATTGGCGGGGCCGCCGCAGGCAGCAGCGTGGCTCAGGCGTACGAGCAGCGGCGCCGCGGCGTCGAGCCGATGCCGCAGGGGCTGTCGCGACTCGCCCGGTAGAAGTTCGTCCCCGCCTCATCCCTGGAATCTGACGCGCCGCAGTTGACTACACGTGTCGTCACGATCTAGAGTGTCTACACTTGTAGTCAGGAGCCGATCCGGATGCCCCCACCCACCATTGGCGACCAGGAACTGTCGTTGTTGCGGCACGTCGCCGATTGCGGCGGCGCCACCGTGAGCGAAGTGGTCGAGCAGTTCGGCGCGCCTAACGGACTGGCCCGCTCGACCGTCATCACGATGATGGACCGGTTGCGGAAGAAGAGGTACCTCAGCCGTCGCCTTGCCGGCGGCGTCTACCGCTATCAGGCGCGCGCGTCCTCCGAGGAGCTCACCCAGGGGGCCATCCGGCGCTTCGTCGATCGCAATCTGGGCGGCTCGGTCGCGCCCTTTGTGGCCTACCTCAGCGAGTCGGCCCGGCTCAGCGACGCGGAAGTCAAGGAGCTCGAGGCGGTGCTGACGCGCCTTCAATCGGCGCGACGAAAGGAACCGCGATGACGGCGACCTCCTTCCAAGCCATCTTCGACGCGCTGGCCGGCGCCTCGATTGCCGGCGCCATCGTCGCCCTGGGCGTCTGGGCGCTGTCGGCGGCCACCGGTCGCCTTCCTGCCGCGGTGCGGTGCACGGTGTGGTGGCTGGTCTCGTTGAAACTGCTGCTCGGCCTGGCCTCGATCGAGCCGGTGGCCGTGCCGATCCTGCCGCCCTCGATGACGGTGACCTCCACTCTGAACGCGCCGGCGGCGGTGAGCAACGATGTGAGGCCGTTGTCAGAGAGCCGGGCGGCCGGAACTTTCACCTGGCGCGCTGCCCTGATCGTCATCTGGCTGGGCGGACTCGCGGTGGCGGCGGTGTTGGCCATTGGCCAGTGGCGCCGCGTTTCGTCGATCCGCGCGCGCTCGCATGCGGCAGATGCCGGCCTTGTGCGCCTGGTGGGTGAATTGTCCGAGCGGTCGGGCCTGTCGCCGCCGCCTCGCGTCCGGTTCTCTGCCGAGATTGACGCGCCGATGGTGACCGGGCTTGTCCGGCCCGTGGTCATCCTGCCGTCAGGCCGCTGGCCGTCACTGACCGCGGAACAGCAGCAGATGGCCCTCTGCCACGAGCTGCTACACGTGCGCCGGCGCGACCTGTGGCTGGGCCTCGTGCCGTCGCTCGCCGAACGTCTCTTCTTCTTTCACCCGCTGGCCCACCTGGCGGCGCGCGAGTACGTCATCTCGCGTGAGGCCGCTTGTGATGCTGCCGTGCTGCGCGTGCTCGACGCCGAGCCGCGCGACTACGGTCGCCTCCTGGTGACGCTGGGCGTCGCGCCTCTGCCGGGCGCGGCGTCAGCCTCGGGCGCCGCGCATTCATTTTCGAGCCTGAAACGGAGGATAGGCATGCTTGATCATGGTTCGCCGACCATCGCCGTTCGTCTTGCGGGCTGGGCGCTGGTCGCCGCCGCGCTGGTCGCGCTGGTCCCCTTGACGTTGATCGAACGGCCTGCGTCCGCACAGACCGCGGCCGCCGCTCCCCGACCGCCGGTCGCAAGCACGCAGACGCACACGCCCGGATCGGGCCTGGATTACATGCTCGTCCTTGGCGACAAGGAGGGCACCATCTCGTCGGGCAACTTCCACGAGCGCCGTGCCGAACCCCGGTACGATCGCGGCGAGCGCGTGCTGTGGTTCCGTCGTGGCGGCCAGGCCTATGAGGTGCGCGATCCTTCCGCGATCGATCAGGCGGCCGCGATCGTCCGGCCGATGTCGGAGATCGGGCGGCAGCAGGGCGAGATCGGCGCCAAGCAGGGCGCCATCGGCGCGCAACAGGGACTGATCGGCGCGCGCCAGGGCGAAGTGGGCGCGCGTCAGGGCGCCGTGGGCGCCGAGCAAGGCGCGTTGGGCGCCCGCCAGGGCGCGCTGGGCCAACGGCAGTCGCATGAATTGAGCGCGGCCGAGCGGCAACTGATCGAAGTCGAGCAACAAAAGATCAGCCGCGAGATGGAGGTGCTGAACGCGAAGATGGCCGAGCTCGACAAGGAAATGCAGGCAGTCGCCCGGTCGATGCCCGACTTGAACGGCGAAATGGAGAAGTTGTCGAAGCAGATGGACGTCTTGAGCCGCAAGATGAACGAGGCTGCTGCGAAGGCGAATGCGGAGATGCTGGCGCTGGTCGACAAGCTGGTCAAGCTCGGCACTGCCAAGCCGATCAACTAGCTGATTGGCACAGTAAGTCTGAAGGATCCGCGGATTTTCGAGATTCTGGGATTTTTGGTCCCTCGAAATTAATCGACAGTGACCGGTCCGAATCGACCGGCGCGGCCGCGAAGCGGCCGGTGTTGCGGCACCTCGTAAGCGGCGGGGATGAGAGACCGCGCGGTCATGAGTCTCTCATCCTTGCCGCTTGCGACGTGCCGCGACGCGGCTACGCCGCGCCGCCGGTCGATCGCTTGTCAGCAGATTTTGCGATCTCCTCTGAACCGCTAGGGCAGTTTTCTGCAACCGCTTCATCGCGTTCAAGTCTTTGACGCCCATATTTTGAGGCCATGCGGCCGGCACGAGCCATGCACACCAGAATCGCATGGCCGAAGATCGTCTTCGCTCCTTTGTCGATCCGCACACCTACGCGATCATCGGTGCGGCCATGGAAGTACATCGTGAGCTTGGGTGCGGCTATCTCGAATCGGTCTATCGTGCGGCGTTGACGGTCGAGTTCGAGGCACGCGGCATCGACTTCGTCGGCGAGCCGCCGATCCCGATTCGGTACAAGCGGCGGACGCTGCCAGTGGGCTACCGCGCCGACTTCGTGTGCTTCGGTGACGTCCTCGTCGAGGTGAAAGCGCTCGATGGTCTCGGCCCTGTCGAACAGGCGCAGGTGATGAACTATCTGAAGGGCGCGAACTTGCGTCGGGCGCTGTTGCTGAACTTCGGCACGACCAGCCTTCAGTACCGCCGGATCGTGTTACGCCTGCCGAAGGATCGCGATCCTCTGCAGACTGGACAATCGTCTTGAAGGATCTGCGAGTTTCGAGATTCTGGGGTTTTCGGTCCCTCGAAGTTGATCGCCAGTGACCGCCCCGATCGACCGGCGCGGCCGCGAAGCGGGGGGAGGCCGCGTCGTCTCTGCCGCCGCACGCGCGCGCGGCTTCGCCGCGCCGCCGGTCGATCGCTTGTCACTACGTTCGGTGGACTTGTCCGAGCGATCGTGACAGCAATTCCACGCAGAAGAATCCCCAAATCCCAGAATCCGCGGATTCCTGAGACAGGCGGAAAGCGCAGCGCGAAAAGCCATCCGGTAGCGAACTGTTCTAAGCTCTACGCGTTCGGTTCGGAGGACGCATGGAGCGGAGACGGGCGTGGTTGGCGTTGACGTGGACCGTCGTGGGCCTCGCGGCGGTGACGGCGCAGGATCGGGCACAACCCGGCGACCGAGTGGCGCCGCTGGCCCGTCCCTTTCCGCTGACCGCGGTGCGGCTGCTCGACGGCCCGTTCAAAGACGCGATGCTGCTCGACCAGGCCTACCTGCTCGAGCTCGATCAGGATCGGCTGCTTCACGCCTTCCGGCTGACCGCGGGCCTGCCGACGACCGCAAAGCCGCTTGGCGGGTGGGAGGCCCCCGACGTCGAGTTACGCGGCCACACCGCCGGTCACTACCTCTCGGCCGTGGCGCTGATGTATGCCGCCACCGGGGACGCTCGCTTCAAGCAGCGCGGCGACGCACTGGTCGCCGAGCTGGCGAAGATCCAGCTCGCTCTCACCGCGAAGGGCTTCACCCCGGGCTACTTGTCCGCGTTCCCGGAAGAGCTGATCGACCGCGTTGAAACGCGGCAGCGCGTATGGGCGCCGTACTACACGCTGCACAAGATACTGGCTGGCCTGCTCGACATGCATCAGCTCTGCGGCAATCGGCAGGCTCTCGACGTCCTGCTCAAGCAGGTGGCATGGGTCCGGTCACGGATGGACCGGCTGACTCCGGCCGCGCAGCAGGCCATGCTGCAGACCGAGTTCGGCGGCATGAACGACGTGCTGGCCTCGCTCTACGGGGTGACCGGCGATCCCGAGCACCTGCGGCTGGCTCGAGCCTTCGATCACGCAGCCGTGTTCGACCCGCTCGCCGCCGGGACCGACACGCTCGACGGGCTCCACGCCAACACGCAGATTCCGAAGATCATCGGCGCCGCGCGCGAGTACGAACTGACGGGCGAAACGCGATATCGCGACATCGCGATGTACTTCTGGGATCGCGTCGCGCGGCATCGCTCGTACGCCAACGGCGGCCACAGCGACGGAGAGATTTTCTTCCCCGTCGACCGCTTCGAGCGACACCTGGGCGGCGAAAGCTCCGAGACGTGCAACACCTACAACATGCTGAAGCTGACGCGGCACCTCTTCTCGTGGAGCCCGTCGGCGACGACGATGGACTTCTACGAGCGCGGCCTCTACAACCACATCCTGGCCTCGCAGGACCCCGCCACCGGCGGCGTGATCTACTACTGTCCTCTCAAGCCGGGCGCATGGAAGTCCTACTCCACCAAGGACCGCTCGTTCTGGTGTTGCGTCGGCACGGGCCTCGAGAACCACGCGAAGTACGCCGACACGATCTACTTCCACGACGCCGGCGCGCTGTTTGTGAACCTCTTCATCTCCAGCGAGCTGACGTGGAGGGATCGCGGCCTGGTGGTGCGGCAGACGACGCGGTTTCCGGAAGAGGGGCGATCGCACCTGGCGTTCACGGCCGAGCGTCCGGTGCGCCTGACCGTGCGCGTTCGACACCCCTTCTGGGCGACGTCCGGGTTCGGCGTCTCGGTCAACGGCGTTTCGCAACCGATCGACTCGACGCCTGGTTCCTACGTCTCGATCGTCCGTGAGTGGGCCACGGGCGACACCCTTGACGTCGGCCTGCCGATGTCGTTGCGCACGGAAGCGCTCCCCGGCGCCGCCGACACGGTCGCGCTCTTCTACGGGCCGATTCTGCTGGCCGGCGAACTCGGCGTCGTGGGGCTCGATGCCGCCAAGCGCTACGGGCCCAGCGCGCCGCCGCTCTCAAAGGTCTCCGCGGTGGAGGTGCCCGCCCTGGTGATGCCCGACCCGGGCCGCCTCCTGGCGTCGATCGTGCCGGTGCCCGATCGTCCTCTCACGTTCCGCACGTCGGGCGTCGGCCAGCCGCACGACGTCACGCTGGTCCCGTTCTATCAGGCGAGCCAGACGCGCTACTCCGTCT
The DNA here is from genome assembly GCA_963806705.1 of Vicinamibacteria bacterium. GTDB lineage: Bacteria > Acidobacteriota > Vicinamibacteria > Vicinamibacterales > JAENWD01 > JAENWD01. Next base: position 52,320 of record CAWDZE010000025.1, read on the forward strand.
ACTGGAAAATGTACTCGCCGGCTGCCTGGGCGACACGGAAAGCGGCCGACGCGGCATTGAGGGCCGCGCCACGCGTGGTCGACAGCGTCGATCTCGACACGCCGGCAAGCGAGCAGGCGCACGGCTTTCGTGGCGAGAAGACCACGCAGCCGGAATTCGAGGGACGGGTCGGCCGCGAGACTCGCGAGGGCTGGTTCAGCTACGAGCTGGAAGTCACGCCCGACCGCCCGGTCGCCATTGCGGCGATGTACCGCGGCGGCGAGGGACGGCGACGCGTGTTCGACGTGCTCGTGGATGGCGTGACAGTCGCGAGCGAGACGCTGGCCTATCACCCCACCGAGTGGCTCGAGAAGGTCTACCCGGTGCCCGAGGCGGTGACACGCGGCAAGCGCCGCGTCACCGTGCGCTTCCAGCCGGCGGCCGATGCGCTGACGGCGTCGGTGTTCGAGGTGCGGGTCGTGGAGCACCAGCCAACGCCCTGATCCGCATGTCGCATTCTTCAAGACAGCCCTCCGGGGTTGCCGCTACCATCCTTCGCCATGCACACGCTGAACGTCGCTTTCCTCTCGCTGGTGGTCGCCGTCGCCGCGTCCCCGGGCCCTGGCGGCGGGGCTCGCGCCGCTCGTACGCAGGCTGGCGCTGACGTCGACCGCCTCTCGTGGCTGTCGGGCTGCTGGACCCAGGCGCGCGCCAACGGTCTGGTCGAGGAGCAGTGGATGACGCCTCGGGGCGGCTCCATGCTCGGCATGAGCCGCACGGTCGTCGGCGGCAAGACGACCGAATTCGAGTTCCTCCGCATCGCCGTCGTCGACGGCGCCCTGGCCTACGTAGCCAGACCCTCGGGCCAGGCCGAGGCGGCATTCCCCGTGAAGTCGATCGAGGACGGCGTGGTGGTGTTCGAGAACCTGTCGCACGACTTTCCGCAGCGCATCATCTATCGCCGCAATGCCGACGCCACCGTCACCGCGCGCATTGAAGGCGTCGTCAAGGGCGAGGCGCAAGGCCGCGACTTTCCGTACAAGCGCTGCGCGAGCTGACCGTGCACCACCGCCGATCCGCTGAGTGACGTTTCTACACGACCCGGGCCCGCGAGGTCTATGAGTCTGGCTTCTAACCCGCCCATTCAGCGAAGGTTCGCCACTTCTTGGCCAGTCTGAGGGGCCGGCACAATTCCTGCTCTCTCACAGGATCGAACGCCTGGAGGCGCTATGGTCCTGTTTCTTGTCGTCGTAGCAATTTTCGTTCTGTCAGTCGTGATCGGGTCGGCGATCGGATCGGGCCTTGCGCGGCTCGTGCTCATGGGAATGGAGCGCGGGCTTCTGGCCTCGCGCCAAACGACTTCTGCATCACGCACGGTGAGGGATATCGCAACCTCCTAACGCGACCGCTGTTGCCGTGCAGCGATTGCACGACCGGCTGGTTTTCGATACCGGCTCTCCGCGGCTCAGCGGGACCCCACACACGCACTTAGAGCCACTCGGGACGTGGCAGCGTCCTTGCGATGTCATCGGCACAGCGTCGAGCGGCGCCCTGGCGTCTGGCCAGGTCGATTCGGCGCTCACTACCGAAGGAGTCAGGACGATGAGTCACCAGGACGATACGCTCCGCGAAGAGGGCTCTGCATTTGGACAGCGGGTCAAAGGTGCCGTGAAAGACGCGGCTGGCGCCGTGACCGGCGATCGCACGCTTGAACGTGAGGGCGAACGCGAGAACGCCGAGGGCCGCGCGCGTCAGGCGCGCAACGACGTCTTCGACGAAACCGATGGGGTTCCGGGCGCGACGGTTGGAGGCGATCGGTGGGTCTCGGGGGTGTATGGCCCCGAGGCAGCGCGAACCGCGTACGACACCATGGCCGACCGCTATGGCTACGGCCCCGACGACGTCAACATCGCGATGTCGGATGAGACGCGGAAGCAATACTTCTCCGATGAGACACCTGCGTCGCGTGCAGCCGAAGGAGCGGGAAAGGGCGGCGGCATCGGCCTCGGGGTGGGCGCTGCGCTGGGCGCCATCGTAGCGACGGCCTCGGCAATCAGCGTCCCCGGTCTGGGGCTGATCGTGGCAGGGCCGATTGCCGGTGCGATTGCCGGCGCCGGCACGGGAGCCGCGGCCGGGACGGTGCTCGGCGCAATGGTGGGCGCGACGATTCCCAAGGACCGCGTGGCCGCCTACGAGAAGGCCGTACGTGACGGCGACGTGGTGATGTCGGCGCGGGCGCGCGACGAGGCGCACGCCGCCGAGCTCGAAAACGAGATGGCGTCCTACGGTGGACGTCAGATCTTCCGGTAGGGCGTGGGCTCAGGTTCGGGGCGCTCCGGCAGGAGCGCCCCGCGGCTCAGCGCGTGAGCCACGTGGCAAAGGCCAGCCACGTGCCGGTGCCGCCGATGGCCATCCGCAGGGGCTGCGAGGCGATCAGGAACAGGCCGCCCCAGAGCAGCGCCGGGTGCACACGTCCACGCGTCCACCTGTCGTACGCCATCGCGGCGAAGACCAGGAGGTCCGTGAAGCCGAAGAAGGCCAGTGGCCCCAGCGGCAGCACGTAGGGGAGCCGGGCGATTGCGGCCGTGAGCACGGCAATCGTCGCCAGCAACATGAGCCGCTTGTGCGCCGCAGGCGTCCGGCGAAGGTAAAGGGCAGACCCTACCAGCGTCGCAAAGGCTACCAGGTCGAAAATCGGCACGGCGAGAAACACCAGCGGCGGCGGGAGCCCGGGTGTCGAGAAGCCACGACGCGCGGCGGCAACGGCCACCAGATATCCCATCACCAGCATCACGAGCGCAAGCGCGGCCCCGAGGAGTCCCAACCGCCGGTGGATGTCGGTCCGCCGGGCGGATACCAGAGCGGTCTGGACGACGAAGAGCACGATCCACGCGCTGAAGACGAGCCCGTGCAGTCGAAAAAGCGAGGGCAGCGGCTCGGCGTAGTAGATGGGGCGCAGGTAGTAGGTCGGCGCGAACCCCACGAAGACGACCAGGGCGATGACCACCGCCATGCTCATGAAAAAGCGACGGTCGTAGCTCGGCGCGACGGCGGTCTGCGTTGTCATGGCCGTTCGGGCCTGGCCGCGACCAGTACCGATCGGCCGGCGACGATTCGCACGGGTTGGGACGCCCGGAAGTTGATCTCGTTGTTGACGAGCGTGATGGTGTGATCGCCAGCCGGCACGCCAAAACGCTTGTGCGTCGCCACGCCAAGCAGCCGGCCATTGACGTAGACCTTGACCGCTGCCTGGGAGTCGACCACAAGCCAGCCAGTGACCGAGTTTGGCCCGATGAGCTGCACGTCCGTGTCGGTCGCCACCGGGACAGCCGGCGTCGACGCTTCCGGCGCGAGCACCGACATCACCCAGCGTGACGTCGGTGAAATCGGCGGCGAGAGGCCGGCCGCTTGAATCTGGGGCGGCGGCGCCGGCTGGGGCACCGGAACGCTCGACCCCGCGATTTGCCAGATCAAGGCCACGATGCACACCGCCTCGATCGTCGCAATCACGCTCAATGTGCGGTTTGCCCACCAGAGACGTCGCGTCCTCCGGATCACGGCCTCTGACGCCGCCGGAGGCAGTGCCAGCCGCGGCCGCGCGTCCGGCATCACGGATGGCAGCGAGGGTACGACCGCCGCAGAGCGCCCCTGGCCGGCGGCCGGCAGCTCGCGTAGCCCGGGACGACTGCCCCAGACGCCGGGCAGCAATTCGTCGAGGGCGTGATAGGCCTCCCGCGCCGACGTGAAGCGATTCGACCCCACCGTCAGCGCCCGCGTCAGCCATGGGCGGAGCACGTCGGCCGACGGCGACGTCGAGCAAGCGAGTTCCACCAGCCGATCGAAACTCGGGGCGAGTTCGTCGGGGCGAAGCGGCCGTCCCAGCAGGACGGCAACGGCCAGCAGCGCCACCTGGCCCACGTCGGACGTGCGTGGCGCCAGCAGCAGGTTGTCCGGCAGCCCGCCAAACACGTATTCCGTGATCGCGATCTCGCCGGAGGGCGTCAACAAGACGCGGTCGGTGTCGAGCAGGCGGTGTTGGGCGCCTCCCGTCGCGTCGTGAAACGCCGCCAGGGCCGGCAGCACCTGACGAAGCAGCCAAATTGCACACGTCGAGTCGAGCCGCGCGCCTCGGGCGTCAGCCGCCCGCAATACCGTCGACAGACGCTCCCCCGCGACCAACTCGGACACCAGGGCGAGCTGCGGGATCGGATCGTCGAGCACGCTGAGGGCACGAACCCTGGCAAACAGCGGGTGCGTGAAGGTCGCCAGCGCGTCGACGCGCGTACGCACCGCCGCTTCGAAGCCGGGAATGGAAGTGACGGCGGCGCCGAATCGGAGGAGCTCGTGGGCGGGGCCGGCGTTGTCGAACAGCCGCAGCCGATCGCCCAGAACATCGGAGAAGCCTTCCGCGTACCAGGCGACGAGGCCAGGCGCCCCTGCGAGAGGAGAATCGTCGGGTGACCCAGCGTCGGCCGGCGTGGGCGCGGGTGTGATCATCAATGCTGCAGGCACGGCCATTGTGCACGAAGAAGGATCGCCACGCAAACCACTTGGGCGCGCGATCGTTTTGTCGTATCATCACGCGCAATGGAAGAGACGCCGCGAGCGTCCGATCTGCAGATTCAAGTGGAGCAGGTCAATCTCGCCCTGCGCCAGCTTCGGCAAACGCAGGAGTCGTTGAACGGCCTCGAGACACGCCTTGGCGAGATGACGCGCGAATGCGCTGGCATCCTCGACCGCTGGGCGCAAAACGACGAGCGGCACGCCACCGCCGTCGTCGAACTTCACAGTCGCCTCGGCGAGTGGAACGACATCGAGCGGCGGCTGCTCAACGAGTCGACCTCCCGCATCCACCAGTTCGAACGGAGCCTGCAGCACGAGTGGCAGGCGATTCGGCAATCGCACGAAGAGCCCCTCCGCCAGATCGAGGCGCAGACCACGCGCGTCACCGAAGCGTGCCTGACGGCCGTCGACCAGGCGCTCAAGGGGTTCGACCGCGCCGAAACCCGGCTGGGCACCCTCGAGCAGGACCTGCAGCGCGAAATGGGCACGCTGTCGCGCGAGCTCCGCGAAGCGGTGGCCGAACTGCGCCAGGGCGCGCCGCAGCTGGGGCCTCGGCAGCCGTGGTCGCTCGACAACGTGGTGCGCCTCCACAACGAGCTTCGTGCCGACGGGTCGCCGCAGCCGTCAGGTGGGCGAGGCACTCTCGCGCTGGCCGAGGCGGTCGACGTCGAGGTCCCGCCCCCGCCCGCCCGCGAACTGCTGCCGCTCGAGGCCGCCTCCGCGCAGCCAGCAGGGTCGCGGAGGTTCCGGTGGATCGCCGGAGCCGTCATCGCCGCGGTCGTCGTGTTTGCAATCTACGTGCAGGGGCAGGTCAGCGCCGGGTTGCGAGAAGCCACCGAACGGGCAGCGGCGGCCGAACGCGGCGCCGAAGACGCGCGCCAGCGCGCCGCGCGCGACATGGCCCTGGCGCAACAGGCCGCCGATGCGCGGCTGCGGGAGGCTCGGCAGGCGGCGGCATCCGCGCAGACGCTCGCGCTCATCGCGTCGGCGACAGACCTGTTGCGTTTTGACCTGGTGGGCCGGCAAGACCAGTCGGCGCAGGTCCTCTGGAGCCGGACTCAAGGTGTTGCAGTCAATGCCCGCGGACTTGAAGCGCCGCCCCCTGGCAAGGTGTACCAGGTGTGGCTGATCTCGCCAGGGCGCGCAACCAGCGCGGGCGTGCTGCAGGTCGATTCAACCGGACGCGCCAGCGCGGTCTTCGATTCGCCGGCCGGCCTGCCCCGGCCGGTGGGCCGCGCGGCCATCACGCTAGAACCCACGGGGGGATCGGTTGCGCCCACGGGGCCGGCCGTGCTCGCCCCGCCTGTGGTCGCCCCGCCTGTGCCCGCCCCGGCCGTGCCCCCCGCGTCGTGACGATCCTGGTCGACTCGGTTCTCCCTGAAACGCCCCGCCAGTACTTCCGCCGCCATCTCCAGTGCCACACCTCGACGGCCGCCGACCTCGCCTGGTATCTCGATCAGTCCGTGCCGCGATTTGCCGGCAGCGCCGAAGTGCGCCTCGCCGTGGAAGAACTGGTGGACCGGCTCGGCGACTTCCTCGGATTCTCGACCTCCCGCGACGAGGCCGACGAGTACTCGCGATGGATATCGGCCACCGGCCAGCAGTTCATCGTGTGGACGATGGACGCCACCAGAGCGGTCGCGCGTGTCGGCGCCGGATCCCACGCACGCAATCGGCAGCTTGCCTCGATCGAGGTCGGAAGCGATGACCTGCTGACCTGTGTGTACGTCGTGTGCGGCTCGGTCGACGAGCGGCTGCTGAACGAGGCGGTGGGCCTGCGCCGCGCATCGCGCCAGGTCCGTCTCATCACCGTCGACGCATTGGCAGCCCTGGCGAGCCTGGCAGAGTCGGGCGCGCTCGCGCACGACCAGGTCGTGACGCTGCTGCGCCCCGCCAGCGTGTTGGCCGATGCGACCATCGCGCTGCTGCCATCGACTCGACGACGGTGACGCTGCCGAGCGTCAGCAGTACAGGCGACCCTTTCAGCGGAGCGTCGACTCCAGCGTGACCGTATCCCCCGTCCGGTCGACGACGAAGATCTCGACCTCGTTCGGGCCGGGCCGCAGCGCTCCCGCGGGAATCATGGTCGCCAGCACCGATACGCCCTTCTCCTGGTAGCTCCTCGTCGTGGCGACGATGCGCCCGTTGACGGCAACGGCAAACGGGTGAGCGACGCGTCCGAAGACACGCGCGCGGGTGTACAGGGGCAACGTCTCGCGGTCGCGGGGATCCACGAAGGCATCGAGCGCGGCCAGCTCCACACGCAGCGTCCCGGCGCGGCGCGGAAACCCGGCGACGTCACGGCCCACGAGAGCGGCCGTGCCAGGCAATGCGTACAGGGCGTCGTAGCCACCGACGCCAAATCGCGCGATGCGCCGCGCGAGGCTGACCCGGCTCGACTCACTCCAGTCGGTCAGCTGACGACGCGCCACGCGCTTCAGGCTCCGGTCGATGAAGGTCCCCGTCACCGGGAGTGGAGCGCCATCGACCGCCAGGGTCCGGCCGTCGACTTGAAATGGCAGGCGCATCCCCAGCATGTCGGCGATCGTCGGGAGGATGTCCACCGACTCAGCGACGCCATCCACGATGGCCCCGGCCTTCTGTCCGGGCCGCTTGATGAACAACGGCACGCGCACGATGTCGGCCAGATTGCGATCCCGGGCGTTGCGCCGTGGCATTCCCTCTCGATAGCTGGCGCCGTGGTCGGCCGTCACGATCACCAGAGCCCGATCGTAGATGCCCAGCTCGCGGAGCCGCGCGACCATTCGGCCGATCAGCGTGTCGACGAAGCCGACCTGCAGCAGGTGTCGCTGGTGCAGCGCGTCGGCGTAGTCGGGGCCCGCGCGCCTGAAGAGCCCGGCGCCGTCTTCATCGCGGCCCTGGTAATCCGGCGCGTCGTATCGATGCCCCGACGGCACGAACTCGAACGGCATGTGCGGCAACAGCGAATGCATGAAGTACAGCCGCGCCGGCCGCGCATCCATCGTCGCCAGAAACTGGTTGAACTGGGTGAGGCGGCTATAGCGGACACGCCGGTTGTCGACCGTGCGCCAGGCTCCGGCTCGCGCGAACCCGAGCCAGTCGCCAACCACCGGCGGCAACCGCTCGGCGACCGGCGCCGGCGAGACGACGTGCATCCACACCACGGCAAGATCGGCGAGCAACTCCAGCGGTCCATCGGCAGGGCCTTCAACTTCCCGGTGGCACCTGCCTTCGGGGCACAACTGAAGGAATCGTCCGAAGACGAACATCTCGTAGCGGTCGGCGAGCAGGGTGAACAGGTTCTGCGGGTAGTAGCGCAGCGTGGGCACGGCATTGGGCGCGACCGGATAGTTGCCGCTGACAATTGCAGGCACGGCCCACACCGTCTGAGACGACACGGTGGTGGCTTCGCGGAACCACGACGCCTCGCGCGCCAGCGCCGCAAAGTGCGGAAAGCGCACCTGGTCGATCCGGCCCTCAGCGTCGAGCAGGCTGTGCAGCGGAAACTCGTCGAATACGACGAAGACAATGGGAGGAGTGCTCCGCAGTTGCGGCGGTCGGGCGCCGGAGGCCGACGACGCCAGGGAATCGCTGACCTCGGGACTGGCAAAAAACACAACTGGCACGACAACCGCCGCTGGAGCCAGCGCGGCGAGGAACTGCCGCATTGTGGGGCTGCGCCAGGCAACCCCCGCCAGCAGGATACCGGCCCCCAGCGCCATCGCGGCCATGCTCCACGGCTGAGCAACCGCGTGTGGCTTGAGCCATGGATGAAACATCGAGGCCAGCAGGACCGCGACGGTCGCCAGGAAGAACACGGTGGCCGGCCCGCGCGCGACACGCCGAAGCAGCCGTTCGACAGCGAGCAACAGCAGCGGCAGACCGAAGCCGACGAGCGCGACCGCCGTCACGGCCGCGCCGATCGTCGTGTTTCTGGCGACGAAGAACTCCGGGCTGTCGCGAAGGACGTCAAACAGCGGCTGGAGGATTGCCAGGGCGACCAGGCCCAGCAGAGCCGCGCCGCGCTCGCACGTGGTCGCATGGCCCCGCCAGAATCGCGCGGCGGCTCGAGTCAGTGCGGCGGCCCACCGCCACGTGGTGAGGGCGACCGGGGCGAGGGCCGGCAGGAAGAGCACGCCGATGGCGATCCAGAAGACCGACGGCGTGACCAGGACCCTGCGACTCGACGCAAGTGGCAACAGCCACCCCACGGTCAGCGCGCCGATGACCAGGCCCGCCGCGATCTGATGCGGCCATCGCAGCCACCCGGCGTTGACCCTCGTGCCAGTAAAGATCGACAACGTGCCGAGCACCGCAAGAAGCGCCCACGCAAACGAAAGGACGGGCGGATCGGCGGAGACCTGGGCAGGGACGAGCGCCACCCCCCAGCCGGCGGCTGCGAAGGCGTTTGATACCTCCAGTGAGACCAACCGCCAGTCGTCGCTGTCGGCCGCGATGCTGACTTCGTACTGGCCACCGGTCCCGCCCGTGATTGCGCGAGCCGTGCCCTCCGACAGCACCAGCGCGAAGCGCCGGCCGCTGCCCGGCCCGACGTCGATTTCCGCGCGGCTGACTCCGCCGAGAAACACCCGCGCGCGCTGGCGGCGCGTCGGCCCGTTGGCGAATTGGCCGGCGAGAACCAGCACGGACCGGCGCAAGGACGACAGGTCCGGCAGCGTCACGCGCACCATGTGGGCGCCGGGCTGCCGGGCGCCGTCGATGATCGGCACACGAACAACCCGAAACGCGCGATCGACGGTCGCCTGATACGCGAGAGCGCTCAGGAGCACAAGGAGGAGTGCAACGAACAGGCGTCGGGAGACGGCCGGTTTCAATGTAGCCGGCATGATATGCGAGACGTGGGTCTCCCGGACTCACACTAGGCGCCGAACAGCTCGTCGTGGGCGCGGGCCCGTTCGCGGTCCATTTGCTCGGGCGTGGCACCCAGCCGCTGGAGGATCGCCTCGGTCAGCGCCAGCGCGACTTCGCCCTCGCCCGAGAACACTTCGTTGGCGCCGGCCTGGAACAGGGTGTCGACGTCGCGCAAGTACGTGGTGCGCGCCAGCACGCGCAGTTTGGCGTTGAGCTCGCGCGACAGTCGGATGACCTCGCCGATGTTGGGGACATCGGCGGTGATGATCAACACCCGCGAAACGGCGACGTCGGCGGCGTCGAGCACATCCCGGTGGCTGGCATCGCCGTAGACGGCGTCGATGCCATCCTCGCGCAACCGCCGCACCGTCTCCATGTTGAGTTCGATCACCGTCGGCACGATGCCGTTGTCGAGCAGCAGTCGCGTCAGGGTGCGGCCCGTCGGGCCGTAGCCGATGACGACCGCGCGGTGCGTCGGAAGCCGCGCCGGATCGCGCGATGGGCCGTCGGCCTCGCCGGCGCGACTCGCAAAGCCGTTGAGCAGCCGCCAGAGGCGTGGTCGCTCGGACGCCCATCGCTCGACGGCCGGCAGCGCACGGTAGAGCGGCGGGTTGAGCACGATCGAGACGATCGCGACGGCCACGATCGTGTTCATGGCCTCCGGCGGCAGCACACCCAGCTGGCGCCCCAGCGCCGCCAGGATGAACGAGAACTCTCCGATCTGCGCCAGCGCGACCGCCACGGCAAAGGCCACCCGCACCGGGTATCGCAACAACACAACGACGGCCATCGCCACCAGGGGCTTGCCCAGGATCACCACCGCCAGCGTCGCCGCCGCCAGCAGCGGCGCCTCGAGCAGCGACGCCGGGTCGAGCAGCATTCCGACCGAGACGAAGAACAGCACCGCAAAAGCGTCGCGCAACGGCAGCGCGTCTGACGCCGCACGCAGGCTGTACTCGGACCGTCCGACGACCATCCCCGCCAGAAAGGCGCCAAGCGCCATCGAGACGCCGAAGACCTCGGCTGCGCCCAGGGCAATGCCGAGCGCAAGTGCCAGCACCGTCAGCGTGAACAGCTCGCGCGATCGGGTCTCGGCGACGCGATCCAGCAGCCACGGGATCAAACGCGCGCCGACGACGGCGGTGAAGGCGACCAGCCCCGCCACTTTCAACGCCGTCAGCCCGAGCGCCAGCGCCAGGTCCAGTCCCGACGCCGCCCGGGCCCCGAACAACGCTGGCAGGAGCACGAGCACGACGACCGTGAACAGATCCTCGACGACCAGCCAGCCCACGGCGATGTGGCCGGTGGGCGTGTGCAGGTCGCGGTTGTCAGCCAGCACGCGAACCAGCACCACCGTGCTGGCCACGGACAACGCGATCCCGAAGACGATGGCGGCCGGCCACGGCCATCCGAACGCGAGCGCGACGGCGGCGCCGAGCAGCGTCGCCGCCACGCTTTGCGCAATCGCGCCCGGCACGGCGACACCACGTACGGCAAGCAGCTCGTCAAAGTGGAACTGCAGCCCGACGCCGAACATCAGGAGGATGACGCCCATTTCGGCCAGCTGTTCCGCCAGAGCGACGTCGGCGACAAAGCCTGGCGTGTGCGGGCCGATGAGCACGCCGGCCAGCAGGTATCCCACCAGTGGCGAGAGCCCGATGCGTTGGGTGATGTATCCGAAGGCCAGCGCCGCCGTGAACCCGCCGGCAATGGTGGCGATGAGGTCGAAACCGTGCATCTCTCAGTGTAACGTCCGGCCGATCGGACGCCGGGCCGCGAGTCACGCCCGGGCCTATACTCGTCAGCGACATGCAGACGCTGCCGTTTGCCGCAATCCTCGTCTTCACGGCCTGTCTGGTGAGCGGAGCCACGGCCGTCGCTCAGCCCGCCCCATCCCCGCGCGTGGTGATTGACACCGCGGCGGGCCAGATAGAAATCGAGCTCGACGCCTCGCGGGCGCCGCGCACGGTCGCCAACTTCCTGCGCTACGTCGACGAGCAATTCTTCGACGGCACGTCGTTCTATCGCACGGTGACCGCGGGCAACCAGCCGGACAACCTGATCAAGATCGCGGTGATTCAAGGCGGCGCCGACGGTGCCAGGGCCGCCCACGATCCGATCGCGCTCGAACGCACGTCGGTCACCGGTCTCAAACATCTCGACGGCACCGTGTCGATGGCCAGAAACGGTCCCGACACGGCTACCAGCGAGTTCTTCATCTGCGTTGGCGATCAGCCCGAGCTCGACTTCGGCGGCCGTCGCAACGCGGACGGCCAGGGCTTTGCAGCCTTTGGCCAGGTCGTCAGAGGCATGGAAGTGGTCAAGCTCATCCACGAGCGGGCAGCCGACCGGCAGCGGTTGGCGCCGCCGGTCGCCATCCGGTCGATGCGCCGGGTGGCCCCCCTTGCCCCCTGAACGGTCGATCGCGGCTCTTCGCCGTTCGTTCGCAAGTTGCACACTGAATTCGCCGCCTGCACTCTTCGTGCACGCTGTCTGCGTCCGCCGGGACCGATACTCGGACCATCGGAGGGCGACGTGGCGCTCACGTTCGAGATCGATCCGCAGCTGGAGCTGATTGCGATCCTGCGGTCACACAATCCAACGTTCGACGAGTGGCGCAGGTTCATGGAAGCGGTGTTGACTGATCCCCAGTTCCGGCCGGGCTTTGCCATTGTCGAAGACCGCCGCGGCGAGCGCGGCGTGCCGACCCGGAATGAGGTGGAGATTGGGGCGGCCTGGATCCGCGCCAACGCCGCGCGCGTCGGCCAGAGCCGGTGGGCCGTGGTGCTGGACCCGACGTCGATTGCCGCGTTTGGGATGGTCAGGGTCGGCGAGTTCCTCACCGACCGCAGCGGCGTGTCGCTCCGCGCGTTCACCAGCATCGAGACGGCGCACGCATGGGCGTCGGGGGCGGCGCTGGCTGAGTAGCCGGCGAGCGGGCCTCGACCAGGCCCTGGGGAATTTCAATCTGCGATTCAGATCTGCAATTTGTTGCAATCTGCATTCTGCAATTGATACAACCTCCCGCATGTCCCGACGATCCCGGCGTTCCTTCATGCGGCAATCGGTGGCCGGCCTGGCCGGCGCAGCGGCGGTTTCGCTGCCCCGCCAGGTCGCGGCGCAGTCGCAGTCCCGGGTAGTCGGCGCCAACCGCCGCGTCCGCGTGGGGCTGATCGGATGCGGCGGCATGGGCACCGGCGACCTGCGCCAGTCACTGCGCCTGGGGGCGCAAGTCGTGGCGCTTTGTGACGTCGACGACACGCAGAGCGCGAAGGTCAAGGACCTGGCGGCGCGGGACTTCTCGCAGACGCCCGAACTGGTGACCCGCGACTTCCGCCGCGTGCTCGACCGACCCGACATCGACGCCGTCATCGTCGGCACGCCGGACCACTGGCACGCGCTGGCGACGGTGATGGCCTGCCAGGCGGGCAAGGATGTGTACGTCGAGAAGCCCTTGTCGCTGACGATCGGCGAGGGCCGCGTGATGGTGGACGTCGCCCGCAAGCACAATCGGGTCGTCCAGATGGGGACGCAGCAGCGCAGCGCTCCGCACTACGCCGAGGCGGTCGACTATGTGAAAAGCGGCGCCCTGGGCACGATCCGGCTGGTCAAGACGTGGGCCTACCAGGACTGGATGGGCAACATCCCCGTCCAGCCCGACGGACCCCCTCCCGCCACGGTGGACTACGACCTGTGGCTGGGCCCGGCCCCGCTGCGCCCGTTCAACCCCAACCGCTTCCACTTCAATTTCCGGTGGTACTACGACTACTCCGGAGGATTGATGACCGACTGGGGCGCGCACATGATCGACATCGCCAACTGGGCCATGGGCGTCAAGGCCCCGCGCGCGGCGGTGTCGGTAGGCGGCAAGTTCGGGTTCCCCGACGATGCGGAAGAGACGCCGGACACGCAGCAGGCGCTGTGGGAGTTTGATGGCTACAGCATGATCTGGGAGCACGCCACCGCCGTCGGGCAGGGGCCGTACATGCGCGACCACGGCGTGGCGTTCCACGGCAACAACGGCGTGCTGGTGGTCGACCGTGGCGGCTGGGAGGTCTATCCCGAGACCGAGTCCAAGAACGGGAAGAAGCGCTACCGGTATTCCGGCGAGCCCCGCCGCGGGTCGGGGGGAGTGGACTATCACCAGCTCCACGTGAAGAACTTCCTCGAGTGCGTGGACTCCCGGGAGCGGCCCCGGTCCGACGTCGAGATCGGCCACAACTCGATGATTTCCTGCCACCTGGGCAACATCGCCTTCCGGGCCCGGCGGCGGGTGCAGTGGGACGTCGACGCTGAAAAGGTGGTCGGCGATCCGGAAGCGCAGGCGTTGGTGACCAAGGCGTACCGGGCGCCCTGGAAGCTCGCGTAAAGGGCCCCGGATCGACTAGACTGTGCCACTGATTCATCCGGCGAGAATCCCCAAGCAGCCGGACCACTGGAGGAGGCAACCGCGATGAAGGCTCTCAGCAGGACTGGTGTGGCGCTCGCAATCGTGCTCGGCTTGATGGCCACCACTACATTGTCGGCGGCAGAGACGACGCTCAAGGGCACAATCTCGTGCGCGAAGTGCGCGCTCAAGAAGGCAGACAAGTGCCAGGACGTCCTGACCGTCACCGACGACAAGGGCGCGGCCACCGAATACTGGATTGTCAAGAACGAGGCGGCCGAGAAATTCGGTCACCAGTGCAAGACGACCGCGGCAGCCACCGTCACCGGAGAGGTCTCCGAGAAGGACGGCAAGATGTGGCTGGCGGCCTCCAAGATCGAGAAGACGACCTAGGGCTTGACGAATCGGTCGGGGCACCTTCGGGTGCCCCGTCGAGACACTGACTCCCCTCCTCCTTCACGTCGGGTTCGTCGCGGCCGGCATGGCCACGACGCTGCTCGGTCCCCTCCTCCCACAACTCGCGTCGCGCTGGGCGTTGTCGGACGCCTCGGCGGGAGCGCTGTTCACGGCGCAGTTTTTCGGCCAGCTCACTGCGACCACGCTGTCCACGCTCATCACGGCCCGGGTGGGTGAACGCCGGACGCTGGCGATCGGCTTCCTGCTGGTCGCCGTTGGCGTTGGCGCAGTGGGCGTCGTGCCGGCGTCTCTGCGCGCTCTGGCGGTGCTGACGTACGGACTGGGCCTTGGCTGCGTGCTTCCGGTCACCAACAACCTGATCGCCGCGCTCTCGCCGGCGCGCGCGGCCAGCGCGCTCAGTCTGGTCAACGTGTCGTGGGGCGTCGGGGCAATGACGTGGCCGCTGGTCGTCAACGCGCTGGCCGGCGTGCATCAAGCGGGGGCGACAACGCTGCTGGCGGTGGCGGCGCTGGCCATCGGCGCGACGTGGGTGGCCATGCCCGCGACGCAAACGGCTCCCACCCCCGCCAAGGCTTCGGCGGGCAGGTCGAGTCAGGCAGCGGCAGTTCCCGCTGGCGTCGTCGCGTCCCATGGCTTGCTGATTCTGTTGTATGTCGGATCGGAGACGGCGATCGGCGGCTGGGTGGCAGCCTTCGCCCGGCGAATGGCCGACGGGCAGGGGGCCTGGGCGTATGCGCCTACGGCCTTCTGGACCGCGCAGACGGCGGGTCGGCTGCTCACTCCCCTGGCGCTGCGCCGGGTCGCCGAGCCTCGGCTCCTCGTGTCGAGTCTGCTTGCATCCGTCGCTGCGGTTTTGATTCTCAGTGGCGCGGCCACTTCGGTCGGTGGCGTCATCGGCGCCTCCGCCCTGGCCGGCCTTGGCGTCGCCGCAATCTTCCCGTTGCTCTGGGCAGGGGTGATCCGCGAGGTCGCGCCCAGCCGTCCCGCGACGGTCGGACCATTGTTTGCCGCCGGTGGCATCGGCGGAGCGGTGCTGCCCTGGCTGGTCGGCGTCGTGTCCACGATGCATGGACTCGGCACGGGCTTACTGGTGCCGCTCTCGGCGCTCCTGCTGATGCTTGCGGTGATGAAGGTTAAGTCGTCACGGGCCCTTAACATTCCTAACAGGGCCTGGCACCGTCATCAGAGGCCGAAGAAGCTCAGCGCCGCGTTGTCTTCGAGCAGCTTTCTTGTGCGGAGCCACCAGGGTCTTGTTGATCTCGGGTCCGGTGGGCTCGAGCGCGCCGCCCATGCTCGGACCCTGCGGCTCCTGCGGCGTCCTGCCCGATGTCACGTCCTCGATGACCTTCGAGACATCGAAGTCCATCAGCGGCATGCCGATGGCAGCATATGCCTGCTGGCGTACCCACCGGTACTCGCTCAACGAGAAGCTCTCGGCATTGAGCGCCTCGACCTGCGCCTTCTTCGCGTCCACGTACGTGCGCGCAAGATCTTGTACGCCCCGATGACGGCCGGCGCGTCAAAGGCGTTGCCCTGGCCGCTGTCCATCCGCCTGGTCAGCTCGGCGTACTTGGCATTGAACTCGTCGAAACGGGATCCCAGCAGCGAGCGCACCTGGCCTTGAACCTTCACGTAGCGCGCGACTTGCGCCTCGGTCAACTCGCCGGACCCGGGAGGGGTGAAGTCGGCGCTGTTCCGCACGCCCCGTTCGATGGCCGGGATCTCTCCCAGGGCCGCGAATTCGGCAACAGTCGACTTCACCTTGCTGTAGATGAAATAGCTGGCCACCGCCCCGCACACCAGCAGGAGGACCAGCAGGATTCCGCAGCCGATGGCCAGCTTCTTCATAGGCGGCCTCAGCCTACACCATGGCGGTGTCTGGCGCGAAGCCGGCGGTCCGCACAAAGCTGCTATCCGGCGCTTGCCGAAACTGCGACAATCGGGAGCCTGCGACCACCCGAACCTCAATGAGAGCCTTGATCGTCGAAGACGACGCGGCGACGCGCGCACTGCTGGTCGCGACGACGCGGGAACGGCACCATGACGTGCAGTCGTACCCCGATGCCGAATCGGTGTGGGCCGCCCTGTCGGCCGGCGCCGAGCCCGGAGGGTTCGACCTGGCGGTCGTCGACATCGGCTTGCCGGGCCAGGATGGCATTGCCTTCTGCCGGCAGTTCCGGCGGCACGCCGCTGGACGCCACGCCATCATCCTGCTGGTGACAGCCGACGAGCGCGACGAGACGCTGGAGGCGGCGCTTGAAGCCGGCGCGCACGACTACGTCATCAAGCCCATCGAACGCCGCCGCTTCGCCGTGCGGCTCGCCATCGCCGAACAGCGCTCGCTGGCCAAAGAAGCGCTGCGCGAGAGCGAGCACCGGTTCGAGGCGTTCATGACCAACTCGCCGGCGCTGGCCTTCATCAAGGACGCGCACGGCCGCTTCCTCTACGTGAACCGCCGCTACCTCGAAGTCTTCGGGATCTCCGAGAGCGATGTCATCGGCCGGACCGTCCACGAGATCTTCGACGAGTCCATTGCGATTCCGCTGCTGGCCAACGACGTCGACGTGATCACGCACGGCCCCCGGGAGGTGATCGAGGCCGTGCCCCTGCCCGACGGCCTTCATCGATGGCTCACCTACAAGTTCCCGCTGGCGGACACCGCCGGGCGGAACACGCTGGTGGCGGGCATCGCCATCGACATCACGGATCGGCTGCGAGCCGAAGAGGCGCTGCGCGGACAGACGGCGCGCGCTGAAGCGCTGTTGCAGGTGGCCAGCCAGGTCAATAGCCAGCGCGACGTGCCCGCGATTCTCCAGGGCATCTGCGATCACACGCGCGCAGCGCTCGGAGTCGACATCGCGGGCATCCTGCTGCACGTGCCATCGGCGCAGCGGATGCAGTTGGCGGCGCTTGCCGGCGGCACGCCGGCTCTGCGTGAGTTCCTCACCAGCATCCCATACGACCCGGGCTCGAGACCGACCGCGGAAAGCACCATGGTCGTCATCGGGAATATCGCGATGGCCGAGCAGCGGGAGCTCGCCGCGCTGGCCAGGCTGGGCCTCAAGTCTGCGGCGTTCGTGCGAATGGTGCGCGACGGCGAGTACCTCGGCGCGATGGGAGTCGCCGCGCTCGAGCAGCCCCGTGCCTTCTCGCCCGATGACGTGGCGCTCCTGCAGGGGGTGGCCGACCAGGCGGCGCTGGCCATCCGGAACGCGCGCCTGATCGACGAGCGCCGGCGCGGCGAAGAGCAGATGCGCAACGCGCAGAAGCTCGAAAGCCTCGGCGTGCTGGCCGGGGGGATCGCGCACGACTTCAACAACCTCCTCGTCGGCGTGCTGGGCAACGCCGGCCTGGCGCTGCTGGAGCTGCCCGAGGACTCGCCGGCGCGCCAGCCGATTCGCGACATCGAAGTCAGCGCGCAGCGGGCCGCCGAGCTCACACGCCAGATGCTCGCCTACTCGGGACGCGGACGGTTTCGCGTCGAGCCGGTGGATCTGTCGTCGGTGGTCGAGGAGATGTCGCAGCTGCTCGGGCGGGTCATCTCCAGGCAGACGCAGTTGTCGCTCCGGCTTGGCCGCAATGTCCCTGCAGTCGTGGCCGACGTCACGCAGCTACGCCAGGTGGTGATGAACCTGATCACCAACGCGTCTGACGCCCTGGGCGAGGCCGCCGGCGTCGTGACGCTCGAAACCGGCACGGTGCTGGCGGACCGCGCGACGCTGGCCTCCACGTACCTGAACGAGCAGCTGCCCCCGGGGCCCTATGTCTACCTCGAGGTGACCGACACGGGCTGCGGAATGGATCCGGCGACCTCCGCGCGCATTTTCGAGCCGTTCTTCACGACGAAGTTCACAGGCCGCGGGCTGGGACTCGCTGCGGTGTTGGGCATCGTCCGCGGCCACAAGGGCGCCATCTCGGTGCAGAGCACCGTCGGCAAGGGGACGACGTTCCGGGTGCTGCTGCCGGCCTCGGCGACGACGGCCGGGGCGACCGACGCGGCGAGCGGATTGGTTCTCGGCCGTGGCGCCGGACTGGTGCTGCTCGTCGACGACGAGGAGGCCGTGCGCGGGCTCGCGCGGCGCGTCCTCGAACGCGGGGGCTACCAGGTGATCGAGGCGGCAAACGGCGAGGACGCCCTCGGCGCGCTCGCCGACCATCACGAGTCGGTGCGTGCCGTCGTGCTCGACCTCACCATGCCCGGCCTCGGCGGCGAAGCGACGCTGCAGCGCATCCGCCAGGAGAGCCCGCGCCTGCCGGTCATCGTGTCGAGCGGTTATGTCCCCGATGAAGGGGGCACGCTTGCAGGCGTGCCGTTTCTTTCCAAGCCGTACCGGCCATCGGAACTGGTCGACGCGGTGAAGAAGGCGATCGACGCTAGTTCTTGAGCACTTCCTCGAAGAACCGCACCGCGCGTTCGTCGCCGGACTGTCCAAGCCAGAACATCGCCTGCTTGCGCACTTCGGGATCGCGATGGGTGCGCGCCACGGCGATCAGCTTCGGGACCCCTTCGTCCCTGGGCAGCTGGCTGAGCGAAAACACCGCCTTTTTTCGAACCTCGCGATCCGGGTCGTCGACGATGGCGCCCTCCAGAGTGGCCACCGCGCGCTGCCCCGCCTTCTGGCCCAGCCAGAACAACGCCTGACCGCGCACCTTCGAGCTGGCGTCTCGCTTGGCCAGCGTGATGAGGGTGTCGATGCCGCGATCGCCAATCAGCGTCAGCACGAACGTCAGGTGCTCGCGGAAGTCATCGTCGGCGTCGTCTCGGGCCAGCCGCTCGATCACGGCGGCGCCGGCGTCGCCACGCGCCGCGCCCAGCCAGAAGGCGGCGTCGCGTCGCAGATCGCGCACCTGGCCCGGCGCGACGAATTCCAGGAGCGCCGTATCCGCCGCGCTGTCGCCATGCAGCGCAAGGGCCGGAAGCGCGTGTTCGCGCGGGCGGTGCTTCCC
The DNA here is from genome assembly GCA_963806705.1 of Vicinamibacteria bacterium. Taxonomy (GTDB): domain Bacteria; phylum Acidobacteriota; class Vicinamibacteria; order Vicinamibacterales; family JAENWD01; genus JAENWD01. The sequence goes on from CAWDZE010000025.1 coordinate 71,467, forward strand.
GCCGCCGGTTCGCGCCGGCGCGCCATCGCGGACAAGCCGAGCCAGCAGCGCGACGCTCTGGGCCGGCACGACGCCAGACATCCAGTACACCGGCCGGCTCCCGGCATCGACCGTGCAGCGTTCGTCCGTGAACGCGACACGCGTGAGGTCGCTGCCCTGGCTGCGCACGAGGATCACCAGATGGCGCGTGCCGCCGTTGATGCCGTGCGAGTTTCGGATGTCGCCGTCGTCGTCGAGCACGCAACGGCCGACATCGCCATCACCCCAGCGATTGCCGTGGCCTTCGCGCGAGGCGACGGCGGGCACGGTCCACCCGATCCAGAGCGGCCCGCTGTCGGCGCGCTGAATCGCCTCCACCGTCGCCGGCAGACCGGCGCTGGCGTCGCGACGCTCGATGCGGGTCGAGCGCACGGGCAGCTCCTGTGCGCCGGTTGCCTGCTGGAGAGCGGTGCCGGCTTCGAGCACGATCGGAGTGAAGCTGTCTGGCAGCGCCGGAGGCAGCGCACTGACGAGCGGCACCAGGACGGCACAGAGCCCGGCGGCGACGAATGTGCGGGCGTTCATTTCAGCAACTCCATCATGTAGTCAGCGGCCTCCTTCGACTGCATCAAGGAGAGCTTCTGCACTGCTTCGCGCTTGAGGCCCGGGTCCTGTTCGGCGCGCGCGATCTCCACCAGCGTCGCGGCGTTGCCCTGGATGAAGAACGCGTTGAGGATCGTGCGCTTGATCTCGGTGTCCTTCTCCGTGCCGTACAGCTGCTTGAGGACAGCCGCCGACTTGGAGGCGCCCGTCAACCCGAGCTTCTGGATCGCCTCGCGTCGAAGCCGGGGATCGGTCTCCTTCTGCGCCAGCTCGGCGAGCCGTTCGCTGGCGCCGCCGACAAACAGCGCGTTGATGATCGCGTCTTTGGCCTCGACCGACGTCTCCTGCTGATAGAGCTGCCACAGCTCGTCGCGCCCGCCCGAGACGCCGATCATGTGAATGGCTTCCCGCTTGAGCTCTGGCGAGGTCTCGGTGCGCGCGACCTCCAGGAGCCGCGCGCGGTCTCCTGCGACCATGAAGCCGTGCAGCACGGCCTTGCGCGCGCTGACGCTCTGGCTCGACTTGTAGATGTCGACCAGCGCCTGGCGGCTCTCGGTCCCTCCGAAGAGGCCCAGGTAGCGGATCGCCCGCTTCTGCGTGTCCTCGTCGGGGCCGGTGCGTGCGATGCGCACCAGCACTTCACGGGCCTTGGGCGACCCGCTCTGCGCGAGCACGAACAACGCACGATCGCGCACTTTTTCGGACTGGCTGGTCGACAACATCTGCTCGACCAGCGGCAGCGCGCGATCGGGGTCGGCATTCATCAAGCCCCCGAGCGCCATCAGCTTCAAGTCCTCGTCGCCGTTGCGATCGGGCACGGCCGTCTGCCCGCTGGCCTGCCGGATCTCGACTTCGAGCGCGCGCGCGTCGCGAATCCACCGGCTCTTCGGGTAGCTGCTCCTCAGGGAGGCAATCGCCTGCAGCGCGTCGTCGCGCCGTCCCCGCTTGTTATGGGCGTACGCGCTCCAGTAGAGCGCGCCGTCGGCGCGCTCGCCCTTGAGCGCCGCGGCTTCCGCAAACGCCGTGGCGGCCACGTCGAACTCGCCCCGATCCAGCGCGGCGGTCCCCTTTGCGTAAATCGTCTGCTCGACCGACTGCTGATCGTCGACCCGGAGAGCGGCGGCGGGATCGGCAGCGCGGGTTACCGTCGGTGACGCGCCCATCAACAGGGCCGCGACGAGAATGGATGTCATGACTGCGACTCTCCTCGGCGAATGAGGGCCCGCTCGCGGGCGCGGACGTCGGCGCCGGTGACGCGAACCTTGAACACGAGGCTCCGGGCTTCAATGCGGTCCCGCAACGCCTCGAATTCATCTGACGTGATCTGGCTCGGGCTGTTAGCAATCTCCAGCAGCACCGGCTCGAGATCCTCGAGCACCTGTGAGAGCGCGGGAGATTGCGCGCCGGCAGCCTGTCGATAGAGGCGGTTGGCCTCGAGGAGATCGCGCGCCCAGGCCTGCTCGGCGGAGATGTCCACGCGGCGGCCCGGCTGGCTGTTGACGAGTTCGACGAGCGTACGCTCGGTGCGGTCGAAGTGCTCTCCGAGCGCCGCCAGGACGACGCGCTCGCGGATGGCCTCGGTGCCAAGCGACGCCTGCACGTTCGCGGGCGCCGGCGGCGCGGTGCCGATTCCCGCGTCGTGACGCCCGAGCCAGTACGCGCCGACGGCGAGCAGCACGGCTGCGGCGGCAGCGAGCCAGGGGGCGGGGCGCCGCAGCACGCGTGCTGGAGTGCCTGAGTGCCCGGGTGCCGAAGTGCCGAAGTGCGCTCCCTCGTCGAGCCGCGACTCGATGCGCACCCCACACCTTCGCGCCGTAGTCGTCGCCGCGTTCCGGGACTTCGACCGCCGCGGCGTGATCGAGCGTCGAACGAATCTCGTCGAGCGAAGCGCGGCACGCGGCGCACGACTCGACGTGCGTTTCCACTGTTGCCCGCGTTCCCGCCTCGACGTCGTCGAGGGCGTAGGCGACGAGCTGTTCGTCGGTGATGTGGGTCATGCTCACGTCCTCACTAGCGGCTTGAGCGCGCGGCGCATCTTGGCGACCGCACGGAAAATGCTGTGCCGGGTGGCCGCGGAGTTCTGGCCCAGCGCCTCGGCAATCGCTTCGATGGGCTGCTGCTCCAGATGCCGCAGCGTGAACGCCGCGCGTTCAAGCGGGGTCAGGTCGGCCATCGCCGTCTCGAGCCGCTCGCGCAACTCGCGGCCCTGCGCCTGGCGCTCCGGGCCAGCTTCCGGCGAAGCCAGGCGTTCAACCAGTGGCGCCGCGTCCTGATCGTCGTGGCTGACCGTCCTGCGAGGGCGCTTCCGGAGCAGGTCGATGGCGCAATTGGCGGCGATGCGGTGCAGCCAGGTCCCCAGGCCCGAACGAGCCTCGAACCGCGCGAGCTCCGCGTACGCCTTGAGGAATGTGTCCTGGACCACGTCCTCGGCGTCCTGCTCGTTGCCGGTGACGCGATATGCCACGCGGAAGACAGCACGGCTGTGCCGCTCGACGAGCGTGCGAAACGCGTCGCGGTTGCCGGCCCGGGCCTGGGCCAGGATGAAGGTCTCGGCGCCGTCCACCACTCGAAGACCTTAGACGGGCGCTCGCGCCCGGCTGTTAGCTAGGGCGCCTGGATCTGGCCGAGGACCTCGTCGGCGTGGGTCGAAGGGCTGACTTTGTCCCACCGTTTCACTACTTTGCCGTCAGCGCCAATGAGGTAGGTGATCCGCGCGACACCCATGTACTTGCGCCCGTACATGCTCTTCTCCTGCCACGCGCCGTAGGCGTCGGCGACGGCATGATCGGAGTCGGCCAGCAACGGGAAGTTCAGCCCGTGCTTGCTGGCGAACTTCGCCTTGCTACTGGTGTCGAGGACGCTGACGCCCAGGATCACTGCGTTCACCTTCGAGAAGTCCGGCTGGGCGTCGCGAAACGCGCACGCCTCGGTGGTGCAGCCTGGCGTGTCGTCCTTGGGATAGAAATAGAGCACCACGGGCCGTCCCGCGTAGTCCCTCAGCCGGTGTGTCTTGCCGTCCTGGTCCTCGAGCGAAAACGCAGGCGCTTTCTTCCCTTCGTCGACGAGTGGCATCTGGTTCCTCACTGTGCCTATGATTGCGCCATTATGCCTTCCCCGAGCCGCCGCCAGTTCCTGCAGGCCCTGACGGCCTCGGCCGTCGTCGCCCCACTTGGAAGCAGCGTCGGCGCCCAGACCGCGCCGTCACTGCCGGTTCCAGGCGTCCTGGGTCTGGAGCTGTACAGCGTGCGGCAAGGCATGGCCAAGGACGTGGCGGCGACACTCAAGGTCGTCCGCGGCTGGGGATTCACCGAGGTCGAAGGCGGCGTCTTCCAGGGCAGGACCGCGGCGGAAACGCGCGGTCTGCTGGACCAGCATGGTCTCCGGATGCAGAGCACGCTGACCGGCTACGAAGAGCTGGCCAAGGATGTGAGCAAGGTGATCGCCGATGCCAAGGCGCTTGGCGCGTCGCTGGTCGGCACGGCCTGGATCCCACACCAGGGCCCGTTTGCTCGCGCGCACGTCGACAAAGCGTCTGCGGACTTCGCGGCGTGGGGCAAGACCATCCGGGCCGCCGGCCTGCGCTTCTTCTACCACGTGCACGGCTACGAGTTTCAGCCCAGCCCGGATGGCACGCTGATGGACACGCTCATCAAGCAGGCGCCCGCTGACGTGGTGGATTTCCAGGCCGACGTCTTCTGGGTGGTGCGAGGCGGTGGCAATCCAGTGCAGCTGCTCACGAAATATCCGGGTCGCTTCAAGCTGATGCACCTCAAGGACCTCGAGAAGGGCGTCGCGACCAACGACCCGACCGGCAGCGCTCCCGACGAGACCAGCGTCGTCCTGGGCACAGGGCAGCTCGATTTTCCCGCGATCCTCAAGGCCGCAAAAACCAGCGGCGTCACGCATTTCTACATCGAGGACGAACACCCGGAAGCGGTCTCACAGATCCCGCGCACGTTGGATTACCTGCGCGCGCTGAAACTTTAATCGTCAATCTGCAATCGTCAATCTGCAATTGACGAGATCCCCCCGTTCGGGCCTAATGAAGGCGGCGCATGGGCGATCGGACCGCATACGGCACTTCGCACGCAGCATCCCGCACACAGCACCCGTCCCCCGGCACCGCACTCGGCACCAGGCACTCAGCACCCGGCACTTCTGCAGCCCGCCCCCTCCTCAAATGGGCCGGCGGCAAGCGGCAGCTCCTGCCGGCGCTTCGCGCCTTCTATCCAGAATCGTTTGGCCGCTACTTCGAGCCGTTTGTCGGCAGCGGGGCCGTGTTCTTCGATCTCTACGCGAGCGGAAAGCTGGCCGGCGCGCGGGCGACGCTCACGGATTGCAACGCCGATCTGATCGGCTGCTACCGGATGGTGCGCGACCGCACGGTGGACGTGCAACGCGCGCTGGCGCGCCTGGCGCGCGGGCACGAGGCCGGCGCCGCCGATCATTTCTACGCGGTGCGCGAGCGATTCAACCGCACGCGCGCCCGGCTGGACAGGCTCGACGTCGCCGACCGCTACACGCCGGCGCTGGCCGCCATGCTGATTTACTTGAACCGCACCGGGTTCAACGGGCTGTTCCGTCTGAATGCGGCGGGGCACTTCAACGTGCCGGTGGGCCGTTACCTGCGGCCCCGAATCTGCGACCCGGCGCACCTGGCGGCCGTCGCCGCGGCGCTTGGGAGCCCGGGCGTCAGCCTGAACCTGGCGCCGTTTGAGTCCGCGCTTGGCGCGGCCCGCAGCGGCGACCTGGTGTACTTCGATCCGCCGTACGCGCCGGTGAGCGGCACGGCCCGTTTCACCTCCTACACCGCGCGGCCATTCACGCTCGACGATCACGTCCGCCTGCGCGACTGCGCGATTGCGTTGGCACGGCGCGGGTGCGCCGTCATGGTCAGCAACTCCAGCGCGCCGGCCATGTCGGCGCTGTACGAAGAGGACCGGCGCACGACCGCCGCCGGCCTCCGCGTCTTCCGCATCCCAGCCCGGCGCGCCATCAACTCCCGCGGATCATCGCGCGGACCAGTTACCGAGTTCCTGCTGACGAATCTCAATCCGCGTAACCCGTAATCGGCGGCCTGAGGCCTTGTTGAGGCCAGTTCCGCCGTGCTACCGTCCCTCTATCCACGGGCGAGAGTGGCGGAACTGGCAGACGCGCTGGACTTAGGATCCAGTGGCCGAAAGGCCGTGGGGGTTCGACTCCCCCCTTTCGCACCTTCTCGCCTGACTTCTTCACCGAGCACCGCCGCTTCAGCACGACTCGGACCGGCGCGCGCCGAGTCCCTTCGCGTGCCACCGGATCGGCCATGAACCACCGCCACACGGCGCCGCTGCGCAGGTTCTCAGCTGACAGCAGCGTGATGCCGACATCGATCCCGATGACATCGGGGTTGATCCACCCGTCGGTTGGATGGAACGCGTCGGTGAAACCGTAGCGGCCGTAGACGCGATCGCCGCGTCGTCGCACCGCGTGCATGACCGGCATCGTGATCTCCGGCGCGAGCATCAACGAGCCGCCGGCCGCAGCCGGCACGACGCTGCCGTCGATGTCGCGGTCGCGCGGGGGGCCGCCCCAGGCCTTGTATCCCGCGCGCGTATCCGACGCGGTGACGCCCCACATCTCCGGCGAGTAGCCAGGAAACTCGGGGCGCAGGTCCAACAGGAACTGTCGCTGTGCGTAGGTAGCGACAACCGAGTTGGCGTGCCAGTTGGGCTGAGGCGGCACCGGATCGTGAAAAGCCCGGAAATCGATCCAGGCCTGCGAATACTGGTGAATGAAGAGCGGCGGCACCGTGTGCACGTAGGTATGTGGCCCGTACGTGTAGAGCGGCCGCTTCCAGGCGGCCCATGACGCGACGGGCAGCGGATGGCTCGGCGACCCCAGGCCAAGCACGTAGAGGATCATGTGCTCGCTGAACTCCTCCCATCGATGGGGAATCCAGCCGGTCTCCGGCCGCCAGCCGTGCGAGAGCAGCGTCGGGTGCGCGTTGAGCATCCACGTGAAATCGATGCGCTGGTAGATCCGCGTCGCCAGTCTCACGACTTCCTCGTCGTCTTTGAAGCATTGACGCAGCGTGATCACGCCCGCCACCAGCAGCGCGGTGTCGATCGACGACACCTCGCTCTTCCACTCGCGTTCGCCCGTGCGGATGTTGAGCCAGTGATAGAACCAGCCATGGTTGGCGTACGCGCGGTCCGCAAAGAACCGCAGGGTGCTGCGCGCGCGCGCCTTCAGCTCTGCCGTGGGCTTCCATCCGCGCTCGGCGGCGATGCACAGACCGGTCAGGCCAAATCCCGTGGAGGCAATGCTGCCGATCTCGCGGTGCGACTCGGGGTAGGTCGAGCCGTCGGTGCGCGCGCGATCGCGGACGATGCCGGTCTGCGGATCCGCCTCGTCCCAGAAGAA
>CAWDZE010000026.1:0-18165 GCA_963806705.1 Vicinamibacteria bacterium
GCCTGCGTTCTGGTTTCGCAACGTTGCTGGTTCCCACCAGCGTCTTCCTCAACGCCTCTCGCGCGCCGCTGCGATCTTGTAGCGCACCAGGCCGCCAAACAGGCCGCCCGTCAGGCCGCGCAACGTCGGCCCATCAGATAGTGCGCCGTTCCTGCTGCACCGGGTCGTCGACCAGCAGCCGGACTTCCAGCGCATTCTGAAAGTAGTGGCTGGCGTAAATCTGCCGGTTGCGCCAGCGCCAGCGGCCCGGTCCCGTCGCCGGGCAACGGGTACAACCCAACGTGGTGAACCAGCAGCACCGTCTTGAGGCCGAACTCCACGAACGACCAGTAAAAGTGTGCCTCTTCCATCCCCTCTGGCTTCGGGGCATTCGGGTAGCGCGCAGGACGTCGGCCAGCCCCAGCGGTGGTACCGTCTTGGTCAGCCAGGGCGTGGCCGCGAGCATCTACGGATCGAATCGAACTCGGCGGCCACGGGACGCGGCGGATGCTCGTCGAACAACCGGTCGAAGGCCGCCTTTCCGCGTTTTCTGTACCCTTCGACCGCGTCAAATGCCATCTGGCGTGCAAACTGCTGGATCTGCGCGTCGGCATCCCTGATTTTCTTCCGAATGAATCTTCGGTCGCTGATCGAATGCCGGCTCGCTCAGCTTGACGTCGCAGTCGCCCGGCGGCGCCGCAGGTCCGCGACATCTTCTACAGGCAGCACCAACGCCGCAAAGTCGGAGGCGCGCGGCAGCGCTGATGCGGAAACAGCGTATTCAGAAAGCCGCCGCCGCGTTCGAAGTTCTGAATGTCTCGCAGCACCTCGACCAACCGCTCGGCCGGCGTCGGCGATTCGCACGGCCCCGGCCGCCACCGTATCTCGCAGTCAAGCAATCCTGGCAGTGACATGGTCACGGCGCGACCCGCTGGACCTCGGCGATCTGCGCGGCGCTAAAACGGAAGTGTCCGCATTCTGCGCGGCGGTGCCTGAATCGACGACACGCTGCCCAGGCTGGGACCAGCACTGCACTGACAATGGCCGCAGTCAACGCAGCCAGCCTGATGCGCATGTTTAATAGGGACGATGGTATCGCAGTCAACAAGACGGCGCGTGGATCGGCGCCGTAATCGGAATGGCTGAGCCCTTGCAGCGCGAGGGTCTGGAGGCAAGATCCTGATGGCCAGCACAGCCGCAGACATCCCGGGACGGGGCCGCATCGGCGCGCGACGCTGGTCTTCGATACGTGAACGACTCGACGCCTGGGTTGTCGCGTCATCGCCGGGGACGCGGCTTCGTTTACAGGAACCAGCGCCAGCGCGTCGTGGCCGACGGGCGCACACTGGCTCGCATCCGCGCGATTGTGATTCCACCGGCTTGGCGCGACGTGTGGATCGGCCCGATGCGCGGGGTCACCTGCAGGCGACGGGCCGCGACGCTCGCAACCGCAAGCAGTACCGCTATCACCCGTTGTGGACCGCTCTGCGCGACGAGACCAAATACGGCCAATGGTGATGTTCGGGCGGGCCCTGCCTGCGTTGAGGCGCCAAGTCGCGCGCGACTTGCGGCAGCCTGCGCTGAGCCGCGAGCGTGTGCTCGCCACCGTTGTGACCTTGCTCGAACGGACGCTGATCCGCGTGGGCAACGACGAATACGCCCGCGCCAACCGTTCTTTCGGCCTTACCACACTCGAGAACCGTCACGTGCGAGTGCGGGGCGCACGCGTCTCCTTCAAGTTTCGGGCGAAGAGCGGCGTGCAGCAGGTCGTGGAGCTGAAGACGCCGCTCTGGCGCGCAGCGTCAAACGCACCTCAGGACCTGCCGGGGCAGATCCTGTTCCAGTATCTCGACCTCACCGGCAAACGCCAGAGCGTGGGATCGGCCAACGTGAACGCCTACGTACGCGCGACGACCGGACAGGATTTCACCGCCAAGGATTTTCGCACGTGGGCCGGCACCGTTCGCGCCGCCAGTGCTCTCGGGCACCTCGAGATTGAAGCCTCAGTCGCTGGCCGAAAGCGCCAGGTGGCCGCAGTAGTAGCCAGCGTCGCCGCCCGGTTGAGTAACACGCCTGCGGTGTGCAGGCGGTGCTACATTCATCCCGGTATCATCGACGCGTTCATGGATGGCAAAGTGGTTGACGGCGGCGCCAGGCGGTCCGCAGATCGCGGATGACAGCCGACGAGGCGTCAGTGTTGGCTTTTTTGCGGCGACTGTCACGCAGCTCCGCGCGAACGCAGTGAGCGCCCACCGACGAGCGCAGCGGAGCGCCCTCGGCGCGAAGCGCCGAGCCCTCCGCGCGAACGCGGTGAGCGCGCCCTCCAGTTGTGCCCGTGTGACGGATCGTGCTGGTGGGCTTTGTAGTGCTGGCGAAGCAGGTCCTTGCCGTAGTCGTTGCCGTTCGGAGTGCGCACGACCGAGTGAACGTGCTCCTTATTCGTCGCTGGGTAGAGGACGCGGAGTCCGCGGCTTTTGATGGTCGAACTCGATGAGGATCACAGGGCTGTGAATGCGGTAGTAGAAAACACTGTCCGTCTGTGCCGCCTATCCAGGCGAACTAGGTGTCGTCGAAATGCGCCTGCACTTCCGACATCTTCACCGCGCGTGGCCATCATCCATGTTGGCGATGTACATGTCGATCAACGACAGAAGGGCGAACGCGCTTGCATCCACATCCGCCGCCCTCACGCCAGCGTAGTCCAGCACGACATTGTCCTTCCAGGCTCGGTGAGATTGTTGTTGCCGTCCTTTGAGTGTTCGAGATGGCTTTGGTGCGCTGGGCCTCCGGAAAGGGTGGACGAAATGCCAGGCCAAGTCTCTGCTCGTCCTGCAGGATAGCTGTGCCCTTGAATTTGCCGCTTCGGCGATGACAGGCTCAGACCCGACAAAGGGCGGAGTCATCACCACCTGGTCGCCCAGGACGAAGTAGTTCACGATCAGATGATGGCCGTCGAGCTGCCACCCCCACGGCTCCTTGCCGGAAGGCTTGCCCATAATGGTGATCCAGTAGAGCCATTCGCCATACTCTTCGAAGTCATTGTTGTTCAGTTCGCCCAGGGTGTGATTCAGCCGCATGATGTCGCGCGAGAGCTTCAGGCCTTTCGCGCTCAGCGACGCCGCAACAACGCAGTGCCGATTCGCTGGCTGTCGGTCATATCGTCGAAGCACATGCCCTGTCGCACGTAGAAGTGCTGATTCATCCACTTCTGCCACTCGGGGTCGTCAAGACCGAAGGACGTCTTGGTGCGCTGGGCAGGCGTGAGTGAGGCGAGCCACGCCTGGGCGGCCACGCGCACTGGTTCAGTAGAAACGCCCGTCCCGCGGATGGCAAACAGGCCTGGGACGGTTGTCCCCGCCGTCGTGATGCCTTTGAATGGCTCGGCCAACCCGCGGGTTTCGGCGTCGGCCGACATCTTGCGAAAACGCTCCGCGCGGACAGGTCCGGTCATCTGCTGCGCGTGTGAGAACCAGACGGCGCCCGAGACGGCCAGCAGCGTCGCTGAGAGGTACCGCATGAGGCGGCGAATGGACATCATCGTGGCCTCTGGGAAGCCAAGCCGCGATGCGCTCTGATCAGAGCTCGAAGAGGCGAGTCTGCTGCTCGGCTGTATGCGGCGGGCACGTCACTGCAGGCGACAACTCCAAGGAGGTGACGTCACGTGGAGCAGAACATCGGAACTTGGCAACGCGTGGGTTCGGTCGCCGGGGGCTTGGCGCTCATGTACGTGGGCGCGCGGCGCCCCCGTGTGGCGAAGGTGATACAGGCCACAGGCGTCGGCCTGGTGCTCCGCGGTCTGGCGGGATACTGCCCCGCACCCTTGTAACACGCGCGATCGTCCGACTACGGCTCGCGAGGCCCTCTCAGGGCCGCGTGGCATTCACGTGCAGGAAACCGTCGCCATCGACCGTCCTCGGGCCGTCGTCTACAGCTTCTGGCGGCAGCTCTCGAACCTGCCACGGTTCATGACGCATCTCGCGCGTGTGGGATCTGCTCGAGGGAGGACGGTCACACTGGGTCGCAGCGGGGCCGTTGGGCCATCAGGTCGAGTGGGATGCCGAGATCATCAACGAAGTGGACGGCTACCTGCTGGCGTGGCAGTCGTTGCCGGGCGCCGACGTTGACAGCGCTGGCTCGGTGCGCTTCCGCGACCTTCCGAACGAGGCGACCGAGCTGACCGTGCGCCTGCATACCAACCGCCGGCCGGACGACTCGGCGCCTGGGCGGCGTGGATGGCCGGGGAGGAGCCTTCGCGTCAGATTCGCGACGACCTGCGGGCAGTGAAACGCTACCTCGAGACCGGAGTGGAGCTGGCGGCGCATTGATACACGCCGAGTAGGCAATTCACACCGGGACGACGGCGGGTCCGCGCCCGGGGCCGTGCTAGGCTGTTGCATGGGAGAGCGTGCAATCGTCCTGATATGTTCGTCTTGTGCTTATGACGCGTGCATGGCGGCGCAGGCCCCCGCCCCGCCACCGATTCGCAACTTCCTTCGCCACAACGATTTGTTCTGCACCGGCGGTCAGCCGCGGCTCGAGCACTTCGCACAGTTGAAAGCGGATGGCGTCAGGGCCGTGATGAACCTTCGCACGCCGGGCGAGCATCGCGCCGCCGAAGAGGAGGCCGCCGTCAAGGCGCTCGGGCTGCGCTACTTCAACATCCCCGTCGTTTTCGGTCACCCCACCGACGAACAGGCCACCGAGTTCCTGCGGCTCACCGACGACCCGGCTAATCGCCCTGCCTTCATCCACTGCACCGCGGCGATTCGCGTGGGCGCATTCTGGATGATCCGCCGCGTGCTGCGCGACGGCCTCACGATCGAGGCGGCGAAAAAGAAGCCGAGGCCGTGGGCCTGCAGCACAGCCCGCACCTCAACCAGTTCGCGCGCGACTATATCGCCAAGGCCCAGGCCGCGAAGTAGCCGCCCTCGCCGGCCGTAAGCGCATACGTCCCGCGTAAACGCGGGCGCCGCCCGATCCCCGGAAACATTGGGCGAACGGAGGTGCATGGCCGGGCACCCGCCTTGCTACGTCTGAAACACCGCCCTGGACTCGATTGTTCAGCGCGGAAAGTCACGGCCTGCAGCCCGCCTTCGACAATGCTTCGGCGGGCAAGGGGCGGGCCGACAAACCTGCGAGGAGCGGATCATGAGCGCGAGCGGGACTGTGTGACGTCTGTCGACGGCGTTTGTGGCAAGCTGTGTGTGTGAGCGGCCTGGTGGCCTCGGCGCAGAGCAGCTGGCACGACAGGTTCTCCGCCGTGCTCGCGGGCCCGAGCAGCGAAGCTGCCGGCTGGCGGACGTCCACCGGCGCCAGCGGCACGCTGACGAGTTGGATATCGACGAGGCCGACCGAGCAGAATCGCGTGGGAGTCGACGTGTTCGGGACTCCAGGATGACTCGACGACGGGCGACGACGTCGACCCAGGCGCACATCCACATTCGGCCAGCCGTTCGCGAGCGGGGGGATCGTGCTCTGGTGGTTGTGCAGGGCGACGCAGTCGCCGCGCCGCCCGCCGGCGACGCAGACGTGCCCGACCGGCCGAGGACGGCGGCACGGTCTCGCGGCGTGCTCGGCGCGGGCGATGCGGTCGCGAGCGGGCATCGGCCTCGCAGCAGATCGCCGCGGGGGTGGAGTTCGACGAGGTCGTCGCCGCCGATTCAGGAAGGGGTTGGCGTACGGCAACGTGCACACCGCTGACGAGCGGCAGCGGCGAGATCCGAGGCCAGACTCAAGCTCAAACCGGGTACCGGCCAGAAGTAGCCAGCTCACCGATACGGGTGCGATTCAGGCGGGTCCGCCCGGTGGCGTCGTTGCGCCTCGGCCGCGGACCGTCCTGCCGCGCTCTCACACTGCGCGCGGCGGCAACTGGCGCAGCGAGCGTTCCGTTCGCGCGGCCAGCCGGGTCAGCCAGTCGCGTTGCAGCTCCAGCCCCGAGCGATACATGTCCAGGAACGACGGCGGGAACATCGAGAAATCGAGCTGTCGCTTGGCGCCCCAATCGGGCCGCCGGCCGTCGGCGTCGGTGAACCCGTAGTCGCGGCTCAGCTCCCAGGAGCTCCACAGCTGCCCCGTGCGCTCGAGCATCCGCGGATCCTGCGCCAGCGCCGCCACCGCCCGCCCGACAAACAGCGGAGACTCCGACTCCAGGAAGTTTGCTGTCCGTCGCGCCGCCGTCCTGCCAGTTCGCCTCGGTCACGCCGAAGTGCTCCAACATGGACTCGGATCGCAGGAATCCCGGGGGCGACGGCCACGGCGGTCACCGCGTGTGCGCGCAACTCAGCGGCCATGTTGAGCGCCAGCCCTTTCGTGGCCAGCTTGACCGACCACGCCAGGGGATTCGCCGCCGCCCCCGCGGACGTCGCCCTCGGTCACCTCGAGGATGAGCCCCCGCTTCCGGCGAATGATCTCCGGCGCCACGTGCCCCCTGGCCGTCACGACGTGCGAGACGAGCGACTGGCGCAGGATCAGGTCCGCGTGCGTCAGGTCCACGTCCCAGAACGGCAGCCGGACTGCGTGATCAGCGGCTCCTCGCCGGCGATGCTGTTGACCAGCACGTCCAGCCGGTCCTGTTCCTTCCGGATGCGGGCCACGAGCGCTTCGACCTGGGCTTCGTCGGTGTGATCGCAGCGCACCGGGATGGCGTGTCCGCCGGCGGCTGCAATCAGCGCGGCGGTCTCGTCGATGGTCTCGGGTCGCGCGTAGGGCGAGGGATGGCCGGCGACGCTGCGGCCGGTGCAGGACTACGAGTGGCGCCCGCCGCTCTGCCAGGGCGCGCGCGATGCCGCGGCCCGCCCCTCGAGTCGCTCCAGCGACCAGGGCCACCTGGTTCTTCAGTGCCTGCGCGGGTGCCATGTCGAGCCTCCCGTGTCTCCATTCCACTGCTCAGAACGACAGCGAGACCCCAAGCCTGACCGAACGCGGTGCCTGGAAACCGCTGTCGAGCAGGAACCTGGCGTCGCGCGCGAGCTGTTGTTCCTCGATCAGGCGCTGGGTGTCGGCGCCCTGGAAGAAGAACGTTTGCTCGTCGACGTGGATGAGCTGCCCGAAGAACAGCTCCTGCGCGAAGTAGTTGGTGGTCGTCCCCTGGTTGAACGCGTTCATGACGTTTGCGCTGAACCCGAGACGATACTTGGACCCGAAGCGCAGGTCGTGCCTGACGTGAAGGTCGAGTGATGAGAGCAAGGGCAACCGCCCGTCGCTCTTCCGTCCCCTGTACATGACTGGGATGCCCGGCTCGTACCAGGCCTCGCGCGTGCGCGGGATGCCGCTCGCGCCGTACCACGCGACCCCCACGCTCGTGCCGAACGGCCAGATGTACAAGCCCTGCACCTTTACCTGATGGGGACGGTCCGTGGCGAGCACGCCGTACACGGGTCGCGCCCGCTCGTCGAACGAGCGGATCGGGAGGTCGAACGCCGCGCCGGTGTTCGGCGCGACACGCCCGTCCTCATCGGACTGGGCGAGACCGGAGTAGTTGCCCGACAGCCGGCTCCACGTGTACGCAGCGCGTGCGGCCCAGCGGCCGGACAGACGGCGATCGAGCGCGACCTCGAACGCGTCGTAATCGCGCACCGCTTTGGGCAGCGCCAGGGGGGTGGAGCCCCCGCCCGGATAGAACTCCGACGCCACGCCGAAACCGGGGTTCGCGATGCGGAGGTACGCCACCTCCGTCTCTCCCGGCGATTGCGTCCCGACGTCTTCGAGCGCGCGATCGATCTGTTTGTGGATGTACCTCGCGCTCGCCGAGAGCGCAGGGGCCAGTTCCCGTTCAGCGCCCGCGACGAATTCCTGCAGCCGCGTCTGGCCCAGCGCCGGGTCGATCGCGTGAAGGTCCGGATGGTTGGTCGGGACGGTCGGCGAGCTGTCTCCAAGGATGAGCGTGCCCGGACACGCGGGCGGACACGCGGGGTCGTCCACGATGGGCCGGAAATCGGGGCTGTCGAGGGTGAACCAGAACACCTTTGCCCTGTCCGCGCCGAATCCCCGAGTGATCTGCAGCTTCGTGATGTCGTAGAACACCCCCCACGAACCGTAGACCTTGGTCTTGCGGTCGCCGGTTGCGTCCCACGCCAGCCCCACGCGCGGCGCGAGCTTGTCGGCAAAGCCGAAGTGGATCGCGGTCGGCGGGATGTTCGGGTCCTCGGCCAGCGAAGGTATGTGCTCGTTCTCGGTCCGCAGCCCCGCGTGCAGAGTGAGCCGGCTGCCGAGCGTCCACTCGTCCTGAAGGAACAGGCCCACGTTGTTCACCGTTGCTTTGCCCACGGTGAGGAATCCGCGGTTGGGCAGCAGGTCGTTGCTCGTGACCGCATAGAAGCCGTACGGCCCCTGCACGCCCAGGAACCGTTGGCCCCAGAGCAGACTGATCACGTTGCCCGTCCCGCCGGAGAGCGCGTCGATCCCCACGCGATCGAACTGCACGCCGCCCTTCACCTGGTGCCGGCCTGCCGCGGCGAATGTGACCGTCGCGTCCACCTGGGCGCTGAAATGCGGCCCACGCGTACGATCGCGCCGGTCGTTCGACGGCACGTTCGTGAAGCCCCGCGGTTGCTGGAACTCGGGGGGAACGCCCGGGAGGTTCTGCGACGAGGTGCGGTAGATGAACTGGTCACCCTCGTAGACGCCCTCGTTGAAGGAATCGCGGAAAAAGTACCCCGCGCGCGCGCTGAGATACGCGCGACCGCTGGGCATGTAATCGGCGCTCACCGATGCCGAGTAGTTCGGGACGATCTCGTCGACCGAGTAGTCCGCGGCCGGGTTGCCCGTCCCGTCCTGCACCGGGAGCAGCCCGCGCTGCACGTCGCGGCCCGAGCTGAACGCCACCTTCGTTCGCCAGCGCGGGCCGAACTGCGCGCTCACGTTGGCCGCGGCGTAGTGCCGTCTCGCGCGCTGCGAGAACGTCGCCGGCGTTGACTCTCCCAGAAACGTCAGCGTGCGGTCGGTACTGCGTAACGACGGCACATAGCCGGCGAAGAACCACGCGCGGTCACGCACCACGGGTCCGCCCAGCGTGAATCCGGGCTCCACCTGCGTGTAGTCGTCCTCGGGATACGTCACGTACTCGGCGCGCGTGATGTCCGACGGCGCGAGCCGCAGCGTCGGCCGGGGCCCCGCGTCGAGCGCGTCGCCCGACAAGAGCAGCAGTGCCTGGCCGTGCCAGTCGTTGCTGCCGCTGTTCGTCACGACGTTCAGCACGCCGCCCGTGGAGCCTCCGTACTGGGCGCTGTACCCGGACGACTTGACCTGCACCTCCTCGACGAAATCAGTCGCCAGGTACTGGCCCGGCGTGCCGAGCCAGGTGTCGGTCGTCTCCATCCCGTCGATCATCACGCGGTTCTCGGCGCCGGTCGATCCGTCGATGGCGATGCCGCCTGCCTTCCGCTCGTCGTTGGCACCGGGCGCGTAGGCCGCGACCGACGTGAAGTCGCGACCGCGGGGCAGCCGCTCGAACACCTCGCTCGCGAAGCTCGTCGCACGCGCGGCCTGCGTGATGGCGAGGCGCGGCGAGCCGGCCACGACCTCGACCCGCTCGGCGACGCCGGCAGGCCGGAGCGTCAGGTCAATCGTCAGCTGCGCCCCGAGCACGAGCGCGACATCGGCGACCCTCGCCGTGTCGAACCCGTCGAGCCGGGCGGCCATCTGGTACCGGCCGGGCGGCAGCGCGGGATATCGATACCCGCCGGCCGCGTCCGTCACGATCTCCAGCGCCAGGCCGTTCTCGTTCGAGACCGCCACCGACGCGCCCGGCAGAACGCCGCCCTGCACGTCGCGGACGACGCCCTGGACGGAACCCGTCTGCTCCTGGCCTGCGACCGTTGCCGCTGCGAGAAGGCAGCAGGTGACGGCGGCCGCAATGAGTCGCTGCACTGCCCCTCGTTGCTGAGTAGCTAGCGTCCCCTGGCGCCGGCAGGTCCCGAGACCCGCCAGTCGCGACCTCCAACGTCGATTACAGACTTCAGACGGATCCCCGCGGAAAGGTGTCATCACCACGCCGGCACGTCGGCCCATCCGGGGAACGGGCCGGGTTCGAGGACGTATCCGGTTGACGACGCGGCGTTGGGCACCGCCTTGAGGTTCGTGTGGCTGCGCAGCCAGGTGAGCAGCGCGTCGCGTGGCAGGAGATGCGGCGGGGGCTTCGAGACGTCGGGCACCGGCCAGAGACGGATGGCGAACGCTTCTCCGGACGCGGCAAGCCAGCGGCTGTCGGGAGAGAACGCCACCGAGGAGATGCGCGCCTTCAGCGCCGAGCAGGAGGTGAGGCGGTCCGCCCGACACGCGTGAAACCCGCACCGTGCGGTCGGCGTTGCCTGTCGCGACCAACCGGCCGCCAGGATCGAGAGCAATCGCGATCACATCGTCTCCGTGCTCGAGGACCTGCGTGGTTCCGCGCACGAGGTCGAACCTGATCGCTCGGCTGGGCCCCGGTTGGGGCTGCTGATCCCGCTGGACGGCCACGCCCCATCTCCCGTCCGGACCGACAGCGAACTGGTCGATGGGGGGCGGCACGACCACGCGCGCGGCGCCGCTCGCCAGGTCGAGCGAGATGAGGCCGGCGTCTGCGGACGGCGGCGAGCAGCCGGTCGGGGCCAGCGAACGCGACGTCGGCGATCCCACCTTTCATGCGCCGGTCCGGCGCCGGGGAACGGGCCATACGCGCGGACTGTTCCCGTCTCCAGATTCCAGACCCGAATCGTTTTCGCGTCCTCGGTACCGGACTCCGTTCACGCCGGCTGCGAGGAGCCGGCCGTCGTGACTGAATGCGGGTCGGCCGACGAGGCTCTGTGGTGGAAAGCCTTCGAGTGTCTCAGCCGAAGCGCCATCCAACCCGACCACGACCAGCCGGCCGCCGAAACCGCTTACAGCAAGCCGTCGGCCGGAGGGATCGGCGGCCATCGAAAACAGCTCAGGCGTCTCGACCCCCGAGGCGAACAGGGTTCTCGACTCCTCGCCAGGAAACAACGGCACTGTCCGGATTGCCCGATCGGCCATGAGCGCGACGAGTCGGCGTCCGTCGGGCCCGAACAGCACCGCCTGAGCTGGGGCGGACGCACGGACCACACGTCCACGCGGCATCGCGAGCGGCCAGAACGCCACTTCGGTCCCGTGCGCGGTCATCAGCCACCGCCCGGCCGGGTCGAAGACCGGGGCGCCTGAATTGGTCGCGTCGCCCTTTTGCAGCACGAGCGGAGCGAATACCTGGCGCAGCCGAGAGGTCGAAGAGCCGAATGGTGGGCTGGCCTTCCTCGGCGGAAAACGCGGACAACCACCGCGCCCTGTGGTCGAAATCGAGTCCGACGACGCCTGGCACAATGGCGAGGACGCTGGCAGCACCTTCCGAGCGCCGCTCGGCGGACCCCACCCGTATCGCGCCGCTCGCGTCGGCGGTCGCGACCTGGCCGGCGTCACCCGAGAGGCCGACCGCCGTCACCTCGGTGGGTTGCTCGAAGATCCGGCGGGGCGAAGCGGTCCAGTTCGCGAACGACCGCAGGTACACCGCTCGCCCTATCGCGTATGCCAGTCCGTCTGTCGTCATTGTGCTGAGACCATGCCCCTCGACTAGGCCCAGTGCACGTGGGCGCCCCGCGGGAAGCGGCCAGTCATGAAGGGCTACTCCAGATCCAAGCAGGGTGAGGGTGTAGAAGTGACCGTCCGTCATGCTCGTGTACGACCGGCCATCCTCGACGCGATCACTGAACACCTCGCGGCCACCTGGAACAGACCACACGCGGACTTCGCCGTGGCGATTGGCGACGAGGAATTCGCCGTCGCGGGTAAAGCAGACCTCGGATGTCGCCGGCGCCGCGGGGACTGTAGCCGTCGAGCCGCAGTCGCCGGCGCCCCTGACGATCCACCAGCTGCACGAGCCGGTGTCCTCCCCATGCGGCCCACTCGCCCGTGGGATGGAATGCCGCGCCGATGGCCCAGTTCGCCAAACCCTCTCCCTCGACATCCGATGCGAGGGCAATCCGGGCGACCGGGTTCTGCTGCACCACTCGCAGAGCCAGCAGCCGGGCTGCCTCCGTGTCGGCCAGCTCGAGGCTCTTCATGATGTAAGCAAGCGCGCCGGTGGGGTACCGGAGCAGCTCCCGCTCGGCGATGACCTGCAGCTTCCCTGCCTCGGCGCGGAGGGTCTCGGCCGTGGCGTGCTGACGGGCCACCTCGCTGCGCCGCCAGAGCACTCCCATCGCGATCGCGACAATCGCCACCGCCGTGACGAGCGCGGCGGCTGCGAGCTGCCGGATCCTGCGGCGCCGGCCGGTCCGCCGCTTCGCGGCCCCGGCAAACGCCTCCTCCGTCGCCGTCAGGCCGCCGGGATAGCGTTCCCGCCAGAGCGCGAAATCCCGGTAGGCGACGCCCGACCACAGCAACTCTTCCGGCCTGCCGCGGTCGTGCCAGAGCTGCGCCGCCTGGCGCAGCTGATCGCGCAACTGCGCGCCGTCGGCATCCTGCGTCTGCCAGCGGACCAGACGCGGCCACGCCGTCAGCAGCGACTCGTGGATGATCTCGATCTGCTGGAGCCGCTCGCCGGCGTCGCCCGTGCGCTCGTACGTGGTGAGCAGGCGGGCATCGACGAGCGTGTTGAGCACCGCTTCGGCCGCTCGGGTCCCCTGCTCGCCTGCCTCGCGCGCGAACACCGACAACAGGTCGTCGCGCCCGCGCACGGCGCGTGTGCCCTGCGAAGTCACGAGGTTGCGGAACAGCTCGCGCACGAGCGGGATTCGCTCCGCGCCGATGCGCTCGAGCGTCGACTCCGCGTGCTGCGCCAGCGCACCGGCGACGCCGCCGATCTCGTGATACGCCGCGCGTGTGAGCACGCCCTTCTCGCGATCGCGGGCGTCCCAGACCTTCGAAGCGGCGAAGGCCAGCAGCGGCAGGGCACCGCGCTCGCTGACCACTTCGTCCACCATCTCCTGGACGAGCGCGTCGTCTTCGAACTGGTAGCCGCACGAGAGGGCCGGCTGCACCAGGGCGCGCCGCAGCGCGCTCGGGCCGAGCGGTCCGAGCAGCGTGAGGTCGCTCAACATCGGTGCGAGCGCCTCGTGCGCGTGGCAGTGGATCAGGAAGTCGTCCCTGAGGGACAGGATGACGTGGGTATCGGCCTCGAGCACGAGGCGGGCGAGGAGCTGCGCGAACGCAGCCTGGACCGACGGCGCATTCTGCGTGAACAGCTCCTCGAACTGATCGATGAGGACGAGCGCGTGCTCGTGGCGGGCGCGCCATCGGGTGACGGCCGCCACGGTCGCGTCGGTGTCGTCGAATCGGACGAGCGCCTGGAGCGCCGCGGTGTCGTCGGCGCACACTGGCACGAGCGCCTGTGCCAGCGCCTGGAACGGCTGGGTGCCCGGCGTTGCGAGCACCGGCTTCCAGGACGGAGGCAAGGTCGGCAGCAGGCCAGCGCGGAGAAACGAGCTCTTGCCCGCGCCCGACGGTCCGATCACCCCCAGCAGCCGCGGCCGCTTCAGCTTCTTCCAGACGGCTTCGACCTCGACCTCGCGACCGAAGAAGTACTCCGCGTCCTGCTCGGTGAACGCCGCGAGGCCAGGATACGGCTGCCGCTCCTCCACTCCGGGCAGCCGGAGCGTCACCTCTTCGAGGGCGCGCGCCAGCGCGTGGGCGGACGGGTACCGGCCGTCGCGGTTCGATGCGAGCGCCCGTTGGAGGACGGCCGACCAGGGACCCTCGGGTACCTGCGGGGGCGCCTGCCGCACGCGGCGCCACAGCGCCTCGCGGGTCGCCAGCCCGTCGGGCCCTCCCACCGAGATCATCTCGGCCAGCACCACGCCAGCCGAGAACACGTCCGCGCGCGCGTCGACCTCTTCGCCGCGCGCCTGCTCGGGGGCCATGTACGCCGGCGTACCGGCAATCGTCATGACGAGTGCGTCGCGTGCGGCGCGCGCCACGCCGAAGTCCATGACGACCACGCGACCGGCACGCGTGATCATCACGTTCTCGGGCTTGACGTCCCGGTGCACGAGTCCGGCACCGTGAATCGCCTCGAGCCCGGCGAGGAACTGCGCGGCGATGTCGCGCGCCTCGACGAGCGGCAGGGGGCCGCGCGCCCGCATGGTCTCGCCGAGCGTCGCGCCGTCGATGTACTCCATCGACAGCAGCTCCTCTCCGTCCTCGTCCACCAGATCGAAGATGCGGCACACGTTCGGCGAGAGCACTTCTCGGGCGGCACGGACCTCGCGTCGCAGCAGGTCGCGGGCGCGCTCGTCCCACGCGTGGCCGGGACGCACCGCCTTCAGCGCCACGTCCACCCGCAGCTTCAGATCGAAGGCGCGGTACACCTCGCCCATGCCGCCGCGGCCGAGCAACTCGCGAATCTGGTACCGGTTACCGAGAAGGCGTCCGGGAGCGGCGCCGTGCCGCGTCGGTGCGTCGGCCGCGTCGTGCCCGCGTGGGGATTCGAGGAGCGCCAGGCTCAGCAGGCACTGGGGGCAGAGGCCTTCGACCGCGTCCGAGACGCTGCCTGACCCGCACTGCGGGCACCGCGCCGGCATCATCGTGTCGCCCACTCAGGTGGAAGAGACGGATTGCCCGTGGGAGGTTACTCGCGGCGCCCGCCCCATGGCGCCAGCACTCCCAGCAGATGCCGCACCTCGTCGTCCACATCGTCGGGGTCGGCAACCGTTTCGGCGATCTCGTCCCGAAGCGCGGCCCCGAACCGCTGACGCAGCCGATGGACGGCGGTCTTCACGGCCGACTCCGTCAGCCCGAGGTCCGCGGCCGCTTCGCGGTACGACGTCGTCGGCTCGTCACCCGTCAGGTACGGCTTCAGTCGCTCGAACTCGCGGCCGCGACCGGCGGCGGCGTGCTCAGTGCGCAGCCGCGCGAGCACGCGTTCGAGCAGCGTGAGCGCCCAGCGGCGTTCGAAGACGTCTTCGGGGGTGAGCGAATCGACGGGCTCGTCGCGATAACGGCCCTCGGCATCGGCGTCGAGCGACAGCACGGTCGCCCGGCCGCCGCGTTTCCATGTGCGGGACTTCTCCCGTTCCTTGGACAGGAAGTTCCGGATCGACGTCATCAGGAACACGCGGAAACGGCCACGCGCAGGATCGCAGTCGTCGAGGTAGTCCTTCTCGAGCAGCTGCGCAAAGTAGGCCTGCGTGGCGTCGCGGGCGTCCTCGGCGTCGAGTCCCTGTCCGCGGACGAAGGTGTAGATCGGGTACCAGTAAGCCTGGCACAGCGTCTCGAGGGCGAGCCGCGACGCGTCGGTCGGCGCCTCGCGTGCCGCCAGCACCTGCGTCCAGTTGGTCGTCGCCCACCGCATACGGTTGAACCGGAGGGGTGGATCGTAGCACGGCCGCCGAGCAGCAGGTCACGAGGGGAGCCGCCGGGTGGCGGCTCCCCAGACCATGGTCAGCGATGGTCGATCCTCTTCTGCTCCGCGCTGACCATCACCGCGAGCGGGCTGCTGACAATCGACCGGATTTCGTTCCCGCGATCGACGATCACCATGCGCTCTTCAATGGTGATGCCTGGCCCCGGCTGAAACAGCGTCACACCGGAGCAGTCGGGATTGACCTGATAGGTTCCGGAGCCCGGCCGGTCCGGTACGATTCCGGTGACCGAGCCCTTGATGTTATCGACCTGGCTGAACGTGCCATCCCCATGGTAGGTCCGCACGACCACTCCGATGAGCGTCTGGGTTCCGCCGCCCTGCGGAGGGGGGACGGGTTGCGTGCCCTGCATCTGGATGCCGTACGTACCTCGGATGGTGGCGTCGGTGCATTGATAGCCCACGCCTTGTGCCATGGCGCTGTCGCCTGGGCCCATGGAGCCGCCGCCACTGATGGCCAGAATGCCGGTCGCGATCGCGATACGTGCCGCTCGCTGCATGTCCGCCTCCTGTTGACTGATCCCAGCCAGAAACCTGAGCTCCCCCCTCTGACGCGGAAGGGATCCGCGGCGGCCGGAGAGGATCCGCCCGTCCCCCGGTCTTCCGGCGTCGGATCATCGTGTCGCCTACTCAGGTGGAAAGACGGATTGCCCGTGGGAGGTTACGCGCGTCGCACCGCACCATGGCGCCGCGCACTCCCGCGGAGTGCCGCACCTCGTCGTCCAGGTCGTCGGGATCGTCAACCGTCTAGGCAATCTCTTCCGGAGCGCGGCCCCGACTCGCGGTCGAAGTGGAGCGGCAAGCCGTCGGAGCGGGGCACGGGCTTCCGCAGCCGTTGGCGCGAATGAGCACTGGCACATCGATGCAGAGCGCGACCGGAAGTGGAGGCGGCGCGGTCGCAGTGGCAGGTTCGTCGCCAGCAAGCCGCTCGACGTACAGACAGCGCCCCGTTGCGCGCCCTTCTGCTCATGATTAGTCCAGTGCAGCGGGGAGCCTGAACTTCCCGTTGGCCACAATTCGGACGGAATCCTGGCGATCCCAGAACGCCCTTTGAACTATGCCGCTGGCGCGGAGGACGCTACGCGCGGAGGGTGATCGGCAGTGGTGCTGCGAGGCAGGATCGTTCGGGTCACAAGGAGGTTTCCTGTGACCCGATGACCGTCGCTAAGTGGAACACAGCCCACTGGCAAGGGAGTCCGCAGTGCCCTCGTCTCCTCGAGCACTTCACGGGCCGCGGACAAAGAAAGCGGCTCGCGTGCTTCAGCCGTCTCCTCGCCCAGTCCCGTCGGGTACACCCGTAGCCGCTCGACAAGCAAATCGCGATCGCCTCCGCGTTATCGACCCGCGAACTTACCCACGTGCCCGAAGACGGTTCCCCGTGTGCCGTGTCGCCCCCGCCCGCCGAGCCGACTTCGACATTCGCCAGCCCCAGCAAGCGCTCGATGGGATTCGCATTGACACGAATTCCCTGAATGTTGGCAAAGGTCATCGTGATCTCCTAAAGCCGCACAACGCCGCTGCGAATGCGCAAGCTGCGGTCGGTGACAATGTACCACCGCATCTCGTAATTCAGCCGCTGCAGGAAGTACCTGATTGGGATCGAAGCCACAAACATGCCGACCGCGCCCGCTTCCAAAGCTAACCAGATCGCGCGCACAAGGGACGGCAGCGAGGGAATGAAACTGAATGCGAAGCGACTGAAAGACCCAGCGCGATGGCCGCATTGCCGAGTCCCCACAGAATCATCCTCCAAGTGAAATAATT
This sequence comes from Vicinamibacteria bacterium, assembly GCA_963806705.1. GTDB lineage: Bacteria > Acidobacteriota > Vicinamibacteria > Vicinamibacterales > JAENWD01 > JAENWD01. The sequence goes on from CAWDZE010000026.1 coordinate 17,087, forward strand.
CCGCGCCGCGTTGAACACACGGACCGATTCCTCGGCGCCTTCGGGAACATCGGATCGGCCGGCACGCGGGCCAATCGCAGAACTGCGTCTTCACCCACTCGGCGATTGTCATGCGCGCGGCCTCTCCACCAGCGCACGAATCTCCCGCAATTCACCGGCGATCTCCAACAGCACCGCGGCGACCGGATCGGCCGCGCCGCGGCTTTCTCTTCCGGGGGCCGCGCATGCGCGAGTACAGGAAGTCGCGCATCCCCTCAGGATCTTCGATGCCCTCCAGTGTCATGTTCGCGCTGGCCGATCCGGATGCCGTCTGAATCTCGATGCGCGCCAGCCCCAGCCACCGCTCGATCAGATTCGACCGCAGATGAATATCCTGAATGCGCGAATAATTCAGTAGTGCTTCGCGCCGGAAGATGATGCCCAACTTCATGTGGATGCCGTCGGTATCGAACCGGTAGCCATCGTGTGGTTCCGGAAATATAGATACGGAAACACGAAGGGAAAGGCGACATTAGCCGCGATGCCTTCAGCACGTAGTACGTCATCAGGCTTTCGCGAGGCCGCTCGATGGCCACGATTTGGGGCGGAATCGGCGCAACGGACATTCCTATTCGCGGCAGGTTCATTAACGTCACAGCGCTCGCCGTAGAGCAGATCACTTGGCAGGACAGGGCCTCGGAGCGTCGCTCTTGTAATCCACCATCCAGCACCATTTCTTGGTCCCCGGCTTTCCGTCAACCTGGTAGTCGATTTGCCAAGTGAGCGATATCGGGTAAGTGTTATGGTTCAACGTGTGGAGGTCGGTTTTGTCGAGTGCCTTGATGATGTCATCGGGCGGCTCGAATCCAATGCCTTGTTTACGGTGCATGAACTTCCTAGGGGCGATGGTACCCGAGCTCTATGCTGTAAACGTATCGCCGTTCATCTGTAGAACCAGACATTGGGCTCGTGGCATCGACTCTCCAACCTGCCGGAATCCGGTAGTGGACACGAACGTCCTTGAGAATCACTGGCTTCGAATTGATGTTCGCAAGGTCGAACTGCATTTCGATCCAAACGTGGACGAACGTGGCGGGATG
>CAWDZE010000027.1:0-160498 GCA_963806705.1 Vicinamibacteria bacterium
AAGCCACGAGGAACATCCGGAGCGAGCCACGCCCACTTCAGAAAAGTCACCTCCGTCTTGGATGTAAGTGCGTGCTAGCATCCGCGGTGTGAGGCCGGTGGGCTAAGCCACCACGCCCTTGGTGCTCTGGTGGCGAGTGCCGCGCCTTGAGGAGACGAGCCATGGCCAGAAACGTCGCTGCCGCTGTCGTTCTGTCGGTTTCGGTGTTGTTGACCACCTCCGCCGCATCTGCTCAGGTCGCCTTGTCCGACTACCTCGTGCTCGACACTATGAAGACCAGCACCGAGTGACAACCTCGTCGACGGCCCCGTGCTGTTTCTGGCTCACGCCGCGACGCTCCTGCTGTTTCCCGCCGCCGCCATATGGGTATGTCGGCGAAGAGGGCCGCGAGCCCTGTGCGTTCTCACGGGTGCTGCGACAGGTGCGCTGCTTGCTCTTGCCCTGCTCGTGGCGTCCGAGCGGGGAGGAAATCGCATAGCTGGAACGTCCGGTTATGCGCACACCGCGACGCGGCTGCTGCAGTACGTGACCCTTACCTGGGTCCTGCCGCTGGTGATCTCTGCCGCATCGGTTGCCGCCGCGTCCCCCAGAGTTTCCTGGCAAGTCGCCTATCCGATCGCGCTTGCCAGTGGACTCATTGCGGCGGTAGCCGGAGCCATTGTCGCGGTCTACACCGCGAGCTGACATCCGAGGCCACGAAAGGCACTCGCGGCGTTGCGCCGGGCATAGCTCCCGTCTAAATTGTGCCATGTGAACTCCTCGACCAAGCGGCAGCGGGGCGGCGCTCGATTCGCGCAGCAGGCCGCGGTCCTGGCGGTGCGCCAGGGCAGCGCGGAGATCGAGGTGTGCCTGATCCGCAGGAGGGACGGAGGGGCCTGGGGCATTCCCAAGGGATTCATCGACCCAGGGGATTCGCCTGAAGGGGCGGCGCTCAATGAGGCGTGGGAGGAGGCCGGCATCCGAGGGCGGCTGGTTGGTCAGGCCGTTGGCACCTACGGGTATCAGAAATTTCGGACCAGCCTCACGGTCGCCGTCTACGTGATGAGAGTCGTCGAGGAGCTGGCCGAGTGGCCGGAGAGGCGGTGGCGGCAGCGGCGGTGGGCTCCGATGAGCGAGGCGGCCTCGCTGCTGGCGCGACATCCGGTCAAACCGTTGCTGGACCATGTCAGCGGCCGGCTTGGCACCGACGGCGTATAGCCGGGATCCGAGCCGGTGGACCGATGGCGCGTGCTGGCATCCGATTCGTACGCACGACCGCGCCGCAAGTGGCCAGCCGACGGCCGCCGTACGAACGGCGGAAGATGAACATGCTCGCGATCGTGTTTGTCGCAGGGTTGTGCGCGATCGGGTTGGCGGGGCAGTTTCTCCCCCGGAAGCGCGGCCGCGCGTGGAGCCAGTTCGTGCTGGTGATTCTTCCCGCCGCACTGCTGCTCCTGACGGTATCGATTCCCCACATGGTCTGGCAGAGGAGGCTCACCTGAGATCGCGGAGGCATGATGTACGGAACGACGGGCAGAGCAGGAGAGGTCATCCGCTTGCCTGCAGCCAGGAGCCGATTGATGAAACCCTATCTTCTTACCAGCGGCACGATCTTCGGACTCGGCGGCGCGTCGCACGTGTTCGCCCTTGTCCGGGACTGGCGTCTGCTCTCGTCAGATCTCGGGTTCGTCGTCGAGAACGCGCTTCTGGGCGCCATTGGCCTGGGGCTGGCGGTGTGGGCGTTCCGCCTGACGAAGGTACCGTAGAACCGCTGGCTGAGGCGTTCTGGAAGGGGTGGCGGGCTGCACCTTACCGCTTGCAATGGCATTCCGCATGCTAGGATGCTCGCATCACGTTTGCACGGTGCGCGAGTGACTCTGCCACCGGCGTGGAATGGCGTTCGCGCGTATCGCGCGACTAGAGGAGCACACATGGCCAAGGCTGCGAAGAAAGCCACGAAGACCGCGAAGAAAGCCAAGAAGTCCGCCCGGAAGCCCAGCGCCGCGTTCATGAAGCCGGTGACGCCCAGCGCCGCCTTGGCGGAGGTCGTCGGCAGCAAGCCGATTCCCCGCACCGAGGTGACCAAGCGTCTCTGGGCCTACATCAAGAAGAACAAGCTCCAGGATGCGAAGAACAAGCGGACCATCAAGGCCGACGCGGCGCTGAAGACCGTCTTCGGCGGCAAGGCTGCCGTGAACATGTTCGAGATGACCAAACTGGTCAGCAAGCACCTGAAATAGGCCCTGGGCGCCGCCGGGTCGATCTCGGCCCGGCGCCAGCGCCATCGTGCGTGTGCGGTCTGGTGGACGTTCCGTCGCTTCCTCTACGTGGCCGACTCGCCCATCGACAGTCGGGGTGTCTGCGGCCGGCCGTGCGTGGCAGCCTCGGTGAGACCGCACGTTCTGCTACCCTTGGCGCATGCCTGGACTCGACGACTGGCTCACCGCCGCTCGCTCGGCCGACGCCGACCAACTGCGCGAGCAGATCCTCACGGGGTTCAAGTCCGGCAAGCCCTTCACGCCCTACGTGCCCACGCTGGCGCTTCCGTCGCCGCTTCACTCCGTGCTCGACTTCGGGTGCGGCCTCGGGCGTAATTTTCCGTACCTGACGAGCCTCGGCGCCTCGGTCACCGGATTCGACCTGCCGCCGATGATCGAGCGCTGCCGCACGTTGGCGCCGGCACAGGTCGAACGCCTCAGCGACGATTGGGCCGAGACTCGAGCCTCCAGGTTCGATCTGATCTTCGCCTCGCTCGTCCTGCAACACGTCGAGACCGACGCCTGCCGCGCCTACGTGCGCGACTTCGCGCGCATGGCGTCGCACGTCTATCTGCTGACGCGTACCCAGACGGACTTCGGCGTGAACCTGCTGCAGTTGGTCGCGGAGGCCGAGGCCTTCGATGCCGGCGACTGCGTGATCGTCGAGCACGATTCAGCGACGCACCAACTGCGTGTCGTTGGCCGCACCACGTTCGACCATGCCCGCGGAACCTCGGGCCCCGAGCACTACGAGGTGCTGCTGCGCAAACGGAGCACTGGATGAACTGTCCGAAATGTCAGTCGGCGATGGAGGCCGTGAAGGTCGGCATCGTGGAAGTAGACCGCTGCACCAGCTGCGGAGGGATGTGGTTCGACTCGCTGGAAGAGGAGTGGCTCAAGACGCCAGCCGATGCGGCGGCGCTCGATACCGGCGAAGCCGCTGTCGGAGCCAAACACAACGAGCAGGGGCGCATCGACTGTCCCAGGTGCCATACCCGCACCATCCGCATGGTCGACGTCGATCAGCCGCACATCTGGTTCGAGTCGTGCAAGGTCTGCTACGGGCGCTTCTTCGACGCCGGAGAGTTTCGCGACCTGGCTAATGACAGGATCGAGGACATGGTGCGCCGCTGGCGCGGGAAGGAACGGGCCTAGGTGCGGCCAGCGACGGCGCTGGCGCTGGGGTTGCTGGGCACGGCATCGCCGCTGCTGGCCCAGACCATCGTGCCGGTCGAACAGGAACCGGTGCACACGGTCGTCTTCGAGAATGCCCTCGTTCGCGTGATCGACGCGGCCCTTCCAGTCGGCCATGCGACGCTCTATCACACGCATTCCCGCGACAACGTGCCGGTGGCCGTCGCCGGTGGGCGAGTGGCGACCATCGTGCTCGGCCGCGAGGCCGTGGAGTCGACCGTGAAAACCGGCCAGGTGTCGTTTGCTGCCGGCGGCTACACGCACATCGTGCGCAACGTCGGGCCTACGCCCCTCCATTTCATCGACGTCGAGCTCCTCACCAGCGCACCAGCCGCGGCGCCGGCACCAGCGACGACGGCAGCGGCTCCGGTTGTGGGCCACGTACAGGAGCTGCGCAACGCGCGCGTCGCGGTGCACCGCGTCGTTGTGGCGCCCGGCCGGCGTCTCGAGTCGCATAAGCACGCGGGGGCGGTGCTCGAGGTGCTGGTCGGAGGCGAGACCGTGGCGCATGGCGCCGGCGCTCCCACGCCGGTGACGCCGGGCACGTTCCGGTGGCATTCGGAGGGCGGGCTCGACGCCGTCCGGAACACGGGCCGCGTGGCGTACGAGGTCGTCGAGGTCGAGTGGATCAAATAAAGGTCGCCTAACCCTGGGAGGTCGTTGATGGTGCCGCTCAGCTCGCTCTGGCTCCCGATTCTGCTCTCGGCGGTATTGGTGTTCCTCGCCAGCTCCGTCATCCACATGGTGCTGGGCTACCACAAGAACGACGTGAAGAAGGTTCCCGACGAGGACGCATTGCAGGATGCATTCCGCCGCCTGGGCATCATGCCTGGCGACTACGCGGTGCCGTGCGCGGGGTCGTCCAGGGCAATGAAGGAGCCGGCCTTCGTCGAGAGGATGGCCAAGGGGCCGCTTGTTTTCATGACAGTCATCGCCGGCGGTCACAGTTTCATGGGCACAAGTCTCGCCCTCTGGTTTGTCTACTGCATCGTCGTGAGCCTGTTTGGCGGCTACATCGGGGGCCGTGCGCTCGCGCCGGGAGCGGACTACCTGGACGTGTTTCGATTTGTGGGCACCGTCGCCTTTGCGTGCTACGCCATGTCGCTGCCACAGGCGTCGATCTGGTACAAGCGCAACTGGGCCACGACGATCAGGTCGATGATCGACGGGCTCGTGTACGGGTCGTTGACGGCGGGCACGTTCGGGTGGCTCTGGCCCAAGTAGAAGCCGGCGGGAGCACGACATGCGCCGAGTTCGATACGGCGTCGAACGCGCGATTGCCGAGCTGCGAAGCGGGCCTGGGAAGACATCTGGCTCTGTGGCGGCGGTGCGTTGCTTCGAAACCTGCTGGCGGCGGATCTGGTCGACACGGTGGAACTTGGCGTGAGCCCGTTGCAGCTTGGGCGATCAGGAATACCATGGATTTCGCTCACCTCGCCGCTCGGCGACAACATAAGGCTCGACCTCACGCGGAACGCCGCGCTGCCCAGCGGCTTACTGATACTCGAGTACGCGGTGCGACATCGCGTCGTGGTCTGAAACCGATGGTCTCTACATCTGACCGTTACAGCGTGTTCCGTCGCCTGCACGAGTCTGGCTGCTTTGTGATCCCCAATCCGTGGGATCGCGGCAGCGCCCATGTGCTCGCGCAGCTTGGATTCCCGGCGCTGGCCACCACCAGCGCCGGTTTTGCCTGGTCGCTGGGGAAGCCCGACAACGGCGTGACATTGGCCGAGGCGCTGACGCACATGCGGGCCATCGCCGAGCACGTCGAGATACCCGTGAACGCGGACTTCGAAGGCGGCTTCGCGATCGAGCCGGAGACCGTCGCCGTCAATGTCGCGTCTGCAGCGGCAACGGGTGTCGCAGGACTTTCAATCGAAGATTCCACGGGGGACCCCACGACTCCGCTGTTCGATTTTGCGCTTTCGGTGGAACGCGTGCGCGCCGCGCGTGCGGCACTCGACAGGAGCGCGAGCTCCGTAGTGCTCACCGCCCGTTCCGAAGGTTTCATCGTCGGGCGCGCCGACCTGGACGAAACCGTCCGCCGCCTTGTCGCGTACGCGGAGGCCGGCGCCGATTGCCTCTACGCGCCAGGTATTCGAACCAGGGCGGACATCGCCGCCATCGTGCGGGCCGTCGCGCCCAGGCCAGTGAACGTGCTGGTGGGCAGCGACTTCACGACCGTCAAGGACCTCGCCGCGCTTGGCGTTCGGCGCATCAGCGTCGGCGGTGCCCTGGCCCGCGCGGCGTGGGCCGGCTTTCTGACTGCGGCGGCCGAGATCGCCGGGCACGGGACATTCACCGGCCTGGCCAGCGCGGCGCCGTTTGCGGAACTGAATCAGCGCTTCGGCACACCTGCTCGACTTCGCTAGTCCGGACGTGAGGCGCGTATGCCCAAGCCAATTCCGGTCAAGACATTCGGTCTTACCCACATCGCGCTCGCCGTGGGTGACCCGAAGCGCTCGCTGAGGTTCTATCGGGCTGTCCTGGGAGCGCAGCCGGTCTTCGAGAGCAAGGACTTCGTTCAGGCGCAGACGCCGGGCAGCCGCGATGTCCTCGTGTTCGAGCGCCGTCGAGCGCGAGCCGGGCGTGCGGGCGGCGTGATCCATTTCGGCTTTCGCCTGAAGCGGCCAGCCGACATTGCCATCGCGGTGCGGGCTGCGGTCGCGGCTGGCGGCGTCATCGTGCAGCAGGGCGAGTTCATTCCGGGCGAGCCGTACGTCTTTTTCAAGGACCCGGACGGCTACGAAGTGGAGATCTGGTACGAGCTGCCTACGCCGCTCGACCCGGGCCGCCCACGCAGGATGAAGACGAACGGCCGATGACTGACCAGGCCGCCGGAGCCGCACATGACAGCTACACACACAGCAGTACTCTGGGCCGTGCTTGCCGTCGTGGCCCTTCCTGGCGCGCCGCGATCCACGGTCGCTCAAGAGCCGGTCGACCCGATGGCTGCCACCGTCGCCCAGTGGTTCACGATGATCGAGCAGTCGTTTGTAAGCCTTGCCGAAGCGATGCCGGACGAGAAATACGGCTTCAAGCCGACCGGCGGGGCGTTTGACGATGCCCGCAGCTTCGGCGATCAGGTGAAGCACGTAGCGTGTGCGAATTACGGGTTCTTCAACGAGATCGAGAAGAAAGCACCGCCCGAGGGCTGCGGGACCGGCGGCCCCAGCCAGGCACGCTCGAAGTCGGAACTGGTGGCGTACTTGCGCGAATCGTTCGCCTACGCAGGCAGCGTACTGAAGACGATGACGGCCGCCAATGCGCTCGAGCCGGCCGGCGGGCCTTACGGCGGACAGAGCACGCGGCTGGGCCTGGCGACACTGGCGGTGTGGCACGCGTCGGACCACTACGGGCAACTCGTCATCTATCTGCGGATGAACGGGATGGTGCCACCTGCCAGCAGGCCGGCGCCGGAACGATGAGCTTGGTGACTGACATGGACCATGACCTCACCTGAGCACCCTCGCGTCGCTGAACTGATTCGAGACCTGCGACTCGTCGCACACCCCGAGGGCGGCCTCTATGCGCAGACCTTCAGGTCGGCGTCACTGGTCGCCCCAGCCGATGGCCGGGGGGCGCGGCCGGCCCTGACGACGATTTACTTTCTGCTGCCGCAAGGTGCGTTCAGCCGGTGGCACCGGGTGGTTTCCGACGAGGTCTGGCACTTCTACGAGGGTGCTCCTCTCGAACTGCTGCTGTTGTCTGCCGATCTGGCCTCGCTCACCAGCGTCAAGCTGGGCCCGCTGGCGGGCAGCCAGGCTCCGGTCCATACGGTTGTTGCCGGAGACTGGCAGGCCGCACGCACGACGGGGAGCTATACGCTGGTGGGGTGCACGGTCGGGCCCGGGTTCGATTTCCGGGACTTCGCGATGCTCGGCGACCTGGATGACGCGAGCGTCAAGGTGCGTGAGGTGTGGCCCGACGTTGCGGGCCTGATCTGACGGTATAAGTGATGAACGCCCCACTGATGATTCTGGTGGCGGGGCCGTATCGATCCGGCACCGGTGACGACCCGTCGAGGCTCGCGGCAAACGTCAGCGCCATGGAAGCGTACGCGCTGCCTCTGTTTCGCGCCGGGCACCTGCCCATCGTCGGCGAGTGGCTGGCGCTTCCGCTGGTCGCGCTGGCGGGCTCGCGGACGATCGGGGACGCGGCATTCACCGAGATCTTTCACCCGGTTGCCGAGCGACTCCTCGACCGGTGCGACGCCGTGCTTCGCATTGGCGGGGCATCGCAGGGCGCTGACTTGATGGTGCAGACTGCGCAGCAGCGCGGACTCCTGGTGTTCCGAGCGCTGTCCGACGTACCAGGGTGCGAAGGCCTTGCCGAACCGGTTTACTGACGCCATCGTCGACGCCATTCGCGCGTGCCAGGTGATCGGCATCCGTGCGGGGCGCGCGCCTCATCGCGTGATTGCCATCTGGGCCGTGGTCGTCGAGCGCCGGGTCTTCGTGCGGTCGTGGAGCCTCAAGCCGCGGAGCTGGTACCGCACGTTTCTGGAGGACCCCTACGGTGCGATCCAGATCGGGGGACGCGAACTGAAGGTTCGCGCCGTGGCTACGCGAAGCGAGCGCCTGAAGGATGCCGTGTCGCGCGCATACCTGGAGAAATATCACACGCCAGGCGCGCTCAAGTTCGCGCGCGACCTCGGCCGGCCGAAATCGCGCGGCACCACGACCGAACTGGTCCCAGCCAGCATGCCGCGCACGGGCAAGAGGTAAAATCCCGCGCAATGGCCATCTCGCGTGTCGGTTCGGTCTGCCTCGTCATCGCAGGACTTCTCCTCCTGTTGTCCGCTTCAGCACACGCCGGATTGGGCTGGCCCGCGATGCGGGAGGAGTTGATGAAAGTCTCGGCGTCGCCGGACCTGATGGCCAGCATGAGCATCGGCTGGTATTTCGGCTCGACCGCGATGGCCGCGTTTGGCGCAATCGCGCTCAGCGCGGGGCTTCGCGCTGTGAGGACAGGAGACCGGGTGTTCCACGCGTCGTTGATCGTCGGCCTCGCGTACGGCGGTTTCGGCCTGGCCACGTACGCCATCTACCACGAGGCGCATTTCCTGGGTTTCGTGGCGATCGGCCTCCTGGCCGTGATCGGCAGCGTCCGCGCGATTGGCCGGCGAGCACCGGCATAGCCTGGGGACATGGTGATGCCTCCTCGGCGAATCAGTGCAATCACGGTCCTTGCGGTCGTCGTTGCCGCAGGTACGCTCGCCCAGGCTGCGGCAACGCGGCGGCTGCTGCCGGTGGACGAAGCTGCCAGACAGCCGGATTTCTTCACGTTCCGCGCGCAGTTGCTGACGGCAGTTGCACGGCACGACGCGGCCGCGCTGATGGCCGTCGTGCACCCGAACATCAAGTGCGATTTTGGCGGCGGCGAAGGCAAGGCGTTCTTCGAGGAGCATTGGAAGCCCGGCGCGCCGGGCAGCGAGGTGTGGACGGAACTGGCGGCGGTCCTTGCACTGGGAGGGACGTTTGACACGCCAGATTCGTTCGTCGCGCCCTATGTGTTCAGCCGCTGGCCCCGGGGTGTGGACGGCTTCGAGCACGTCGCCGTGGTTGGCGATCGCGTGCGCATCCGCACCGCGCCACGCCAGGACGCCGAGCCGGCCGCCGTCAGCAGCTTCGAGATCCTGCCGCTCGCTCGCCCGTCCGGCGATACACCTGAAGAGTGGACCGCGGTGGCGCTTGCCGGCAAGAGGATCGGCTATGTCGCCTCGCGGTTTGTCCGCAGCCCGATTGGCTACCGCGCGTTTTTTGCCAGAGCGGACGGGCGCTGGCAGATGCTGATGTTCATCGCAGGTGACTGATGCGCGCTGTCGACCTGTCTCGGGAGCGAACGGCCCAACCCGACATGGTGGTCGTCGATGTGCGGTCGGCCTTTGAGTACCGCCGCGGGCATGTCCCCGGCGCGGTTCATCTTCCGTTCTGGGCGGCGGCGTTTCGGCCGCTCCTCACGCCGGCCCCGTCGGCGCCGATCGTGGTCTACTGCGGCCATGGGCCGCGCGCCTGGATCGCGGGCACATTGCTGCGCTGGCGAGGTGCGGCCAACGTCTGCCTGCTCGAAGGCCACATGGCCGGGTGGCGGCGCGCAGGGCTGGCAGAGCACTCGGGACGCTGACCGCCATGGCTGCCAGCCCGCTTCCACGTCTTCGGCGGCTGTGTCTCGCGCTGCCAGAAGCTCACGAAGTCATGGCGTGGGGCGAGCCGACCTTCCGGGTCCGCAACAAGATGTTCGCGACGTTTGCCAGCGCGACGAATCATCACGGTCGCGGCCGCCACGCCGCCTGGGTGAAGGCGCTCCCGGTGAACCAGGACCTGCTCGTGCGGTCGGCGCCCAAGCGGGTGTTCGTGCCTCCCTACGTCGGGCCGAGCGGCTGGATCGGCCTCTACCTTGACGATGTCGCTGACTGGGACGAGATCGGGCGTCTGTTGCGTGAGGGTTACTTGCTGGTTGCGCCGAAGCGGCTGGCCGCGCAGGTGCGGCGGTGAAAGGGATGTCGAGAGCATGACCACGCACGTCGGGGTGATCTCGGACACGCACGGACTGCTGCGCCCCGAAGCCGTCGGCGCGTTGAACGGCTGCGAACTGATCATTCACGCCGGCGACGTCGGTGCTCCTTCGATACTGGAGGCGCTCGGGCGCATCGCGGCGGTAGTGGCAGTACGCGGCAACGTCGACACCGCGCCATGGGCCAGGACCCTGCCGATGACCGAGATCGCCGAGGCCGGCCGGCGTCAACTGTACGTGCTTCACCAGATCGACCTCCTGGATCTCGATCCGGGGGCCGCTGGTTTTGCGGCCGTGATCTACGGGCACTCGCACATGCCCTCGGCCGAGATCCGTCGCGGTGTGCTGTATCTCAACCCGGGCAGCGCCGGCCCGCGGCGGTTCAGACTGCCGGTCACACTGGTCCGATTGCGCATCGACGACACGTCGCTCGAGCCCGAGTTCGTGAGCCTCGAGACCCCGCTCGGCGGCTGAGGGCGGTGGTACTATGGACTGTTGTCCCTCGGTCACGATTGGCGTGGTGCGAGAGGGCCGGAGTTCCACGTGCCTTTTACTGCGCTCAAGTTGCATCCCAGTCTCCTTCGCGGCCTGAAAGAACTGGGGTTCGCGCGCCCGACGCCCATCCAGGCCGACGCGATTCCTCCAGGGCTCGAGGGCCGCGACGTGCTGGCCTGCGCGGCCACGGGCAGCGGCAAGACCGCTGCGTTCCTGCTGCCGATCCTCCAGCGCCTGATCGACAAGCCGCGCGGTACCACGCGTGCCCTGGTGCTGGCGCCCACGCGCGAGCTGGCGGCACAGATCCTGGAGCACCTCAACGAGCTGTCCGTACACACTCCCATCACAGGCGCGAGTGTGTTTGGCGGCGTGGGCATGGGCCCACAGGAACACGCGTTTCGCAGCGGCGTCGACGTGATCATCGCGACGCCGGGCCGGCTGCTCGATCACCTGCGGTCGCCGTACGTGAAGTTCGGGGGGCTGGAAGTGCTGGTCCTCGACGAGGCCGACCGTATGCTCGACATGGGGTTCCTGCCGGAAATCCGGAAGATCCTCAAGCACCTGCCGGCCAGGCGCCAGACGCTGTTCTTCAGCGCGACGATGCCGGCCCCCATCGTGACCCTGAGCGCGGAGATGCTGCGCAATCCGGTGACCATTGCCATCGAGCGCAAGTCGGCGCCAGCCGTCGGCATCACGCAGGCGGTGTACCCCGTCTCGCAGGAGCTGAAGTCGGCGCTGCTGCTGGCGCTGCTGGCTCGCGGCGACATGAAGGAAGCGCTCGTCTTCACGCGCACGAAGCATCGCGCCAACCGGCTCGCCGAACACCTGATTCGAGCCGGCATCAACGCCGACCGCATTCACGGCAACCGGTCGCAGTCGCAGCGGACCGCGGCCCTGGCGGCGTTCAAGAGCGGACGCACCCGTGTGCTGGTGGCCACCGACATCGCCGCGCGCGGCATCGACGTCGAGGCCCTGGGCCATGTGGTGAACTTCGACGTGCCCATGGTGCCCGACGACTACATTCACCGCGTCGGCCGCACGGCACGCGCCGAAGCGACCGGTGAAGCGTTTACGTTCGTCTCGCCGCAGGAGGAATCGGACCTGCGTGCCATCGAGTCGGCCATCAGCAAGCGTTTGCCGCGCGTAACCGTGCCGGACTTCGACTACACCGCGCGTCCGCCGCAGAAGCTCGAGATCCCGCTGGCAGAGCGGATTGCGACGATTCGAAAGATGAAGGCCGAGCAGCGGGCCAGGGCTGCCATGAAGAACGCCCGCGCCCACGGCCCGAAGGCGGCCGCGTCGCACGGCGCCAGGTCCGGGCCGTCGACCGGCACCAGGGGCTCGTCGCCACACGGGCCGAGCGCGGGCCGGCCCCGTGGACCCGGCGGTCCGGGTCACGGTGGGCGTGGCCCGAGCCGCGGCGGCCGATCGTGGGGCGGCAGGGGGAACCAGTGACGATCGGCGACATACGGGCGCTGCTCGACTATCACTATTGGGCTCGGGACCGGCTGCTGGCCGCCGTCGAGCCGCTGACCGACGAGCAGCGCACGCGTGACATGGGCAGCAGCTTCAGGTCCATCCACGACACGCTGGTGCACTTGTTTGCGGCCGAATGGGCGTGGCATTCGCGATGGAACGGCGTGTCGCCGACAGCACTCAGCCAGGCGGGAGAGTTTCCCGACCTTGCCACGCTGCGTGCGCGATGGACGGAGCTCGAACGGCAGGTGCGCGAGCACGTCGACGCCGCCGGCGAAGAGGGGCTTCACCGCGTGTGCGAATACAAGTCGCTTGCCGGAGCGCCCGGACGCTCGCCGCTCTGGCAGATGGTCCAGCACCTCGTGAATCACGCCAGCTATCACCGCGGACAGGTCACCACGATGCTGCGGCAGATTGGGGCCGCGCCGCCCAAGAGCCTCGACCTGATTGCTTTCTACCGCGAACGGGCGTGACCATCTCACGATGGGCGGTCGTGGCAGCGATCGTGCTCGCGGGCGGCTGCGACACGCCGTGCGCGTTCCGCATCGTGACTCGACTCGAGCCGGGGGTGCGTCAAGTGGCGTGCTGTGGAGCCACCGACATCCAGGACGTTGACGTGCCGGACCAGCCGGATCTGGCCATCGACATCTCACAGGTGGCCTTGCCCAATCGCGTCGGCGGGCAGGATCTGTGGCTCACCAGGCCTGATTGCGCGCAGCTATTTGACGGCCCCTACGCCGAGCCTGGTACCGGCCTCAGGCCGACGCCGAAATGCCCAGTGCTGATGGGGCCAGTGTCGCCGGGCCGGGTGAGCCCGCGCACACCGCTGCCTCCGGGCCGCTACCGGGTGTTCGCGCAGGCGTATTCGAGCAACCCCGCCGCCAGCGACTATGAATTCAAGGTCGGTGTCTGGGGCACCGCGTGCGAGGGGTCGCCCGTCAGTCCATGATGGACAGAGCCGTGCTAGGATGCCGCGGCGCGACCCTTCGAGTGGAGGCTACGATGGGACGGCAGGGGAGAGGATATCTCGCGCTGGGGGCTGTGGCGCTGGCGTGCGGGTGGGCGTGGACGCTGTCGGCGCAATCGGCCGACAAGCTGGTCTACGCGGACTTCGAGCAGGTGCAGGACGGCCGCGCGGTGAGCGCCAGAGGCGGCGCGATGCAGCTGTTCGGCTATTCGGAGAACCCGACGCGGCCGCCGGTGGTCAAGGGCGCGCCCGGAGTCGATCCGCCGGCACCTGAGTTGGTCCACGTCAAGGCCGACGATCCCAATCGCCTCGGCAAATTCGAGTTCGAGCTGTTGACGCCCAACCAGTGGTCGGGCGTCACGCTGGAGATCAAGGGACAGCCCGATCAGGATGGCCGCACACCGCGCGACGACGTCAGCGGCTTCAAGGCGCTGTCGATGCAGGTGTTCGCGACCGGCGTCGCGACGGTCCGCGTGGAGGTGTTGAGCCGCGGCTGGGAGCAGGACACGCACACGGCCAACCCGCAGATCACGTTCCTGCCCAAGCAGGGGCTCAACACCTATCGTGTCGAGCTGAAGAAGTTCGCGCAGCCCTCATGGGTCACCGATACCCGAATCGACCCGAAGGACGTGCTGAAGAACCTGACCGCCGTCACGATCTCGGCCTACTGTGACGAGTGTCGGCCGAGCAAGGGCATGCTTGTGGTGGATAACGTCGTGTTCGAGAAGTAGGGGCGGGTTTTAACCCGCCCCCCAAATCATCAGACCTCTTCGACTTCGACCCCCGCGCGTTCGGCCTTCGCCGCGGCGATGATCTTCTGCTGCTGGTGGCTGGGCACTTCCTCGTAGTGTGAGTACTCCATATGATACGAGCCACGCCCGCCGGTGGCGGAGGTCAGCTGCTGCTCGTAGGTGAGCATCTCGGCCATCGGCACCTGGGCGCGAATCACGGTGGTGGCCCCGCGCGTATCCATCCCGCTGATGCGGCCGCGCCGTCCGTTGAGGTCGCCCATCAAGTCGCCGGCATAATCGCTTGGCGCGTAGATCTCGACGGTCATCACCGGCTCGAGAATCGTCGGCCTGGCGCGGCTCATGCCGTCCTTGAAGGCCAGCGATCCGGCCATCTTGAACGACATCTCGTTGCTGTCCACCTGGTGGTACGAGCCGTCGAACACCGTGACCTTGAAGTCCACGACCGGATACCCCGCCAGGTACCCGCGCATCCGCGAATCCTGGATGCCTTTTTCGACGGCGGGCACGAACTGGCGCGGGATGGATCCGCCGAAGATGTCGTCGGCGAACTCGAAGTCGCTGCCGCGCGCCATCGGCTCCATCCGGATCTTGCAGTCGCCGAACTGCCCATGTCCGCCCGTCTGCTTCTTGTGGCGGCCGTGCGCCTCGACCGGCACCGTTATGGTCTCGCGGTACGGGATACGGGGCGGCTTGAGGTTCACCTCGACGCCGAACCGCCGCTTGAGCTTGGCGACGGTCACCTCGATGTGCAGCTGGCCCTGGCCCGACAGCAGCAGTTCCTTCGTCTGCGGGTCTCGCGCGTAACGGATGGTCGGGTCCTCTTCCTCGAGCCGGTGCATCGCCGTGCTGATCTTGTCCTCGTCACCGCGCGTCTTGGGCTCGATCGCGTACGACAGCACGGGTTCGGGGAAACTGATGGGCGGGATCACCAGCCCGCCCTTCTCCGCCAGCGTGTCGTTGGTGAGCGTGTCCTTCAATTTGGCGACGGCCCCGATGTCGCCGGCCTTCAGCTCGGGAACATTGGTCGGCGCCTTGCCCTGCATCACGGTGAGGTGCCCGAGCCGCTCGCTCGTGTCGCGCGTGAGATTGTGCACGCTGGTGTCGGCCTTGAGCGTGCCCGTCATGATGCGGAACAGCGTGATGCGGCCGGCGAAGGGGTCGGCCACCGTCTTCCACACGAAGGCGGCGTACGGACCGGCGGGATTGGGCGTGTGTGTCACCTCGGCAGTCGACTTGGAATCGGTCGCCGTGAATGGCCGATCGATGGGCGAGGGCACGTACCCGACCAGCGCGTCGAGCAGCGCGGATGTGCCAATCGCGGCCAGCCCGGAGGTGCACAGCAGCGGCGCGACCTTTCCCGAGAGCACTGCCTTGCGAAGTCCGTCGAGCAGTTCGTCCTGGGTGAGCGTCCCGGCCTCGAAAAAACGCTCCATCAGCGCATCGTCGGCCTCGGCCACCATCTCGATCAATTGCTCGCGGGCGGTGCCGGCGACCTCACTCAGCTCGAAGGGCACAGGCCCCTCCGTCGCTTTGCCGCTGCCGTCTGACGAATACGTCCACGCCTTCATGCCGACCAGATCGATGACGCCACCAAAACTCCGTTCCTCGCCGATGGGCAACTGAACGGGGATGATCGTGCGGCTCAACGCTTCACGTACCGAGGCCAGCGTGCGATCGAGGCTGGAACGCTCGCGGTCGAGGCGGTTGACGACCACCAGTCGCGGCAGCCCGAGCGCGTCGGCTTCGGCCCACACTTTCTCGGTCTGCACCTCGACTCCGGACACGGCGTCGACGACGACCAGCGCCGCGTCGGCGACGCGCAGGCCGGCGCGCGCATCGGACAGGAAGTTGCCCATGCCCGGCGTGTCGATGAAATTGATCTTGGTCTTGTTCCACTCGGCCCAGGCGAGGCTGGCCGACAGGGTGTGCTTTCTTGCGATTTCTTCGTCGTCGTAGTCGGTGACCGTCGTCCCATCGTCAACACGCCCCAGGCGGGGCGTCGCTCCAGCGGTATGGAGCAGGGCGGCGATCAGCTGGGTCTTGCCCGCCCCGCCGTGTCCGACGACAGCGACGTTGCGGATACTCCCAGAGTCGTATGCCTTCATAGCGGCTATCCTCCGCTCCCGGGTGTGTCCGGGGGCCGTTACTCAGCAGCTGCTGCTTGCCCGCCGAACCCGAAGGCGAAGGCGGGACGGACGCAAATGACGACGAAAGCGGTCAGACCAGTTACTTGGCGGGATCTTATACCCGAAGACAGTCGAGTACGCGGACACGTACGCAGGCCGGAACTTTAGTTCCGGCCATACCGGCCTCGATGCACGAACGGGCACATACCGACCCACGTTTGCGCCTTTTACCCCCTGGGCTTATCATGATTATTAGCAACTCTTCTGATTTCATCGTTCGCTGAACCGAGGGAGATCCATGAACGAGGTCCAGGCCGAGGCGGGAATGCACGAAAACGACATCTATGCGCATCCCCCCGACATCACGGCCCTCGAGCTCGAGCCAGGTCATCCGGGTCTGGGCGACCCGGCGTACATCGCCCGGCGCGAAGAGCTGTTCGAGCTCTGCCGCAGGCATCGGCTCGGCCGGCTCGGCCCCCCTCTCGATCACGTACACCGACGAAGAGCAGCGGATCTGGCGGGAGGTGTCGCCACATCTGGACGCGCTGCATCGGCAGTACGCCAGCGCAATCTACCTGCAGGCAAAAGACGAGCTGGGCATCAGCGCGCATGAGATACCGCAACTCCGCCACCTGAGCGCACATCTCGAGCGGGTGAGCGGCATGCACCTGATTCCGGCCGAGGGCTTCATCCCCTACCGGACGTTCTACTCGTACATCGCCGAGGGTGGGTTCCCCGTCACGCAGTTCATCCGCCACGGATCGCGGCCCGAGTTCACGCCGGAGCCGGACATGATCCACGACTGCCTGGGCCACGTCCCGGCGCTGGTCAACCACGACTACGCGGCGCTGCTCACGCTGCTGGGTAAGGCGGCGGTATCGGTCGCCACCGGCGATCATGTACTGGCGCTGAAGCGGTTGAGCTGGTTCTCGATCGAGTTCGGATTGATCGAGGAGGGCGGCACGACCAAGGTGTTTGGCGCCGGCATCCTGTCGTCGACCGGCGAGATCCCGTTCTCGCTGTCGGACAGCGTCGAGCGCCGCCCCTTCGTCACCGACGAGGTGATCGCGACCGATTACGACGCGTCACGGATGCAGGAGCTGCTTTTCGTGATCCCGTCGTTCCAGTTCCTCCGCAGGGAAGTGGAGGAGCTGGTGCAGCGGTTCGGCGTGACGGTCTGACGACCTACTCGTAGCGCAGCGCGTCGATTGGATCGAGCCGCGAGGCCTTGAAGGCGGGCCACATCCCGAACGAAATCCCGATCGTCGCCGAAAATCCAATCCCGAGGGCAAACGACCACCACGGCAGCGAGATCGGGAAGTCGGTGAGCACGTGGACCAGCCATCCGATGCCGCTGCCGAACACGATGCCCAGGACGCCGCCGATGGAGGTCAGGAAGACCGCCTCGAGCAGGAACTGCCACAGGATCTCGCGACGCCGCGCGCCGAGCGCCTTGCGCACGCCGATCTCGCGCGTCCGCTCGGTGACCGAAATCGTCATGATGGCCATCACGCCGATGCCGCCCACCATCAACGCGATCGACGAGATCACGACCAGCGCCAAAGACACGCGCTTGCGTGAACTGATCGAAAATCCGCATCAGCACGTCGGACGTCAGCACGTCGAAGTCGTTCTCCTGATCGACCTTCAGGCGGTGCCGGCTGCGAATGACCTGCTCGACCTCGGCCTGCAGCTGGCTGCGCGGAATGCCCTCGTACGGCACAACCGAGATAACCAGAAAGCGCGACAGCATCCCGCGAATCCGCGGAGGGTCGTAGATCTTGTCATAGGTGCTGATGGGGATGACCGCGAACTCATCAGGATTGCCGCCCAGCAGCGACGGGCGCTTGCTGAGGACACCAAGCACCGTGAACTCCTCGGCGCCAGCCCGAATCTTCTTGCCGACAGGATCGGTGTTCGGAAACAGCGTCTCGGCCGGCGCCGCGCCCAGCACGATCACGTTCCGCCTCCGCTGCACTTCGTACTCGTTGAAGAAGCGGCCCTGCGCCATTTCCAGGTAGTTGGTCTCCGGATAGTTCGATCCGACGCCGATCATCTGCATCGACTTGGTGCCTTGGCTCCGATAGCTCAAGCGGACCCCCTCGGAGCCGGGCCCGCCGCCAAGCTGCATGCCGACGAACCGCGCCGACGGCGCTCCGAGCTTGATCGCGGCGGCGTCTTCTTCCGTCAGATCCGGCCGCCGCATGACGTCCCAGAAATCCCTCCCGCTGGCAAAGCTGCTGATGCTCAACTTCGCCACGTAGATGGTGTCGGACCCCATCTGCCGGATCAGCGACTCGAACTGATCGCCGAACCCGCGGATGAGCGACGTCATCCCGACAATCGAGGTCACACCGATGACCACGCCCAGCACGGTCAGCGCCGAACGAAGCTTGTTGGTCCGCAGCGTGTCCACGGCCATGCCGAGGATCTCGCCGAGCAGCCCGACGCGGAATCTCAATCTGGCCATCGTCACTCTCTCCGCAACGCCTCGATCGGATCGAGGCTGGCGGCGCGGATGGCCGGATAGAGCCCGAAGAACAACCCGACACCCGCCGTCATGCCCAGGCTGAGGGGGATCGACCATGGCTCGATCGCGGCGGGCAGCGGCGACAGCGCCGCGATGATCATGGCGAGGACGAAGCCGAACAGCGTGCCGAGCACTCCGCCCACGATCGACAGCGTCGTCGACTCGGTGAGAATCTGCCAGACGATGTCGCGCCGCCGGGCGCCGAGTGCCTTGCGCAGGCCGATCTCGCGCGTGCGTTCGGAGACGACCATGAGCATGATGTTCATGATCACCACGCCGCCGACGACGAGCGACAGCGAGACGACACCAATCAGGATCGAGAAGATGCCGCCGCTGAAGTTGCTCCAGAAGCTGAGGAGCGCGTCCGATGTGACAAAGCCGAAGTTGTCCTCGTCTCGCGGCCGCAGGTGACGCTGGACGCGAAGCGCGGTGCGCGCCTCGTCCATCGCCGCTTCGACGTTACCCGGGTCGGCCGACTTCACGGTGAGCTCGAGCGAGCGGCGAGACCCGAAGAGCCTGTGAAACGCGCCCAGCGGAATCAGCACGAACTCGTCCTGCGAGTTGCCGAACATCGAGCCCTTCTTCTCGCTGACGCCAACGACCTTGAAGTGCATGCCGTTAATCTGGACTGTCGAATCGACGGCGTTGCGGCCCTTGAACAGCTTGTCGGCGGTGTCCCATCCGAGAAGGGCCACCTGGCGGCCGCGCTCGACTTCCGTGCGACTCGGCAGCCGACCACGTTCGGCGGCGTAGCCGCTGAATTCGTCGTACTCCGACGTCACCCCACGCACGCGCGTGTTTTCGAGCATCGTGTCATGGAACGTGATGTTGGCCCGGGCGCCGGTCTCCGCCATGACCGCCGAGATGGCGGGGCTGAAGTCGCTGATGGCGTCGGCGTCGAGCTTGGTAACGTCCGGGCGGGACTGCCAGGCCTTGCGTTCCTCGTCCTCGTCGGTGATGAAGCCGACCTTCTCGACCTTGAACGAGCCGACGCCGATATCGCGCATGATGGCGTCGGAGACGTACGCGTTCATCCCCTGAATCAACGACACGACCGCGATGATGGACGTCACGGCCACGACGTTGCCGAGGATCATCATGATCGAGCGAATCTTGTTCGCCCAGATCGAGTAGAGCGCGATGCGGACCGCTTCGATGATTTGAATCACGTTGGTGTTACTTCTTGTCGTTCTTGCCCGGCTGTGCCTTCTCGTCCAGCTTCACGTCGTCGCCGTCGCGAAGGTTGCGGACGTTGGCGAACGGACCGGTTATGACCGAATCGCCCACTTTCAGCCCGGAAACCACCTCGAAGTACTTGTCGCCGGCGATCCCGACCTTCACGGGAAGGAAGAGCGCCTGCTTGTCGCGCATGACGAACACGCCTTCGGTTTCCTTCCGCGTCTGACCGGGCGGCAGTTCGGCGGCCTGCGCCGTCGGTTCGACGCTTCGCGGCCGCCGCCTGGCCTTTTCGTCGCGCTTCTCACGGACGATCTCGCCCTTCTGATCGAACACCAGTTCGCGAACGGCCATTGCCTGAATCGGCACCGCAAGCGAGTCGGTGCGAGTCGCCGTCGTGATCTCGGCCGAGCAGGTGAAGCCGGGACGTACCTCGGTAATCTGGCCGTCGATGGTCACCGTCACCTTGAAGTTCGTGGCCTGTTGTCCGGCCTCGGCCGCGGCCGTCTGGATAGGGCTGTTGCCGATCTCGGTGACCTTCCCTGTGAAGGATTTGTCGGGCAGTGCGTCGATGGTGATCTTGGCCGTCTGACCGATCTGCACCGACGGGATCTCGGTCTCGTCGACCTCGACCTCCGCCTCGATGATCGACATGTCGGCCAGGGTCATCAGCTGCGAGCCCGCGTTGTTCATCGTCCCGACGACGACGTTTTCGCCCTCCTCGATGTTGCGGCGCGTGATGATGCCGTCAAACGGCGCCAGCAGCGTCACTTGCCGCAGGTTGTACTGGCTCGTGGACAGCTGCGCGCTCTCCTGCCGGATCATCTGTTGGCCCGAGGAGATCGCGGTCTCGCGCGCCTGCAGCTCGGTTTCACGTACCTTCAGCTCGCTTTCCGCCCGATCAAGCAGTTCTTTGGTCGTAAGCCCCTGCCCCCACAGGTCGCGCTGGCGCTTGGCGTTGTCGCGGGCGAGCTGCAGATTCGCCTTGGCGGTCTCGACGTTGACGCGGGCCTGCTCCAGGCCTGCACGTGCGCCCTCGACTGCCGCTTCACCCCGCTGTACCGTGCCGCGCAGCGCGTTCGGATCGATCTCGAGCAGGAGTTGGCCCGCCTTGACGCGGTCGCCCTCTTCCACGGCCAGCTTGGTGACGCGGCCCATCTGCACTGCGCTGATATTGACGAAGCGCTTTGCCTGGATCTTGCCCGAGGCCGTTACCAGCTGCGTCAGATTCCTCTTCTTCAGCGACTCGACCGTGACGCTGGTCGAGGTGTCTCTCTTGAAGTAGAAATTGGCGCCGGCCGTCGCCGCACCGACCAGGACGACACCGATGCCAATCAGCCATTTCTTCTTACGCGACAAGGCTACGCTCCTCCGGAGGCGCCACGCATCACGAGCGCGATGACGAGCGCGATGACGACGTACACTCCCATGAACGACCAGAAAATCGGGGCGGTCTTCCGACGATAGAGCACGCCCAGCCCGATGGCCACCACGATCAGCCACCAGACGATGAAGAGATCAATTGTGCCAAGAAAGCGGCTGACGATGTTGGACTCGTCGAGAAACGGCACGAACACCCCGAGATTGGTGGCCGAGCTCATCGACTCCCGCGCGTAGTTCAACGGAGCAATGAACAGCTGCTGCACGAGCGAGATGGCGCCGGCGTGGCTCAGGACCGCCGCCACCTGCTTGAAGCTTGCCGATCCGCCCAGCAGCGCGTTGAAGATCGCCAGCAGGATCCCGGCGATGACAGCCGTCATGATCGGGACGATTACGAGCGTGAACCCCGCCCCGACATAACGGACGTTTGGCGCAAACGATTCCAGCCCCTCGTAGGCCTTCTCGTCGAGAGGGCTCCCGAAAGCCTCTGACTGCCGGACCTGCTGATCCAGCCATGCCGTCTGCCCGGCCTCCGTGCTCAGGAAGATGAACGTAATCAGGCTGATCGCCACCGTGACCAGCGCGAGCGCACCCAGCCACCGCGGCTGCGCGACGATCCGCGCAAAGGTCGCTTGCGGGGAGAAGATGACGCCGACCAGCCGCGCAAGCAGGTGGTCGCCGCCGGAGGTTGCTGACGGCGCAGTCAGAGACCCCGAAGACACGTTGTCGGTCATGTGCGTGTACCGTGATGTGCCGGGCGTCGAAATTGAGGGGACAGTTGGCAGTTTTCCCGCAGGTCGGCGCGACGCGCGAGACCCAAAGCGTATATACGGGCTCTGGGCTTCCCATGTTTCCCGATTTCGGACACCGGATGCTATCTCTATGATATCACTCTTGCGCGTTTTCCACGCTGTCCGGCGCCTGGTGAGCGCACTCGTCCTCGGCGGCGTGGTCGCGATGGCCTCCGCGTCAGCCCTCGAGGCCCAGGGTTTCGAGCTGGTCGGCGCACGCGCCGGGGGCATGGGCGGGGCCTTTGTCGCGGTGGCCGACGATGCCAGCGCGACGTGGTGGAATCCGGCGGGTTTGCCGGCAACGCTCGTCTTTGATGGCGTCGCAGACTTCGCGGCGCTCAATTCCATCCCGGATCGGCCGATTGAAGACGCGAGCCCTGCCGGGCAGGACCGGGCGTTGCTCGTCGCGGCGGCGTTCCCGGTAGCGGCCCTCAGCTTCACACGAGTGCACCAGTGGCGCCTGGAAGAGGTGCCTACAGCGGGGCCCTCCGCCGGCCGACAAGAGGGGGGACGAGTTCCAGCGGCTCAGTCGCTCCTGACACAGCACTTCGGCGTCTCCCTCGCGCAGTCGCTCGGCGACGCGGTCGTCGTGGGCGTGACGGCGAGGCTCATCTGGGGCGGGGTGTCCTCGGCGGGGTCGGTCGGCGGGTCCATAGACGAGGCGTTTGACCGAGCTGCCGATGCCACGAGGGACACAGCGACCACGGGAGATGTCGATGCGGGGGTACTGGTGCGGCTGGCGCGTGTGAGGGTGGGCCTTTCGGCAAGAAATCTGGCGGCCCCCACTTTCAGGGGCGTCGACGGTGTCAGCTGGACGCTGGATCGGCGGGTCCGGACGGGCGTGGCGGTTGTCGCCGACTCTGACCGGGCGGGGCGCCAGTTGTGGGTCGTTGCCGCCGACGCCGACCTGACGCGCGACGACGAGGTAGCCGGCACCTGGCGCGGCGTCGGTGCTGGCGTCGAACGATGGCTGGCCGGGCGCCGTGCCGCGGTGCGCGGCGGGGTTGAAGCAAGCACGGCCGGCCAGGCGCGCCCGGCGGCTACCGGCGGCGTCAGCGTGGCAGTTCCGGGCGGATTGTTTCTCGATGTGTCGGGTGTCGCCGGCGCCCAACGGCGCCGCGGCTGGGGCCTGTCGGCCCATGTGATGTTCTGATTATGCCGGTCCGGATTGGCGAACTGCTTCTCAAGGAGAAGCGCATCACCCCCGAACAGCTCGAGGAGGTGCTCGCGTACCAGAAAGCCAATGGAGGCAAGCTCGGCCTCAATCTGGTGAAGCTCGGGTTCGTCAAGGACGAAGACATCACGGCACTGCTCAGCAAGCAGTACGGCGTTCCCTCCATCAACCTCACGCAGTTCGAGATCGACCCCGGCGTGATCAAGCTGATCCCGGGCGAGACCTGCCACAAGTACCAGATCATCCCGCTGTCGCGGTCGGGCGCCACGCTGACTATCGCGATGACCGACCCGACCAACGTGTTCGCCATGGACGACATCAAGTTCATGACGGGCTACAACGTCGAGCCGGTCGTGGCCTCGGAGGGGGCCGTGGTCGACGCCCTGGAGAAGTACTACGTCGTCGCGCCGTCAAAGAAGATCGAGACCGGCCCGAGCGCGCTGGACATGGCGACCAAGGCGCTCGAGGAGATGCCGGCCCTCGACGATGCCGGCGACGTCGAGGTGCTCGCCGAGCTCGAAGAGATCAGCGCCGAAGCGCTTCAGCGGCAGGGCGAGGATGCGCCTGTCATCAAGCTGGTCAACGTCATCCTGATGTCGGCGATCCAGAAGGGCGCCAGCGACATCCACATCGAGCCGTACGAGAAGGAGTACCGGGTCCGCTATCGCATCGACGGCATCCTCTACAACATCATGTCGCCGCCGATGAAGTATCGCGATGCGATTTCGTCGCGCATCAAGATCATGTCGAAGCTCGACATCGCGGAGAAGCGCCTGCCGCAGGACGGCCGCATCAAGATCCGCTTTGCCGACAACGGCAGCGCCAAAGACATCGACTTCCGCGTCAGCTGCCTGCCGACGCTGTTCGGCGAGAAGATCGTCATGCGTCTGCTCGACAAAGACAAGCTGATGCTCGACATGACCAAGCTTGGCTTCGAGCAGGAGTCGCTCAGCAAGTTCGAGTTCGCGATCTCGAAGCCGTGGGGCATGGTGCTCGTCACGGGCCCCACCGGCAGCGGCAAGACCAACACGCTGTACTCGTCGATCTCGCGCATCAACAAGACCGACACCAACATCATGACCGCCGAGGACCCGGTCGAGTTCAACCTGCCGGGCATCAACCAGGTGCAGGTGCGCGAGAACATCGGCCTCAACTTCGCCGCGGCCCTGCGGTCGTTCCTGCGCCAGGACCCCAACATCATCCTCGTCGGCGAGATCCGCGACTTCGAGACGGCCGAGATCGCGGTCAAGGCGGCGCTCACCGGTCACCTGGTCCTCTCCACCCTGCACACCAACGACGCGCCCAGCACGGTCAACCGGCTGATGAACATGGGCATCGAGCCATTCCTGGTGGCCTCGTCGGTGAACCTGATTTGCGCGCAGCGGCTGGTGCGGCGCATTTGCCAGAACTGCAAAGAGCCGCACCCCCTGCCGCCGCCCGCGCTGGTGCAGGCAGGTTTCAGCCCGGAAGACGCCGAAACCGCCGTCCCGATGCGGGGCGCCGGCTGCGAGAAGTGCAACAAGACCGGCTACAAGGGCCGCGTCGGACTGTATGAAGTGCTCGAAGTGACCGATGAGTTGCGCGAGCTCGTCCTGGTCGGCGCCTCCGCGCTCGAGCTGCGGCGGAAGGCGATCGAAGAGGGGATGATCACGCTCCGCCAGAGCGGGCTGCGCAAGGTGAAGGCGGCAATGACGACGGTCGAAGAGGTCGCGAGAGAAACCGTGAAGTAACAGGTTCACACGTTCACAGGTTCACTCGTTCACAGGTTCAGGGTTCACACGTTAGAGGTCCCCGGCTTCTGGGGTTCGGAACCGGTGAACCAGTGAACCTCTGAACCCGTGAACCCGAGATAGCAAACATGCCGACGCTGCCTGAACTTCTCAAGACGACCGTCGATCTGAACGGGTCGGACTTGCACCTGACTACCGCGACGCCGCCGCAGGTTCGCGTGCACGGCAAGCTGGAACGGCTGCAGTTTTCCGAGCTGTCGCCGGCCGACACCAAGCAGCTGGCGTACAGCGTCCTCACCGACGCGCAGAAAAAGCGCTTCGAGGAGACGCTGGAGCTCGACTTCTCGTTCGGCATCAAGGGGATGGCGCGCTTTCGCTGCAACATGTTCAACCAGCGCGGCGCCGTGGCCGCCGTCTACCGGTTGATCCCCGAGCGCATCCGCACGTTCGACGAACTGGGCCTGCCCAAGGTGCTGGCCACGCTGGCCGATCGGCCTCGCGGAATGGTCCTGGTCACCGGGCCCACCGGCAGCGGCAAGTCGACCACGCTGGCCGCGATGATCGACAAGATCAACACGGAGCGGAAGGAACACATCCTCACCATCGAGGACCCGATCGAGTACATCCACCCGCACAAGGGGTGTCTGGTCAACCAGCGCGAAGTGCACAGCGACACACAGAGCTTCACGCTGGCGCTGCGCGCCGCCCTGCGTGAAGATCCCGACGTCGTGCTCATCGGCGAAATGCGCGACCTCGAGACCATCGAGTCGGCCCTGCGAATCGCGGAGACGGGCCACCTGACGTTTGGCACGCTCCACACCAACTCGGCCAGCCAGACCATCAACCGCATCATCGATGTCTTCCCGGCGCACCAGCAGGGCCAGATCCGCACGCAGCTGTCGCTGGTGCTCGAAGGCATCGTCTGCCAGGCGCTGCTCCCGAAGGTCGGTGGCGGCCGTACCGTGTCGCTCGAGATCATGGTGCCGACGCCGGCCATCCGGAACCTGATTCGCGAAGACAAGGTGCACCAGATCTACTCGGCGATGCAGACCGGGCAGGAAAAGGTGGGGATGCAGACGGCCAACCAGTCGCTGGCCAGCCTGCACATGGCCGGCAAGATCACGATCGAAACCGCGATGCTGGCCAGCTCGAACCGCGACGAGCTGCAGGAGATGATCAACCGGGGTGTCGGGGTGGTCCAGGGCGCCGGTCTGAACCGGCCAAACCTGCGGCCGCCTGCGCCAACGGCATTCAAACGTTAGACGCCGTAGGGGCGCGCGGCGCGCGCCCCGCCGGGCTCCGCCGGTTGCCGGATCCCGTCGTGCGACCTTCCGGCAGCGCCCCGCGAGGCGCATGCGATGCGCCGCTACTGCAGCGGGCGGCCCGTTTCACCGATATAGCGGGGGAGGTTTCCAGAGGACCAGCATGCCGACGTTTGCCTTTACGGGACGCACCAGGTCTGGCGAGAACATCGCCGGAGAGCGAGTGGCCGATACCATCGACGCCGTGACCGCCATGTTGCGGCGCGAGCAGGTGCTCGTGACCAAGGTGACGCCCGTCAAGGGGAAGGCCGAGGCCGGTGCGGCCAAGGGCAAGCTCGGAAAGGGCGTTTCGGCCAAGAGCCTCGCGATCTTCACGCGCCAGTTCTCGGTCATGATCGACGCCGGCCTGCCGCTGGTGCAGTGTCTCGAGATCCTCGGCAGCCAGGAAGAGGACGCCAACTTCGCGGCGACGATCCTCCAGACGCGGGGCGACGTCGAAAACGGCCAGACGCTGGCCGACGCGATGCGCAAGCACCCGAAGACGTTCGACCCCCTGTTCACCAACATGATCGCCGCAGGCGAGGCCGGCGGCATCCTGGACACGATCCTCAAGCGCCTGGCGACGTACATCGAGAAGAACGTCAAGCTGAAGGGCCAGGTCAAATCGGCGATGGTCTATCCAGTCGCCGTCATCGTCATCGCCGGCATTGTCGTCGGCGTCATCCTGTGGAAAGTCATCCCGACCTTCGGTGCGATGTTTGCGAGTCTCGGCGCCGAGCTGCCGTTGCCCACACGGGTGGTCATCGGGTTGAGCAACGGGCTGGTGCGCTACGGCTGGATCGGGATGATTGCCATGGGCGCCGCCGGCTGGGCGTTCAAGAGCTACTACGCCACGGAGAAGGGCCGACGCGTCGTCGACGGCACCGTGCTGAAGCTGCCCATCCTGGGCATCATCATGCGCAAGATCGCCGTGGCGCGGTTCTGCCGCACCCTGTCGACCCTCATCAGCTCGGGCGTGCCCATTCTGGACGGCCTCGACATCACCGCACGCACCTCGGGCAACGCCGTGGTCGAGGACGCGATTCTTGCAACGCGCAAGAGCATCGAGGGCGGCAACACCATCGCGGCCCCGCTCAAGGACACCAACGTCTTTCCGCCGATGGTGGTCCAGATGATCGGCGTCGGCGAGGCCACCGGCGCGCTCGACACGATGCTGAGCAAGATCGCCGACTTCTACGAAGAGGAAGTCGACACGGCCGTCGCCGGCATGCTCACGTTGATGGAGCCGGTGATGATTGCGTTTCTGGGAGTCATCGTCGGCGGCATCGTGGTCGCGATGTACATGCCCATCTTCGACATGATCAGCAAGCTCACCTGATCCAAGTGCGTCAGGTCTCATGACATCAGACAGGCGCCGTCGACTGGTCTGGCTGATCGGTTCGCGTGTCGTCGTCAGCACCTTGCTGCTCGGCTCGGCGGTTGTCTTTCAGGTCAACGCCCCAGGCACGCTGGCCGTTGACCCGTTCTTCTTCCTGATCGGGCTGACCTACGGCCTGAGCGTGATCTACGCGGTCACGCTGCGATTCATCGACCGTTCGCCCTGGCTGGTGACGCTGCAGTTTACGGGCGACGTCGTCACCGTCACCGCCTTCATTCACTTCACCGGCGGCATGACCAGCTACTTCCAGCTGCTGTACGTGCTGCCGATCGTCGGCGCGGCCGCGGTGCAGATGCGCCGGGGGGCGCGTCGCGTCGCGCTTCTGAGCGCGCTCTTGTACAGCGCGCTCGTGCTGCATCAGTACTCCGGCGGATCGGGTACATCGGCGGCGGATGGATTGCCGACGTGCGGCCGTTTCTGCCGCCGATCCACGTGGCGTCCTACACCGTCGCCGCCAATGCCATCGCGTTTGTAGCGGTGGCGCTGCTGTCGGGATCGCTGGCCGAGCGACTGCAGCGCGCCGACGACCGTCTGGCGGTCGCCTCAACGGCGCTGGCGGGGCTGCAGGCCTTCAACGAGCATGTCATCGAGAGCCTGACGAGCGGTCTCATCACGACCGATCGCGCCGGACGGGTCGTCAGCCTGAACCGGGCGGCAGAGCAGATCACGGCCGTGCCGGCCCATCGCGCAATCGGACGCCGCGCGACGGAGATCCTGCAGGTCCCGCCCGAGTTTGCCGAGCTGCTCGATGCCGAACTGCGGGGCGCCGAGAGCCAGCGCGCCGACTACTCGTATCGAACCGCCGATGGAAACCGTCGCGAGATTGGCTTGAGCGCAGCGCACCTGGTCACGCCCGAGGGTCCTGCCGGCTACCTCCTGACGTTTCAGGACGTGACCCAGATCAGACGGCTGGAGCACGAGGCCCGGCGACGGCAGCGCCTGGCCGCAGTCGGCGAGATGGCGGCCGGCATCGCCCACGAGATTCGCAATCCCCTGGCGTCGATGCGCGGATCGATTCAGGTCTTGCGGGCGGAGCTGTCGCTCACGGATGAACAAGCGAGCCTGATGGACATCGTCTTGCGCGAGTCCGACCGGCTCAACGAGACGATCCGCTCGTTTCTGGCCTACGCGCGACCGCAGGCGGCCGTGCCCAGGGCGGTGGATTTGATGCGGCTGCTGACCGATGCGGCGACGCTGCTCCGCAACAGCCCCGAGCTCAAGCCCGGACACCGGGTCGTGGTCGATGGTCCAGACGAGGGTCTGGTCGTCGACGCCGACGAGAACCAGATTCGGCAGGTCGTCTGGAATCTGGCGACCAACGGCCTGCGCGCCATGCCAGACGGCGGCACCCTTCGTCTGGTCGCCCGTCCCTCGGCCGACCAGGACGGCCACGCGGGCCTTGCGGTGGTCGACCAGGGGGTCGGGATTCCCGCCGAGCAACTGGACACGCTGTTTCAGCCGTTTCGCGGCTCCTTCGGGCAGGGATCTGGACTGGGCCTGGCCATCGTTCACCGCATCGTCCAGGACCATCGCGGCGAGGTCGTCGTCGAGTCTGAAGTGGGCAGAGGGACCGAAGTGACGGTCCGCCTCCCCAGCGGGCGCGGTGTGCAGTCCGAGGCTGTTCGAGCCGATTAAGCGGTACCAAGGACCCGACTGCGCACCCGAATGCACCTTCGATGACCGCACCTTCGCGATTGGCCCCTGTCGTGCCACCCAGCCCCGCGCCCGAGGCGACGCGTTCGGGCCGAATCCTCGTCGCCGACGACGAGCGGTCCCTGCGCGAGTTGCTGGCGATCGTGCTGCGGCGCGAGGGTTACGACGTGATGCTCGCCGAAAACGGCAAGATGGCGCTGGCGGCGCTGTCCCGCGGCGCCGTGGACCTGTTGATTTCGGACATCAAGATGCCGGACATGAGCGGGGTCGAGGTGCTGCGCAGCGCCAAGCAGATCGACCCGGCGCTGCCGGCCATCATGATGACGGCCTTTGCCAGCACCGAGACGGCCGTCGAGGCCATGCGCCTGGGCGCGTGTGACTACCTGGTCAAGCCCTTCGACGTCGACGAGCTCAAGCTCAAGGTCCGTGAGAAGCTCGAGAGCCGCCAACTGCGGCAGGAGAACCTGCTGCTCAAGCGCGCGCTCAACGAGCCGCACGTTTTCGCCGGCATCATCGGCCGCAGCTCGCCCATGCTGGCCGTCTTCGATCTGGTCGAGTCGGTGGCCGCAACGACGAGCACCGTGCTCATCACGGGTGAGTCGGGCACCGGCAAGGAACTGGTCGCGCGTGCGCTTCATCAGCGGTCGCTGCGCCGCGAGCGTCCCTTTGTGGCGCTCAACTGCGGCGCGCTCACGGAGACGCTGCTCGAATCGGAGCTGTTCGGCCATATGAAGGGCAGCTTCACGGGGGCCGACGCGACCAAGAAGGGATTGATCGAAGGCGCCGAGGGCGGCACGATTTTCCTGGACGAGATCGGCGAGACAACGCCGATGATGCAGGTGAAGCTGCTGCGCGTATTGCAGGAGCGCAAGTTCCGGCGGGTTGGTGGGCTCGAAGAAGTCGAGGCCGACATCCGCGTCGTCGCCGCGACCAATCAGGACCTTCCCAAGCTGGTGGCCGAGGGCCGATTCCGCGAGGACCTCTTCTACCGCATCAACGTCATTCCGATTCAGCTGCCGCCGCTGCGCGAACGGCGGGAGGACATCCCGCTCATCGCCGACCACTTCCTGGCGAAGTACCGGCAGGCGATGGGAAAGTCCGTCGAGACGATCTCGGGTGAGGCCGTTGCGCGGCTCACGAGCTATCACTGGCCGGGCAACATCCGCGAGCTGGAGAACGTCATCGAGCGCGCGGTCGCGCTCGAGAAGACCCCGACCATCCTCGCCGACAGCCTGCCCGGACCCCTGCGCGGGTTGGGACCGGCCGCCCCGGGGCCGCGGGTTGGCGACGTGGCTGCGCTGCCCGAGGTCGGCTTCGACCTCGAGCAACACGTGCAGAGCGTGGAACGCCGGTACCTGGCGCAGGCCCTCGAACGGGCCGGTGGCGTGCAGGTACGGGCAGCCGAGCTGCTGGGTATGAGCTTTCGGTCGTTCCGGTATTACGCCAAGAAGTACAATTTGAAATAGGCCCTGGTCGACAGATTCTGCCAACCCTGAGTGACAGAGATTGTCGGCTGCCCGGCTGCGGCGCTGGTTGTCCGGCCGAACCCGGCCCCCAGGCGTCAGAAAATAGGCCAAATCTCGAAGGAAGTGCGGGAGGAACCCGGCCGGCGGCCAGAGTGGCACCTCCGTTGCTACTGTCCGGACCGTCGACGGCCGCCAGGACGGCGCTGGCGACCAGACGGCGGCTGTCACAGGGACGCAACGTCGAAGGCCCGATTGTCATTGTTTTTGGGCAAATGCCGGTACACTTCAGGGGAGAGACAAGATCATGAAGCTTCGCAATCAGAAGGGTTTCACGCTCATCGAGCTGCTGATCGTCGTCGCGATCATCGGCATCATCGCCGCGATTGCGGTGCCTGGCCTGCTCCGCGCCCGCATGTCGGGTAACGAGACGTCGGCCATCGGCTCGATGCGCACGATCCACAGCAGCCAGGTCAACTACCACGCCAACTGCGGCAGCGGCAACTTCGCCTCGTCGCTGGTGGTGCTCGGCACCGCGCCGGCCGGTAGCGACCCGTTCATCAGCGCGGACCTCGGCACGATTGCGGCGCCGATCAAGAGCGGCTACCAGCTGACGATGGCGGCGACGGGTGTTGTGCCAGCCACCGCGGTATCCTGCAACGGCGCCATCGCGAACCTGGCAAGCACCTACGGCGCGACGGCGGACCCGACCAGCGCCAGCAGCGGCGTGCGCCACTTCCACGTGAACGGCGGCGGCGCCATCTACGTGGACAACGCGGCCATCGCCCTGGTCGAGACCGGCGTTCCGGCGACCGGCACGATCCTCCAGTAGTCGCAATCGCACGGTCCGACGGGGAGCAGCCGCGATGGCTGCTCCCCGTTGGCTTGTACGGCCGCGTATTTCACCGCGCCCCGCCGATGTTGACAGGCGTTCAAGGCCCCCCTGTACGATCGCTGACACATGACCCGACGAACCGGGATCGCGGTGTTCGCGCTGTCGCTGGTGGGCCTGGCAGCCTCGGTTGCGGCCGCCGTCGTGCACTACCGACTGCTGTCCGACCCCCTCTACCGCAGCGTCTGCGATTTCAACGCGACCTGGAGCTGCACTCAGGTCTATGAAAGCCAGTACCGGAGCATTCTTCGGCGTCCCGGTAGCTGTCGGCGGCGTGATCTGGTTTGCGGCCGTCACCGCGCTCGCGCTCATCGGCTTGCGCGGTGCCGCGGGCAGCGGACCGGCGGCCGAACTGTCGCGACGGGTAAGCGGGTACATGTTCGCGCTCAGCATCCCGGGCTTGTCGGTCGTCCTCTATCTCGCGTATGCGTCGTTTTTCGTGCTGAAGGCGTATTGCGTCTTCTGCCTTGTCACCTACTTTGCGGTAATCGGGATCTTCCTGATCTCGGGCGCCGCGGCGGATGGAATCATGACTGGATTGCACCGGCGCGCCTTCGCCGATCTGCGCGCGCTCGTGACCTCACCGGTTGGCCTGGGCCTCGCCCTTGCCTTTAGCGCCGGTGCGATCGCGCTGGTAGCGCTCTTCCCGCGGCAGGTCGACGCGGTGGCCGCCGCGAGCGCGGCGGCGGCTGCGCCCATCCGGGCACTCGAGACTGCCGAGCAGAGCAACTTCGATCAGTGGTACGCCAGCCTGCCGCGCGTGCCGCTGGCCGTGCCGACCGATGGCGCCAAGGTGCTGATCGTGAAGTTCAACGACTATCAGTGCCCTCCCTGTCGGATGACGTGGGAGCAATACAAGCCCGTTATCGCGAAGTACATGGCGCAGTACCCCGGCAAGGTGAAGTTCGTCACCAAGGACTACCCGCTCGACGGGGAGTGCAACGTCAACACACCCGGCGCCAGCCATGCGGCAGCGTGCGAGGCGGCCGTGGCGGTGCGGCTGGCGCGGGCCAAGGGCCGGGCCGACGCCATGGAAGAGTGGCTGTTTGCCAACCAGCCGCAGATTACGCCCGACCTGGTGCGACAGGGCGCGCGCAGCGTTGGCGGCGTCACGGACTTCGAGGCGCAGTACGCCAAGACGCTCGAACTGGTGAAGACCGACATCGCTCTTGGCGCGTCGGTCAAGGTCACCGGCACGCCGACTTTCTTCGTCAACGGCGCCAGGGTGCCGATCGTCAAGCCCGAGTTCTTCGACGCCGCGATTGCCTACGAGTTGAAGCACTGAGGACGGATGAAGGCTGAAGACCGGCGGCCGAGGTGCCGACACTTACACCAGGGCCGTAGGTGTGCCAGGGGCCCTCAAACTCCGTATGGCCGCCGCGATTGACATCCACGAACTCACGAAGGACTACCCGGTCGGCTTCTGGCGACCCCGTCCGTATCGAGCGCTCGATCGGCTGACGCTTTCGGTCGAGCAGGGCGAAGTGTTCGGGTTTCTCGGCCCCAACGGGGCGGGCAAGACCACGACGCTGAAGCTCCTGATGCAGCTGGTCTTCCCGACCTCGGGCCGGGCCGAAATCCTGGGACGGCCGGTCGGAAGCCTCGACGTCCGCCGGCGGATCGGGTTTCTGCCTGAGAACCCGTACTTCTACGACAACCTGACGGCCGAAGAGCTCCTGGCGTACTTCGCGGGCCTGTTCGACATCCCATCGGCCGAAAGAGCCCGGCGCACGACGGAGCTGCTCGACCAGGTCGGCCTCGGCGCAGAACGCCGGATGCAGATGCGCAGGTACTCGAAGGGCATGGTGCAGCGCGTCGGCATCGCGCAGGCGCTCGTCAACGACCCCGAAGTGGTCTTCCTCGACGAGCCGATGTCGGGACTGGACCCGCTGGGCCGGCGCGACATCCGCGCGCTCGTCCTGCGCCTTCGCGACGCCGGCAAGACCGTGTTCTTCAGCTCGCACATTCTGAGCGACGCCGAAACGCTTTGCAGCCGTGCGGCCATCGTCGCCGGCGGACGGCTGGCGACCAGCGGCCGCTTGAGTGAAATGGCGGGCTACGAGGTCCGCGGCTGGGAAGTCGTGATGACCGGGATAGGCCCGGAGCTGCTGGCGAGGCTGAGCGGCCGCGTGGTCAGGGCGACGCCGGTCGGCGATGGCCGGGTGACCTTCGAGCTGGCCAAGGACATCCGGCCCGAAGCCTTTGTCGCGGAGCTTGCCGCGGCGGGGGCATCGGTCGTGTCGGTCAATCCGTTGCACACCAGCCTTGAGGAGGTCTTCGTCCGGCACGTCGCGAGCACCGCGTCGGCCCGGAAGGGAGCCCCGGCATGAACGGACGGACGCTGGGCCGCATCGCCGTCGCGGTGTTCCGCGAG
Organism: Vicinamibacteria bacterium; assembly: GCA_963806705.1. Lineage (GTDB taxonomy): Bacteria > Acidobacteriota > Vicinamibacteria > Vicinamibacterales > JAENWD01 > JAENWD01. Next base: position 33,630 of record CAWDZE010000027.1, read on the forward strand.
TCCGTTCGCGATCGCGTGCTCTACAACCTGGCAGGCTTCGCGCTGCTGGTGATCGGCGCGTCGTTTCTGATCGGCCAGCTGACCGCCGGCCAGGACGTGAAGATCATCAAGGACCTGGGCCTGGCTGCGATGGCGCTCTTCGGGCTGTTCATCGCCATCTTCATCGGCATCGGGCTGGTATCGAAGGAAGTCGAACGGCGCAGCATCTACAGCCTGATCTCCAAGCCCGTGCGTCGCTCGGAGCTGGTCGTCGGCAAGTACCTCGGGCTGGTGCTCACCATCGCCATCAACATCGCGGTGATGGCGGCGGTGTGGTACGCGGTCCTCGGCGTCATGTGGTGGATGGCAAGTGTCGACGTCCGGGCCGGCTGGGAGGGATCGCCGATCGATCCACGCATGCTGGTGGCGGTGTACATGGTGTTTGTGCAGTTGATGCTCGTCATCGCCATTGCGCTCTTCTTCTCGACGTTTTCCAGCCCGATGCTGTCGGCGGTGTTCGCCTTCGGCCTGTACATCGCCGGGCACTTCAGCGCCGATCTCAAGAACTTCGACGTCGCCGTGGGCGACTCGCCCATCCGCTATGTGACGACCGCCCTGTACTATGTGCTGCCGAACATGGCGATGTTCGACGTGAAAAACGCCGTCGTCCACGGCCAGGTTGTGCCGGGCGGCTACGTGGTGACGGCAACGCTTTACGCTGTCGCCTACATCACGGCGCTGGTTGCCGCCGCGGTCTGGGTGTTCTCCCGGAGGGACTTCAAGTGAACCGGCTGGCGGCCATCATCGTGGCGGGGTTGCTGGCGAGCATCGCCCTGCAGGTCGCGCGCGAGCGCTGGTATCCCGAGTCGAACTCGCCGGTCGAGGAGGTCTACTTCACCTCCGGCCGCGCCGCGACGACGGTTGCGTTGTCGTTCAAGTCCGTGCTGGCCGACGTCTACTGGATTCGCGCCATCCAGTATTTTGCGGCCACGCGGCTCAAGGGCAAGCCGACCGGTCCGCGCGACCTGCTGTTTCCGCTGCTCGACATCACCACCAGCCTGGATCCCGCGTTCAATCTCGCGTACCGGTTCGGCGCCATCTTCCTCGCCGAGCGGCACCTGAGTGGCACATTTCAGCCGGAACTGGCAATCAAGCTCCTCGACAAGGGGTTTGCGCAGAATCCGACGCGCTGGGAGTACCTGTACGACAAGGCGTTTGTCTACTACTGGACGTTCCGCGATCCCAAGGCCGCTTCGCATTGGTTCAGCGAAGCGGCCAAGGTGCCAGGTTCGGCCGACTGGCTGCCGGGACTTGCGGCGATCATGCTGGTTGAAGGCGGTGACCGCCGGAGTTCGCGATTCATGTTCCAGCAGATGCTGCAAACCGCCGAGCACGAGTACCTGCGGAACAACGCGGCGTTCCGGCTGGCACAGCTCGACATCCTGGACGCGATCGACCAGCTCAACGCCATCCTCGACCGCTATCACCAGGTCACCGGCACGCGCGCGACGACCTGGATGCCCCTTATCGAGCGCAATTGGCTGCGCGCGGTGCCCGCCGACCCGGACGGCAAGCCATTCACGATTGATTCCAACGGACGCGCGGTCCTCAATCCCGCGTCGAAATTCAACCCGCTCCCAATCGAGCCGGCATCGACGCCGCCGGCGCCGGAGGCCGTCGGCGCGCACGTGCCGAGGCCTCCAGCATGAGCGACGTGACGTTTGCTGCCCTGATCGGGCTGCTGGGCCTGTTTGTGGGCTCGTTCCTCAACGTGTGCATTCACCGCCTGCCGCTGGGCCGGACGGTGCTCTGGGGACGCTCGCACTGCCCGGCATGCAATCGTACGATTCGCGCCTGGGAGAATGTGCCTGTCGTCAGCTGGCTCGCCCTCCGCGGGCGCTGCGCCGGGTGTAAGGCGCCGATCTCGATTCAGTATCCGGTCATCGAGCTGGTCGTGGGCCTGCTGTTTGGCGGCGGAGCCTGGTGGTACGGTCCGACGTTGCTGCTTGTGGCACGGCTGATATTCGCGTGCGCGATGGTCGTGCTGTTCATGATCGACTTGCAGCACCGCATCCTGCCCAACGTGATCACGCTTCCCGGCATCGTTGTCGGCCTGATGTTCAGCCTGGTGCTGCCGCCGGGGCCCCGCGCGGCGCTGATTGGCGCCGCTGCGTGCAGCGTGATCCTGTTTGGGATGGGCGAGCTCGTGGGCCGTGTCCTGGGGAAGGAAGCGCTTGGATTCGGCGACGTCAAGATGACCGCGATGATGGGCGCCTTCCTGGGCTGGCAGCTGACGCTGGTGGCGCTGTTTCTCGCCTCCTTCCTGGGCAGCGTGATCGGGATTGGCCTGGTTGCGTTGACGCGAGACCGCGACTATCAGATTCCGCTCGGCTCGTTTCTCGCGATAGGCGCCGTGGCTGCGGCCGTTGCCGGCGAGCCCCTGCTCAACTGGTACGTCGGGCGCATGTTCCCGCAGCAGTGAATCGATGAACCAGCAGGCGTTTGCCCTCATCACGATGACCGCCCTGGTGGCGGGGCTGATCGCCGTGCTGGTGTTCGCCGCGTTGCGCTTTGCGGCGGCGGCGCGCGACAACAGGCGCCATCTGTCGGGCGGCGGCATGGAGACGGCGCTTCTGTCACAGGCGCTCGAAGACGCCATCACGATGCTCAAGGCGCAGGAGCGGGCCATGGCCGCCCGTGCCGAGGCCTCCGAGCGGCTGAGCGGCCAGATCGTCGCAAGCCTCACTGCCGGCCTGGTCGTCACCGACCTCGACGGCCGGGTGCAGATCGTCAACCCATCCAGTCGCCGGCTGCTCGGGCTGGGAGACGGCCTCCTCGAGGGCACGGTAAGCGAGGTCCTGGGTCCGGCGTCGCCGCTGACGGCGGCGATCGAAGAGTGCCTGCGCGATCGCAGACCTATCGTCCGGCGTTCCCTGGAACTGGCGGATCACCGCACCGACGTCACGCACCTGGGCGTCACCGTGTCGCCGCTTGTCAGCGAGAGCGGCGAGTCGAGCGGCGTGATCTGCCTGTTTACGGACCTGACGGCCGTCGTCGACCTTGAAGAGCAGTTGCGCCTGAAGGACACGCTCGCGCGCCTGGGCGAACTGACAGCCGGACTGGCGCACGAATTCCGCAACGGCCTGGCGACCGTCCACGGCTATGCCCGACTCCTCAACCTCGAGGCGCTGCCGGTCCAGGAGCGCAAGTACCTGGAGGGCCTGCGCGCCGAGACCGAAGCTCTCGGACAGGTGGTCACAAACTTTCTCAGCTTTGCGCGGCCGGCACAGCTGGCCGTGACCCCTGTCGACCTGGGACAGGTCGCGCAACGTGTTGCCGACGAGTTGCAAGGCGAGGTCGTCTCGCGCGGCGGCCGGCTCGAGGTGAGCGGCACCTGGGCCGTCATCGAGGGCGACGAGGTGCTGCTGCGCCAGGCCTTGAGCAACCTGGCCCGCAACGCCGTCGAGGCGTGTGCCATCGACGGCATCGTGCCCGACGTGCGCATCGACGCCACGCCCGATGCGGCGGCCCGCGTGCTGCGCGTGCAGGTCACCGACAACGGGCCCGGCATCGAGCCCGGGCTGCGGGAACGCGTATTCCGTCCGTTCTTCACGACCAAGCGCGATGGCACCGGCCTCGGCCTTGCGCTGGTGCAGAAGATCGTCGTCACGCACAACGGCAGGGTACAGGCGGGTCCCGGTCCAGGCGGGCGGGGCACGACCATGGCGGTGACGCTGCCGCTTCCAGAATTGTTACCGAAGGTAGCAGTCTGAGGCAGGACCCGCGCCGCCTCATCCGAACGCTCGGGCCGAAATCCGGCCGCTAACTAATAGTCCAGCAAGTAACTTACCCGCCGATATGCACGGCCCGTGTGGACGTGGCAGCCCGCTTGCCCTCCGCAGGGCAGGAGCGTCACTGATCCGGCCATGAAGACACTTTCGGCCGCCCACGATGTACGCGGTTTCACACTGCTCGAACTCCTGGTGGTCGTCGCAATTATTGCGATCGTCGGGGGGATGACCGTGCCCGCGATCACGAGTTCTTCAGCGCAAATGCGCCTGGGGACCTCCGTGCGTCGGGTGGAGCGGGAGTTGCACACCGCCAAGATGAAGGCGGTGCGGTCGGATCGCGTGATTCGCGTGCGGTTCAATTGTCCTGCGGCGGGCCAGTACCGGATGGTGGAACTGCTCGGCACCATCAAGTCGCCCGCTGCTGACGATGGTGACTCGAGCGCCGCCACGCGATGCAACCAGACGAATTACCCGTACCCGGACACGAACCCGGATTTCTTTGCGCTGCCAAACAACGACGGGCCGCTGCTCGGGCTGCCCGACGGCGTTGCGTTCTCGGCGGTCCAGACCATCGATTTCTGGCCCGACGGCACCGCGCACGAGGTGGGCGCATCGACGCCGATCGCAGGTGCCGGAGTGACGTTGAAGGTCTACGACGTGAAGTTGGGAACCTCGGCAAGCAAGTCGATCACGGTGAATGGCCTTGGAAAAATCTCCCTCCAGTAACGACGCAGGGTTCTCGCTGGTCGAGGTGTTGGCCGCGATGGTCATCCTCACCGTGGCGCTGATGTCACTGGCGCAGTTGTTCGCCCTCTCGACGCGCGCGAACTTCTCGGCGCGGTCGAACACCTACGCGGCGATGCTGGCGCAGCAGAAGATGGAACAACTGCGCGGCCTCACCTGGGGCTATGACATCGTCGGGCTGCCGGTCAGCGACTATACGACCGACACGAGCGCCAGCGCCGCCATCGCCGGGTGCGCGGCCTCCGCCGGAGGCGCCAGCACGGGCCTGTCGCCGTCGCCGTGGGGCACGCTCCAGCAGAACACTCCCGGCTGGGTCGACTACGTCGATCAGAACGGCTGCATCGTCAGCGGCGCGACGTCCCAGGCTGCCGCTGTGTACACACGGCGGTGGTCCGTAGAGCCGTTGCCCAGCAATCCGAATAACACGTTGATCCTCCAGGTACTGGTCACTCGACGCAGCAATCGCGGCTCGGCCGATGCGGGCAATGTCGCGCGGCTGCCCGAAGAGGCAAGGCTGATGAGTGTCAAGACGAGGAAGACCAAATGAAGATCTCCGCGGGGCGCCTCGGAAGCGAGGCCGGCTTCACGCTGTTCGAGATGCTCGTGTCGACGGCGCTCATCGTGCTCGTCACCGGTGGCGTGTTCTCGATGCTCAACCCGTCGTATGGCACGTTCCAGGCCCAGCCCGAGGTGGCCGACATGCAGCAGCGGCTGCGTGTGGCGGCCGACACGCTCCAGAAGGATCTGGTGATGGCCGGCGCCGGCACCTACTCCGGATACATGGTCGGCACGCTCGACAACTACTTCGCGCCGATGCTCCCGCACAAGGTTGGCACCATCGACCCGGACCCGGCTGGGTCGTTCCACGCCAATCCCCTCTGTCCCACGCGCTGCACGTCGGCCATCACGATCATGTACGTGCCGAACACCAACGCGCAGACGACGATCAGCAACGACATGCCAACCCCATCGTCCGAGCTGAAAGTGCATCAGCAGCCTGGGTGTGGCGAAGACGATCGGGATCTGTGCGGGTTCTACGATGGCGATCGCGTGCTCATCTTCGACCCGAGCGGGGCGTACGACATCTTCACGATCACCAACGTCCAGGACAGCGCCATACACGTGCAGCACCGCGACGACAAGTTCACGCAGAAGTACTACGCGGGCGCCTGGATCACGAAGGTGGAGTCGCACACCTACTACCTGAGCGAAGTGCCGGCCACCAACACCTATCAGTTGCGCCACTACGACGGCTATCAGACCGACCTGCCGGTGGCCGACAACGTCGTCGACTTCCGGATCGAGTTCTTCGGGGATCCCCTGCCGCCGCAGATAGTCCGGCCGGTGACCGATCCGGATGGTCCGTGGACCACCTACGGTCCGAAACCGCCGCCCATCGGCACAGACAATACCAAGGACCCGTGGGGCGACGGCGAGAACTGCATCTTCCAGGTCGACGGCGCGTCGGGCCTGCACGTCGCGCGGCCGCAGATCCAGACGCTGGGCGCGCCGGCGGCCGGGCCGGTCCCGCTCACGGCCGCCATGCTCACCGACGGTCCGTGGTGTCCGTCGGAGACCAACACGGATGGCGAGGACATGCCGAACAAGTTCGACGCGGACCTGCTGCGCGTGCGGCAGGTCCGCGTGACCCTGCGTGTCCAGGTCGCCAACGATCTGCTGCGGGGGCCGGCCGGCGTGCTCTTCCGCCACGGTGGGCGCTCGAGCAGCGGCGAGCGATTCATCCCGGATCAGGAAGTTCGGTTCGATGTCTCGCCGCGCAACATGAACCTGGGACGCTGAGGCAGGGATGGCCAATTTCATCGACCGATCGCCATTGAACGCACGCGCCGCGAGCGAACGCGGCGTCGCGCTGGTCATCGCCCTGCTGGCGATGGTGCTGATGACCGCGCTTGGCATGGCGCTGATGCTGGTGTCGGAGACCGAGACCCTGATCGGCGCCAACTATCGCGACAGCGTCGAAGCCAGCTATGTCGCCGACGCCGGAATCGAGCGCGTGATGCAGGACGTGCTCAGCATTCCCGACTGGAACGCGATTTTGACGTCGCCCGACAACGTTCGCGCGGGCGTGACCTCCGGCTTCATCGACGCCACGCTGACGCCGACGCTGCCTGACGGCCGCACGATAAACCTCCAGTCGGCGACCAACATGATCAACTGCAACAAGACCTCGGCGTGTTCGGATGCCGAGATGGATGCCAACGACGGCGAGCGGCAATGGACCAAGAACAACCCGCGCTTTCGGCTGTTCGCCTGGGGACCTGTCAACGACCTCAACCCGACGCCAACGCTCAACTCGCCCTTCTACGTCGCCGTGTGGATCGCCGACGACGGCGCGGAAAACGACGACAACCCCAGTCTCGACGGCGGGCCGGTGAGCGCGGCCTGGCAGGCAGACGGCTTGGACAAGAACTCCGGCTCCGGCGTCCTCACGCTGCGCGCCGAGGCCTTTGGCCCCGGCGGCGCACATCGTGTCATCGAGACCACCGTCGCCCGCACCGACAGCACGGAGCTCGAGCGCGGCTACACGGGCCAGCGCGGGCAGGACGAGCAGAACCGGCGCGCGCGGAAGGCGTCGGTGCAGAATCCGGGCACCACTCTGGGGCGTTCCACGATGTCGGTCAGCGGCGGGCTCGTAAGCCAGTAACGGACCGGACAAGGCATCATGACGACGAAAACTCTACACACCGCTGTCGCGTTGATTCCGCCTGGCGTGCCGCGCCGCGGCACGTTCGGTCTGTTGCTGATGCTGGCGGTCGTTGGCTGGCCCCAGGCCGCCGAGGCCCAGCTCGACCCGTTGCTGCTGTTGAAGCGGTCGCTGCCAAGCATCACCACGCCGCAGTACCGTGCCAACGTGCTCGTCGCCGTCGACGTCGCGCCGCGGATGCAGTACGACGCCGACGGCAAATATTACGACCCAACCGAGTACGCCCGCGGCAACATGTGGGACGCCGCGCTAGGCGTGACCGCCGGCAACACGACGGCGCGATACCGGCGCATCTACGAGGGCCTGCAGTGGAGCGCCTCGGGGCCTCAGAAATTCGACGCCACGAAGATCTCCATCGTGGGCGACGCGGTCAGCACCCCCTACACGTACTTCTACCAGAAGACCCGGCTTGGCGTGGCCAAGACGGCGCTCGATCAGGTGATCCGCGAGAACACGACCTCGGTGCGGTTCGGCTTGCTCAAGATGCGCCAGACCAATCCACGGGTGGTTTCACCCGCAGACGGCCCCGTGTTTGTCACCGACGTCGGTCAGCTGTTTCCGACCGACGGCGTGGGGTTGAGCCTGTGGAAGCTGTTTCGCGGCGTCGTCGACGGCAACAACCGCAGCCTCGAGACATCGACGGCGCCGCTGGTCAGCCCGGATGGCCCCAACCCGAACACGACGATTCAGACCATTCTGGCGCAGCCGTTTTCCTCGTCGACGGCCCTGATGCCGGCAGGAAACGACTCGCTTGGAGTCGACGACGCGCCCTTGGCGCACCTGCTCGATGACGTGCGCACCGAGGCCGCGCGGCTGTCGAGCCTGGACACCCACTGCCGCAACACCGTCGCCGTGCTGATCACCGGCGGCGGAGAAGGCACCGGCGGCCATGTGCCCAGCGCCTCGAGCATCGCGTCGACCTTCCTGACCGTGTCCCCTGGACGCCGCGTGCCGATCTACGTAATCGCCATCGCGCCGCCTGCGACGGCCGTCGCGGAGCTGCAAGCCATCGCCGCCAACAGCGGCGGCCGCTACTTCGAGATCACGAAGGCGCAGATCGACCTGGCCGCCGCCAACTACGTCGCGGTGCCCGAGATGGTCAGCGCCATCACCGCGGCGGTGCAGCACGCCTTCGCGCAGCCCACCGACTTCAACACCGCCCCCACGGCGCAGCTGCCCTACGGACCGCAGAGCGAGTTCCAGGTCACCAGCCCGATCGTCGGCACGGTGAACCTGGAAGGCCTGACCATCGATGGGCAGACGGTGGCGCCGATCACCCACCCTACCAGCGGCGCCGAGATCCCGCAGCGCGGCAACGTCATGGTCACCGCCGGCTTTGCGATGCCCGGTTTTGAAGCACGGTTGCGCGCATACCGGATGTACAAGCCGGTGGCCGATATCACCAAGCCCGCCGGTTACAAGTTCACACAGGACGGGGCGGCGTTGTGGATGGCCCGAACGCCGACGGCCGACTACTGCAACGATGCGACCGCCAGTTGCCGCAATATCTTTACTGTAATTGGCGGCGTGTCGGTCGCGTTCACCGAGGCCAATGCCCTTTTGCTCAAGCCCTACCTGAACACCTGGGACGAAGCCGGGCTGATCAACTTCGTCCGCCGCCAACCGCTTGGCGCCATCGTCAGCTCCACGCCGGCAGTCATGGATCCTCCCTCGCTCGATCCGCCGCCAGATGTGGAGTACCCGGGCTTTGTCGACGACAACAAGGACCGCCGGTCCCTCATCTTTGTGGGTGCCAACGACGGCATGCTGCACGCCGTAGACGGTCGCACCGGCGTCGAACTGTGGGCGTTCATCCCGTCCAACCTGCTGCCCAAGCTGCGGACCTTGCGCGACGGCCAGGGGGTCGACGGGTTTGATTACTTCGTCGACTCGTCGGTGAAAGTGGCCGACGTGAAGATCGGCGAACCCAGGGAGTGGAAGACGGCCATCATCGTTGGCCAGGGGGCAGGCGGCACGTTCTATCAGGCCTTCGACGCCACGCTCGAGGGCATGCCGGCGTCCGTCACATCGAACCCGTCGGCTGAGGTGTCGTCGCTGCTGACTTACTTCAACAGCCCGAGCCGTTTGCCGTTCATGTGGTCGTTTCCCGACTACTCGATGTTCGATTACACCAGCGGGACGTACGGCGACATAAAGGCCACCGCCTCGGCTGTCGACAAGAGCGTCGGCCAGACGTGGTCGGACCCTGCCGTGGGTCAGGTCGAATCCGGGGACAGCCCGTTCACCGTCATCGTAGGATCCGGCTTCTTTCCCTACTCCAAGGAGCAGTCGGCCAACCGCGCTGGCGCGCGTGCCGGCCGTAACCTGTATCTGCTCGACGCCGCGACGGGCGTGCCCTTCAGCGGTAGTGCGACGATGACGGTCAACGACGACGCGACGGCGGAAAACTCCGACAACTGCGTCCTCGAGGCCCTCGGCTGCACGCGCATCAAGAATGCCTTGCAGGCCGACCCCGTCGCGACTGGCGCCTCGGACTCGCGCTTCATCGACCGGACCTACATCGGCGACCTCGACGGCAAAGTCTGGCGGTTCGACATCAAGCTCGACGACTCCGACAAGCCGGCCTTCGTCGGCGCGCCTCTTAACCTGAACCCCTCGACTGCGACCCCCGATCAGCCGATCTTCGCGTCGATGGCCACCGTGTCGGTCGGGCCCAAGCAGTACCTGTTCTTTGGCACAGGCAGCGACCTGCTGCCGATGGCCGGGCAGAACACAGTCTTCAAGCTCGTCGGCGTGCTCGACAACGGCGGCAGCGGCACCACCACGTTCCAGCACACGTTGGCCAAGGTGGATGGCCTTGGCGACGACGAGGTCGTGAGCTCGTTTCCAGCGGTGGCCGGCGACATCGTCTTCTTCACGACGACGACGCTCAAGCCGCAGAACCCCTGTGCGATGCCCGACGCGAACCTGTACACGCTGACGTTTGTCGGCAGCGCCGCTTACGACAGTGACGCCGACAGCAACTCCACGGTGGGTGGTGGCGAGAGCCCGCGGGTGAAGACGCTGGCGGCCGCAGGTCGTGCAACGGCCCCCTTCATCGTCGACCAGCACCTGGTGTTTGGCGCCGGCAACAGCATCCAGGTGTTTGGGGACGCAAACGACTACAACAATGGCGTCGGCCACGTCGGCGTGCGCATCCTTTCATGGCGGGATCTGCGGTGATGCGAGACTTGTGGTTGTGCGCCCATTGCGGCGCAAAAAACCGGCCTGGCTGGCGCGCATGCCAACTGTGCCGCCGCGACTTGAGCGAAGCCCCGACGCCCCTGGCGGCGGGAAGGTTGCGCTGGAAGTGGGTTGTCGTCCCTGGCACCGTTGCGGTGGCCGCCCTCGGCATGGCGCTGCCACTCTATCGACAGGCCCCTGCCGTGGTCGACGCGAGCCACCGCCGCCCGCCCGTTGCCGGTGACCAGGCCGGGTTGGACCGTCCCCGCGCCACGACGCCACCAGTCGAAGTCGAGCTCACGCCGGTGACCAGGGAAGATTTCGCGCGGGCCGGCGAGTCCGCCTACCTGCAAGGGCAGATGAGCGTGGCCTTGAGCGCCTTCGAGGCGGCCGTTGCGACATTTCCCAACGACTCGCAGGCGCAAAACAATCTGGGCCAACTGCTGGTGCGCCTGGGCCGCGTCACCGAGGCCCTCCCGCATCTCCAGGCCGCTGCCGCCGCCGAGCCCGGGAAGTGGACCTTCCGGTTCAACCTCGCGCGCGCGCGCAGTGCCGGGGGCGACTGGGAAGGGGCGGTGGCCGATTACCGCGCCGCGGCTCAGATCTTCCCCGACGATCACGTCACGCTGTTCAACCTGGGCCGGGCCCTTCAGAAACTTGGGCAGCATGCCGAGGCCGTCGTCTCGCTCGAACGCGCCGTCGCGCTCGACCAGAGCCAGACCTCGTGCCTGCTGACGCTGGCCGCCAGTTACGAGCAACTGAGCCGACTTCCTGACGCGGTCCGGGCGTACCGGGACTTCCTGGACCGGGAGCCGCGGGCGCCCGAGGCCTCGGCGATCCGTGCCAGGATAGGCCGTCTCGAGCAGGTTGTTGGCGTGCCGGACGGTTCGGCTCAGACGACCTCGGCGCCTTCCCCGGACGCTTGATCGGCGGGCACGGCGGGCCTGCGATGCGGGCCTCGGAAGACTGAAGTTTGGCGGCTCTTCTGCCGAAACTACAAAAGAGTCGAGTCGTATGCGCCTGGCCAAGATTTTCGTCATCGTGTTGCTCGCCGCGTGGGCCTCTCCCGCTGCGGGACAGTCGCTCGCCGCCGTCGCCAGGAAGGAAGAGGCGAGGCGCAAGCAGATCAAGACCTCCTCGCGCGTCATCACCAACAAGGACCTCCGCCAGGTAGCCCCGGGGACCCCGCCGGTGAGTCCCCCGCCTGCCGTCACGACCTCACCGGCCGCGACGCCGGCGCCAGACGCCGCGGCTCCCGGCGAAGAGCCCGTCGATGAAGACCAGCAGCGCAAGCAGGACGAAACGGCCTGGCGCCAGAAGATGGCCGACGCGCGCGTGGCGCTCGAGCGCAGTCAGATGTATGCCGACGCGCTGCAGAGCAAGATCAACGCGCTCTGGGCCGACTTCACGGCGCGCGACGATCCGGCCCAGCGCGCGCAGCTCGAACTCGAACGCAAGCGTTCCCTGGCAGAGCAGGAACGCGTCAAAGGCGAGATCGAGACCCGGAAGAAAGCCATTGCCGACCTCGAGGAAGAGGCGCGCAAGGCAGGTGTGCCCCCAGGCTGGATCCGATAGCGCGCGTGTTCCCCATTCTGCTGGTCGAGGACAAGGACTCGCTGCGGGCGATGCTCCGCGCGGCGCTCGAAGACCAGGGGCACGCCGTGGTCGAGGCCCGCGACCAGACTGAAGCTCTGGCCCGTCTCAACGACTCGCGTCCAGACCTCGTCCTGTCCGATCTCAGACTCACGGCCGGCGACGGTTTCGGTGTGTTGCGCGCCGCCAAGGACCTCGACCCGGAGCTGCCGGTCATCGTGATGACGGCCTACGGCAGCATCCAGGACGCCGTGCTGGCGATGAAGGAGGGCGCGCTCGACTTTCTCGCCAAGCCTGTCGATCTCGACCACCTGCAGCTCCTGGTCGCGCGCGCCCTGTCTCAGCGGCGCCTGGCCGCTGAGAACCAGCTGCTGAGGGAAGAGCTTGCCGCGCGTCGCGGCGCTCCCAACATCGTTGGCGACGACCCTGCCCTCAGGAAGGTGTCAGCCGCGCTGGCACGGGCGGCATCGACCGACACGACGGTGCTGCTGCTTGGTGAAAGCGGCACGGGCAAGGAGTTGTACGCACGCACGCTGCATGCGCTCAGTCCCCGCGCCACCGGGCCGTTTGTCGCCATCAACTGCGCGGCGATTCCAGAGACGCTGCTCGAAACCGAGCTCTTCGGCCACGAGAAAGGCGCATTCACCGGCGCCACTGCCCGCAAGCCCGGCCGCTTCGAGCTGGCGCACCACGGCACGTTGTTCCTGGACGAGATTGGCGACTTGCCGCTGTCGCTGCAGGCCAAGATCCTGCGCGCGCTCGAAGAGAAACGGTTCGAACGCGTCGGCGGCACGCAGTCGCTTCAAGTCGACGTGCGCGTGGTCGCGGCCACCAACCGGCAGTTGAAGGCCGCGGTCGCGGCCAGGCAGTTCCGCGAGGATCTGTTCTTCCGGTTGTCCGTCTTTCCGATCGAGATCCCGCCGCTGCGCGAGCGCGGAGCGGACGTGGAGACGCTGGCGCACCATTTCATCGACCGCTTCTCTCGCGACGTGAAGAAGCGGCCGCTGCTGCTGTCGCCGGCGGCTCTGGAGGACCTCCGGAGCTATCGCTGGCCGGGTAATGTCCGCGAACTGCAGAACTGCATCGAACGGGCCGTCATCCTCACCGACGGCGACACGATCCATCCGCGCCACCTGAACCTGACGTTCCGGGACGGTCCGACCGCCGAGACAACCGTCGATCCGTGGGCGGGGATCGATTTGTCCGGCAGCCTGGCCGACGCGTCGCGCCGCGTGCTGGCAGAAGTCGAGCGGAGGAAAGTGATCGCCGCACTGGCCGAGGCAGGCGGGCAGAAGCCGCGTGCGGCGGACCTGCTCCAGGTGAGCTACAAGACGCTGCTGCAGAAGATGAAGGACTTACGAATTGAAGATTGACGATTGACGATTCCCAGGGATTAGCGAAAGCCCACGCGTCGCAGCGCCTCCGCCAGCTCGCCCTCCGTCACGTCGTCGACCACCGTGTGTTCGCCGATGGCCGTGGACAGCACGTAATGCAACCGGCCGTCGACGACCTTCTTGTCGCGACGCATCGCCTCCACCATCTCGGCAATCTTCAGATCGGCGATCGACGGCAGCGGGCCGAGCCGCTGGATCAAGCTTACCAGCGCGTCGCGGTCCGCCGCGGCCAGCCGCCCCCGGCCCACGCCGACTTCTGCCGCCACGAGCATGCCGTACCCCACCGCCTCGCCGTGCCGGAATCGTTTGTACTTCGTGATGGCCTCGAGCGCGTGGCCGGCGGTGTGGCCGAAGTTGAGCACGCGCCGTGGGCCGCTCTCGCGTTCGTCGCGCGCGACCACGCCTGCCTTGATTCCGCAGCTCTCGACGATCACGGGTTGCAACGCCTCGGGGTCACGCTTGAAGAGATCCTTCACGGAACGGCCGACGCGATCGAAGAGGCTCCGGCTGGACGTCATACCGTACTTGACGACCTCATAGAGGCCCGCACGGAACTCCCGCCGCGGCAGCGTCCCGACCAGCAGCGGATCGATCACCACGAGCCGAGGCTGGTGAAACGCACCGATGAGGTTCTTGCCGAGCGGGTGGTTCACGCCGACCTTGCCGCCGATGGCGCTGTCGACCTGCGCCAGCAGCGTGGTGGGCACGTGCACGATGTCGATCCCGCGCAGGTAGGTCGCGGCTGCAAAGCCACTGACGTCGCCCAGCACGCCGCCGCCGAGCCCGACAAGCGCGGCACCGCGGTCGATCTGCTGTTTGACCAGCGCATCGTAGATGCGCGACACCGACTGCAGGTGCTTGTGTCGCTCGCCGTCTGGCACCAGGATCACCGGCGCGTCGGGCATTGATGCGGCGACGGCCTCGCCGTGCAGCTTCCAGACGATCGGACTCGAGACGATCACGCGACGATGGCCGACGCTGGCCCGATCGAGCAACGCATTGAGACGGGCAAGATGGCCCGCGCCGATCTCGACGGCGTACGGGCGTGGCGGGACATGGACGAGGATCTGTTCAGCGGGCAACGGCAGCACCACGGTGAGGAGGAGAGCGGGTGGTAGGATAGCACCCGGTGCGTCTCCGCGCGGATTTCGTCGTGATCGGCAGCGGCATCGCCGGCCTGCGGGCGGCCATTCATCTGGTGGCGCACGGCGCGGTGGTGCTGGTCACCAAGGCCGACAGCGCCGAGAGCAACACGGGATACGCGCAGGGTGGGATTGCGGCGGCGCTTGGTCCAGACGACAGCACCGACCTGCACCGCGACGACACGCTCGAGGCCGGCGCCGGCCTGTGCGATGTCGCCGCCGTCGAGACGCTCGTCAACGAGGGGCCGTACTACGTAGGGGAGCTCATCGACTGGGGCGCCGACTTCGATCGTGACTCCAAGGGAGCGCCAGCGCTGGGGCGTGAAGGCGCTCACTCGGTGCGACGCGTGCTCCACGCGCGGGATGCGACCGGGCGGGAGATCGCGCGTACGCTCTGGCAGCGCGTAGCCGGACATCCCCAGCTTCGCGTCCTCGATCACGCGCTCGCGACCGAGCTTGATGTTCAGGACGGCGTCTGCCGGGGCGTCCGCGTGCAGCTCGACGACGGGCGGCAGGTCGATCTCGACGCGCGAGCAGTGCTGCTCGCCACGGGCGGCGCCGGTCAGGTCTTTCAGGAGACGACCAATCCGTACGTCGCCAGCGGCGACGGACTCGCGATGTCATGGCGCGCCGGGGCGCGCGTGAGCGATCTCGAGTTCGTGCAGTTTCATCCCACGGTGTTGCACGTGCCCGGTGCTCCGCGCTTCCTGGTGTCGGAAGCTGTTCGTGGCGAAGGCGCCCGCCTGATGAACGGCGACGGCGAGGCGTTCATGACGCGGTACGACCGCCGGGGGGATCTCGCGCCGCGCGATGTGGTCGCCACGGCGATGGTGCGCGAGGCCGAACGCACCGGCGGCCCTGTGTACTTGACCCTGGCGCACCTCGATGCGGCGTGGGCGACCGGGCGTTTCCCCGGCATCGCGGAAGCCTGCGCGCGTGCCGGACTCGACTTTGCCCGCGATCGGCTGCCGGTGAGCCCCGCGGCCCACTACCTGTGCGGCGGCGTCGATACCGACCTTGCCGGCCTGTACAGCCATCCCCGGTTTGTTCGCGGCCGGGGAAGTGGCCTGCACCCGGGTGCACGGCGCGAACCGCCTTGCCAGCAACTCGTTGCTCGAGGGGTTGGTGTTCGGCGCCCGTGCGGCGATCACGATGGCGGTCTCGCCCGAAACCCCGGCGACGCTGCCAGAGGCGCAGGTCGGCGAGTCCGATGCCGGGATGTCCGGAGACGCCGAAGTCGAAATTCCGGATGCCACGGCGGTACCGGCGATGATGTGGCACGCGGCCGGGCTCGTGCGTCATGCCGAGCGCCTGAACCCTCTGGTTGGTGCTCTCGGCGCTCTTGCGGCGACGCTCGAGGCCCGGGCCGGGCATGTCTCCGCCGACGGCAATGTGTGGCGACAGGCCAGCATCACGCGCGTGGCCTGGCTCATCGCGCGCGCCGCCGCCAGGCGCACCGAGAGCCGCGGCGGCCATCGCCGCGCGGACTTTCCCGATCGAGACGATGTAAACTGGAAGGTCCATGTGGGCGACCGAAAGGCGCCGTAGAGGCGGGTTTCAAAACCCGCCCGCGACTCGCATCACGCGTTGAATCGGATCATGACCAAATCGCACGAACCGCTCGTTACCGAGATCACACCCCAGACCGAGGACTACTCGCGATGGTATCTCGACGTCGTTCGCAAGGCGGAACTGGCCGACTACTCGCCGGTCAAAGGCTGCATGGTCATCCGCCCGTACGGCTACGCGATCTGGGAATTGATCCAGCAACAGCTCGACGCGCGGTTCAAGCAGACCGGGCACGTCAACGCGTATTTCCCGCTGTTCATTCCCGAGAGCCTCATCATGCGCGAGGCCGAACACGTCGAGGGCTTCGCGCCCCAGGTGGCGTGGGTCACCAAAGGCGGCGACGAGGAACTGGACGAGCGGCTGGTGGTGCGCCCGACGTCTGAAGCCATCATCGGGACGATGTACGCCAAGTGGATTCAATCCTGGCGCGACCTGCCGGTGCTCATCAACCAGTGGGCCAACGTCGTGCGCTGGGAGAAAGTGACGCGGCCGTTCCTGCGTACGACCGAGTTTCTCTGGCAGGAAGGGCACACTGCCCATGAAACCGAGGCCGAGGCCGAGGAAGAGACGCTGAAGATGCTCGGCGTCTACAAGGAGTTTGCCGAGAACGTGCTGGCGATGCCCGTGATGGACGGCGAGAAGAGCAGCAGCGAGAAGTTCGCCGGCGCGTCAAAGACGTACTCCATCGAGGCGCTGATGGGCGACGGCCGGGCGCTGCAGGCCGGCACGTCTCACAACCTGGGACAGAACTTCGCCAAGGCCTTCGAGATTCGCTTCCAGGGCCGCGACAAGGCGTTGCAGTACGCGTGGACGACCTCGTGGGGCGTCTCGACGCGTCTGGTTGGCGGCGTCATCATGACCCACGGCGACGACAGCGGTCTGATCCTGCCGCCAAAGGTCGCTCCCTACCAGGTGGTGATCGTGCCGATTCAGCGAGGCAACTGGCAGGAGACGGTGCTGCCCAAGGCCAAGGCGGTGCAGGCCGACCTGCAGTCGCTTGGCGTGCGTGTGTTCCTCGACGCCCGCGAAGAGTTCACGCCGGGCTGGAAGTTTGCCGAGTGGGAGATGCGCGGCGTGCCGCTGCGGCTCGAGATCGGGCCCAAGGACATCGAGAAGGGGCAGGTGATGCTCGCGCGTCGCGACACGCGAGAGAAGATGCCCACGCCGCTGTCAGAGTTGCAGCCCAGGGTGACGTCGCTGCTCGATGAGATCCAGCAGGGGCTGCTGGCCCGTGCCCTCAAGTTCCGCGAGGAGCACACGTCATCGGCGGCCACGTGGGAAGAGTTCACTGCCGTGATGGAGGGGCGCCCCGGCTACGTCGTCGCCAAGTGGTGCGGTCGCGACGTGTGCGAGGCCGAGATCAAGTCGGAGACGCAGGCCACGATTCGCAATCTGCCGTTCGAGCAGGTGCCTGGCGGCGCCTGCGTGCACTGCGGACGGCCGGCGGTGACCGACGCGCGATTCGCCAAGTCCTACTGAGGCGACCGCAGGAGCTCGTCGACTTCGTTGCGAAAGCGGGCGCGCACACGGCGGATAGGGCCGTGCCGCCGCGTCAGCCCTTCGCGCTCGACGATCTGGCGGAAGACCGACGCGACGTCGCGGCGCCACAAGTCGGCATCCTCCATCGCGTGGGCCTGGACGAAAGCGACGGCAAGCGGTTCCAGGCACGACGCGTCGCCAATCAACCCCATCGCCATCAGGTAGTCGGGCGGCAGCGGATCTCTGGTCCGTTCCAGGGCCTCGCGCAAGTCATACAGGGCGACCTTGCTCGCGCGTCGCGCCAGTGCGACGTGCAGCGCCCCACGCACGGCTCCCCAGTCTCGCCGGCGTGCGGCTCGCCCCTCCGACTCCTTCGACCGGACCTTTTCGATCAGGCGATGCAGGGTGGACAACGGCGCGTCCGCCGCGGCGCGCGAGACCAGATGCACCACCGCTTCCGGATCGCGGGCCAGCCACCCGTCGGCGGCCTCTTCCAGCTCGGAGACAGGATCGTCCACCGGGACGCCAGCCTGCGCGACGACGTCGCGTACTTCGCGCGCGGGGTCGTCGCGGAGCTTCTCGAGCAGCGGCCGCATGGTGCGCGGCGGCAGCTGGCTGAGCGCGTCCAGCGCGGCGGCACGTTCGGCACCGGGGCGCCCGGAATTCAGCGCCAAGGCGGTCAGGTTGTCGAGCACGCGAGTGCCCTGCGGCAGCGACAGCAGGCCTCGGGCGGCCCTGATCGCCGCCATGCGCACGGCGGCATCGTCGGAATTCATCCCCTGGAGGACTGGCTCGACGGCGCGCGGGTCGGGAATGGCTTCCAGCGCCAGCAGCAGCGGGGCCTTGATGGCGCCGACCGAGGCGGCGGCGAGGTGTTCGAGTATCTGCCGCACGGCGCGCGTGCCGATGACGGCCAGCCGAGCGATGGCGGCATCGCGCCGCACGAGGTCGTCGCCCTCGAGATCGCCGATCAGGCGCCGGACTTCAAGACTGGCCGAGGCCCGGATTGCCACGGCTAGGAGTCACGAGGCGTCTTGCGTCCGAAAATCCACGCGATCACGATGCTGATCGCATACAGGACGAACATCGGCGCGGCCATCATGGCCTGCGTCACCACGTCAGAGGTCGGCGTGATCACCGCGGCGATGATGAAGATGATCAGGATCGCGTACTTCGTGTGACGCGCGAGAAAGCCCGCCGTCACCACGCCCATGCGCGCCAGCGCCAGCACCACGGTCGGCATCTGGAAGACCAGCCCGAAGGCCAGCAGCATCCGCGCGTAGAGGCTGAAGGTGGACGACACCTTCGGCGTGAACTCCATGTAGTCGGTGGTGAAGCCGGCGAGGAAAGTCCACGCGGTCGGAAACACGACGTAGTGCGAGAACGCCGCGCCACCGACAAAAAAGACGCTCGAGAAGAACACGAACGGCAGGGCGAAGCGCTTCTCCTTCGCGTAGAGCCCGGGTGCGACAAACAGCCAGACCTGCCACATCACCAACGGCGCGGCCAGGACCAGACCGGCCAGCGCGGCGACCTTCAGCTGCAGCATGAAGGCCTCGGTTGGCTCGGTGTAGATCAGCTTGCCGCCGTTGGGCAGGATCAGCTGCAGGGGCCGCATCACGAATCCGAAGATGCGTTCGATGAAGAAGAGCGCGATGAGAAAGCCAATCGCCACCGCGACGATCGCGACGACAAGACGTCGCCGCAGCTCGTCGAGGTGCTCCAGAAACGACATCTTGCCGCCGGCATCCTCCTCGGATTGCTCGACGTCGTCGTCATCCGGCTCGTCGTAGGATGCCGGTTGGGCGGAGCCTTTGAAGGGCACTAGAGCCATCGGGCACGGACCGGCGGCACGCGTTAGGCGCCCGAGTCAGCCTCGCGAGCGACGACGCTGTCGGGCACGCTCGGCGTGGGGGTCGGCCCGGGAGTGGCCGCCCGCGGGGCAGCCGGGGCCTTCTGTTCCTCGACGCGGATCTCGTCTTCGAGCGTGCTCTTCAGCTCGTTGCTCGCGCGCTTGAACTCGTTGATGCTCCGGCCGAGCGACTTGCCCAGCTCAGGGAGTTTGCGGGGGCCGAAGATGATCAACGCAATTACGAAGATGATCACCAGCTCTGGCATGCCAATGGAACCCATACAAGCTCCCAGGAAATGAGGACGGCAAGTCGCGTGTACAAGGATGCCCGTGGCGCCAGGACGACCGGCCACGGGGCGGCGACACGCGTCAGTCATGATTATGGGACCGGCCTTTGCCGCCGGTCAAGCGACCCATCCCGGCTAACTGGCCGCGAACTCATTGCTGCCGTTAGGTTTATCTGTTAGCATCAAAATATGGCGCGATCCCGCTTCTTTGCCGTCGGCGCACTCGTAATCACAGGTTCGGCGATTGCCGGCGGCGTCTTCGGACGCAACGTCGTCGCCTCGGAGGAACGCGTCACCGACAAGACGTTCACGGCGGCGCTCCATGCCATCGAGACCCGCTACGTCGACGAGGTCAAGTCGGACCAGTTGGTGTACGGCGCGATCTCCGGGATGCTGCAGACGCTGGATCCACATTCGAACTTCATGGATCCGAAGCAATACGCGCAGCTCCGCGAGCGGCAGGAGGGGCGCTACTACGGCCTGGGCATCACCATCCAGGTGATCGACGGCGACATCACGGTGATGGCGCTGTTTGAAGGCTCGCCCGCCTACAAGGAAGGCATCCGCCGCGGCGACATCATCGCCAAGATCAAGGGCGAGGACGCGAAGGGCTGGACCAGCGACCAGGCCGTGCGCATGCTGCGCGGCGCCAAGGGCACGACCGTCGCGGTGTCGTTGAAGCGCGCCGGGTACGACCAGCTCATCACGCTCGAGGTGCCACGCGACGAGATTACGATTCCGACCATCCGCGCCGCCTTCATGGTCGACGACAAGACCGGGTACGTGCGGATGCAGGATTTCGCCGAGAACACGGACCGCGATCTCGGTCGCGTGCTCACGGAGATGACCGACAAGGGCATGCAGCGCCTGCTGCTCGATCTTCGCGACAACCCCGGCGGCCCGCTGGATCAGGCGATCCGGGTCTCGAATCGCTTCCTGCCGCGCGGCGACATGATCGTCTACACGAAGGGCCGCGTGCCCAATTCCTCGCAGCAGTATCGTGCGACCGAGGACGGCGACTTCGCCAAGATCCCCGTCGTGGTCATGGTCAACCGCAACTCCGCGAGTGCGTCGGAGATCGTCTCGGGGGCGCTGCAGGATCACGATCGCGCCCTGATTGTGGGCGAGACCACGTTCGGCAAAGCGCTGGTCCAGTCGATCTACCGCATCCAGCAGGCCGGCCTGGCGTTGACGACGGCGCGGTACTACACGCCGAGCGGCCGGCTGATTCAACGGCCGTGGGACGGCACGTTCGACGAATACCTGTCGTACTCGGTACAGGGACCAGGTGCCCGACAAGCAGCACGACGTCAAGGACCTGAAGAAGACGGATGCGGGCCGCCCTGTCTACGACGGCGGCGGTGTCGACCCCGACCGCCGGCTCGATGGCCCGGTGGAAGGCTTCAACCCGTCGCGGTTTGCGCGGACGCTTTACGCGCGCCAGCTGTTTGCCACCTTCGCGCAGCGGTTCTCCGTTACTGGCGACACGCGGCCCGGCGCCGGCGGCAAGGACCGCAAGTTCGTCAATGCGGACTTCGTCGTCGATGCCGCGATGCTCGCCGACTTCAAGGCGTTCGCGTCGAGCGTCGGCGTGAAGATCGACGAAGCGGCGTTTGAGGCCGACACCAATTTCATCAAGGCGATGATCCGCTACGACATCGACTTGGCGCTGTTCGGCGTAGCGGCAGCCCGCCGGCACCTGTTTTCGAGCGACCCGCAGGCGCAGTTTGCACTCAGCCTGTTCACGGAAGCCGAGCAGTTGACGCAGTTGTCGCGGAGCCGTGCGGCGCGCAACAACGTGGAGAGACAGTAAGGGCAATACCCCAAGAAATGGGGCTCAGGATTGGACTTGCCACTATAGGTAGGCCCTGTTAGACTGGCGGCCGGTTCAGCGGGCCCCGGGGCCCTGCGTCGTCCTGGCGCAGGAACGGGCTTCGACGGACGTCAGACATTGGTTCCTCAGGAACGTTTTCCGACTCCTTTTCCGGAGCGATCCCAGCGCTTGACGGAAGGGCGTGGCGCTCATAGTGCGCGTCACCAGCCCGTCCAGACCTGTACGGGCGCAGGTGACCGCAACATCGTACGCGCGTACCGAGGGGTGGCATGCGGCTCGAACGCCTTGAGATTGCCGGCTTCAAATCCTTTTCCGATCGCTCGGAGCTCGCCTTCGATCGCGGGGTGACCGCCATTGTCGGCCCAAACGGGTGCGGCAAGAGCAACGTCGCCGACGCGATCACGTGGGTGCTTGGCGAGCAGAGCGCCAAGAGCCTTCGCGGCGAGAAGATGGAAGACGTCATCTTCGGCGGCAGCGACGCGCGCAAGCCGACCGGCGCCGCGGAAGTCCGCCTGCGACTGAGCGGCGTGACTGCGCCGGACGGCAACGGGAATGGGAACGGGCATGGCAACGGGCACGCCAACGGCAACGGCCACAACGGGCACGGCGACGCGGCCACCGAGCTCATCACGCCTGCCGAGGCGGTGCTCGCCGAGTTCCGGCCCGCGGGCCGCGATGTAGAACTGGTCCGGCGGCTCTATCGTTCCGGTGAGAGCGAGTACCTCATTGACGGCGCCCAGTGTCGTCTCCGGGACATCCACGAACTGCTGATGGACACGGGGCTGGGGGCCAAGGCCTACGCCATCATCGAGCAGGGCAAGATCGGGTTGATCCTTTCCTCGCGGCCCACCGATCGGCGCATGCTGATCGAAGAAGCCGCCGGCATCACGAAGTACAAGGCGCGGCGTCGCTCGGCGGAGCTGAAGCTCGAGGCCGCACAGCAGAACCTCACCCGCATCGACGACATCGTCTTCGAAGTCGACAAGCAGCGCGGCAGCCTGAAGCGTCAGGCCGCCAAGGCGCGGCGTCACCAGCGCCTGCGCGACGAGCTGCGCCGCTGGGAGAAGGTCCTGCTTGCACGCCGGTTCCGCGACCTCTCGCAGGCGATCGAGTCCGCGCGCGCCCGCCTGGCAGACGCGCGTGAACGCGAAGCTGCCGCCCAGGCGCGGCTCGCACAGGTGGAAGCGGACATCAGCCGCCTGCGGATCGAGGTGGCCGAGGCCGATTCGACGGCCACCGCCGCCCGCGACCGCGCGCACACGCACGAACTCGAGATCCAGCGCATGCAACAGCTCGTGGAGCTCAACCGCCACCAGGTTGCCACGCTTGGCGGTCGCATCGCCGACCTCGACGACGAGTTGGCGAGCCTCGACGCGCGGCGCGAGCCGCAACGGGTGCTGACCAGCGAGCGCCGGGAGGCCGCCGCCAGGGCGGAACAGGAGCGGCAGCAGGCCGCCGACCGGCTGGCCGAGCACAACGAGCAGTACCAGTTCGCGCTTCGCGACATCGAGGGGCTCGAAGCCGACGTCGAGACGGCGCGGGGCGAGGTGCTTGCCGGCGTCAACGCCGCCACGGCCCTGCGGCATTCGATCGACAGCGCCGGCGCGGCGCGCGAGCGGATGCAGGAAGGCGTGTCACGGCTCGACGTCGAGGAAACCGACCTCGGCGTCGAAAACGAGCGGCTCGGCGCCGACCGCGTGGCTGCCGAGCAGGGCGTTTCGGAAGTGCAGCATGCCCTCGAGGCCACTCGCGTCGAGCGTGCTTCGCTCGAGGCGGCATTGGCGGCGGCGCGGGCCGAGCACGCCGCGCTGGCACAGGAGCTGCGGACACGCGAGCACGATCTGGCTGGCCTGTCGGGACGGCTCCGATCGCTCGAGGAGCTCGAAGCAGCGCGTGCGGGGTTCACCGACGCGGCCCGCGTACTGCTCGCCCAGGCGAATGGGCGCGTGGAGCAGCGCGGCGCGGTTGCTGACTATCTGGAAGTGGATCGCCAGTACGAACGCGCGGTCGAGGCGCTGCTCGGCGACCTGCTCCAGCATGTCGTCGTGCCGACCCACGGGCATGCGGCCGCCGGCGTGCAGCTGCTGCGCGAGCAGCAGGCCGGTCGCTGTGGCTTCGTTGTACTCGACCAGATGCCGATGGCACCTGCGGGACCGACCCCGCAGGGTGTGGTCGCGGTCGCCGACCTCGTCCGTGTCACCGGCCCCGACGCAAATCTCCTGCGTGCGGTCGTCGCCCGCGGCTACGTTGCCGAATCGTGGGACGTGGCCGTGAGCACCGCCCGCGCGACGGGCCTCGATGTGGCGACGCTCGACGGCGAGCTGGCGCGTGGCACGCACGTCGTGGTCGGCGGCGGTCGCCAGGATGCGCGCGGGATTCTGGCCACCAAGGGCGAGATCAAGGAAGTTCGTGCCCGCGTGGAAGCCGAGCGCGAGGCGCTGGCGGACCTGGCCATGGCCGTGGCGGCGGCGGCGGCGATGGCCAGCCAGACCCAGCAAGCGATCGAAGAGGCCACCGCGCGGCTGCACCAGCACGAGAAATCCATGATTGCTTTTGACGCGCAGCTGGGCCGCGCGCGCGAGGAAGGGGCTCGCCTGGAGCGCAAAGGCGAGATGCTGACGGCCGAGCGCCGACGGGCCGAAGACGAGATCGCACGGCTCGAGGCGCGGCAGGCGCAGGCGCGGCAGGCGATCGCGGACATCGAATCCCGCCAGGTGGGCGCGGACGAGCGGTTTGGATCGGCCCAGCAGAGGCTCAGCGACGCGCGCAATCGAGTGGAGGGGCTGGCCACGCACGTGGCCGAAGCCAAGGCGGCCCACGCGGGACTGGTCGAGCGCGCCGCGGCGCTGGTTGCCGAAGTCGCGCGGCTCGAAGAGGCCGCACGCGAACTCGCCGAGCGGGTTGATGCGCTCACGCTCGAGCGGAAGCAGAAGGCCGAACGCCGTATCGAGCTCGACCAGGCGACAGCCGACGCTCTGGGTCAGCTCGATGAAGCCGTCGCGTCGCTCGACGGCCTGCGCGCCAATGTGCGGTCGGCCGAAGAGGCTGCTGCCGCATTGAGGTCCGAGGCAGATAGCCAGGACACGCTGGCGCGCGATGCCCGGCAGGCCCTGGACGGCATCCGCGCATCGGCCACGCAGCTCGAGGTGAGCCAGGCCACCTCCACCGCCGATCTGGCCCATCTCGAGGCGACCGCCGTCGAAACGGTACAGGCGACCCTCTCCGACGTTCTGACAGAAGTCGAGCAACTCGAACGCGAAGGCGCAGCCGTGCCCGACACGCGCGCCCTCTCGGTCGACGAAGGAATCGACGACGGCGCCGACGAAGGCGTCACGGATCAGCCGATCGCGGACAACGCCGCGCCCGAAGTGCCGCATGCGATCACGGCGGAAGACGCCATCGCTGGGCTGCGCGCCAAGATCGACCGGCTCGGACCCGTCAACATGATGGCCATCGAGCAGTTCGACGAGCTCGAGACGCGACACACCTTCCTGACCACCCAGCGGAAGGACCTGATCGACTCCATCGCCGCGACCAACGAAGCGATTCAGCGCATCGACGAGACCAGCAAGGTCCGCTTTCACGACGCGTTCGAGGCGATCAACCGGTACTTCCAGGAGACCTTCTCGACGCTCTTCGGGGGCGGGCACGCCGGCATCACGCTCATCGACGAACACGACCTGCTCGAAAGCGGCATCGACATCGTCGCCAGCCCTCCGGGCAAGCGCCTGCAGAGCGTGCAGCTGCTGTCGGGTGGAGAAAAGGCGCTGACCGCCATCGCGCTGATGTTTGCGATCTTCAAGTACAAGCCGAGCCCGTTCTGTCTGCTCGACGAAATCGACGCGCCGCTTGATGACGCCAACATCGGGCGCTTCGTCGAGATGCTCAAGGGGATGCTCCACCACACCCAGTTCATCCTCATCACCCACAACCGCAAGACCATGGAGATTGCGGACCGGCTCTACGGTGTGACGATGGAAGAGCCGGGGGTGTCGAAGCTGATTTCGGTGCGGCTCAATTGAGGCCCAGGGCTTGAGGCCTGAGGTCCGAGGCCTGAGGCTGCCGGGGCGGGTCCTGAAACACCTGCCTGCCGCCCCCCGTATCATCCCGCTGGGGGTGCCAACGATATGAGGCGAGTGAATAGACATCGGGCGTTGCCTGTCGTCCTGACGGCAGCGTTGGCCCTCGGGGCCGTCGGCTGCGACGTCAACATCAGCGGCAGCGACTTCAGCGTTGGAGTGGTATCGGGCCGGGCGGCCGACGAGTGGAGCCGCAAGTACCAAGTCCCCTCCGGCGGCCGGTTCGAGGTCGTCAACGTCAACGGCCAGGTGACCATCGAGCAAGCCACCGGCAGCGACGTCGAAGTGCGTGCGGAACGCATTGCCAAGGCCTCGACCGACCAGGCGGCCAAGGAATTGCTCGGCAAAGTCGAGATCGCCGAGACGAAAACGGCCGACGGCGTGAAGCTCGAAACCAAGGCGCCGAAGAACTGGGGCAGGGGCGGCGTCGAGGTGAAGTACTTCGTCAAGGTGCCGGCCGGCCTGAAGGTTTCCGCCCAGACCACCAACGGCGGCATCCGGCTGCTCAACATCTCCAACGAGGTCGTGGCCGCCACCGTCAACGGTGGTGTCAATGGCGACGGACTCACCGGCGCCGTGGACGCCACCACGACCAACGGCGGCATCGATCTGTCGCTTGGCGCGGTGGCGCAGGGCGGTGTCAAAGCCGAGACCGTCAACGGCGGCGTCGTCGTCTCGGTGCCGCGTGATGCCAAGGCGGACGTGCGGGCCAGCGTCGTCAACGGCGGCCTCAGCGTGGGCGATCTGCCGGTCGAGACTGTCGGCGCGCAAAGCCGGCGGCGCCTCGAGGGTAAACTCAATGGCGGCGGCCCCCGCATCGTGATTGGCGCGGTCAACGGGGGGGTGCGGCTGGCTGGGAAGTGACCGAAGACAAGGCAACCCGCTATCACCGACTGAAGCGGCGCTCCGAGGTGGCCGGCCTCCTCTGGAGCGCCGTCTGCTTTTCGGCACTCTTGCTCACCGGTGTTGCCCGGCAGCTGGCCGACGCGGCCAGCACGTTGACCGGTGGATCCCTCCTGCTCGCCGTGCCGCTGGTGGCGATTGGTCTTTCGCTGGCGTACGAGCTTGGCACGCTGCCGTTGGCCTGGTTCAGCGGCTACCGGCTGGAACGGCGCTACGGCCTGTCGCACCAGGCTGCGAGCGGCTGGCTCGGCGATCATCTGAAGGCTGCCGGCATCGGCATGCTGTTGGCCTCGGGTGCGGCCCTCGTCGTCTACCTGTCGATGCGGTGGTTTCCGGCATCGTGGTTCCTGGTCGCAGGGGCCACCCTCTCCGTCGTGGCCACCGGCCTGGCGACGTTGGCCCCGGTGGTGCTCCTGCCGCTATTCTTCCGATTTACCCCGCTGGCTCGCCCGTCGCTGGCCGATCGGCTCGAGCAGCTGGCCAGTCGTGCGGGCACCCGCGTGGTGGGCGTCTACGAGTGGGCGCTCGGCGACAAGAGCCGGCGCGCCAACGCCGCGCTGGCGGGGCTGGGCTCGACCCGCCGCATTCTCGTCTCCGACACGATGCTGGCGGATTATTCCGACGAAGAGATCGAGGTGGTGCTCGCCCACGAACTGGGCCATCACGTGCATCACGACATCTGGAGGGGCATCGCGCTCGAATCGGCGTTGATCCTGCTGGGGCTTGCCGTCACCGACGTGGTATTGCGCCTGGCGGGGCCGAGCCTGGGAGTGGCCTCTCCCGCCGATCTGGCCGGGATGCCGCTGCTGGTGCTGGCGGCTGGCACGGTGTCGCTGGTGTTGACGCCTGCCGCGCTCGCGCTCTCGCGACGGCACGAGCGAAGGGCCGACCGGTTCGCCCTCCAGCTGACCGCGAATCCGTCGGCGTTCATCTCGGCGATGCGCCGGCTCGGCGCGCAAAACCTTGCCGAAGAGCGACCCTCACGCCTCGTGCAGTGGTTGTTTCACAGCCACCCGCCGCTTGAAGAGCGGCTGGCCTTTGCACGAGCCTGGTCCGCGGGCTCGTCAATCACAGAAACGAGCCGCCCGGACTGAAGTTCGGGCCTGCGTACCGTCAGTGAAAGTGCGGAGTACCGTCAGTGACGGTGCGCACAACCGCTACTTGGAGTGGACCACCAGTTCGCCGTGCATCTGCCGGCATCGCTCGTCCTGCCGCAGATTGCAGTAGACGGGGAACGTGCCGGCCTGATCGGCCCTGAACTCGAAGGTGACGGTGTGCCCGCCACCGACGCGCTTGGCGATGCGATAGGCGTCCACGGTGAAGCTGTGGGCGATGTCGGGGCTCGAGAGGGTGACTTTCACCAGGTCGTTGAGGTTGACCTCGAGCCTGGCGGGCTCGAACGCGTACCTGCGCGCGACCACGGTGAGGCCGCGCTGGTTGGACGGGGTCTCCTGCGCCTTCGATCGAGGCGCCATGAGCCACAGCCCCACGCCAATCAGTGCAAACGCAGCAATTCGGAAGGGAAGGGAGCTCATCGTCTCAGCCATTGGACGCCCGGCAACACCGGGCGGCCTCAGGTGAGTGTGATCTTAACCCTTTACTTCTTCGTTCAGCAGCGCCTTACGGCTGAGCCGGATCTTGCCCGTCGGGTCGATGTTGATGACCTTGACGAGGACCTGCTCGCCTTCCTTCAGCTCGTCGCGCACGTCCTTGACGCGGTGGTTCGCGATCTCGGAGACGTGCAACAACCCGTCGGTGCCCGGCATGATCTCGACGAAGGCGCCAAAGTCGGTGATGCGCTGCACCTTGCCCATGTAGGTCTTGTTGAGCTCTGGCGTCGCGGTGAGCTCCTGGATGATCCCGATGGCCTTGGCCGCCGCCGCTTCATCCGCCGAGGCGACATTGACCCGGCCGTCGTCTTCGACGTCGATCTTCACGCCCGTGCGTTCGATGATCGAGCGGATCATCTTGCCACCCGGCCCGATGACGTCGCGGATCTTGTCGACGGGAATCTTGATCGTGACGATGCGCGGCGCAATCGACGAGACGCTCTTGCGCGGCTCGGCCAGGGTCTCGGCCATCTTGCCCAGGATGTGCACGCGTCCGGCGCGCGCCTGCTCCAGCGCCTCGCGCATGATCTCGGACGTGATGCCGGTGACCTTGATGTCCATCTGCAGGGCCGTGATGCCCTGCGCGGTACCGGCGACCTTGAAATCCATGTCGCCGTAGTGATCCTCGGCGCCCGCGATGTCGCTGAGGATCGCGTACTTGCCCGACGTCTCGTCGATGATGAGGCCCATGGCGATGCCCGCCACCGCTGCGCTGAGCGGGACACCGGCGTCCATCATCGACATCGACCCGCCGCAGACCGACGCCATCGAGGAACTGCCATTGCTCTCGAGGATGTCCGACACCAGGCGAATGGTGTAGGGGAACTTGTCCTCGGTGGGAATGACCGGAGTGAGCGCCCGTTCGGCCAGCGCGCCGTGACCCACTTCACGCCGGCCGGGACCGCGCATGAACTGCACTTCACCGACCGAGAACGGCGGGAAGTTGTAGTGGAGCATGAAGCGCTTGTAGAACTCGCCGTCGACGTGCTCGATCTTCTGCTGGTCGTCGGCCGTGCCGAGCGTGCAGGTCACCAGCGCCTGCGTCTCGCCGCGCGTGAAGACCACCGACCCGTGCGTCCGGGGCAGCACCCCCGCCTCGGTCCAGATGGAGCGAATCTCGTCGAACTTCCGGCCGTCGAGGCGCACGCGGCGCTCGAGCACTTCCTCGCGGAGCACTCGCTCCTTGAGCTCCTTGAAGATCGCCTTTGCGTCGGCCTTGCGCGCCGGTTCGGCCTCGGCGTAGGCGTCCAGCAGCTCTTCCTGGACCTTGTCGACCTGCCCGTAGTTCTCGAGCTTGTCCTTGATCCGCATCGCCGCGGCAAGCGGCGCGAGCGCCTTCGATTCGACCTCGCGTTGCAGGTCCGCGTCGAACGTCTTGGCCGGGACCTGCCGCTTGGGCTTTCCGGCGACCTTGGCAAGCTCGTCGATGACCGCGACAATCTGCTTGATGGCAGCGTGACCGGCTTGGAGCGCCTGCGCCACCTGCTCCTCGGGCACTTCCTTCGCGCCGGCTTCGACCATCACCAGCCCGTCCTTGGTGCCGGCGAGGACGATATCGACGAGGCTCTTCTTGCGCTGGTCGTAGGTGGGGTTGATGACGTACTGCCCGTCGACCAGGCCGACGCGAACGGCGGCGACCGTTGTCTGAAACGGAATCTCG
The DNA here is from genome assembly GCA_963806705.1 of Vicinamibacteria bacterium. GTDB lineage: Bacteria > Acidobacteriota > Vicinamibacteria > Vicinamibacterales > JAENWD01 > JAENWD01. Next base: position 63,454 of record CAWDZE010000027.1, read on the forward strand.
GCGAGCGCCAGCGCAGCCGACGCGCCCGTGATTGCGAGCACGTCGGCGTCGTTTTGCTTGTCGGCCGAGAGCACCAGCGCGATGATCTGCGTCTCGTGGCGCCACCCGGCGGGGAAAAGCGGCCGAATGGGCCGGTCGATCATGCGCGAGGTGAGGACCTCTTTGTCCGCCATCTTGCCTTCGCGCTTGAAGAAGCCGCCCGGGATGCGACCCGATGCGTAGGCGTACTCGCGGTAGTCCACCGTGAGCGGCAAAAAGTCGATGCCTTCCCGCGGCGTCGCCGCGCGGCACGCCGTGACCAGGACGACCGTATCGCCGTAACGCACGACGACCGAGCCATCGGCCTGCTTGGCGAGCTTGCCGGTTTCAAGGGTGAGAGTCTGCGAGCCGATCGTCAGTGCGCGGGTATGCATGGGAGCCAAACAACAAAGGAACGGGTTGATCGAGTTCGGTCAGGTTCGGTCGGGTTGGGTCAGGTTGACGTCCGCTTGATCGGGGTTTGGCGGTCGGCCGGGATTCCAACCGGGCAGCAGCCCGACGCACCGAGACCCGACCGGACCGAACCTGGCCCAACCTGCTATTTACGGATTCCGAGCTTCCGGATGAGGTCCGCGTAGCGTTCGGCGTCCTTGGCCTTCAAGTAGTCCAGCAGACGCCGCCGCTGGCCAACGAGCTTCAGCAGGCCCCGGCGCGAGTGGTGGTCCTTCGCGTGGGTCTTGAAGTGGTCGGTCAGGTAGTTGATGCGCTCGCTGAGGATGGCTACCTGCACTTCAGGCGAGCCCGTGTCGGAGTCGTGCGTGCGGTATGTGCCAATCAGATCGGTCTTGCGGTCCTTCGTCAAAGCCAAGTCGGTCTCCTCCGCGTACGGCCCAGTCGGGACCAGGCCGCCGTAAGCTGTTTCCAGCCAGTAACAAACATCAAAGTTTACACCAGGACCAGAACCGGATGCAAAAATCCGGCACGCTCCTCGGCCAACGCCACCAGGTGCCCGAATGGGTCAATCAGGCGCATTCGGCCCGGTACCTGGGTCCCTGCAAGCCGGTCTGAAACCTCCAGCACCTGGCCATGCCCCACCCGTGCGACCTCGTCCTCCGAGAGGGATAGGGCAGGCCAATCGGGCAGCAGGTCGGCCAAGGGACGCAAGAGGCCCGAGAGGTCGGCGGCCCCGGCCGCCAGACGGTCCAGCCCGACGCTATCGGCGAGCGTGAAGCGCCCGCTCCGCTCGCGGCGAAGCCCCGCCAGGTGGGCGCCCACCCCCATCGTGGTGCCGAGGTCGTGGGCCAGCGAACGGACGTAGAACCCGGCCGAACAGGTGACCCGCACGTCGATTCGGGCCCCCTCGCAGGCGACCAGCGTGAGTTCGGTCACCTCGACCTCGACCGCCGCCAAATCCACCGGCTGGTCGCGACGCGTCAGGGCGTAAGCCCGGTGTCCGCCCACCTTCTTGGCCGACACGGCAGGGGGCACCTGCAGGTGCCGCCCCCTGAATCGGGCGAGCGCGGTCTCCACAGAGGCCGGGTCCAGAGCCACCGGCTGGGCCGCGCCAACGGGTTCGCCGGCCGCGTCGTAGCGTGCTGGTCGCCTGACCGAACTGAATCGACGCCAGGTAGGTCTTGTCGCTGACGGCGAGGAATTGCGCCAGGCGGGTCGCCCGGCCCAGCAGCAGCGGCAGCACGCCGGTTGCCAGCGGGTCGAGCGTGCCCGTGTGGCCAATCCGCGGCTGTCCAAAGGCTCGTCGTGCGACCGCCACGACGTCGTGGCTGGTGGGGCCGGCCGGCTTGTCGACTACCAGCCCGCCCTCCGGCGCCCCCGCGGCCCTCCGCCGGCTCATGACGGCGGACGCGGCTGGTCGCGCTCCTGCGCCAGGCCGGCCGCGATTGCGGGACCGACGGCGGCAACCACGGCTTGTCGCGCCTCGGCGTACGTGCCGGAGACCGTGCACCCAGCCGCGTTCTTGTGGCCGCCGCCGCCAAACTGCTTGGCCACGGCCGCGACGTCTATCGAACCCTTCGAGCGCAGGCTCACTCTGAACTCGGCCGGCCCGAGTTCCTTGAAAAACGCCGATGCCCGGATCTCGCGCACGGTCAGCGGCAGGTTGATCAGCCCCTCGGTGTCCTCGTACGTGCCGCCGGCGGCGGCGGTCATCGCGTGATCCACGCGCATGACGGCGAGACGGCCGTCGTGTTCGAGTTCGATCTCGCTCAGCACCGCCCCGAACAGCTTGAGCCGCCCCAGCGTGTTGCTGTCAAACACCGTGCGCGCCACGGTGGTCGGGTCCACGCCGGCTTCGACGAGCTGGCGCGCGATGTCGAACGTCTTTGGCGAGATCGCCGAGTAGTGAAACGAGCCGGTGTCGGTGAGGATGCCGACATAGAGGTGCGTGGCGATGGCATGAGTGAGCGGCACGCCGAGCGCGACGATCACGTCAAACACCATCTCGGCGCACGCGGCCGCGCCCTGGTCGAACCAGTTCACTTCGCCGTACCCGGTATTGCCCTGATGGTGGTCGATGTTGATCACGAACGACCGATCGAAGCCGGTCACGCCGGTTCGGTCGAGCGAGCTGCACTCCATGATGATCGCCGCGTCGAAGACTTCGTCCACGCGGTCGGCGACGACGATCCGGTCGGTGCCGGGAAACGGCACCAGTGGTGCGGGAACCGGATCGCGATTGACGAGCGTGACCTGCTTGCCGAGATGATCGAGCGCGAAGGCCATCGCCAGCTGCGAGCCGATTGCATCGCCGTCGGGCCTGGCGTGCGAGCTCAGGACGAAACGTTGGCGCGCGCGGATGGCGTCGGCCACGGCAGCGACGGCGGCGGCGCGATCAGGCGTTTGGGTCGTCATCTGGGGGCGTGGGTGCGGGACCGTCGGCGGCGTGTGCGGCCTCCTCGCGCTTGATCTGTTCGAGCAGTTCCTCGACGCGCGCCTGATGGCCGATGGACTCGTCGACCGCAAACGTCAGTTCCGGCACCCGGCGCAGCCGCAGCCGCTCCCCGAGAGCTCGCCGGAGGAATGGCAGCGCCCGCTCGAGCCCGCGACTGGTCTTCTCTGCGGCCGCCTGATCGCCGATCGTCGTGTAGAACACGCGTGCCTGCAGCAGGTCCTCGGTCACGCGGACGCGCGTGATGGTGACAAACCCGATGCCCGGATCGTGCACCTTCCGCGCAAGCAGGTCGCCGAGATCCTGGCGGATTTGTTCGCCGAGACGGATTGTGCGGGACATCTCGATTGCAGATTGCAGGTTGACGATTGCAGATTGAGACGTGCGCCGTGCGTCGGCACGGCGCACGCGTGATCCGCAGTCTCTACGCGGAGACCGGCGCGATCTTCTCGACGACGAAGACCTCGATCATGTCGCCGACCTTGAGGTCGTTGTACTTGTCGAAGCCGATCCCGCACTCCATCCCCACCTTGACCTCGGCCACGTCGTCTTTGAAGCGCCGCAGCGAGGAAATCTTGCCTTCGAAGACCACGACGTTGTCGCGCAGCAGCCGGGCCTGCGAGTCGCCGGACCGGATGATGCGGCCTTCGGTGACCACGCAGCCGGCGATGGTGCCGATCTTCGGAACCTTGAAGAGCTCGCGCACCTGCGCGGCGCCGAGGCGCTGCTCCTTGAAGGTCGGCTCGAGCAGGCCGACCATCGCCTTCTGGATCTCCTCGGTGACCGTGTAGATGACCGAGTGCTGGCGGATGTCCACCTTCTCGCGGTCGGCGACGTCGGCTGCGTTGCGGTCCGGCCGGACGTTGAAGCCGATGACGATGGCGTTGCTGGCCGAGGCCAGCAGGACGTCGAACTCGCTGATCGCGCCGACGCCGGAGTGGATGATCTTGATCTTGACCTTGTCGTCGCTCAGCTTCAGGAGCGACCCGGCCAGCACTTCGGCCGAGCCCTGCACGTCCGCCTTGACGATGATCGGCAGTTCCTTGACGCCACCTTCCGAGATCGCGTCCTTGAGTGACTCGAGGGTGAGGCGGCCGCCCTTGGCGCCGAGCGCCTTGGTCTTGGCCTGTTCCTGCCGGAACAAGGCAATCTGGCGCGCCTTGGCCGCATCCGCGATGGCCTGGAACGTGTCGCCCGGCTGCGGCAGCCCGGTGAGACCGAGCACCTCGACCGGGGTAGACGGCGCGGCCAGCTTCGTTGAGCGGCCGCGGTCGTCGATGAGCGCGCGCACCTTGCCGACCATCGAGCCGGCGATGAAGTTGTCGCCGACGCGCAGCGTGCCGTCCTGCACGAGCACGGTGGCCACCGGGCCGCGCCCCTTGTCGAGCTTGGCTTCGAGCACCGTGCCCATCGCCGGCTTCTTCGGATTGGCCTTGAGCTCGAGGATGTCGGAGGAGAGCAGGATCATCTCGAGCAGCAGCTCGAGGTTCTGCCGCTTCTTGGCCGACACGTCGACCATGACGGTCGTGCCGCCCCAGGCTTCCGGCACCAGGCCGAGATCGGCCAGCTCGCGCTTGACGTTGTCGGGGTTCGCGCCCGGCTTGTCGATCTTGTTCACGGCCACGACGATGGGCACGTTGGCCGCCTTCGCGTGGTTCACGGCTTCGCGCGTCTGCGGCATGACGCCGTCGTCGGCGGCGACCACCAGGACGACCACGTCGGTGACCTTGGCGCCGCGCGACCGCATCATCGTGAAGGCTTCGTGGCCCGGCGTGTCGAGGAACACGATGTCCCGATCGCCCACGGTGACGTGGTAGGCGCCGATGTGCTGCGTGATGCCGCCGGCTTCACGCTCGGCGACGCGCGTCTCGCGAATCGCGTCGAGCAGCGTGGTCTTGCCGTGGTCGACGTGGCCCATGACGGTCACCACCGGCGCGCGCGGCACGACGTCGTCTGGAGAGCTCTCGGTTGTGTCGACGTCAACGATCTCCTGCTCGAACGTGCGCATCTGGACGTCTGCGCCGAACTCGCGGGCGAGCGAGCTGGCAGTCTCGCTGTCGACGGTGGAGTTGATGGTCAACATCCTCCCCTGTTCGAGCAGTTTCTTGAGCACATCCTTCACGCGGGCGTCGAGCTTGTCGGCCAAATCCTTGACCGTCATGCCTTCGGCGAGGGTGATGTTCTTGGTGATGGGCGGTGGCGCCGTCGGCGCCAGCGAACCGCGAGGCTGCTCGGGCCGCGCCGTGTGCCGTCGACCGCCACTCGGCCGGGGGGCGGGCGGACGCCAGCCGCCTGGCTGTCCGGGCCGCGGCCCGCCAGGCGCCGACATGCCGGGGCGGCCGGGCATGCCGGGTCGAGCTCCCATGCCGGGCTGCTGCGGACGAACCGGCTGGCTGGGCAGCGGCCGCGGGCCGCCAAGCGTTTGTGGCGTCTGATACGACGGACGCGGACCACTCGGCGGCGCGGGCCGCGGAGGAAGCACGCCAGGCCGCGGCGGCGCCACCGTGGGCGTTCCCGTGCGCGAAGCAGGCCCCATGATTCCGGGCGCAGCAGGCTTCGCGGCGGCTGGCGGTTGGCCCGGACGCGGCTGCGGCGGCGCCGGGCGCGTTGCCGGCGGCCGCGGCGTCACCGGCGCGTTGGGGTCTTCGATGCGCAGGCGCAGCGACGGAGGGACGATGCGGCCCGACGGCTGGTGAACGACGCCGGTCGGCATCGGAATCGCCGGACCCTGAGGCGCAGCCTCGGCCGCTTCCGCCGCGATCGTTTCGGGGTGACCCGGCGCGGACGCGACGGCAGGCAGTTCAGCGACAGGCAATTCGACCTCGACCTCGGTTTGCGGGGCGTGCGCCACCTGGGTGACGGGCACGTCTTCGACCGGCTCGCGGTCGACTTCAACGTCCTCGTGGGGCTCGTGAACGGCGATCGGCTCGTGCTCGGCGACCGCCTCGGCTTCGCCGGCGTCGTGGCTGGCGGCGGCGGCTCGTTCGGCCTGGTGGATCGCCTTGGCGGCCTTGACCAGGCGCGGCGGACCCAGCGTCGGCGCCGCCGGCTTTGCGGGCTCCTGCGCCGCGCCCTTCTTGACCAGCGCGGGCTTCTTCGAGGCGGCCTTGGCGGCGGCGCCTTCGGCAAACACATCGCCGGAGGGCAGCGTGATTCCACGCTGGCGCGCCAGACGGTCGACGAACTGGCGTCCGACGACTTCTTCAATCGTGCTGGAGGCGCTCTTAACCTCGATGCCGTGATCGCGCTTCAGCAGCGCCATCACTTCCTGGCTGGTCGTGTTGAGCAGTTCCGCGACTCGATAAATCCGAACAGTGGCCAACGGTTACCTCGAATACACCCAAGAAGCGTTACGCGACGATGCAAGCTGCCATGCGGTGCAGCTATCGCGCGTCGGGTTCGCCCGTGCCGTCCTGCGGCGCCGCCTCGGCGGCCTCCGCGGCAGGCTCTGCGTCGCCGGAGTCGGCCGCGGGCGCGTCTACCTCGCCCGAGGCGGCCACCGGCTCGTCTGCCTCGCCCGAGGCGGCCACCGGCTCGTCTGCCTCGACCGAAGCGGCCACCGGTTCGTCGCCCGGCCAGACGAACGCGGCTTCGGCGGGTTCCTCGGTCGCCGAGCCGCCCGTGAGGCCTTCCAGCTGCGCCTCGATCTCGCGCCGCTTCTCTTCCTCGCTCTTGATGTCGATGCGCCAGCCCGTCAACTTGGCAGCGAGCCGGACGTTCTGGCCCTTCTTGCCGATGGCCAGCGACAACTGCTTGTCTTCGACGACCACTTCCATCACGCGGTCGCGGTCGTCGACGATGGACACGCGCTGCACCTTGGCCGGGCTGAGCGCATTGGTCACGAAGGCGACGGGGTCATCCGAGAACTCTACGATGTCGATCTTCTCGCCGCGCAGCTCGCGGATGATGGCCTGGACCCGCGTGCCCTTCATGCCGACGCACGCCCCTACCGGGTCGACGTCGCGCTCGCGCGAGTACACGGCCACCTTGGCGCGGTCGCCGGCCTCGCGCACGGCGCCTCGAATCATCACGGTGCCGTCGTAGATCTCCGGCACTTCCTGCTCGAACAGCTTGATGAGCAGTGCCGGGTCGGTGCGCGACAGCACGATCTGCGGGCCCTTGGCCGAGCGGTTGACGCCCTTGATGACGGCGCGCAGCCGGTCGCCCGGGTTGTAGCTCTCGGCGCGCGACTGTTCTTTGCGGGGCAGCACGGCTTCCACGCGAGTGCCGATTTCCGCGATCATGTCGCCGGTCTCGAAGCGCTTGACCGACGCGTTGACGACCTCGCCGACCCGCTGGTTGTATTCCTCGAAGATGTTCTCGCGCTCGGCCTCGCGGACCTTCTGGAAGATCACCTGCTTGGCGGTCTGCGCGGCGATGCGCCCGAGCACGTCGGTCGGCTTCGGGAACTCGATCTCCATGTCCACTTCGGCTTCCTCGCCGTAGAGCTGCTGCGCTTCGGTCAGGGAAACCTCGAGGGCCGGATCGTTGACCGTATCGACGATCTGCTTGACCGCAAACAGGTCCACCTGGCCGGACTCGGGGTTGAACCGCGCCTTCAGGTTCTCGTTGGACTTGTAGGCCTTGCGCGACGCCGCCAGCACCGCATCCTCGATGGCCGAGATGATGACGGTGGGCTCGATGCCCTTTTCCTTGGCGATGGAGTCGATCAGTTGCTGCAGCGGACTGGTCATTGCTGTTGTCACACGCACCTGCTAGAAGTCGACTTCGAGCCGCGCGCGCTTGATCCCGTCAAGCGGGATCCGGTGGGCGCGGTTCCTCTTTCCTACCAGGAGGACCACGTGCCCGTCCTCCACTGCCTCGATACGACCGCTGAAATAGGTCTGCCCGTTGAGGGGCGCCTCGAGCACGATGCTGGCGGTCCGCCCGGCGAACCGCCGGAAGTCAGCCTCGTGCCGCAAGGGCCGATCGAGCCCTGGCGAGGTCACTTCGAGCGTGTACGCCCGATCCAGCGGGTCGTCCACGTCGAGGATGGTACTCAGCTCACGGCTGACCGTGGCGCAGTCCTCGATGCCGACGCTGTCTTCGGGCGTGGCGGCCGGGCCGGGCCGATCGATGGTGACGCGCACGACCCACCCCTGTGACTCGCGGGTGAGCTGCAAATCGAACAGTTCCAGCCCGTTGGCCGTCGCGACGCGCTCGGCAATGGCGCGGATCTGCTCCAGAGCGTCCATCGCGACCGTGTGCCCGAGGCCCCCCTCAAAAACAAAAAGTGGGCGTATTGCCCACTCAGACGTGCTTTTTCAGCCGTATCCGAACTACCGATGGTAACACACGGGCCGCAACTACAGCAACGGACGGGCCACCAGGTCGTAGTCGCGGGCGCCGACTACTTCGGCCTCGAGAAACTGCCCGGACGACAGGGTGGAGGGGTCGCATTCAGTGAGATAGACCTGAGGGTCGATGTCGGGAGCCTGGGTCGACAGCCGCCCCCGCAAAACGAGCTCGTGCTCGGGCGACGGGCCGTCGACGACGAGTCGAACACGGCTGCCGATGCGGCCGCGCTGGGCGGCCTCGACGATCCCCCGTTGCCGTGCCATCAGCCGGTCGCGGCGCTTCCGCTTTGTCGCCGCCGGCACGTCGTCGTCCCACCCGCCGGCCGCCGTGCCCTCTTCGTGGGAGTAAGTGAAGATGCCGACGTGATCGAAGCGTACCGTGTCGAGGAATCCTTCCAGCTCGGCCACATCGGCCTCGGTTTCACCAGGGAAGCCGACGATGAAGGTGGTGCGCAGCGCGGCGCCGGGCATGCGCGACCTGATGTTGGTGAGCAGCCGCTCGTAGCTTTTGCGCGTGCCGGGCCGCTTCATGCGTTTCAACACGGCATCGGAGGCGTGCTGCAGGGGCAGGTCGATGTACTTGCACACCTTGTCGGATTCGGCCATCGCCTCGAGCATCGTGTCGTCGATGGTCGTGGGATAAAGATAGAGCAGCCGGATCCATTCGAGGCCGTCCACCCCATTCAGCTCGCGAAGCAGCCGCGCCAGCGCGCCCCTCTCGCCGAGGTCGTTGCCGTAAAAGGTCGTGTCCTGGCTGATGAGCAGCAGCTCCTTCACGCCACGGCCGGCCAGGTGGTGAGCCTCGCGCACGATCTCGGCAGCCGGCCGGCTGCGGTAGTGCCCGCGCAGGCGCGGGATGATGCAGAAGGCGCACGTGTAGTCGCAGCCTTCCGCCACCTTGACATAGGCGTAGTGCCGCGGGGTCGCCAGCCGGCGCGGAGTCTCGGCGTCGTAGATGTAGGTGGGCAGCTCGGCACGTCCGCCAAGCGGGGCGTGCTTCGCCTTCCGGTGCAGCGTCATCGGGATTGCAGGGGCCTGGCCCCCGCGATCCGTACGGGGGCCAGGCCCCATGGTTCCCAGCGCGCGCACGATCTCGGGCACTTCGCCTGTTCCGAGCAGCGCGTCGATCTCGGGAATCTGGTCTTTCAATTCGTCCCGGTATCGCTCGGCGAGGCACCCGGTGACCACCAGCCGCTGGCACGCGCCGGTCTTCTTCAGCTCCGCCATCTCCAGGATGGCGTTGATGGATTCCTGCTTGGACTTGTCGATGAACGCGCACGTGTTGACCACGAGGACGTCGGCCTCGCGCGCATCGGCGGTGAGCGTGTGCCCGGCCTGCTCGGCCAGCCCCAGCATCACCTCGGAGTCGACGAGGTTCTTGGGGCAGCCGAGGGAGATCATGCCGACTTTCATTGAACGTCCTTGCCTATCAACAATCACGAAGGTCGCGAAGGCTTACACGACGGTCACGAAGAGGACTCTTGGCCGTTGACCTTCGTGTCGTCCTTCGTGACCTTCGTGGTTGTCCGCGCCACGGGTACAGCCGGTACAGCATCCGCGGATACGGAATGGTCTCCCGCACGTGCTCCAGCCCGCAAATCCATCCCACCACGCGCTCGATGCCCATGCCGAAGCCGGCGTGCGGCACCGACCCGTACTTGCGCAGGTCGAGATACCACTCGAACGCCTCACGTGGCAGCTTGTGTTCCTCGATGCGCTGCACGAGCAGGTCGTAGTCGGCCAGGCGCTCTCCGCCCCCGATGATCTCGCCGTAGCCTTCAGGCGCCAGCACGTCCACGCCAAGCGCCTTGTCGGGCTGCGCCGGATCGGGCTTCATGTAGAACGCCTTGACCGCTGCCGGGTAGCGGTGCACGCAGACAGGCCGGTCGTACAGGTCCGAAAGCACGGTCTCATCGGTGCCGCCCAGGTCGGTGCCGTGCTGAAAGGGCAGTCCCTTGTCGATCAGGATCTGGGCGGCCTCGTCATACGAAAGCCGGGGGAACGGCGCCTTCACGGTCTGGAGCTTCGTCGTATCGCGCTCGAGCACCTTCAACTCGGCGGCACGCTTGTCGAGCGCGCGCCCGACGACGTACTCGACCAGGCCTTCGGCCAGCTCGATGGCGTCATCGAGGGTGGCGTACGCCATCTCGGGCTCGACCATCCAGAACTCGGTGAGGTGCCGGCGTGTCTTGGACTTCTCGGCGCGGAAGGTCGGGCCGAAGCAATACACGCGCCCGAGCGCCATGGCATTGGCCTCGTTGTACAGCTGCCCGCTCTGCGTGAGGTACGCGGTGGTGTCTTCGAAGTACTGGACCGGGAACAGGTTGGTCGTGCCTTCGCAGGCCGCCGGCGTGAAGATGGGCGTGTCGCACAGAATGAAGTCGCGCTGGTTGAAGAAATCGCGCACGGCGTTGATCACTTCATGCCGCACGCGCATGATCGCCTGCTGACGCGGCGTGCGGAGCCAGAGGTGGCGCCGATCGAGCAGGTAGTCCACCCCGTGTTCCTTCGGCGTGATGGGAAAGTCGTGGGCTTCGTGATGGACGTCGAGGCCGATGACGTCGATCTCGTACCCGCCAGGTGCGCGCGCGTCGGCCCGCACGGTCCCGGTCACCGAAAGCGACGTCTCCTGCGAGAGATGATCGGCCTGCATGAAGGCCTGCTCGCCGACGGCCGCCTTGGACATCACGGCCTGGATGAAACCACTGCCGTCGCGCACCTGGAGGAAGTGAATCTTGCCGCTCGAGCGGCGGTTGTACAACCATCCGTGGATGGTGACCTGCTGGCCTTCGTGTCTGGCGATGTCCTGGATGTATGCCACGTTTATACCGACAGAAATCGTTCGAGCCTTCGCCGCGCCGACTGCGCCCGCTCGAGCACGCGCCGCGGCGTGTCCGTCGCGGCCAGCTCGAACAGCCACACTCCTTCGTAGCCCACTTTCTGCAGCGTCATCGCGGCCTCGGCCCAGTCGATGGCACCGTCAAACGGCACCAGATGGTCGTCGGACACCCGGCGATTGTCGTGCAGGTGCGTCGTGACCAGATGCCCTGCGACCTGCTCGATGGCGTCGACCAGATCGCCCATCAAGAACGCATGGCCGCTGTCGAGGCAGATGCCGACGTCGGTGGCATCGAGCTCGTCTTCGATCACCGTGACCAGCGCGTCGGCGTCCGAAATCGGGTTGGGGATGACCTCGAGCGCCAGCCGGACTCCCGAACCCGCGGCGGCGGCATGCACGGCGTCGAGGCTTCGCAGTACGGCGTCACGGCGGTTGTCCCGCCCATCCGGCTGCTGGGCCAGCGGCACTCCCAGGTGCAGGACCAGGAAGGCGGCCTCGAGCTGCTCGGCCGCTCGGAGCGCGACGACGGTCTCGTCGACCGCGCGGGTTCGCGCCGCCTCGTCGGTGGTTGCCAGCGAGTAGGCCGGCCCCCACACCCCGTCGCGCAGGCTTTCAGTGATCGGCGCGTGCACCGAGTGCGCGAGCAGCCCGCTGTCATGCAGGTGCTCGCTCAGTTCGGCCAGAACCTGCGCGTCGTGGTAATCGACGTGCGTCCGGGTCGCGAAGACCTCGACGGCGCTGAATCCGTGTGCCGCAATCTCCACCAGATGGTCCCGGTCGAGCCGTGCGTCGTGGTAGAGATGCGTGGACACGCCGAACTGCATGGGACCTCGCGGGCCGTCAGGCCCAAACCTCTAGTGTAGGGGCCGCCGGGCCGCAGAGCAATCGTGACGGCGAGCCAGGATGTCAGAGAACGGTCGGACTAGCGCAGTTCGTCCATGTAGGTCGACAGCAGTCCGCGCAGCCGCCCGAAGCGGTCGGGGTTGCGCAGCAGGTTCGTCTGCACGTGCCGAATCGTCCGCGGGATGTACTGGATGTAAACCGGATTTCGGCGCGTGCTGGTCTGATAGCCAAACGTGCCGAGCGCCTTGAGGTTGCGCTGCAAGGCCATCACGTCGAAGCGGCGCCGGAAGCCCTGCTCCCAGGCACGATGGGCAATCGCATCGCCGCCCTGCGGCCGCTTGAGGGCGATGAAGTAGGCGATGAGCTCGTCGACGGTGGCTTCCGACAGATCCACGTAGGAGTCGCGCAGCAGCGACACCAGGTCGTAGGTGTCGGGTCCCATGCGTGCATCCTGAAAGTCGATGATGTAGAGCTCGCCCTGGTGGAGCATCAGGTTGCGGCTGTGGTAATCGCGATGACACAGCACCCGCGGCTCGCCGGCCAGTTCGTCGGCCAGCCTGCGCCATTCCGCCTTGAGCGCGTCGCGATCGGGCGCCGAGATGGACGCCCCACGGTACGCCTCGACGTAGTGCTTCGTGAAGAACTCGAGCTCCCACAGCAGCTTGTCCACGTCGAAGGCGACGCCGTACGGCGGGTAGCCCGGCGAGGCCAACTCGGCGCCGCGGCGCTGCAGCGCTTCGATCAGGCTCACCGCGTAGCGATAGAGTCGGCTGTGTTCCGCCGCTGGCGCTGCGCCCAGATGCGCCTGCAGCGTGATGTCGCCCAGATCCTCGAGCAGCAGGATGCCGAGGTCTCCCGCACGATCGAGAATCGCCGGAATCGGCAGGGGCATGGCCGCCAGCAGCTGCGCGACTCGAGAAAATGGCAGCGCGTCGGGATCGAACGTGTCGACGTGCAGGGCCAGCACGCGCGACGGCCCGTTCCGGCGCAACACCCGAAAGTACCGCCTGTCGGAGGCATCGCCAGTGAGCGGCAGGACGGTCGTGGCCTCGGCGCCCAGGCCGCTGCGCTCGAGGTACGCGGTGACGCGCTCGGGGAGGTCGGAAGCAAACATGCCTTGCGATTCTATATTCGGGCGAGCAGTGCGGATAGGCTGACCGGCGTCAATCGAGCCGAGTCACCTGCAGCCCGTCTTCGCCGCGCACCAGCACGACGTGGTCGGCCTGGTAGCCGGCTGGCAGGCGGACGCCATCGCCGACGACCACCCGTCGCAACCGCACGTCATGGCCTATCCGCACATCGTCCCACAGGACGCACTCTTCGAGCCTGGCGGAGGGATCGACCTCGACGCGGGCGCCCGCGACCAGCGCCCGGCCGGCCAGCGACAGGCATGCATCGAGGTAGTCGCGAGGCGTGCCGATGTCGATGAATCGCGCGGCCGACCGAAACGCCCGCACCGCGCCGGACCGCGAGGCAATCAGCGCGCGGTACAACGGACCGACGCTGTCGGCCGGCACCCCGTCGGCGAGCGACCCAAACGCGTGGCGCTCGGCAATCTGCACGCCGACGAAATGCCAGGTGGGGTCCGCCGATCCGCGCGGCACAAAGCCGGTCACCTCGCCTTGCGGACCGACCACGACGCCGCCATACCGCTCTGGCGCGGGATTGGGAATCACCGCCATCGTCACCAGCGCGTCTGACGCGGCGTGCTCGGCGGCCATCGCCGTCAGGTCGACGTCGGTCAGGGTGTCGCCGTTGACCAGCCACAGCCGGTCGTCGGGCACCAGCGAGAACGCGCGGCGTGGACCCCCGCCCGATCCCAGCAGCGGGACTTCCCACGAGTAGCGGACGTTGAGCCCCAGTCCCGATCCGTCTCCGACGATGCCGGCAATGGTTTCGGGACGGTAGTGGAGATTCAGAATTACGTGGAGAATGCCCTGGCGGGACAGGACTTCGAGAATGCGCTCGACCAGCGTCGGCCCCGCCACCGGCAGGGCCGGCTTTGCCCGATCGTCGGTCAGTGGACGGAGTCGGGTACCGAGTCCGGCTGTGAGGACGAGCGCTCCTGTCGGAGCAAATCGTGGCGCCACGGGCGAGGCGACCTGCTACGCCTCGTCAAACAGCATGTCGGTGTCGGGTTTGCCGTGCGCCCGTCGATGTTCCATGAAAAGCGACCGATAGGAATCGAGGACGAAATCGTCCGGCGTTCGGCCCAGGGCGCGTGTGACCTCGACGATGCCCTGTTCGCCGCCTTCAATCTCGACAAAGACGCCGACCGGCGTCTCGTCGATGGCGATGATGACGTCACCGAGCGCGAACTCCTCGCGATACTTCTGGTACCGGAACCAGACGCCGTAGCCAAGCGCTTCAAGGCATCGCAGCATCATCTCCCCGTCGCCGATGACGGTTTCAATCTCCTCGCGCAGCTTCATCGGCGAGGGCTGGACAGGACCCTTGAAGGTGAGCAGGCTCTTGCCGGACTCCACCCTCACTCTGAGCACGCAGCGGCGTTGGCGCAACGTCTCTGCTGGATCGTCGAGGAGGGCATCTTCCTGGAGGCGTCGACAGCGCAGCGGCGTAGCGCCGGTGGCCTGGACTGCCGTGCGGGCTTCTTCAACCGAGTCGAACCGGAGCTTTACTTCGCGTTCGAGCGTTGTAGCCATGCCCATAAGCGCCCTTATTTACTCCATCGGGCGGGGTGCTGACAACGATTCCCGCTGGGGGCGAACAGAGAACGTGCATAAAGCGAACGAACGGAGAATGCTGAGAGAGGCGTCGTGCCGGGTGCCGTCGTGCTGGGTGCGGGTGCCGCGTGCCGGTACTGCACGCGGCACTCAGCACTGGCACCGCACTCGGCACCAGGCACCGGCACTCGGCCATCGATCCGCCTACTCCTTGCGCACGGTCAGGAAAACCTCCTGGTTCTGACGCCAGATGAGCATCAGCGCGGTTCCACCTGAACGCACCTGCTGCAGGATCTTGCTGGCGTCGGAGGCCGATTCCACCGGGCGGCGATTCACTTGCAGGATCACGTCGCCTTCGCGCAGCCCCGCGCGCGCGGCGGTGCCACCCTGCTCGACCTCCATCACCACGGCGCCGTTGGTCCCCGCGGGCACGCCAAGACGACGGGCCCGTTCGGCGGTCAGGCCGCCGAGCGACATCCCGAAGCCGGCCGTCGTGTCCTCCGCCGGAGCATCCGCGTCAGCCCGCTGGCCGGCTTCCTGGTCCAGATTGATCTCGCCGATGGTGACGTTGAGCGTCTTGCGCTGCTTGTCGCGCAACACCGCGACGGGCACGGTCGTGCCGGGCGTGAGCGCCATGACCGTCTGCACCAGCTCGTCACGCGAGCCGATCGGGTGATTGTTGACCTCGAGGATCACGTCGCCCGGCTCCACGCCGGCGTTGTCGGCGGGCCCCTTGGGCGTCACCAAGGTGACGACCGCCCCCGTGCGTTCCTTCAACCCGAATTCCTCGAGCGCCTCGCGCGGCACGGGCGTCACCGACACGCCGATCATCCCGCGGGTGATCTTGCCCGTGCGCAGTTGCGGCAGCAGGCTGCGCACGACGTTGATCGGCACGGCAAAGCCGATCCCGATATTGCCCGACTGCCGCGAGTCCGCGAAGATGGCCGTGTTTATGCCGACCACTTCACCGCGCACGTTCAGGAGCGGGCCACCCGAGTTGCCCGGGTTGATGGCGGCATCTGTCTGCAGCATGTCGATGGTGCGACCCTCGCTGACCGGGAACGGGCGCTTGAGCGCGCTGACCACGCCGACGCTGACGGTGTGCGAGAGGCCGAACGGATTGCCGATGGCCATGACCCAGTCGCCCGGCTGCATCTGCGCCGAGTCGCCGAACTTGGCCTCCGGCAGCGCGTGGTCGGGTTTTTCGGTCAGCTCGATGAGCGCGCTGTCGGTCAGCGGGTCGCGGCCCACCACGCGGGCGCGGTACCGAAGGTCGTCTTCCTCCCGTACAGCGAGACTTCGACCTTGTCGGCTCCATCCACCACGTGGTTGTTGGTGAGGATGAGGCCCTCTTTCGCGATGATGAAGCCGGTGCCGGCGGCCACCGTCGTCGGACCGTTGCCCTGGCCCCGATTGGGCTGACGTGGCTGTCCGAAGAAGCGCCGGAATAGATCGTCACCGCCGAAGAACTCCGTGAGCTCCTGTTCGCGCTGTCTCGACTCGGTCCGTATGTTCACCACGCTCGGCGAGACGGCCTTGGCGATGTTGCGGAACGTCTGGGCGTCGACGGGCCCGGTCAGCGGGGCGCTGTTGGCCGCTGGCACGGCCAGCGACTGTGCCGACGATTCCGGCGACAGATCCATCCGCGAGGCGATCACCATGCCGACCGCCACCGAGGCGACCGCAATGAGCACGGCATAAAACGCTGTCGTCTTCCGCGTTGACATTCGCTTCCTCCGAAACGACGCCGCCTTTGGCGGCGCTACGTCCTGTTGCCTATCCGAGCGCGATGATGGCGGCTTGCCGCGGTCCGCTCGCCCGGGCCTCGCCAGCGTCGTAGAACACGTTGATCTCTGTCCGCACGCCGAAGTGCGGGAAATAGACGCCCGGCTCGATCGTAAACCCGGTGCCTGGCAGCAGGCGCCGGTCGTCGTGCGTCTCGTAGTCGTCCATGTGCACGCCGTTGCCGTGCACATCCTGTCCGAGGCTGTGCCCCGTACGGTGCAAGAGCCGGTCGGCATACCCGGCATCGATCAGGACGGTTCGAGCCGCCCGATCGACCTGCCATCCCCGCAGGTCCCGGCCCTCGCGCGCGGCCGACTCGGTCAACGCCAGCGCCGCGTCACGGGCGGCGGCAATGGCGGCAAAGGCGCGCGCCTGTTCGTCCGGGACGACATGCCCGGTGTGGCACACCCACGTGATATCGGCGTAGACGGCGCCAGGCTGGGTCACCTTGCCCCACAAATCGAGCAGGACCAGGTCATCGGACCCGATGGCCCGGCTGGCGCCTGGACGCGGCATGTAATGCGGGTCCCCCGCGTTTTCCATCGAGGCCACGACCGGCTGGTCTTCGGCTATGAGCCCTTCCTCGCGAAACCACCCGCCCATCCACTGCTGGACGTCGTACTCGGTGAACACCGCGCCTTTGCGGGCGTGTTCGCCGATGGCGGCAAACGTGCGATCCTTGATCCGGTACAGCGCCGCGGATGCGGCCATGTGCGTCTCGAGTTGAGCCGGGCTCCAGAGCGCCTCGAATCGCTGCACCAGATCGCCGGACGACACGACGCTGACACCGCGCTTGCGTACGGCCTCGATCGTCCCGGCATCGACGCGGGCGATGTACGGGATGGCGTTGTCGGGCGAGTACTCCATCGCCAGCGTGCGGACACCGCTCAGCAGCGCGTCGAGTTCCGTCGACAGCGCCTGCCGCCCGGCGTATTTCCGGGTGTCACCGGGCAGATGCGAGAGGGTGTGCGGTTCGATGGCGTGAACCAGCGCGCGCGGCGCGCCCGTGGCCGGGATCAGGTAGAACCACCGGCGGGTCGTCATCTTGCCGCCGCCGTTGAGCCCGGCCAGGCTGCGCGAGATGGGATTGCTGCCGTGAAAGTCGTAGAGCAGCCAGCCGTCGAGGCCGTCTTCGGCGAGGGCCGCCTGAACGGCTTCCAATCGAAACGCCATGAATCCCAGTATACGCTCGGCTTCGGTCACGCTCTGGCAGCCGGGCTGGGGCCCGGTCGCACGATTGGGGACCAACCGGCCGCCGGACCGACGCCGGCGTCAGAAATCGTAAGGCTATAATGTCCAGTTACCGATGCTTCAAACCCTTCTCCTACCTATGAACGCGACGCGACGGATTGTGCTGGGATTGGCTCTGGCCGTGACGGCAGGGGTGGCGGTGCGGGCGCAACAGCCGCCGTCAACGCCCGCCACCGAGCCGCAGGTCACCTTCAAGGTCGAGATCAACTACGTGGAGGTCGATGCCGCGGTCTTCGACCGACAAGGCGCGTTCGTCCGCGACCTGAAACGGGACGACTTCGAGGTCATCGAGGATGGCGTGGTGCAGGACGTCACCGCGTTCACCCAGGTAAACATCCCCATCGAGCGCGCCGAACCGGCGCCGCTGCAGGCCGCGGCCGTCATCGAGCCCGACGTCATCTCGAACGCGCGACCGTTTGACGGGCGCGTCTACGTGATCATCCTCGACGACAAGCACACCGCAGCGATGCGCAGCATCCAGACCAAGAGGGCCGCCGAGCAGTTCATCACCCGCTACATGGCCGACAACGACCTGGCTGCGGTCATCACCACCAGCGGCCAGGGCAGCGGCACGCAGGAGTTCACCAGCAACAAGCGCCTGCTGCTGCGCGCGGTGGACAAGTTCATCGGCCTGAAGCTCCGCTCGGAGACAGAAGAGCGGCTCGACGAGTACCAGCGTCAGCGGTCGACGCCCCAGGAGATCACGAGGATCAACGATCCGCTCGACATGCAGCGCGGCTACGACGCGCGTGTCGCCCTCGAGACGCTGGCGCGGATCTCGGACTGGGTCGGCAGCATTCGCGGCCGCCGCAAGGCGATCGTGTTCTTCAGCGAGGGCATCGACTACGACATCTTCGACTTCAACAAGCGGGATGCGACGACCGTCCAGGAAAAGATGCGCGAGGTCTTCGCCTCGGCCACGCGCTCGAACGTCAGCATCTACTCGGTCGACCCGCGCGGCCTCACCACCCTTGGCGACGAAACGATTCAGGTGTCGGGCGGCTTTCCCGACAACCCGCAGCTCAACCTGAGCCTGCAGTCCTTCAACAATTCGCTGCGCCTGTCGCAGGACAGCCTGCGCAGCCTGTCGGAAGAAACCGGTGGGTTTGCGGCCGTGAACCACAACGATTTCAGCGACGCCTTCTCGCGCGTCGTCAAGGACAGCAGCGCCTACTACGTGCTCGGGTACTACCCGAAAAACGATCGGCGCGACGGCCGGTTCCGCAAGATCGAGGTCAAGGTGAAACGCGCGGGCGTCGAGGTGCGGTCGCGCCGCGGCTATACCGCGCCGCGTGGAAAGGCCCCGTCGCCCCCGAAGGTGCCGGCCAGCGACAAGACGTCGCCGCAGGTGCGCGAAGCGCTCGACAGCCCGTTGCCGCTGCCGTCGCTGACGCTGAACGTGTTTGCCGCGCCGTTCAAGGGCACCGCGCCCAACACGGCGGTTGCCGTCACCATTGAGGCGGCCGGCAACGACTTCGGGTTCGACGAGAAGGACGGCAAGTTCCTCACCGACTTCGAAGTCTCCACGATCGCCATCGACCAGCAGGGCAAGATCAAGGGCGGCGATCGCAGCGTCGTCAACTTCGCCATCAAGCCGGAAAACCGTCAGCGCTTCGCGCAAACCGGCGTACGGGTCTCGACGCGGCTGCAGGTGCCGCCGGGACGGTACCAGCTGCGCGTCGCCGCGCGCGAGAGCGCGACCGGCCGCGTCGGTTCGGTCAACTACGACCTCGACGTCCCTGACTTCACCAAGGAGCCCATCGCGCTGAGCGGCGTGGTCATCGCGTCGGCCTCAGGCCAGCGGATCTCGACCGCCAAGCCGGACGAGGAACTGAAAGGCGCGCTGCCGGGACCGCCGGTGGCCGAGCGCACGTTCCCGCGCGGTGACGATTTGGCGGTGTTTGCCGAGGTGTACGACAACGACGTCAAGGCGCCGCACGTCGTCGATATCACGACGACCGTGGTGAGCGAAGACGGGCGCAACGTATTCAAGAGCGCGGAGGAGCGCGCGAGCTCCGAGCTGCAGGGCAAGCCGGGCGGCTTCGGGCACCAGGCACGCATCAGCCTGAAGGACTTCGCGCCCGGCACGTACCTTCTCACGGTCGAGGCCAAGTCGCGCGCCAGCAACAAGCCGCCAGTAGGCCGCACCGTGCAGTTCAAGGTGCAGTGACGCTTCCGACCGATCCCGGCCCGCCGCTGGGACCGGATCCCCGCTCAGCTTCCGTGCTGGCTTACCTTGCCTGGTGGCTGAGCGGCGTCGTGATATGGCTCATCGAACGTGACCGCCCTGCGGTTCGCTTTCACGCGATGCAGTCGATGCTGGCTTTCGGAACGGCGTTTCTGGCGTGGGCGACGCTGTGGGGCGGCAGCTTCGCCGTCCTGGTGATTTCCGCCTCCGGGTTTTTCCTGCTGCA
Organism: Vicinamibacteria bacterium; assembly: GCA_963806705.1. Classification (GTDB taxonomy): domain Bacteria; phylum Acidobacteriota; class Vicinamibacteria; order Vicinamibacterales; family JAENWD01; genus JAENWD01. Next base: position 83,451 of record CAWDZE010000027.1, read on the forward strand.
GCGGCTCGCGCAGTTCGTGCTGCTGGCCGGGTTCATCGTGTGGGGGGTGTGCCTCTGGCAGGTCTCGCGGGGCGTGGACTTTCGCTTGCCCTTCTTCGGCGACCTCGCCGAGCGCCTTTCGCCAACCAGACCCAACCCGACCAAACCTGACCAAACCTGACCAGACCTGACCCGCCTTCGCCATTGGCTGCGGCGGGGCAAGCCCGAGCTGGTCGTTACATCTCGCCGTTCCAGTCTTCCGGCTCGGGTGCGACCGATCGGAAGATCTCCATGTGCCACTTGCCGCCACCCCAGGGCTCGATGATCTCGGTGGCGATGACGTCCACCAGGATCTCCGAGAAGGCGCGGCCCTCCGGATCCCCTTCGAGATGGTAGGCGGCTTCCTCCCATGCGAATGTCGGGTACAGCACCAGCGTGAGAAAGAGGTCGTAGCCGTCGTCGACGACGATGATCTGACCGCAGGGACGTTTGACGGTGGAGTGATAGACGAGATATTTCTCGGCGCTGTGGGCGCGGATGTAGCGCTTCAGCGCGAACTCGCGGGCGACGATCTCTTCGACCGCGATCTTCTTGTCCCAACAGTCGCGGCAGTAACGTTCGTCGCCCCGGGGCTCCGACACCTCTTTGGCGCCGCAGAGCGCGCACCGGGCCTTCGTGACCGACGAGGACTTTCGGGACATCAAACGATCTTACCGCATGGCCGGCACATAGAGCCTGCTCACATAGTCCTTGACCATTCGACGGGCGCTGAAGGCTGGCGCCACCGAGCGGATCGCCTCCTTGACGATCCGCACCCACCTGCGGGAAAGCCCCGAGGCGTCGCGATCGTAAAAGGCCGGGACCACCTCGGTTTCGAGCAGGTGGTAAAGCGACTCGGCGTCGGCGTGATCCGTTGCGCCCTCGTCGTGGGCTGGCGCGCCGCCGTCGATCAGCCAGCCGTTGTGCCCGTTGTAGCCCTCCGCCCACCAGCCGTCGCCGATGCTCAATTGCGGCACGCCGTTGATGCACGCCTTCATGCCGCTTGTGCCGCTGGCCTCGAGCGGCTTTCTGGGATTGTTCAGCCAGACGTCGCAGCCCTGGACCAGGAAGTGGGCGACGTGGAGGTCGTAGTCCTCGACAAAGGCGACGCGCCCGGCGAAGACCGGGTCGAGCGCGCGACGGAAAACGCCCTGCAGGTGGTGCTTGCCCGTATCGTCGGCGGGGTGAGCCTTGCCGGCAAAGACGATTTGCACCGGCCGGCCAGGCGCGTTCAGGATGCGAGCCAGGCGATCGGGATCGCGAAAGATGAGCGAGGGCCGTTTGTAGCCCGTGAACCGGCGGGCGAATCCCAGCGTGAGCGTGTTGTCGTCGAGCATCGGTCCGGCCGCGAGCAGGCGGTTGGCGCTGACACGATTCCCGCTCCAGAGCGCACGAGCGCGCTCGCGGATGAACGCAAACAAGTGGCGGCGCAGCGCCGAGCGCACGGCCCAGAGCTCCTGGTCAGGGATCTCCATCACGCGATCCCAGAGCGCCGGTTCGTCCTGGCGATCCATCCAGTCGCGCCCGAGGTAGCGGTCGAACAACCCGCCAATGTCCGATGAGATCCACGTGGGCACGTGGACGCCGTTGGTCACCGACGTCAGCGGCGCCGCGGCGGGCGCAATCTCCGGCCACATCGGCGCCCACATGGAACGCGTCACTTCACCGTGCAGCCGGCTGACGGCGTTGACGGCGCCGGCAGACCTCAGGGCGAGCGCCGTCATGTTGAACTGCGCCCCGCTGCCGTTGTCGTACTCGCCCAGTGCCAGGAAACGCGCGCGGTGTTCGCCAAGCGGGCCCCAGCAGCCAGCCAGGTGCCGCTCCACGACGTGGAACGCGAAGGCGTCGTGTCCGGCCGGCACGGGCGTGTGAGTCGTGAAGACGGTCGTGCGACGCACCTCGGCGAGGGCCGAGTCGAAGTCGTGCCCGGCGTCGAGAAACTCGCGGATGCGCTGAAGGACGACGAAGGCAGCGTGGCCCTCGTTGAGGTGGTACACAGCCGGTGACAGTCCCAAGGCGCGCAACACGCCGACGCCGCCGATGCCCAGGATGATTTCCTGCTGCACGCGCGTCTCGCGGTCGCCGCCGTAAAGGCGCGCCGACAGCTCGCGATCCCATGGGGCGTTGCCCTCCAGATCGGTGTCGAGCAGGTACAGCGTCACTCGCCCCAGCCGCACCCGCCAGACTGCCACCTGCACCGCGCGGTCACCGAGCGGCACCTGGATGATGCACGAGCGCGCCGTCGGGTCCGGGCATCGGCTCGATGGGAGCATCGGCCCACACGAGCTTCTCGTAGCTTTCCTCTTGCCACCCTTCGGCCGTGACGTGCTGGTGGAAGTAGCCCTGCGGGTACATGAACCCGATGCCGATGAGCGGCACCCCAAGATCGGATGCCTCTTTGCAGTGGTCGCCCGCCAGCACGCCAAGCCCGCCGGCATAGATGGGCAGTGACTGATGCAGGGCGAATTCAGCCGAGAAGTAGGCGATGGTTCGTCCGTCGAGCTCCGGGTACGTGCGCGCCCACCACGTGTGCCGCGCGCCCTGGGCCTTGTCGAGGTCCGCGAGGGCGAGGTCGTACGCCGCCTGTAACGCCGAATCGGCGGCGGCCCGTGCGAGGGTCGCCTGCGGGATCGCTCTCAGAATTCGGACCGGGTTGTGAGCGGTGGCCCGCCAGAGCGGGTAGTCGAGGGTCCGAAAGAAGTGGCGTGCCTGCTTGTTCCAGCTCCACCACAGGTCGAGCGCGAGCTCCGGCAGCCGGCCGAGCCGATCGGGAAGCGGCGGGAGGTCCTCGTAGCGATCCATCGGCGGATTGTAGACTCAAGGCATGCGTTTCTCAGCGACCGCGGTAGGCGTGCTCGTAGCGGCGGCGGCAGCGGCGCAGTACGACCCGTTTGCAGACGCCCGGCGCGCCGTCGTCAACGGCGCCAGCCTGGCCTATGTGGAGCAGGGCGCTGGCGGCACGCCGATGGTCCTGGTGCACGGCAGCGGCGCAGACCTCCGGACCTGGGGATACCAGCTCCAGTACTTCGGCCAGTCACGCCGCACCATCGCGTACAGCCGGCGATTCCACCATCCCAACGCGCCACCCGACGCCGACGGCCGTGTATTCGGTCGCGCAGCAGGCCGACGATCTGGCGGGGCTCATCCGCCAGGTGGCCTCCGGCCGCGCGGATCTGGTGGCCTCCTCGTACGGCGCCGTGGTGGCGCTGCTGGTCGCACGCGACCATGCGGCCCTGGTCCGCCGGCTCGTGCTCGTCGAGCCCGTCGTCTTCTCGATGCTCACGCCGGATTCGGCCGAAGCGCGGCAGGCTTCCGCCCTCGAGGTCGCGCGGCGCCAACTGCTCGACGGCCAGACCGACACGGCGATGCGCAGCTTCTTGTCGGCGCTCATCGCGCCCGGCGCGTTCGACCTGATGCCCGAATCCACGCGAGCCATGCTGCGCGACAACCTGCCGGAGCTGACGGCCGAGGCGCGCGCGCCCCTGGTGACGATCGCGCCGGTCTATACGTGCGAGGATGCCCGCCGCGTGTCAGCGCCGACCCTGCTCGTCGATGGCGGGGCCAGCGCGGCGTTCCTGCACGCGATGACACGTGCGGTCGGCGCGTGTCTGCCGCGCGTGACTCCGCACACGGTGCCGGGCGCCGCGCACGCCGTGCATGCGCAGCAGGTGCAGGCGTTCAACGAACTCGTGCGGGACTTTCTGGACCGCGACTGACCGCGCTACACTTGGCGCCATGTCATTCCATTCCATGGCGCAACTGACATCCAGAGCGGGCACGCGGTTCGTCGTCGCGACCGTCGTGCTGTGGGCAACGGTGAGTAGCGGGGCCGGTGCGCAGGCGCCTGCGGCCGAACAGGCTGTCCGACAGATCGAGGATCGTCGAATCAAGGCGATGATCGACGACGACTTCGCGACGCTCGAGGCGATCCTCGCCGACGACCTCACTTACGGGCACAGCAGCGGGCTGGCCGACACCAAGACGGCCTACCTCGAGGCGCTGCGGAGCGGGAAGACGAAGTACCTGACGTTTGACCGCGCGCCGTCGGTCGTTCGCGTCTATGGGAACACGGCCATCATCACCGGTACAGCGACCCTCAGCCTCCGGGGCCAGGCGGCCCCGTTCTCGCTGCGCTATACCCTGGCCTATGTGATGCGGGAGGGGCAGTGGCGGATGGTTGCCTGGCAATCCACCCGCTTGCCCTAAAAACGAGGTTCACAGGTTCACCGGTTCGGGGTTCACAGGTTCTCGGGTTCATTGGTTCGGAACCCGTGAACTCGTGAACCGGTGAACCCGTGAACTCGAGTTCACCAGCGCGGTTCGCGACGGCCGCCGCCACCACCTCCGCCGCCGAAGGACCGGCCGCCGCGGCCACCGCCGCCGCCGGGGCCGCCCGACCGCTGCTCGCGCGGACGCGCTTCGTTGACGGCGATGGTGCGGCCGCCAAACTGCGTGTTGTTCAAGCCTGTGGCCGCGGCCGCCGCTTCGTCATCCGTTGCCATCTCGACAAACGCGAAGCCGCGGGCGCGGCCCGTGGCCATGTCGCGCATGATCTGCGCGTTCTCGACAGCGCCGAACTGGCTGAAGAGCTCCGTCAACTCATTCTCGTCGGTCTGATACGACAGATTGCCTACGAACAGTCTGCGGCCCATGGCCGTCTCCTTCTAAGTTCGCTGCATCTCACCCGAGGCGACCGTGCGCCTCATCGATCGAAGCCCCGCGCTCTGCCGACTGGGGACGGCCTGACGACTCGCCATGAACTCGTGCGGAGACTACCGAGGCAGCGAACGCTCGAAGAACTCACCACGTGGATCACTAAGGCGGGACTCCGGGCACACTCTAGCAGGTTTGCCTGTTGATTGCGACAGCCGCGCTACCCCGACCATTGCGGTGCGCGTTGCCGGGTGTCGGGGCTTCGATTCAACAACCTGTCAACCTTCGTCACACAAGCCAAGCGCCGAGCTGACATCTCAGATGGTCCTCGAAAACACCGGGGCGTCGCTGGTCTTGCGGCGCAGGTACCGGTCGAAATGCATGGCGATATTGCGCACGAAGAGCCGGCCCTCCGGGGTCACCTCCAGGCCGTCGGAAGTAAGCCGCAGGAAGCCATCGGCCACAGGGCCCTTTCGCAGTTCTTCGAACTCGAGGGCGAAGTAGCGCGGCATGGCCACGCCGAAGCGTTCATCCAGATCGACCTGACGCACGCGGAAATTGCACATCAGCTCGGTGATGACAAATCGGCGGAGTGCGGTCGTCCCGGTCGAGCCGATAGCCGCGTTCGATGGGGAAGTGGCCGGCGTCCAGCGCGTCGTAGTACGCGGCAAGCGGCTTGACGTTCTGAGCAAAAGCGCCGCTGACGTCGCCGATGGCCGACACGCCAATTCCCACCAGGTCGGGCGCCACGCGTGTGGTGTAGCCCATGAAGTTGCGATGGAGGCGCCCGGCGTCTGAGGCCTTTGCCAACTCGTCGTCGGGCAGGGCGAAATGGTCCATGCCGATCTGTCGGTAGCCGGCTGCGACGAATCGCTGCATCGCTTCGACGAACAATTCGAGCTTCGCCTCGGCGTCCGGCAGGTCCGCCATCGGCAGGCCCTTCTGATGTGCGCGAATCCACGGCACGAGGGCAAAGGAGTACACGGCCACGCGATCGGGACGCATGGCAAGCACCGTGTCGACCGTGGTGGCAAACGACTCGCGCGTCTGCAGCGGCAGGCCGTAGATCAGATCGATGTTGATGGACGCAAATCCAAGCCGCCGCGCGTGGTCGAAGAGTGCCCGCGTCGTCTCGACCGGCTGCACACGGTTGACCGCTGCCTGCACGGCCGGCGCGAAGTCCTGCACGCCCATCGACAAACGGTTGAAGCCGAGATGGCGCAACAGGTCGAGTTGTTCAAGGGTCGTCACGCGCGGGTCGACTTCAATGGCCGCCTCGCCGTCGGGGTCGATGTCGAAATGCGTGGCGACGGCTTGATGAAGATCCGCCATCTGTTCCAGGCTGAGGTACGTGGGCGTGCCGCCGCCCCAGTGGTACTGCACGACGTGCCGGCGGCCGGAAAGGGCGGTGCCGAGCATGGCGAGCTCGCGCTTCACGTAGCCGAGATACCTCGCCGCCACGTCCCGCTTCTTCGTGATGACGACCATGCACCCGCAGAACGTGCAGCGCTCCTCGCAAAACGGCAGATGGAGGTAGAGCGACAGCGGGTGCTCCGGCGTAGATGCCGCCTCGGCCAAATGGGCGCGATACGCCGTGGCATCGAGTCCGGGATGGAACTCCACGGCCGTTGGATAGGACGTGTAGCGCGGTCCGGGCCTGTCGTACTTCCGAAGCAGATCGAGGGTGACCGTAAAGGCGTCGGCGTTCATGCCACCCTCCGCGACGACGACTCCCGTACGGCGTCCACGAGCACGCGCGCGTGATCGGGTGGCGTCTGCGGCAGGATGCCGTGCCCGAGATTGAAGATATGGCCAACCGGCCCGGCCTGCTCGAGGACCTCGCGCGCGCGTTGGCGGATGATGTCCGGCGTGCCGAGCAGGACAGCCGGATCGAGGTTGCCCTGCACGGCCAGCGTCGGCCCGAGCTGAGCCCGCGACGGCTGAAGGTCCATGCGCCAGTCGAGGCCAACCACGTCCGCGCCGGTCTCGCGGCACGCCGTAAGCCAGCCGGCGGCGTTGCCAGCGTAATAGATGCGCGGCACGTCCACACCCAGTGCGGCGGCGGTGTCAGCCACGCGATCGAACACACGACGGACGTAGGGCAGCGCAAACTCACGATAGTCCGCCGGGCCGAGAAGTCCCGCCCAGGTGTCAAACAGCATGGCCGCCTGCGCGCCGGCGCGGACCTGCTCGGAAAGCAGCGACGCCACCGTGTCGGCGCAGCAGGCCAGCAGGGCATGCGCGGTCGGCGCGTCGCTGAACAGCAGGCCCTTGATCGCCTCGAACTGCTTCGACCCGCCGCCTTCCACCAGGTAGGTCGCCATCGTGAACGGCGCGCCGGCAAAGCCGATGAGCGGCACCGCGTGCGGCAACTCTCGTCGGAGCATTCGGATGGCGTCGAGCACAAACGGCGTGGCCTCGCGCGCGTCAGGGACGCGCAGCGCGGCCACGTCGGCGGCCGAGCGCACGGGCCGGGCCAGGTGGGGGCCCGGATTGAACGTCACCTCGACGCCCATGGCGGGCAGCGGCACGAGGATGTCGGAGAACAGGATTGCGGCATCCACCTCCAGGCGCCGGACCGGCTGCAGCGTGATCTCGCACGCCAGCGCCGGCGTCCGGCAGCACGTGAGGAAATCAGCCTTCGCGCGAAGCGCGCGGTACTCGGGCAGGTACCGCCCGGCCTGCCGCATGATCCAGACGGGCGTGCGTTCAACGGGTTCGCGGCGGCACGCGCGGGCAAACAGCGTGTCCGTCGCCGGCAGACCCTCAGGCGCCATGCTCGCTGCCTCGTCGCGAGCGCGTGCGTCCGAGCGCGAACAAGTCGCGCGCCGCATGCAGCCGCGCCTGCCCCGCATCGGACGTCGGGTCGGCGTCTTTGATCGAGACGGTTGGCACGTGCAGCAGCCGGTTGACCAGCGCCTGCGTGAGCCGCTCGGCCCGAGCGCGTTCGTCGGCAGACGCGTGCTTGAGCAGGCGCGACACCTCTTCGATCCGCACCTGCTCGAAGTGCGCCCGAAGTTCCCGCACCAGCGGCGTGACCGCGCGGCTGCGGCGCCACGCCCCAAATCGCGCCAGCTCGTCGTCGACGAGCCGTTCGACTCGAGGAATTTCAGCCATCCGGCGAGACAGCGTGGCGTCGACTACGCGTTGAATGGCATCGATGGCGTGGAGTGCTACGCCTGGTATCCGCGCAGCCGCAGGGTCGATGTCGCGTGGCACTGCCAGGTCGACGAGCACCAGCCCCTGGCTCGCCCGCTGTCGCATCGCGATGGCGACATCGGCCGCCGACACGACGAATCGAGGCGCGCGTGTGGCGCTGACGACGGCATCGACACTCGCCACGGCCTCGGCGATCCCCGACAGGTCCCGGGCCTCACCGCCAACCGATGCCGCCAGTTCTTCAGCGGCCTTCAGCGTCCGGTTTGCGATCACGATGCCGGCCGGCCGCGCCTGCGCGAGCTGCCGGGCGACCAGGCGGGCGGTCTCACCAGCGCCAACCACCAGCACTCGCCGACCGCCGAGCGACGTCAACTCCGTTCGCAGCAACTCGACGGCGGCCGACGCCACCGACACGATGCCGCCGCTGACCGATGTTTCGGCCCGCGCGCGTTTGCCGACCCGCAACGCCCGATCGAAGAGCCGATCGAGCAGCGGCCCGACGGTGCCAGCCTCGCGCGCCAGCGCGACGGCCTCCTTGATCTGCCCGAGAATCTGCGCCTCGCCCAGCACCATCGAGTCAAGTCCTGAGGCCACGCGGAACAGGTGCCGTCCCGCATCGGTATCGGCCGCGGCGTACCGCAGGGCGCTTGGAGCGAGCAGGTCGGCGCCGCGCAGTAGTTGAACGGCATCACGGACGCACGCCTCCGCCAGCGCGGTGTCGTGATGCACGACGTAGAACTCGGTGCGATTGCAGGTGGTGACGATCACCGCTTCGGCGCAGCCGCTCTCCGCCAGCCGCCGGTGCGCCTCCAGGCGCTCGTCGCGCGTAAAGGCGAGCGCCTCGCGCTGGTCGAGCCCCGCCGTGCGATGGTTCATTCCCACCAGCAGAAGGTGCATGTCACCCTCCATCCGCGCGTTCCTCGCAATCAACAGCTGGGCCTGGCCGCTCGTGTCCCGATGGGGAAGTGGATGGGCTTGCCCATGTGCCCGTCAAGGCGCCAGTGTATCGCGACTTCTCGATCCGCTCACGCCCTGCAAATCTCGGTGCGCACGACAACCCATGCGCCGACTTCGAGACGTTCGATGGCGCTCGTTTCCAGATCGTGTATGATGCTGCCGCCTCGCGCTGCTTATGGCTAGCGACGTGCAACAAACGGACGCGTTCATCGCGTATCCAACCAATCGTGTGGTTGGCACCATCGCCGACCCGAAGCATGCTCAGGCTGCCATCGAGGCCCTGCTGCAGGTCGGGTTCGCGCGGCCGGACATCGACATCCTCCACGGGGAAGAGGACCTCCACCGCCCGGATCCCACGGGCGCCGAGCACAGGTTTCTCGCCCAGTTTCAACGGACGCTGATTCGGACGCTCGCCGACGAGTACGAGCACCTGCGACATCTCGTAGACGACGTGCGGGCGGGCCGATGGGTGATCATGGTGCTCGCGAAGAAACGCGACCAGCGTGAGACCGCCGCGGACGTCCTGGGCGCGCACGGCGCGGCATCTATCGAGTTCTACGGCAGATGGGCGTGGCATTCGCTGGAGTCGCACGCGGCGGCGCCAGCCGACAGCTCGCTTCCCGATCCCACGCCTGGTCGAACCTACGAGATAGATCTCGGTGGAACGCCTACACGTGTACGGATGGACTCGGAGTCCAGGGTGACGCTCCTTCGTAAGTCCGCGGGTTCTCCCGATCTCTCCCGCATACCGGTCACGCATCTCAAACCGCACCTGCTGATGATCACCTGGCAGGAGCTGGACCGGACGACCAACGTGCATGTCTACGACTTCGAGAGCGGCGAGGCGCACGCGGTGGTCAGTTACTTCAACCGCAGTGTGCACCGCGAAAAGGGCACCGTGCGCCGAGTGGAGTAGGCTGGTTGGTCCACTCATCGCGACGCGCTTCTACCTGCGGCGAGGTCTCGCCGGAGCGCGCGCATGATGCGCGCGAAGGCGGACGCGGCGCGCTTGACCCTCGTCGGCGTCGTGGGTAAGATTGCGGCCTTAATCGGCAGGATTTCGGTCGTTTCGTCCGGCGAATTCTTTGGGGGCTCGCGGATGCGGCTTCACCGTTCCATTGCGGACTCGCGGCCGGGGCAACTGACCTTCAGCGCCCCGGAGCCCTAGCCGTTGGCCCAAATCTTCCCTCCCTGGTGGAACAAGCTCCCGATCGTGGCCGCCATCGCAGGCAGCCTCGGGCCGACGCTCGCAATCGCGGGCGTCTGGTACTTCTTTTCCCCGTGGTACACGGACGTGGGCTACCGTCCCGTGCAGCCCGTCCCGTACAGCCACAAGCTTCACGTCGGCGAGCTTGGTCTCGATTGCCGCTACTGTCACGCCTCGGTCGAGATGTCTCCGGTCGCGAACCTTCCGCCTACGCGCACCTGCATGAACTGCCATGCGCTCGTGAAGAAAGACAGCGAGCAACTTGCACCGATTCGTGAAAGCGCGGAGAGCGGCAAGCCGATGCGCTGGATTCGCGTCCACAACCTTCCCGACTACGCCTACTTCGCCCACAACGCGCACCTGTCGGCGGGCATTGGCTGCGTCAGCTGCCACGGCCGCGTCGATGAGATGGAAACGGTCACCCAGATGACGCCCCTCAGCATGAGCTGGTGCCTCGACTGCCACCGCAACCCCGGTCCTCACCGACGCCCGGTCTCGGAGGTCACCAACATGAAGTGGACGCCTCCCAGGGACAGGCAAATGCTCGCGGCGCAGCTCGACCGCGCTCGACCGATCAATCCGCCGACTGCGTGTTCGGGGTGCCACCGATGAGTCGGACCTATTGGCGAAGCCTCGCGCAAATCGAGGACCGCCCCGAATTCCGCGTCGCTCTCGAACGGGAGTTCCCGGAGGGCGCCTCGGAGCTTCCCGACGGGGTCACCCGGCGGGACATGATGATGCTCGTGGGTGCCTCGCTGTCGCTTGCGGGGCTCGCGGGGTGCCGTCGCCCCGTCGAAGAGATTGTGCCGTATGTCACCGCTCCAGAAGAGATCGTTCCCGGGATTCCCCGCTACTACGCGACGACCATGCCGTTCCGCCGGAGCGCATACGGTCTGATTGTCGAGAGCCACGAAGGGCGACCGACCAAGATCGAGGGAAACCCCTCGCACCCCTCGACCCTCGGGGCCTCGAGCGCGCGCATCCAGGCGTCGGTGCTCGGCCTCTACGATCCCGACCGCTCGCAGTCGATCACGCTGCAGGCCACGCGGAAGTCCTGGAACGATTTCGTGACGGCCTGGGGGCAGCTGGCAGAGGCTCATGCCGCCGATGGCGGCGCCGGCCTCGCGGTCCTGTCCGAGTCCTTCTCCTCGCCGACCCTGGCGCGCCTGGTCTCCGAGCTCCGTGCCCAGTACCCCCGGATGCACTGGGCGACCTATGACGCCGTCAGCGACGAGAGCCGACTCGCGGGTCTCCGGCAGGCCACGGGCCGCGATCTCGATCTGATGCTCCGGCTCGATCGAGCCTTGGTGATTCTCGCCCTCGACGCCGATCCGCTTCTCACCGACCCGGAGATGATCCGTCACGCGCGAGGCTTCGCGGATGGGAGGCGCGCAGGAGCCTCCGGTGGCGCGATGAACCGACTTTACGCGGTCGAAGGGGTCTACTCGCTGACCGGGGCGCTGGCGGATCACCGGCTCCGTCTCGAGAGCCGGCAGATCCCCCCTTCCTCGCGGCCCTTGCTGCGCGACTTGCGCCGCCCACGGCCGGAGCCGCGAGCCTGGCGGGAGCCGGCGTAGCGGGTGTCGACTCGCGCTGGATCGACGCCCTTGCCAAGGACCTTCTGGCGAACCGCGGCAAGGGGCTCATTGTCGCCGGGGAACGCCAGTCCGCGGCCGTCCACGCCGCGGTCTGCGCCCTGAACACGTATCTGGGCAACACCGGACAGACGGTCAGCTACTACGAGACCAGGGACGCGGCGCTGCCGAGCGTGAGCTCGTTGGCCTCGCTCGTGTCCGCGATGAAGGGCGGCACGGTCCAGACGCTCGTCGTCCTCGGCGGGAATCCCGTATTCGATGCGCCCGCGGATCTCGACTTCGCTTCGGCCATGGCGAAGGTCCCAAACTCGATCGCGCTGGGGCACACGGTCGACGAAACATCCGCCAAGGCGAAGTGGCATGTCCCACGCGCGCACTACCTCGAATCGTGGGGAGACGCGCGCGCGGTTGGTGGCACGCTCAGCGTCGTCCAGCCCCTGATTCTCCCCCTGTTCGGCGGGCGAAGCCCCGTTGAAGTACTGGGGCTCATGGTCTCTGGCCAGGATCGTCCCGGCTACGACATCGTGCGGGAGACCTGGAACCCGATCCTGGGTGAGGGCGAGTTCGACCGGAAATGGAACCGCGTCCTGCACGACGGATTGCTTGCAGGCAGCGAGCTGCCAGAGGTGGTCCCGAATCTCACCGCGCAGCCCCTGGCGGAGCTCGCGGGCTCGAATCGGCGGCCTTCGCGCCGAAGGCGCTTCAGCCAGCCTCGAGGTCGTCTTCCTGCCCTCGCCGTCGCTTCACGACGGCCGCTTCGCCAATGACGGGTGGCTGCAGGAGCTTCCCGATCCCCTCACCAAGCTGACCTGGGACAACCCCGCGCAGGTGAGCCCGAAGACCGCGGAAACGCTCGGTCTTGCGAGCGAGGACTTGGTCCGTCTCGAGTACGCGGGCCGGTCGCTCGAGCTTCCCGTCTGGATCCTCCCCGGCATGGCGGATGGTGTGGTCGCCTTGACGCTTGGCTATGGCCGTTCGCACGCGGGCCGGATCGGTTCGGGGGTGGGGTTCGACGCATTCAAGGTCCGAGGCTCCAAGGCACCTGGCTTCGACGCCGGCGTCACACTCAACAAGCTCGGACGCAAGTACGCGCTCTCGGCGACCCAGAACCACGGCAGCATGGAGGGGCGCCCTCTCGTTCGCGAGTCGACCCTGACCGAGCTACGATCGGAATCGGCCCCTGCGCCGGCGGGAGTCGAGGGCGCGCATGCAGGTGATTCCGAACACGCCCCGAAAGGGCACGCCCCGAAAGAGGGAAGGGTCCCCAGCGCGCTGGGCGTCTTCGAGGAGGAACCGCATCACTTCTCACTCTGGAAGGAACACGCCTACGATGAGGGCCCCCAGTGGGGCATGACGATCGACCTGAACGCCTGCATCGGCTGCAACGCGTGCATGACGGCGTGCCAGAGCGAGAACAACGTGCCCGTCGTCGGCAAGACCCAGGTCGCGAAGGGGCGCGAGATGCACTGGATCCGGGTCGACCGCTACTTCTCCGGCGAGCCCACCGGCAGCCCGGAGATGGTCTTCCAGCCGGTACCCTGCATGCACTGCGAGGATGCCCCCTGCGAGCAGGTCTGCCCGGTGGCGGCGACCGTTCACGACGGGCAGGGCCTCAACGTGATGGTCTACAACCGGTGCATCGGGACCCGCTACTGCTCGAACAACTGCCCCTACAAGGTGCGACGCTTCAATTTCTTCAACTTCACCAAGGACACGCCCGACACCCTGAAGCTCGCGATGAACCCGGACGTCACGGTTCGTGCGAGGGGCGTGATGGAGAAGTGCACGTACTGCACGCAGAGAATCAACCGGGTGAGGATCGATGCGAAGCTCGCGGGGCGCCAGCTTCGTGACGGCGACGTCAAGACGGCCTGCCAGCAGGCCTGCCCTGCCTCGGCGATTGAGTTCGGAAACCTTCGTGACCCATCGAGCCGCGTCGTGAAGGCGAAGGCCGATCCGCGCAACTACGCGCTGCTCGACGAGCTGAACACCAAGCCCCGGACGACCTATCTGGCCAAGGTGCGCAACCCGAACCCGGACCTCGAGGGCGCGCGGACCGACGCGGGAGCCTGGCACGCTGGGAAGGAAGAGAGGCCCCTGGCATGAACGCCCGCTCACGGCGCGTGCTGGGCATGCTCGTGCTCACCTCGCTTGTCGCCGTCAGCGGCTGCGCGCGCGGCTGCACGTCGAGCCGTCCCCCGATCCATCTCAACCCGAGCATGGACGATCAGCCGAAGGTGCTCCCGCAGACGGCCAGCACGTTCTTCTACGACGGCGCGTCCATGCGCCAGCCGGTTCCAGGAACGGTCCCGATCGGCGGGCTCCAGGAAGACGCCGCCTTCTTCACGGGCAAGGGAGCGGACGAGCAGTTCGTTGCGACGATTCCCGTGACCGTGGACGAGGCGCTTGTCGAGCGCGGCCGCCAGCGGTATGTGATCTACTGCCAGCCGTGCCACGACGCTCGGGGGGACGGCAAGGGGATCCTGTTCCAGCGAGGCAACGTCCCTACCGCGTCCATACACCAGGAGAAGATCCTGAAGTACCCGGATGGGCAGATCTTCGACGTCATCACCAACGGCACGGGGCTGATGTCCGGGTATCGCTGGCCGATCCCTCCCGCGGACCGATGGGCAATCGTCGCCTATGTCCGGGAGCTCGAGCGCAAGCGGCTGGAGCGCGCAACGGGCGTGCCGGCGGGGACCGAAGTGAGCGAGGCGCCACGATGATCAGCGTGAAGAACCGCAAAGTGCTGGTGCTTCTCGGTCCCGTCGCCGGCCTTGCCATGTTCGCCGGGGCGGTGTGGATCGCTTCGACGCTCGTGAGCCGCGAATACAAGGAGCCTTACCGGGCTCCCGCCGCCTCCGTCGACCAAACGCCCCGCGCGGAGGGGCTGGCCGCCGAGAAGGCAGATGCGGAAAGCAAGGCCAGCGCAAAGCCTTACGTGGAGGCCGAGTACCGGAAGTTTCCCGTCATCGGAAGCCGAGTCGCCATCTGGATGGTCGCGCAGCTCCACCTGCTGTTTGCGGCGTTTGTCCTGGCCATCCCGATCTTCGCGTTCATCGTCGAGGCGATCGGCTACAAGACCGGAGAGCTGCGATACGACCGGCTCGCGCACGAGTTCACGAAGCTGCTCTCCGTCTCGTTCTCGCTCACCGCGACCTTCGGGGCGTTCCTGACGTTCATGCTCGTCATTCTGTACCCGAAGTTCACGAACTACCTGATGAGCGTGTTCTCGCCGACCTTTCTTCCGTACGTCCTGCTCTTCTTCTTCGAGGCCTTGTTCCTATACACCTACTACTACGGCTGGGGGAAGTTTCATCCGCTGGTCCATCTCGGCCTCGGGCTCGGCCTCAACATCGTGGGCACGGCGATCATGTTCATCGCCAATTCCTGGCTCACGTTCATGATGTCTCCGAAGGGGGTCTCGAGCAGCGGGGCAGTCCTCAACGTCTGGGACGCCGTCTACAACTTCACCTGGATGCCGATCAACGTCCATCGAGTCATCGCGAACGTCGCCTTCGGCGGATCGGTCGCCGCCGCGTACGCGGCCTTCAAGTTCCTGCAGGCCGAAACGGACGAGGAGCGCGCGCACTACGACTGGATGGGCTACATCGGCAACTTCGTCGCGATCATCGCCTTCCTCCCGCTCCCCTTCGCCGGCTACTGGCTTGCGAAGGAGATTTACGCCTACTCGCAGACGCTCGGGCTCACGATGATGGGCGGGGCCTTCTCGTGGCTCTTCATCATCCAGGCCGTCTTGATCGGGAACCTCTTCCTCGCCGCCAACTATTACCTCTGGCTCGGGATGGGGCGGGTCGAGGGCGCACAGCCCGTTCAGAAGTTCATCAAGTACCTGCTCATCGCGATCGCGCTCTGCTTCATGGTCTGGGCGACGCCGCGGTCCATCATCGCGACCGTCTCTGAGCTCCGGGCGATGGGAGGGTCGTCACACCCGATTCTGGGCTTCCTCGGGGTCATGTCCGCGAAGAACACGGCCGTGAACATCCTGATCCTCACGACCTTCATGAGCTTCCTCCTGTACCGGCGGACGGGGAAGGTGGCAACGGTGGCGTGGGCGAAGAAAGGCCATGTGGCGCAGCTCACGATCTTCGCGGCTGTCGCGATATTCGTGATCTTTCTCGGCGTCTACGGGTACTTCGTCGAGGCGACGGTCCGGATCGGGCTCTCCGTGCCGCAGGTTCTCTCGGTCCTGTTCGCCATGGTGGCAATCACCGCCATCGACGTCTTTCTGTTCCGTGGCGCGAGCAAGAGCGCCGAAGTGCGCTGGGGCAAGATCCCGGCGATCTCGCAGTACGTCCTGATCTTCATCGCGGTCACCTTCACCTGGCTCATGGGGCTCATGGGCTACGTGCGCTCCGGGCTCCGTCAGCATTGGCATGTCTACGGCGTCGTTCGGGACCAATCCCCCGACGCGTTCACGCCTACCCTTGGCTTTGCGACGCAGGTCGTCTCGGCGACCGTGCTCCTGTTCTTTCTCCTGATCGGCTTCGTGTTCTGGATCACGAGCCTGCACGACCGGCCCGATTTCCAGAGGCGGACCCGCCTTCGCCAAGGCTCCGGCGAGGTCTCGCCGGAGTTCCCGGCGGCGACTCCGGGAACGTAGGCGGACGTCATGAGGGTCCCGCTCCTGATCCGCATCGGCGCACTCGTCCTGGCGACGACCGGGTTCTATACCTACGTCGGCCAGATGGTGCCTCAGAAGGAAGTTCAGCCTCCCCAGGAGACCGCCCTGGTCAGTGACATGACCACGGCCGACATGGCCAAAGTCGGCCGTCAGATCATGGAGGGCAAGGGGTTCTGCTTGACCTGTCATACGATCGGCAAGACGGGGGCGCTCCGGTTCCCCGACCTCGACGGAATTGGCGCACGCGCGACCAGCCGCGTCCCGGGCCTGGGCGATGTCGATTACCTGGCCCAATCGATGTACGAACCCAACGCGTTCGTCGTACCGGGATTCCCACCGGCGATGCCCGCCATCAACGTGCCGCCGATAGGTCTCACCGATCAGGAGATCCTCTGCGTGATCGCGGCCCTCCAGACGCTTGGAGGCACGCCGACGGTCACGCTCCAGACGACCCACCGTTACAACGCCGGAAAGGCTGCCCCGGCCGGGGCGCAGCCTCCAGCGGCTGCCCCGGCCCCAGGCGCCGCGCCGGGCGGGGCGCAGCCTCCAGCAGGTGCGCGATGAACATCCTGGTCGTCCTCGCCGTGACCGCCGTGTTCGGGCTCCTTCGCTTCCGTCGGGCAACGCTGCTGCCGTGGGCGGCCGCTTGGTGGGTCGGGATGTACGTCCTCCTCCGGTTCGGATTCACCGCGCCGATTCCCGCCTCCGTCGTGTCGCTCTACATGGGAATCATCTCGATTGCGATCCTGGCCTACGTGTCCTCCAGCCAGGAGCGCCGGGACGAAGTTTCCGGCCCGCTCGTCCGGCTCATGACCGAGAAGCGGTACACGGCGCTCCTCGGCGCAACGGTCGTCGGCCTCCCGGCGCTTGCAGCGGCGAACGTCTACATCCGGATGAACGCTCCTCTCGAGCCCCCGTTCTTCGCGCGGACGGTTCATCCGGCGTCGCCGTCGGAGATCACGGTTCACGACAAGAAGATCGATCTCGACGCCGGCGAGAACCCCTTCCTGCGACTCGAGACGTCGAATCCGGAAGAGTTCCGCAAACATGTCGAGAACGGGCGCCGGGTCTACTACCGGAACTGCGTCTTCTGCCACGGCGACGACCTGTCCGGCAACGGCATGTTCGTGCACGGGCTGGACCCGATCCCGACCAGTTTTGCCGACAAGGGGACGATCTCGGGTCTTCGCGACACGTTTCTGCTGTGGCGAGTTGCCAAGGGCGGACCGGGGCTTCCCGAGGAAGGAGCTCCCTGGGAGACTGCCATGCCGGCCTGGGAGAAGATCCTGAAGGAAGACGAGATGTGGGAGGCGATCCTCTTTCTCTACGACTTCACCGACCAGAGGCCTCGCGCGAAGGAGGAGGTCCACTAGGCATGACCTCTCGCCTGATTGATGCGCGCTCGTCTCTCGCGGCTCTCACGGTTGCGATCGCCTTGTGCGCCGCGCCGGCCGGATTGGTGCGCGCCCAGGGTCCCGACGTCGGGACCGAGGCGCAGCGGGAGTCGGGTAAGAGGCTCTATCTCAAATACTGCTCGCAGTGCCACGGCGAGAAGGGCGACGGCGAAGGCTACGCCACGCCCCATTTGAGCCCCAGGCCCCGCGACTTCACGGCGGGCAAGTTCAAGGTCCGCACGACTCCCAATGGGGCGCTCCCGACCCATCAGGACCTCGTCAACATCATCAGGCGCGGCATGCCCTACACCTCGATGCCGGCCTGGCCGACCTTATCCGACCAGGAAGTGTCGGATCTCGCCTACTTCATCAAGACTTTCTCTCCCGACTTCTCGAATGCCGAGAATGTGCCCAAGCCCGTGGAGCTGCCGAGCGCGCCGAGCGCCACGAATGAGTCAGTCGAGCTCGGCAAGAAGCTCTACGTGGAGACCGGCTGCGTCAAGTGCCACGGCACGCTCGGCCGGGGCGACGGATCTTCGGCTCCAACCCTGAAGGACGACTGGGGTCATGCGATACGCGCAGCAGACCTCGCGCAGAGTTGGACCTTCCGGGGAGGCCCGACGCGGGAGGATATCTTCAGGACGATGAGCACGGGGTTCAACGGCACGCCCATGCCGTCGTTCGCCGATTCCCTTCAGCCCGAGCAACGATGGGCGATCGCAGACTTCATCGTCTCGCTCTCTGGGAGCGACGGGCCGGGCTACACCAACCTTGTCATCGCCAAGCACGTCCTGGATCCGATCGACCTGAAGAAGGGCGCCGCGAGCTTCGAGTCCGCTCGTGTCGCCCGCTTCCCGATCATCGGACAGATCATGGAGCCCGGACGCGCGTTCCATCCCCCCACGACATCTGTGATGGTTCAGGCCATCTACGATGCCGAGTCGATCGCCTTCCTCGTTCGATGGCACGACATGAGCGCGCAGAAGACGGGAACCAACGGGCCGTCGCTTCCCGTGCCTCCCGAGGAGGAGGAAGACGCGGCTGGCGCGCCCGCGTCGACGGGTGGCGTTTTTGGCGACGAGGAAGTCGCCCCGACCCCGGCCGGCCAGGCGCCGCCGCCAGCAGGTGCGCAACCGGCCGGAGCGGACCCGTTTGCGGAGGAGCCGGCGGCACCAGCCGACCAGCCATCCGAGTTCTCCGACGCCGTGTCCATCCAGATTCCCATGGAGGTGCCGACCGGCGCTCGCAAGCCTTACTTCCTCTTCGGCGACGCTCAGAACGCCGTGGATCTCTGGTTCTTCGATCTGGCCCGCCCCGATCCCCTCCAGTTCACGGGCCGGGGAAGCGCGGAGATCGCGCCTAACGACACGGGTGATCTCGCCGGTGTCGCAAGCTACGATCAGGGAGAATGGTCGGTCATCTTCAAGCGGCCCCTTCGCGCGACCTCGGGCGCTCCGTTTGCGCCCGGACAGTTCCTGCCGATTGCCTTCTCGGCCTGGGACGGGTTCTCACGCGAGCGCGGCAACAGGCGAGGTCTCACGGTCTGGTACTCCATTTACGTCGAGCCGGAAGTTGTCCCATCGGCCGTCGGCCCGATGGTGAAGACGGCGCTGATTATTCTCGCCATCGAGCTGGCCCTGATCGGCTGGGTGCGGTGGCGTTACGGCTCTCGCGCCCGCGGGAAGCTCGGCGGAGAGCCGAGTCAACCTGCTGCCGCCGGCCACGCCGGTGGCGCATGAAGGGCGAGCCGGAGCACCGCTCCGGCGAGATCAACCGGCAGCCACACAGGCGTGAGCTGTCGCGGGCTATCCGGAGGATTCGATGTACAAGAGCATCTACGTTCCCGTCGATAACTCAGACCACTCCAACCGCGCCGTCGCCTGCGCCGTCGGGCTGGGCAAGGCGTACTCCGCGAAACTGGTCGGCTGCCATGTCTACGCGGCAAAACTGCACGACTATCGCTTCAGGCAGATGGAGTACACCCTCCCCGAGGAGTACATCGACGAGGTGGAACTGGAGCGCCAGCGGAAGATCCACGACAGCCTGATCACGATGGGCCTCAAGCTCATCTCCGACAGCTATCTCGATGGCATGTCGCGCACCTGCGGGGAGTCGGGGCTTGCGTTCGAGCCGCGGATGATGGACGGCAAACATCACATCGAGATCCTCAAGGATCTCGCCGGCTCGGAGCACGACCTGGTGGTGATCGGCGCCCTGGGAATCGGACGCGCCAGAGACAGCGTGATCGGCTCGGTCTGCGAACGCGTCGCCCGCCAGTCCGACCGCGACGTCTGGGTGGTCAAGCACGTCCCTGAGCCGGGCGAGGCCGAGCGGGACACGATCCTGGTCGGCATGGACGGCAGCCCGCAGTCGTTCGGCGCCTTGATGACCGCCGTCGACCTGGCGCGCACGTTCGGCAAGAGGGTCGAAGCGATCGCCGTCTACGATCCCTATCTGCACTACTCCGTCTTCAACGGCATCGTCAACGTCCTCACCGAGCAGGCGGCGAAGGTCTTCCGCTTCGAGGAGCAGAACCAGCTCCACGAGGAGATCATCGACACCGGGCTCGCGCAGATCTATCAGTCTCATCTCGAGGTGGGCGAGCGGATGTGCAACGAGGCGGGTACCGAGATCAAGAAGACGCTCCTCGACGGCAAGCCGTTCCAGAAGATCCTCGATCACGCGCGCAAGACGAATCCCTGGCTCATCGTGATGGGGCGGATCGGCGTGCACAGCCCGAAGGACGAGACGGGGCTGGGGAGCAACGCGGAAAACGTGCTTCGCGCCGCCTCGTGCGATGTCCTCCTCTCGACGCGCCTCGAGGTGCCACGCCTCGACGTGCGCGCCGAGGAGACCGTCCGGTGGACGCCCGAGGCCGAGGCAGCGCATGACGCACGTTCCCGAGCAGGTCAAGGGGATTGCCCGCACCGGTGTCCTTCGCCTGGCGCTCGAGAAGGGGCATTCGGTGATCACCAACGCGGTGATCGACGAAGCGATGGATCGGTTCATGCCGAAGAGCGCGTCGGCCGCGACCAAGGCGCTGGCCGAGGCCGTGGCGCTCGAGCGGGCGAAGTCCGGCCCCGTGTCGATGTGCCGGGCGTGCGGAGTCGCGGCCACGCAGAGCGGCGCCGTCAAGTGCACCGTGTGCGGCGCCACGGACTTCGAGGTGATCTCGCAGGAGATGATCGAGAAGATCGCGGCGGTGGAAGGAGGCCTCCAGGAGGAGACCACCTACGACGGTCGCAAGCTCCGATGGTCGGAGGAAGCCAGGAAGGGCCTCTGGACCATGAAGAACGCCTATCAGCGCCGTCGCGTCAAGGCGCGTGTCGAAAAGCGCGCGCGCATGATGAAGCTCGACGCGATCACGCTCGAATTCGCCCGACAGGTGATCGAGGAGGAGACTGGGAGCGCCGCTCGAGATCCAGGCTCCCTCCTCCGCCGTGCCGCGCGCCAGCCTCCCGAAGCGTCAGCCGAGGCGCGGCGGGCGCCGGGAGCGAGGCCAGACTCATCGCGCGCGACGACAGGAAGAACCCGTTGATCTCGACATTCGAGTGGACCAACGACGCCACGCAGCGGATCTTCCGGGTGCCGGTCGGTTTCATGCGGAGCAAGACGCAGGAGCGGATCGAGGAGCTTGCGCGGGAGCGCGCCGCGGCGTCGATCGACCTTGCGCTGGTCGAGGAGGGAATCGAGATCGGCAAGAAGATGATGGCCGAGATGATCGCCACCTACAACGCTCTCAACGGGCGGCGAAGCCCGCGGAGGTCGCGACGACAGCTGCGGGACTCGGCGCGAGCCGCTATCCGACGAGGCGCGGCCTCGTTACGCTCCCGATCAGCGACAACTCCCGGGCGCCCGGCGGGTGGCGGCTACCTCAACTGGAGGTGGGATCGCAGCTGAATGGCGAGCGTATCGTTTCTGCCGGTCGCGACGACATCGGGCTTCTCGTCGACGCGCTGAATCGCTGCTGGTCTCCGTACTTTCCCGACGAGCCGCCCGACGACGCCGGACGCGTTCAAGCGGTCGATCCGCGACCTTCAGGTCTGGTGCAGCAGCTGCATGGTCGCCTTCTCGGGCTCTGACCCGATCGGCGTCCTGATCGGCGCCAAGCGGCCGTCCGGTACGCTCATCCACAGGATCGCCGTTCATCCCGATCATCGAAGGCAGGGTCATGGCCGTCACCTGCTCACCTCGCTCAGCTCGAAGCTCGCGATTCTCGGCCCCCCACGAATCGTCGCCGAGGTCCCTGAGACGCTCGCCCCGGCCTGCGAGCTGTTCAGCGCAAGCGGATACGTCCAGGAATCGCTCCTCACAGACTACGTCTTGCAGCCTGATGAGAATGATGTGCGGGATCCAGATGGCGATGGCGGGTTCGTGATTCCGGTCACGGTCGACGATCTCGCCGCCAATGGTCTCCTTGGTGAAGGCTGACCCTCAAGTGTGCTGGGAGCGCGCTGTCGAGACACTCACGGCAAGGAAGGACGACATTGCGGGCCTCGCCGTCGCCTCCGACGAGCGAATCGAGGCCTACGTGCTTTACCGCGCCGGAGCCTCGGCGGAGGCGGGCCCGACGGCCGAGATTGTTTCGCTCCGCACGTTCGTCGAGGACGGTGGAGCCCGCCTGAAGCAATTGCTCTCTCGACTCAGGGCGCAAGGCATACGAGGGCGTTCCGGTTCCCGAAGGTCCACCCGGCGGAGATCTCGAAGGAGTTGCTGGAGACGCTCGGTTTCCGCCCCGCCGGCACACATCGACTCTACGCAGCCAGGGCGCGGTCCGACTAGGCCAAGGCCGAAGGGCCCCTTCACTCCGCCTGTCACTCCAGTGCCCAGCCACCACGCAATAGCCGGCAAGGCGTCACGGCCGCTGGCCATGCGCAATCCGAAACGCAAGCGGAGATAGAATTAGGCGCCTTCTCGAGCCATGAGCCTTCCAGACGAACGGACACGTTTGAAGAAGTTGTTCGACGGCGCGCGCGCGCTGCCACCAGACGCCCGCCCGGCGTTTCTCGCCGGCAGCCTGCCGCGGCGACCAGGCGTTGCGGCTGGAGGTCGAGCAGTTATTGGCGTCGCACGAGGAGGCGGCGGGCGTCCTGGAGACGCCGACGATGCTCGTCGACGACACCGCGAGGGCGACCACGCTGGAAGGGCAGCGACTCGGCGCGTACCAGATCGAGCGGCGGATCGGCGCGGGGGGCATGGGCGTGGTGTATCTCGCCATCGATCCGCGACTGAATCGTCCGGTCGCGATCAAGCTTCTGCTGTCCGAGCTGGCGGATTCATCAGCGCGCCGCCGCTTCCAGCAAGAAGCGAAGATGGCGTCGGCCCTCAATCATCCGCACATCCTCACCGTGCACGAGGCTGGGGAATTCGACGGTCGCCAGTATCTGGTCACCGAGTTCGTCGATGGCGGCACGCTCAAGGATTGGGCCCGGCGCGAGCCGCGCTCGTCACGTCAGATCGTGGACCTGCTGGTCGGGGTGGCCGACGGGCTGGCGGCGGCGCACGCGGCAGGCATTCTGCACCGCGACATCAAACCTGAAAACATCCTGGTCACGACGAGTGGCTACGCGAAGCTGGCGGACTTCGGGCTGGCGAAGCTGGACGCGCGTGCGACACCCGCCGCGGCGGCGCACACGATCACGGCCGGCGAGACGCGCCCGGGCGTAGTCATCGGCACCATCGCGTACATGTCGCCCGAGCAGGCCTCCGGCCAGCCCCTGGATGCGCGCAGCGACATCTTCTCGTTTGGCGTGGTGCTCTACGAACTGCTGGCCGGACGCCGGCCGTTTACCGGCGCGACCGATCTCGAGCTCCTGCAGACCGTCATTCATGGCGCGCCGGAGCCGCTCGGTGAGCACCTCCCGATCGCGCTGCGGATGGCGGTCGACAAGGCGCTGGAGAAGGACCCGGCGGAGCGCTACCAGACGATGCGCGATCTGGTGGTGGACCTGCGCCGGGTGGCGCGGCAGTCGGGGACGGCATCGGCCGTCTCGGGGCGCGCTGTGCCCCCACCCTCCAGACCGTGGCGACGACGTCGCGCCGTTCGCGCTGGTCGGAGCCGCGCTCGCGGCGCTTGCTCGCTTCCTGGTTCGTGTGGAGCGGCAGGAGCACGGACGAGGGCTCGGCTCCGTGGTCGTTCTCGCAGCTCACCGATGAACCCGGGGAGGAACTGTATCCAAGTTTGTCGCCGGACGGCCAGTCGCTGGTGTACGCGAGTCAAGCCTCCGGGAACTGGGACATCTATTTCCAGCGCGTGGGCGGCACGACCACGCTCAATCTCACCAGGGACTCCGCCGCCGATGACACCCAGCCCGCCTTTTCTCCCGACGGCCAGCAGATCGCGTTCCGATCCGAGCGAGAGGGAGGCGGATTGTTCGTCATGGGCGCCACCGGTGAAAGTCCCAGGCGACTGAGTGCTCGGGGCTTTCATCCCTCCTGGTCCCCGGACGCCAGGGAGATCGCCGCCAGCACCGCCGATTTCGAAAATCCTGAGAGCCTGAGTTGGCAGGGCCGGCTGATCGTCGTCGAGGTCGCCACCGGGCGGACTCGCGAGATTTCGGAAGCCGACAGCTTTCAGCCCCACTGGTCACCCCATGGGGACCGGATTGCGTATTGGGGCAGGCCGCGAGACGCCGGACAGCCAGATGTCTCCGGACAGCGAGACCTCTGGACCGTGGCGCCATCCGGCGGCGCAGCCGTGCCAGTCACCAGCGACGCCGCCACCGACTGGAGCCCGATCTGGTCACCGGATGGGCGGTCGCTGTTTTTCTCGAGTAATCGGGGCGGAAGCATGAATCTCTGGCGCGTGCAGGTCGACGAAGCGTCAGGCACCGTCCTGGGCCAGCCCCAACCGGTGACGACGCCGTCGCCGTACAGCGCGTACCTGAGCATCTCGCGCGACGGCCGACGCGTCGCCTACGCGCACCTCACGTCAGCCGTTAACCTCTTCAAGATCGGATTCGATCCCTCGCGTGAAGCCACGACAGGTCTGCCGACAGCCATTACCGCCGGAACCAGAGACACAGCAGTCCCGGATCTGTCGCCGAACGGGGAGTGGGTTACCGCAGTGACCATAGGGGGCCGGGGGGACATCGTCGTCGTGCGGACGGACGGGACAGGTTTCCGGAAGCTCACCGACGATCCGCATCGGGACCGCTCGCCGAGGTGGTCTCCTGACGGAAACACGATCGCGTTCCATTCCGACCGCAGCGGCACATTCCAGATCTGGACGATCCACGCGGACGGGAGCGGCCTGCGCCAGCTCACGGACGCCGATACGCTGGTCACCACTCCCATCTGGTCGCCGGAAGGAACGCGCATGGCCATCCGGACCCCAGAGCGAGCCACGAGGCCAACCCGGGCGCTCGTGTTCGACGTTCGAAAGCCCTGGCGCGAACAGACGCCAGAGGCGCTCCCGTTTTCTCTGCCTCGCGGTGTGACGATGGCTCCGGGCTCGTGGTCGGCCGACGGGCGGAAGCTGGCGCTGGCCGCGGTCGGCGCAGACGCGTCTGGCGCCTACCTCTATGATTTCGACACACAACAGGGCCAGCAGGTTTCCGAACTCGCGGAAACCGAGTCAGCGGCTCGCTGGCTCAGCGACAGTCGCCGGCTGCTCGTCGGTTACAAGGGTGGGCTGTATCTGATCAACCCGGGGGCTGGAAAGCCTCACAAGATCGTCTCGGTCTTTCCAGATGCCATCAACGGCTATTCCCTTTCTCGCGACGATCGTCTGATCGTGTACGGCGTGAGAAATCGCAAGGCTGACATCTGGCTGGCCAGCGCTGAGAAAGAGTGAGCCGCCGCTCGGAAACCACCCATGCCGCGCGCGCCGTCGACCTTGACGGCGAAGCTCGACGCCGTCAGAGTCTACCCATGCGGGCCGCGCTGTGTCTGGCGACCGTGCTCGTGCTGCAGGACGCGCCGCCGATTGGCCTGATCGAGATCTACGGCCTCCGCCATGTCGAGGAAGGGCCGGTGCGACAGGCTATTAGTTTGAAGACGGGTGATGCGTTTCCGGCGAGCGACGACGAACTCGTGGCAAGGCTCGAGCGCGTGTCCGGGGTCGCCGAGGCGCGGTTGGAAGGCGTCTGCTGCAACGACGGCCGGATGGTGCTGTTCGTGGGGGTTCGCGAAAAGGGCGTCCCTGGGCTGACATTTCGAGCGGCACCTCAGGGCGAGGTCCGCCTGCGCGACGATGTCGTCAAGGCAGGCGCGGAGTTCGAACAGGCTTTCATGGCTGCCGTGACGCGAGGCGACGCGGAAGAGGATCGCTCGCTCGGCTACTCGCTGATGAAGGACCCGGCCTCGCGTGCCATCCAGCAGCGTTTCCCTGACTACGCCACCCGCGACCTGCGGCTGCTGCAAACAGTGCTGCGCGGATCAGGCGATGCCTCCCAGCGCGCACTCGCCGCGCAGGTCATCGCGTACGCGCCCGACAAGGCGTCGGTCGTCGACGACCTGGCGGCCGCGATGCACGATGCCGAGCCTGAGGTTCGAAACAACGCGATGCGCGCGCTGGCGTTGTTCGCGCAACACGCCCGGGAGAACCCGGCGTCGAATCTGTCGGTGCCATCCGCGCCATTTGTGGACCTGTTGAATTCGATCAACTGGACGGATCGGAACAAATCCGCGGCGGCACTGGCGGCCCTGACCGCGTCACGGGATCCGGTGCTGCTGGCGGACCTCCGACAACGAGCGCTCGCGTCGCTCATCGAAATGGCGCGCTGGAAGAGCCGCGGGCACGCGTACATGCCGTTTGTCGTGCTCGGCCGCGTGGGTGGGATGAGCGAGGACGCGATCGCGGCAGCCTGGGAGCACGACGATCCCGAGGCTGTCATCGCGGCCGCCAAACGGCACTGAAGCGCCGGCGGTGTCTTGCCCACCACACCAGCCATGCGCGCCGCTATAATCCCAGCCATGAAGCGACTCGCCTTGCTCGTGACCATCGGAACGGCCCTCTGCCTCGCGTCCTCTGCGCTGCTCGCCCACGTCGCGGCTCAGGACAAACCCGTCGATGTGTCCGGTAGCTGGGCGTTGACCGTCGAAACCGCGGGCGGCACCGGCTCGCCGAGCGTTGAACTCGAGCAGGACGGCGAGACGCTGACCGGCAATTACTCGTCACAGGTCTTTGGTGAGCAGAAGGTGACCGGCACGATCAAGGGCAACGCCATCACGTTCGGCTTCACGACCTCCTTCGAGGGCAGCACCGTGACCGTGACCTACACGGGGACGGCGGATGCGGCGACGATGAAGGGGAAGGTGACGATCGGCGACCTCGGCGAAGGCACCTTCACTGGAAAGAAGCGATAGGCACGGGCGGTGGTCCGTCTGTGCCTTCGGGTGACAGGCGGAGCATGTGGCCTGATCGCTGCCGGACAGGCGGCCGGTCGTGTTGTCCCGCTCGAAATATTCGTAACCCATCCACCGTGCTCCCGTACCGGCGGCTGTCCTTCACCATGACGTCCAGGAACCGGCGCTCGCCCTCTAAGAGGCCCTTGGTGGGCCCCTCTTCGTCTTTCATGAAGACGCTTCGCCCACGATGATCGACCCGTCTGGAAAGATGCCGGTGCGATAGCCGGTGACGGCCTTGTTCTCGAATCCCGACGCGGGGCCTCAAATCTCGATCTATGCTCGAAGAAGTACCTGAACTGAGGCTGCAGCCTCGGCGGATTTGCCCCGATGACTTCCACCGAACCCCGCCCGACGGAAGCTGGAGAGGAGCGGTCGCCCTCCAACGAGGCGGCCGTCGGACTCTGGAACTCTTTCCCTGTCGGATCTCATCGCAGTAGCGCCGCGGTCGGGAGCCGCCAGTTCTTCGCGGATGTGGAGGCCTATCGCTACGGATACGAGACCCCCTGGATCCCAAGGATTTTTGACTTTCCTTCTTTTTCGGGGAAGAAGGTCTTGGAAATCGGCGTCGGTCTGGGCATCGATGCCGCCACGATGTGCGGGTGCGGCGCGATCTACACGGGCATCGATGTCACTCGTCGTCACCTGGCTCTGGCCGCGAAGAACCTCAAGGACAGGGGTTTCTCCGGTGAGTTCCTTCAGGGCGACGTGACCCAGACAAGGCTTCCCGAAAAGTTCTACGACGTCGTGTATTCCTTCGGGGTCCTTCACCATATTCCACACGAGGATGAGGTCCTTCGGCGGATTCGGGCGCTGCTTCGTGAGGACGGCCGCCTGATGTTGGCGGTGTATTCGAAGTATTCGTTCTTCAATGCCTACATGCTGTTTCGCTGGATCCTCTCGGGGTCATTCCTGAACCATCGATTCGACGCGTTCAGATCTCACGTTGCTGAAGGGTCTCCCTTGGAAAGTCCGGTGACCATCCGGATTCGCAGCAAGTCTGAAGTTCTGTCGACGATTCAGAAGGACTTTGGTGTTGTCCGATATCACAAGAAGGGTTTTGTCCAGAGATATCTTCCTGTAATCGGACGATTTTTGAAGCCGGATGGCCTGGTACGAGGGCGCCTAGGAAGTCTCTTTGGCTGGTACCATGTCTTCATTCTCAAACCAAAATGTCCAGAATGAAGGGCCCCGGCAATGGTGCACGGCGCTGGGAGCGTCTTGTCGGTGCGGTAGATCGCAGGAACTTCGAATGAACGAAAGATCTATTGCGGTATTCGCTTTGGCCGATCGGCGGTTTGCCGCGACGACCCAGCCGCCGCTCAGACGTCGCCCAGGCGCTTCCGGAGGAACAGCATCACGGAGGTGAAGTCGGTGTCGTCGATCCGCACGAGCATGTGCGGCGTTTCGTAGGGATTGCGACGCAGGTCCACCGCGGCGCCCTCGTTTCGGGTCCAGACTCGGTCGTCGATCGGCTCCACCAGCTCGAGGCCGGGCACGTCCACGAGCGCCCGCACCTCGTCGGGCGCGAAGACTTCATGGCGCGGAGGCCCCGCGACTGCCCACTCGGTTGCGATCACGACGAGACCGCCGGGTCGCACCACGCGGGCCATCTCCTCGACCGCCTGCCGCGCTCCCGCCCAGCCGCCGAAGTGCTCGATCGACGAGAGCGAGTACGCCACGTCGAAGCTCGCGTCCCGGAACGCGAGGTGCCGGCCGTTCATCTGGAGGAACCGCAGCCGCTCGCGTCGGTAGGGGAACGGCGCGAACTCCTCCGGGTGGGTGACCACCCGCAGGTCACCCTCGGCCGCGCCCACCGTGCGCCAATCGCCCTCGTAGAGGTCCGTCGCGATCACCCGGGCTGCGTGGTTCGCAAGCCAGTACGCGAGCGATTCGTGCCCGGCGCCGACGCTCAGCACAGACGTGGTCTCGCCCAGCGCGCCGAGCCGTTGCAGGCCCCATACCGCCTGGGTGAACTCGTACGCCTTTCGGTGCATCGCCAGCTTGGCCTTGGCAGGCAGCTGCAGATCCTCGAGCACACTGATCCACTCGGGGTTGTCCCATTTCGCCGGGTTCGCCAGCTCACAGAGCTGGACGTCGCGGGGGATCACCCCACCGGCCGGGCAGTGGAGCCGGTATCGATCGGTGAACTCGGTGGAACTCAGCATCGCGTGGGCGACCACGTGCCGGGGCTGGCCCGCTCGGAGGCCGGCCAGGTATGCGTCCCGGCCCGCCGCGTCCGCCTCCCGACTCAGGATGCACGCGTAGCACGCCTCGACGAACGCCGCGTCTCCGCCGAGTGTGGCGAGACCGCGCTCGAGCGCCCCGTCGTGGCCGGGCGACGGCTCGCTCCGGGTGAGCTCGCTGTGCCGCAGACGGAACTCGGTCGGACCGATCAGCGAGAGGAGGATGCTGTCACGAGAGTGGCCGAGCTCGAGCAGCCGCGTCAACTCCACTCGCCGCAGATCGTCGGCGGGACGCCCGAGCAGGAGCCAGTACGCCGCATCGATGAACGCAGCATCCGACAGACCGGTGGCCGCAGGCTCAGGCTCGTGGGAGCCGTCCCGATGCCCCGGCCCGGTCCGCGGGCCGGCCCGCCCCGACACGATCCGTCGCAGGAACGTCTTAACACTCATGGCGCATCCGGCCTGCGAAACTGTAAGCTAGTCAACCTGGGAACGGCAACGTGAAGCGCTACCACGACATCGTCGGCGACGGAGGTTCCAGAGTCCTCGAGCAGGTTGCCGAGCAGCGCACGCGCATCACCGACGGGCTCGCCGGCGTGCGCCATCTCGTGGCCGTGGGCTCCGGCAAAGGGGGAGTCGGCAAGAGCACGTTGACGCTGCATCTTGCGAGCGCTCTGCGTTCCCGCGGGCTTCGGATTGCGATCCTCGACGCGGACTTCAACGGGCCGTCACAGGCGCGCATGGCCGGCGTCCAAGGGGCTCTCTTCGTTCCCGGCAGTCAGAAAGTCGTGCTCCCGCGGACCGCGAACGGGATCGGCGTCTTCTCGATGGGCTCGCTGATCCCGGAGTCGGAGGCGCTCGACTTCCAGAGCGCAGTGCAGGGGGAGTCTCATACCTGGCGCGCCACCCGGGAGTTCGCCCTCCTGGGCGAGATCCTCGCGTCCTTCGAGTGGGGAGCGCTCGACGTGCTCATGTTCGACCTGCCGCCCGGCGCCGAGCGGACCGTCCAGTACGCCGATTTTCTCGGGTCCCGGACCTCGTTCCTGCTGGTGACGATCCCTTCCGAGGTGTCACGGGGCGTCGTCGCACGCTCCGTGGCGGCGCTCTCGAAGTGGCCCAACCGTGTGCTCGGCTACGTCGAGAACATGAGCGGCTACTACTGCCGCGAGTGCGACGCGATCAAGGCACTCTTTCTCTCTGATGACTCCGCGAGCCTCGGCATTCCCTGTCTCGGCACCGTCCCCTTCGATCCGCAGCTGGCCCGGCAGTGCGATCGGGGGATCCCTCTCGCGGAACTGCCCGAAACACCCGTTGGCCGGGCCCTCGACCAGGTCGCGCAACGACTTCTGGACAGCCTCGAATCCAGGGAGCCTCGGCGATGAAATTCCTCTGTGTCCCTTGCGACAGTCCGATGAAGCTCCAAACCGTCGCTCCGCCCGACCGCGGATCGCTCTCGGTCGTCTACGCCTGTCCCGAGTGCGGCTACGAGATCGCGATGCTCACCAATGCGTACGAGACACAGGTCGTCCAGTCACTCGGCGTGCGAATCGGCCCCGCCGAGACTACGGCGGAGGCGGGCGCGTCGGGTGGTAAGTGTCCATTCTCGGCGATGATTCCTGGAGCTCAGGACGTAGGTCCCAACGCCCCGGTACCCGTCCGATGGACTGCCGCCGCGGAAGCCAGGCTCGCGAACATTCCCGAGTTCGTCCGCCCGATGGCGCGAACCGGCATCGAGAAGTTCGCGCAGGAGAGAGGAGCGCTCGAAGTGGACGAGAAGATCCTCGATGCCGCTCGCGACTTCTTCGGCATGTGATCACATGGATTTCGCCCGGCCGTACGTCGTCTCCTGGAACCTCACCTACCGCTGCAACCTCGCCTGCGAGCACTGTTATCTCGACGCCGGACCCAAGGCCCTGGTCGGCACAGAGAATTTCGCCGATCGGAGCGAGCTCGGCACCGAGGAGTGCTTCAGGGTCATCGACGAACTCGCCGCCTTCGCGCCTGAATGCCTGACGATCCTGACGGGCGGCGAGCCGCTCCTGCGTCGCGACATCCTCGAGATCGTCCAGCGTGCGGCGGAGCGTGAACTGTGGGTCGTCGTCGGCACCAACGGCGTGCGCATCACGGAGAACGTGGCGCGGCGCCTGGCCGAGGCGGGAGCACGGGGACTGTCGCTTTCCCTCGATGCCCTCGATCCCGATCGGCACGACGGCTTCAGGAAGGTGCGTGGCGCCTGGCAAAACACGGTGGAGGGAGCGCAGATCCTCAACCGCACCGGGCTTCCCTTCATCGTGCAGACGACCGCGGGCTCGCACAATCTCGGCGAGCTCGAGGCGATCGCCGACTTCGCGTACGATCGCCTCGCCGCCAAGGTCTGGAACCTCTATTTCCTGGTGCCCACGGGGCGCGGCCAGTTCGTGTCGGACATCACCCCCGCACAGTACGACGAGGTGCTCGCTTCGCTCTACCGGATCCAGAGGAAGTACGCCGGCCGGATGCTCGTGAACGCGAAGTGCGCTCCGCACTACATCAAGACCGTTCTGGAGAATGCCGCCGCCCAGGCCGACCCAGTCCCGACGGACCCTCGCCGTAGTCTCGGCGAAGGCGGGCCCGCGTTGCCCGGTCTGTCCGCGATCAGGACCTACTCCGGCGGGGCCGGCGGGTGCCCGGCGGGGACGCATTACATGGGGATCCGGCCCAACGGCGATGTCACCCCTTGCCCCTACCTTCCGGTCTTCGCGGGGACTCTTCGCAACGCGAGTCTCGCGGACCTCTGGACCTCCTCGGAGCTGTTCGCCGGCATTCGCCGCCGCTCCTCGCTCGGGGGGCGGTGCGGGGCGTGCGAGATGAACGGCCACTGCGGAGGCTGTCGCGCCAGGGCCTTCGGGATGACCGGCGATCTGATGGCCGAAGACCCCCTCTGCACGCACACGCCCGGAACGTTTGCCGGGTCTCCCCTTCTCGCGATGCACAGCCGTGCCTCCGTCGCGGGGGGGCTCGGGCCTCAAGCAATCGAATACGGCACTGAATCGCCGCCGACCATCGCGTGGGACGATGCAGCTGCCGCGCGGATGAAGAAAATCCCCGCGTTCGTCAGGGGGATGGTCGTCAGGGCCGTCGAGGAGTCCTGCCGCAAAGGCGGCCTCGACCGCGTGACCGTCGAGGAGCTCGAGCGGATCCGCGCGCGGATGCCGACCCCGAAGATCTTCGGTTAGGTGTGGCGAAAGTATGAGGCGCCGCCCTCCATGATCGGAACCGGCGAGGTGCCGCGGCTCCGACTCAGTCTCATCCTGTGGCTGACCGGCATGCTCGGCGTGGTCGTCATCACAGTCACGGCGCTGCCCCAACTGCTGCGGGAGGTGACACTTCCTGCGCCCCTGTGGGTGCTTTCACTGGCGAGCCTCGCTCAGAGCGCGCTCTTCGTCGCGCTCGCCGTGTGGGCGGGCGTCGCGCTCGCGCCGGAGGTTGGCCTTCGCGCGCCCGCATTTGAGGCCGCTGTGACAGCCCATCCGCTCGCCCCCGCGCTGAGGCCGCAGCTGTTGCCCGGCCTCATCGCTGGCGTCGTTGGCGGGATGGTGTTGTTTGCCGCCGGCCGTTACGCACCCGCCGCCATCGTGGCGATACAGGAGCAGTTCAATCTCTCGCTCCTCGCGCGCGTACTATACGGCGGCATTACCGAGGAGCTCCTCTTGCGCTGGGGCCTCATGACGACGTTGGTTTGGCTGGCGTGGCGATTCCTGCAACGTCGGAGGGGTGCCCCACGTACCGTCTACGTCTGGCTCGCCATCGGCGCGAGCGCGTTGCTGTTTGGTGCGGGTCATTTGCCGGCGGCGGCGGCGCTGGTTGGCAGGCTGTCGGTCGACATCGTGGGATTCGTCGTCGGGGCGAACGCAGCCTTCGGCGTGCTGTTCGGTTACCTGTTCTGGCGACACGGCCTGGAGACGGCAATGATTGCCCACGGAACTGCGCACGCAGTCAACTACATCATCGGCCGGCTCTAAGACGGCGGCGGCATGACCCCAGAAACTCTTCGGGTAGGTCCCGCCGGAGTCAAGTTCCGCGTGAGCGGATGCAGGGTAGGAATCCCACAAATGTTCGTCGGAACTCCGGCTGACCAGCTTCGGTTTTTGGCTTTTTCTGACCGATTACGACGTTGCGGCCAGGACTGTAGCTTGCATATCAGATTGAATGGCACTGGAAGGAGCTGAGCCATGGAGATCTCGACTGCGGTCGCGCTAGCGCTCGTGCTCTGCATCGCGCTGTGGGTTCCGTACGCCATCTTCTACATGCGCCGGGGGAAGGCGCGCGGACACACGTGGTTCACGTGGTGGAAGCCGCGGGGTCACTCCGACATTGGCCCGGACGTCGGATTCACACAGACTCGACCGGGCGCGGACGATGCCCGGGAGGCCCGCTACTGATTGAGGACGCGTAGCGAGGGCTACGAGAAGGGGTCCGGTTCGCTCTGCTCCGCGACTCTTTCCTCCAGCCACTTCTGGAACTCCTCGGCGGTCTGAACGGTGACGAATCCCCGCATCCGGGCATGGCCCAGCCCGCAGAGCTGCGCGCAGGCGATCTGGTACTGGAACTCGGGATTCCCCTTCTTGGCCCGCATCTCCGCGGTCGTGACGTTGGGGACGAACCAGATGGGAATCGTGAGGCCGGGGATGGCGTCCTGCTTCACGCGAAACTCTGGCACGCCGAAGCTGTGGATGACGTCCTTGCTCCTGAGCCTCACGATGACCGGCTTGTTCACGGGCAAATAGAGCTGATTGAGCGTCGTGACGTCGTCTTTCGCGGCCGGATCGGAGCGGTCGACTCCCAGGGGGTTCGACTGGAGGTCGAGCAGCTTGATGTCCGTGCGGCCGAATACTCCGTCGGGGCCGGGATAGTGGACGTTCCAGGCGAACTGCTCGCCGGTGACCTGAACGACAAGCGCTTCGCTCGCCGACGGAATGTGGTCGACCCTGGCGGCCCAGAGCGGGATCGAGAATGCGAACAGAAGAACCATCTCCACCACGAGCACGCCGCCCTCGAGATAGCTCGACGCATGCGACTTGACGCCCGTGTAGTTCGCCACCGGATTCCGCGACTGGCGGAAGCGGATCAGGGCGTACGTGATGAACCCCCCCCACCCGACGAACAAGACGAGCATGAACACGTGCGTCCAGCCGATCAGGCTGTCGACTTGCCCGCCATGAGCTGCGGCGAGCGCCGGAAGTCCAAGCCACTCAGTCATGTTCTCGACGCTCCTTGGAGCTCCGACCACTCGTTTTCGAGGTCGATGTCAGCGATGCGCTTCGCGCGCTGTCGGAGATAGAGGAAGAAGGCCACGAACCCGCCCTGCACCGCAAGCGTGATGCCCAGCAGGACCAGCATGCCGAGCCTGGTCCCATCGACGAGCGAGGTCTCCTCTGCCCCGAAGCACACCGGGCAGGCAAAGACACTCGAGCTGCCAATCATCACGGCAGCCATCGTCGTGACCGCCCGTCTAATCCACACTTTCATCGCAGCGTCCTCGTCTTTCGGAGGAACCACGAGTCGTAGATGACCAGACCTAACGACAGCGCGAACGCCGCGATGGCCGAGACCAGGCTTGCGACCCCGCCCTCGCGTCCATAGAGGCCCAGGCACCAGACCCCGAACAGCACTGCGAGGGCCGCTGAGAGGAGGATCAGCAGGGCGTGGAACCACCTGAGGTTCATTCGTGAATCCAGAAGCCGTTGCTGTGGGTCACGGCGGGAAGGGCCAGCAGCGCGGCAAAGAAGACCGCAGTCAGCGCGAGGACCGCGTAGATCAGCTTCTTCTCGGAGATCAGGTGCATGAAGTAGCACGCCACCAGCGATCCCTTGATGGTCGCGACCACCAGCGCCACCGTCACGGCAATCGGCACGGGAAGGTGGACGCGGGAAACCGCCACCGTGACGATCGTCAAGACCATGAGCGCGACGAAGACGGTGATGTAGACCTTGACGTGTCGGTCGATGTCAGCTGCGTGGTCGCTCGTCATGGATGTCGCCTACAGAAGGTACAGGGTCGGGAAGAGAAAGATCCAGACCAGATCCACGAAATGCCAGAAAAGGCCCGAGTGCTCGACCCGGTTGGTGAACCACTCCGGATTCGTCTTCCACTGCTTCGCGCCGGGACCCCAGAAATAGGCGTTCACCGCCATCCCGCCGGCCACGTGGAGCATGTGCAGGCCGGTCAGAGTGAAATAGATGGCGAGGAAGTTGCTGGTGCTGGGAAACAGCCCGTCGTGGAACTTGTGGCTGTATTCGAAGTACTTGACCACGAGGAAGACGAATCCGAGCAGGATCGTCGCCCCCATGTAGATTCGGAACGTCCCAAAGCGACGACGCATCAGCGACGCCCAGGCCATGACCATGGTGACGGAGGATCCAATCAGGACGATCGTGTTGAACGTGGCGAGCGGGACGTTCAGAATCGTGTCTCCCCTCGGCCAGCTCGGCGCGCCCGTCCGGATCAGGATGTAGCTCGCAAACAGGGCTCCAAACAGCATGACTTCCGAGGCCAGGAAGAGCCAGATGCCGATCTTGCCGTTGGTAAGACCGGTGTCGCGGCGCACCTCTACGGTGTAGGGAATGTCCATCGATCAGGCCTCGTGCTGCGGCGTGAAGTCCCTGGCCGCGCCGGGAACGCTGTACCTGGTACGGCCCGCGGTACGCTTGCGGCGCCTCGAGGAAATTGCCGTGCGGGGGAGGCGAGGGAGCCGCCCACTCGATCGTCGTGGCGTGCCATGGGTTCCGGTCGGTCTTCTCTCCCTTCTTGATGCTCCAGAAGAAATTGAAGATGAAGGGAATCTGGAAGATCGCCATGATCCACGCGCCCCACGACGAGACGACGTTCCAGTGCATGACTGGCTGCGCGAAGTCGTAGGCCGCCCCACCGTCGTACAGGCGCCGCGAGACGCCGGCCAGCCCCACGAGGAACATCGGCAGGAAGACGACGTTCATGCAGACGAACGAGCCGGCGAAGTGGATCTTGCCGAGCGTCTCGTTCATCTTCCTTCCGGTTGCCTTCGGATACCAGTAGTAGATCCCCGCGAAGAGCGCGAAGATCGTCCCCGGAGCGACGACGTAGTGGAAGTGGGCGATGACGTAGTACGTGTCGTGCAGCGGGATGTCCGCGACGTTCAAGCCGAGCGGAAGCCCCGTGAGCCCGCCGATGCCGAACATCGGCAGAAAGGCGACCGCGAAGAGCATGGGCGTGTTGTAGCGTATCGATCCGCCCCAGAGCGAGATGATCAGGGCCGTCAGGATCACGACCGATGGGATCGAGATGATCATCGTGGTCGTCTGGAAGAACGCCGCCATCGCCGTCCCCATGCCGGTCATGAACATGTGGTGCGCCCAGACGATGAACGACATGAAGCCGAGGAAGACGAGCGAGTAGACCATCGACCGGTAGCCCCACAGGGGCTTCCGCGTGTTGTTCGCGATGATCTCGGCCACGATGCCCATCGCGGGAAGGATCAGGACGTAGACTTCCGGGTGCGCCAGGAACCAGAACAAGTGCTGCCAGAGCAGCGGGTTGCCTCCGCCGGCCACTTCGAGGACCTGACCGCTGACGACCAGGCCGCTCGGCAGGAAGAAGCTCGTGCCGGCAACACGATCCATCAACTGCAACACCGCCGCAGCCTCGAGTGGCGGGAAAGCCATGAGCAGGAGGAAGGCGGTGACGAACTGGGCCCACACGAAGAAGGGGAATCGCATGAACGTGAGCCCCTTGACGCGGAGCTGGATAATGGTCGTGATGAAGTTGATCGCCCCCAGCAGCGACGACGTGATCAGGAAGACCATTCCGAAGAGCCACCACGTCTGGCCCGTACCTGCGATGTTGGCCAAGGGCGTGTAGGAGGTCCACCCGGCCTGCGCGGCTCCTCCGGGGACGAAAAAGCTGGCGAGCATCGTCACGCCGCCGAGGAAGAAGAACCAGTAGCTCGCCATGTTGAGCCGCGGGAACGCCATGTCCGGGGCTCCGATCTGGAGCGGGACCACGAAGTTCCCGAATCCTCCGACGGCCAGCGGCACCACGCCGAGGAAGACCATGATGGTGCCGTGCATCGCGCCGAGCTCGTTGTAGAACTCAGGCAGCATCGTCCCGCCCGGCATGCGCGCGTCGCCGAGAAGCCCGCCGATGAGCGGCAGCGCGGCGCCCGGGTAGGCGAGCTGCCAGCGCATCAGCATCATCAGCGAAAAGCCGAAGAGGAGGAACAGGAGGCCGGTGATGGCGTACTGGATGCCGATGACTTTGTGGTCGACCGAGAAGATGTACTTGCGCCAGAAGCCCAGCTCCTCGTGATGGGCTTCGTGCGCGACGTGCGGCGTAGGTGCGACGACGGCTCCCGGCTCACTCATGCTATGTCTCCGGATCGCTACTTCGCGGGGGTGGCGAACTTGAAGTCCTGGGTCTTCTTATCGGTGGCGCCGACCGTGACCGAGGCCGTCTGCGTTCCCAGCCTCTCGTGCCAGGCGGTGATCTCGTAGGTCCCCGCGTCGAGGCCCGAGATCGTGAACTTCCCGTCCGTGCTCGTCACCGAGAAGAAGGGATGGGTGAAGACCGAGATATAGGCGCTCATCCATGGGTGGACGTCGCACTTGATGTGGAAGACGGCCTCCGGCTTCTCGAACACCGTGGTCGTCTCCTTGAGCGTCGCCGGCATCCCCTTGTTGAACGCCTTGTTGACCTTGGGCAGCGTGTGGATGTTGTGGAGGACGCCGTCGGAGTTGAGGATCCGGTAGGTCTGACCGACCATGATCCCCATCACGTGCGGCTTGTACCTGACAGCCATTCTGATCCATGACCACGGGAGTCTTGGGAACAGGCCAGGTCTTGCCAGCCGGGAGTCCCTTCGAGACCCAGACCATGATGTTCCCCATGGTGTTGCCGCTGCCGAGGGCCAGCATCTCGTTGGCCACGGGTGCCGAGTGCTTCTTGGCGCACGCGGGGTCGGCGTCCATGGAAAGCGGCCGAAGGGTGGGGGCTTTCCCGGTGAACGTCACGGTTCCGGAGACCGACGAGGCGGCGAAGGCGACATCCGGCCAGGCCGACACCGCGGCCAGCACAGCCGCCAACCACAACCTGTTCCCTGTTCCGCGCATGCTCGGCTCCTTGGTTATCGCAAAAGCTCGTGTCGTCGTCACCGTCGATGCGTTCCGCCCGTCGTGAGTGGGCAGAGGGTACACCCAGCCTACCACCTCTGCAACCTTCGCGCCCGCCTTCGCGCGCTGACCGGCCGCGCTTCGGCGCGGTCTCGCCGTAGCCTTGGCGAAGGCGGACCCCAATCCGCCCTCAGACGTTCTCGAAGGCGAGCGATTCGGCGAGCCTCGGGTCACGTAGCGGCACGAGCGCCTGCCGTCGCATCAGCCAGCTCGCCGCCGCCACGAAGCACCCGCCGACGGCCAGAAGCGCGGCCACGTCCAGAGCCGAGGGACTGACCCCTTCGGGATGGAGCGTCGGCATGACTTGCCAATAGAGGTCCACGAAGTGCATGACGAGGAGCCACACTCCTCCGAAAGCCAGCGTGGCTCCCTTCCGCTTGACGGTCCGCCCCATCAGGTAGAAGAACGGAACCGCGAAGTGTCCCGCCATGAGGAGGAGCGAGACCTGTGTCCACGAGCCCTCCAGCCGGGCCTTGTACCAGACCGTCTCCTCCGGAAGGTTTCCGTACCACATGAGGAAGAACTGGGAAAAGGCGATATAGGCCCAGAACGCCGTGAACCCGAAGAGGAGCTTTCCGAGATCGTGCAGGTGCTCGGCGTTGATGACCGTGTCGAGCAGCCCCACCCCGCGCATCGCGACCGCGACGACCGAGAGCAGCGCGATGAACCCGACGAAGGAACCCGCGAAGAAATAGACGCCGAAGATGGTCGAATACCAGTGCGGCGTGAGCGACATGATCCAGTCAATCGACGCAAAGGTCTGCGTCAGCGCGAGGACGATGATGGCGGGCCCGGCGAGGCGGCGCAGGCGGGCCGACACTCCGGGATCCCCCGTCACGTCCTGACCGCGCGAGCCGCGGTAGTAGAGGAGGGCGATGAAGGACCACATGCCGAAGTAGAGCGCCGCCCGGATGAGGAAGAACGGCACGTTCAGGTATGGCGCCTTCCATCGAAGCAGCGCATCGTGCTCGGCTGCCCCAGGAACGGACCACTCGTAGAGATCCCGCAGGCCGAGCAACACCGGGAGGAAGAGGGCCGCCATCACGGGAAGCATCGCGAAGATCGTCTCCCCGATCCGTCGCAGCACGATCCCCCATCCTCCCTGGGCCGCGTACTGAATCAGCACGAAGAAGAGCGCACCGAGGGCCAGGCTCAGAAAGAACAGGAACGACACGAGCCACGAGAAGAAAAATTGCTTCGGATTGGCCGGCCCCAGAATCGCGCAAGCAACCGCCCCCAGCACGGCGCAGCCGGCGCCAAGGACCGGAAT
This sequence comes from Vicinamibacteria bacterium, assembly GCA_963806705.1. Lineage (GTDB taxonomy): Bacteria > Acidobacteriota > Vicinamibacteria > Vicinamibacterales > JAENWD01 > JAENWD01. Next base: position 123,065 of record CAWDZE010000027.1, read on the forward strand.
GCGGTTCCAAGGGTGCCCTGGCGGGATCGTGGCCTGCTCGGGCCGCAGCGCTGCGCGATCGTGTTCGGGGATCATTCAGGACTCCAGGAGCTCGACGTTTCGCGCGCCGAGGGACTCCAGCAGTTTCCCGGTGGCCGACGAATCGAACCGCGGATCCCACGATTCGATCGAGATGAAGAACGCGTCGTCGGTCACCCGATCGAAGACCGTCGATTGGAAGAGCGGATGGTGGTGCATTGGAAGCCGGTTCAGGCCGAGCATGCCGAAGACGGCGCCGAGCGCGCCGAAGAGGACTGCCAGCTCGAAGGTGATCGGAATGAAGGCGGGCCAGGAGAAAAACGGCTTGCCGCTGATCACGAGGGGGTAGGCGACTGCGTGAACCCACCACTGCAGGGCGAACCCGAGCACGGCTCCCGTCAGCCCCATGCCGAGAACGATCCAGGGAAGCTGGGATCGCCGGAGCCCCATCGCTTTCTCGAGGCCGTGGACGGGGAACGGCGTGTGGGCGTCCCACCGCGTGAAGCCCGCGTCACGCACCCGCTCGCACGCGCGATGGAGGGCCGCCGGCGTCGCGAATTCAGCGAGGATTCCGTAGTAGGGCCCCTTCGGGAGCCGCGGAACAAGCGGCATCTGGAAGCTCCATCGGGAGCGGGCTCCAGCGCCCGTCGGGGCAACGGCGTGGCTCGGTGATCCGTGCTCTCGGCTCTCGTGTTCGGTTCCGGGCTGCCAGTGCGGATCGGCCTGCGGCAGGACGGTCTTGACCTCGGCGGTAGCCACCATGGGAAGAAAGCGCACGAACAGGCAGAACATCGTGAAGAAGAGCCCGAAGCTTCCAAGCAGGCACGACACGTCCCAGATCGTGGGACTGAAGTAGTCCCAGGATGAGGGAAGGAAGTCACGGTGCAGCGACGTCACGATGATCACGAACCGCTCGAACCACATGCCGATGTTGATGACGATCGACAGAACGAACAGGATCGGTATGCTCGTGCGCGCCTTCTTGGACCAGAAGATCTGGGGGCTGATCACGTTGCAGGTGATCATGATCCAGTAGGCCCAGGCATACGGTCCGAGGGCGCGGTTCAGGAACGCGTAGAGCTCGTAGGGGTTCCCGCTGTACCAGGCGGTGAAGAACTCCATGGCATACGCGTAGCCGACGATCGTCCCGGTCACCAGCATGATCTTCGCCATGTAGTCGAAGTGCCGGAGGGTGATGATGTGCTCGAGGGCGAACGCCTTGCGGCAGATCACCATCAGCGTCAGCACCATGGCGAAGCCGGAGAAGATCGCGCCCGCGACGAAGTAGGGCGGAAAGACCGTCGTGTGCCATCCAGGGAGGATGGAGACCGCGAAATCCATCGAGACGATCGAGTGAACCGAGAGGACCAGCGGCGTCGCGAGGGCTGCCAGAACGAGGTAGGCGCTTTCGTAGTGATGCCATTGCCGCACGGAGCCCCGCCACCCGAGGGCGAAGATGCCGTACACGAGCTTCCGGATGGGGGTCTTCGCCCGATCGCGAATCGTCGCCAGGTCCGGGAGCAGGCCGACTTACCAGAACAGGAACGAGACGGTGCCGTAGATGCTGACCGCGAAGACGTCCCAGAGAAGCGGGCTCCTGAAGTTGGGCCACATGTCCATCTGGTTCGGGATCGGGAACATCCAGTAGGCGACCCAGACGCGTCCCACGTGGATCCCCGGGAACGTCATGGCGCACATGACCGCGAAGATGGTCATCGCCTCCGCCGCGCGGTTGATCGAGGTGCGCCACTTCTGGCGGAAGAGGAAGAGGATCGCCGAGATGAGCGTCCCGGCGTGCCCTATCCCGACCCAGAACACGAAGTTGGTGATGTCCCACGCCCAACCGACGGGGACGTTGAGGCCCCAGACGCCGATCCCCTCCCAGAACAGCCATGAGACCGCCACGCCGAGAAGGCTGAGGAGGGCGAGGGAAGGGATGAAGAAGAGCCACCAGCCGATCGGTGTTGGCCGCTCGACCGGCTCTGCGACGACCTCGGTGATGGAATGGAAATCCGGCGAACGCAGAATGAGCGTTGGATGGCCCGCGACTGGATTGTCCAGCAGTTCTGCTTCCGTCTGGGCCAAGCCGGCTCCCCGGCGTTGAGTTTAAAGAGTGCGCGGTTTGTACCATCGTGCAACGCGGGAGTCAAGCATCCGCCTCCGCTCGTAGCGCTACGGCGATCCCGCTTCGCGGCGGAGGCGGGTGGCAGGCTCTATAATCACGGCGACTCGGATGCCACACACTGCCGGCACGCGGCTCGGGCCCTATGAGCTGGTCTCGCCCATAGGCGCCGGCGGAATGGGCGAGGTCTATCGCGCCCGGGACACACGGCTGCAGCGCGACGTGGCGGTCAAGGTGCTCCCCGAGCGTCTCGCTGAAAGCTCACAAGCGCTCGCCCGCTTCGAGCGCGAAGCCCGCGTCGTCGCGGCGCTCAGCCACCCGAACATCATGGCGATCCACGACGTCGGCCGCGAGGGTCAGACGGCGTACGCGGTGATGGAGCTGCTCGATGGCGCGACGCTCCGCGAAGAGCTCCGCGGCGGTCCTCTGAGCCCGCGCATCGCGACCGAGTATGCCGCCCAGGCCGCGCACGGCCTCGCCGCGGCCCATGAGAAGGGCGTGGTGCACCGGGACCTCAAGCCCGAGAACCTGATGGTGACGCGCGATGGCCGCCTCAAGATCCTCGACTTCGGCCTCGCGCTCGAGCAGCCCCCGGGCGCGACGGGAGGCGACACGGAATCGCCCACGCTGGCGCGCGAGACCGACCCTGGGACGGTGGTCGGCACCGTGGGCTACATGTCCCCCGAGCAGGTGCGCGGCGACGCCGTCGACCACCGCTCGGACATTTTCAGTCTCGGCTGTGTGCTGCACGAGATGCTGAGCGGCCGGCGTGCGTTCGCGCGCGAGACCGTGGCCGAGACGATGACGGCGATTCTGCGGGAGGACGCGTCGCCGCTAGCCGGGCCGGGCCGCGCCGTCCCGCCGGCGCTCGAGCGAATCGTGTCGCACTGCCTGGAAAAGAAGCCCGAGCAGCGCTTCCAGTCGGCGAGCGACCTCGCGTTCGACCTCGCGAATCTGTCCGGCTCGTCCGGGGCCGGTGCCGGCGCGTCGGCGATTCCGCGCCGCCGTGCGGCCTGGCGCTGGCTGGCCGGCGGCCTGGCCGCACTGCTGCTGCTCGGCGCGGGCTATCGGGCTGGCCGCCGCGCGGCTGTCCCAGAGGCGAGGCAGCCGCGCACGCGTGCGCTTCATGCAGATCACCGACCTGCCCGGAGTGGAGTCCAAGCCCAGCCTCTCACCAGACGGCAAGACGGTCGCGTTTGTGAGCCGGGTGGGCGGCGACGCCGACGTCTTCGTGCAGCGCGTGGGCGGCCACAACCCGATCAACCTCACGCCGGATTGCGAGAAAGACGACACCGGGCCGGCGTTTGCTCCCGACGGAGAGCGGATCGCATTCCACTCCGAGTGCGAAGGCGGGGGCGTCTTCGTGATGGGCGCGACCGGCGAGTCGCGTCGCAAGGTCGCCGACGCCGGCCACGACCCGGCGTGGTCTCCCGACGGAGGAAGCCTCGCCGTCGCCAGCGAGCCGTTAATCAACCCGTTGGCGCGCCGGACTCAGAGCGTGATTTCGGTCGTGGACCTGGCGAGCGGAGCGAGCCGTCGCCTGCTCGAGCAGGACGCGCTGCAGCCCACCTGGTCGCCGGACGGGCGTCGCATCGCGTTCTGGGGCTTGCGCGGCGGCATGGGCGGCAGTGGCTCGAGGGACATCTGGACGGTCGCGGTCGCCGGCGGCGAGCCGGTCGAGGTGACAAATGACGCGCACCTCGACTGGAATCCCGCCTGGTCGGCCGACGGGGGGCTGCTCTATTTTGCGAGCGGCCGCAGCGGCACGCTCAATCTCTGGCGCGTGCCAGTCGACGCCGACGACCGGGCAGACCACGGGCCCGCCAGAGCCCGTCACGACACCCTCGCGCCAGAGCGCCTCGTTCAGCCTGTCTCGCGAGGGCGCACGGCTCGCCTTCGAGTCCCGGGAGGAGCGCACGCCGCTCTACCGCGTTGCCTTCGACCCGGCACGAGGCCGGCTGGCCGGAGCACCCGAGCTCGTCCTCGGAGGCTCGCGCGTGATCGACAGCCTGAGCCTGTCGCCTGACGGCGAGTGGGTGGTCTTCACCGGCGGCGGCCTCCGGGAAAACGTCTTCGTAGTGCGGCTGGACGGCAAAGGCTACCGCCAGATCACCGACGACGAGTTCCGCAACCGCGGCCCCAGTTGGTCCGCAGACGGCGGGGTGATCGGCTTCTACTCCAATCGATCGGGTCGCTACGAGGTCTGGACGCTGCGTCCCGACGGCAGCAACCTCCAGCCGCTCGCTCGAGCCGAGACCGGGAGCATGTGGTACCCGGAGTGGTCACCCGACGGCAGCCGAATAGCGGTCGCAGGCATCCCGACGACTCGCCTGATCGACCCGGCGAAGCCTGCAGGCGAGCGCATCGTACTGGAGCTCCCGCGGCTGCCCGATGGAACCGTCTTCCACGCGGTGAGCTGGTCGGCCGACGCCAGGCACCTTGCGGGCATGGGCCTGCGACCCGACGGCAGCTCCGCCGGCGTCTGGCTGTGCCGCGTCGACTCACAGAGTTACGAGCGCGTCACGACCAGCGGACGAATCCCGCATTTGCTGGCGGACGGCCGGGGACTGGTCTACTACGACCAGGGAAGCCTTCGCTTCCTGGACACGAGGAGCGGGCGATCCGCGGAACTGCTGTTCATGGGCTGGTCCGGCTTTACCAACAACCGCCAGTTCAGGGTCTCGCGCGACAACCGGCAGATCGTGTTCCTGCGCTCCGAGAACGAGGCCGACATCTGGCTGATGAGCCCGGAGTGAGCCGGCCAGCACGCGATTACGCACAACTCGCGAACACGGGAGGCGACGGCAGCGGCCTGCTCGAGCAGCATCGTCACGCCGATGCCCCCGACGTAGTTCCCCGCCAGGAAGACGCCCTTCGGCAGGTCGAAGCCGCCCGCCCGCACCGATTCGAGCTGGAGATCATAGTGCGGTAGCGCCGCGCGCCAACGGTGCACCAGTCGCGCGGCGGGTGGGACGCTTCGACCGCAGAGCAACTGCCGGTCGCGATCCATCACCGCGCCCAGGTCGTCTTCGGAGAGGTGCACGGCGTCACGATCGACAGCGCCTCCGTAGATCCAGCTCTCGGAGTACTGCCCTTCGCGGTCGGGGAAGATGTGTGTGTTGAACAGCACGCCGAGCGCGCGGATGTCTCCGCCGCGAGGAAAAAGGACCCCGCGGCCCTTCAGATGTGTTTCCTCATCGGGGTAGAAGGCCGTGACGCGGACCAGGGGGAGCATGTCAATCGTCGACAGCGCCTGGCTGGCGGCCGGCGCAACATCGCTCAGGCATTCCGCCGCATCGCGGGCCGATGTGCAGATGACCGCCGGCGTCGAGCCATCCAGCCGTGCAGGAGTATTCAGACGAATGCTCACCTGGCGCTTGCGGAGGCGACACGCCAGAGCGTCGATGAGTTCCTGCATACCGCGCGCAGGTGCCACCACGCCCTTCCCTGCAGGTTGCACGGGCTGCCCCCACGCGCCACACACGAGCGACGCGCTCAGGCACGCAGGGTCTCCAGCGTACATGCCCTGGAGCGCTGGACCGAAGAGCCACCGGGTCGCGGGACGTCCCATCACACGCGCACCCCATTGCTCGACGGTCTCGAGCGGCCGAGGGCGCCGCGAGCCACGCGCCATCGCCGCCGCGTACCGCGCGACGAGCGAGAGCGATTCCCCGGGGGTCAATGGCCACCGCCTGGGTCGCTGGCGGTAGATGTATCGAGCGCGGCTCGACGACCGGTTGGAGGAAAGCATCCCGAGCCCGAGATCGCGGCACATTGCATCGACGCGAGCCGAGTTCCTCAGCCCGATTGCCGCGGTTTCGACGGGACCGTGTGGCGTCTGGAGCGTGGCGATCAGGCCGCCGAGCCGATCGCTCTTCTCGACGATCTCGACGGGGATTCCTGCGTTCGACAGATAGTACGCGGTCGCAAGCCCGGAGAAACCTCCCCCGACCACCGTGACGGCCCTCATAGGGCTTTCGGCTGCTCGCCTTCTGCGATCCGCACCCTGGTCGAAGTTTCGTCCGGCAGGCCGGTCACGAAGACCAGGGACTGTGGCACGACGGCTATGATAGGAAAGCTCTCAGGGATTGTCACGGTTTGTTGCAGGAGCGGCTGTGTGGAGGCACCACTGGCGCAAGACAATGATCGCCGGATCGGCGTGCTGCTCGTGCAGCTCGGCACGCCGGATGCGCCCACCCCGGCCGCACTTCGTCCATACCTCAAGCAGTTTCTGAGCGACAGCCGCGTCGTCGAGCGCAACCGGCTGCTCTGGTGGTTCATTCTGAGGTTGCTCGTCTTGCCGCGGCGGCCTCGACGGTCGGCCGCGCTCTATCGGCGCATCTGGTCGCGCGATGGCTCGCCGCTGCTCGTCATCTCCCGATCGCAGGCGCGCGCGCTCGAAGCCGAACTGAATCGCCACGAGCCGGAGCGAGTCAAGATCGTACTGGGCATGCGCTACGGCAGTCCGTCGATCGCGTCGGCCGTGCAGGAGCTGCATGCCTGGGGAGCGGACAGGCTGCTGCTGTTTCCGCTCTACCCGCAGTACGCAGGCGCGACGACGGGATCGACCTACGACGAGGTGTTCAAGCAGCTGTCGATGCTGCGGTTCGTTCCGGCACTCAGGGTCGTCCCGCCGTACTACACGCACACGGCCTACATCGGGTCGCTCGCCGAGTCGGTTCGTGAGGCGATGGCGCCCCTGCGACGGCCGCCCGACAAAATCATCGTTTCCTTCCACGGCATCCCGCAGCGCTTCGTCGATTCCGGCGACCCGTACGCGTCGCATTGCGAGGCAACCGCGAGAGCGCTGGCGGCACAGGCCGGATGGGAGGAGGGCACCTACGTGTTGTCCTATCAATCGCGCTCCGGCCGGGAGCCGTGGCTCGGTCCGAACACGGACGAGACCCTCGCCGAACTGGCGCGGACCGGTGCTCGCCATGTCATGGTGATCTGTCCAGGCTTCGTTGCCGACTGCCTGGAGACGATCGACGAAATCGGACACGTCGGGCTCCAGCAGTTCCGGGCTGCCGGTGGCGAGACTCTGCAGCTCGTGCAGGGGCTCAACGATCGGCCGCGCTGGATTGCCGCGATGACCGAGATCGTGCTCGAGCAGCTCCAGGGCTGGCGATAAGAGACGGTCCGGCCCGGCCATTGCAAGGATCGCGGGAGAGCCGCCCGATCGGAGCGAGAATTGTGGGGTCCGCGCGGGCCAATACCAGCCAGCAAGGAGGCGGTATGAAGTGGACGCCGGGGAGTCGAGAGAACATCGAGGACAGGCGCGGCCAGGGGGGCTTCGGCGGCGGCATTCGCGGTGGCCCCGTGGGCATAGGCGTTGTGCTCGTCCTGGTGGTGCTTACACTGTTGACCGGGAAGAACTTCCTTTCGCTGGTCGATCCCGGCGCGATGTCCGGCGAAGGCGAGGCGCCGTCAACCAGTGGGCCTGTCGAGACATCACCCGAGGAAGAGAAGCTGGTCGAGTTCATGAACTTCGTCCTGAAGGACAACCAGCAGACATGGGGCCAGCTGCTCGGCGGGCAGTATCAATCCACGACACTCGTGTTGTTTCGCCAGGCCACCAGCACGTCGTGCGGGTACGGCCAGTCGGCCAGCGGCCCGTTCTATTGTCCCGGTGACGGCAAGGTCTACCTGGACCTCAGCTTCTTCGACGAGCTGCATCGTCGATTCGGCGCGCCTGGCGATTTCGCCCAGGCCTATGTCGTCGCGCACGAAGTGGGACACCACGTTCAGAATCTGATGGGCCTCGATCGCCGGGTGCGCCAGGCGCAGCAGCAGCGTCCCGACGCTGCCAACGATCTGTCGGTGCGGATGGAGTTGCAGGCCGACTGCTTTGCCGGCGTCTGGGGTCACTCGGCAGCCCAGCGCGGTCATCTGGACGTCGACGACGTCGACGAAGGTCTGCGCGCGGCCGCCTCGATTGGCGACGATCGCCTTCAGCGGCAAAGTGGGGGCGCGGTGAGTCCCGAGTCGTTCACGCACGGGTCGTCGGCGCAGCGCGTCGAGTGGTTCCGTCGCGGTCTGGAGCGCGGCTCGCCTGACGGCTGCGATACCTTCGGGCGCTGAGTCTTGACGGCGGCGGCCGTCACCGCCGACGATGTCGGCCGAGGCCGCCTGTGCACACCGCTCGCGTTCTGGCCGTCATCTTTCTTGCCGCGCTCGCGGCGCCGCCGAGTGCGGCGCCACAACCGCGCGAGCCAATCAACCCGGCGCTGCTCGCGAAACAGTGGCCGGCCTCGTGGATTGCCGCGCCCGGCGCGCCCGAGCGCGATGCCGGCATCTACCACTTTCGACGCGTCGTCACTCTTGAATCCGTCCCGCCCCGGCTGCGCGTGCACGTCTCTGGCGACCAACGCTACGTCCTGCACGTCAACGGGCAGCGCGTGGGCGCCGGACCCGGCCGCGGCGACCCCGAGCACTGGCGCTTCGAGACGTACCGATCTCGCGCGCCTGCTGAAGCCAGGCGTCAACATCGTCGCCGCCACCGTGTGGAACTTCGGCCTGGCGGCGCCGATGGCGCAGATGACTCGGCGCACCGGCTTCCTGCTCCAGGCCGACGACCCCGCATTTGCCGCGTTCAACAGCGGACGGGACTGGCAGGCCCAGGTCGAGACAGGCCACGCGGTGCTCGTCGACGGACTGGCCGCGCTTCGCGCGCGTGGCTTCTATTACGCCGCCGGCCCGGGAGAGCGCCGCGACGGGCGGTTGTGGGATTGGGGATGGGACACGCCCGATTCCGCGTCGGCTCGCTGGGTGCCGGCCAGAGAGGTCTGGCGTGGCCATCCGCGGTCGATCAGCGAGGGCCCGGCGTGGATGCTGTCACCCGAGGGCTGGCTGCTCGTGCCCAACCCGCTGCCTCCATTGCGGCACGACCTCACCGAACCCGGACGGGTCGCCCGCACGACGCTTCCTGGCGTTGCCGCCGGGCAGCCGCTGTCGGGCGTCACCGTCCCGGCGCGCAGCGACGTCCGCGTGTTGATCGATCGCGCGACGCTCACCAGCGCCTACCCGACCATCGTCGTCTCGGGCGGGCGCGATGCGCGTGTGCGCGTGACCTACGCCGAGGCGTTGTTCGATGCGGACCGCCGAAAGGGCGATCGCAACCAGATCGCGGGCAAGGAGATCGTCGGGGTGACCGACGAGTTCATCGCCGATGGCGGCGTCAGCCGGCGATTCGAGCCGCTGTGGTTCCGCACGTGGCGGTTCCTCGAACTGCATGTGACGACCGTTGATCAGCCTCTCACGATCGACGGCGTCGAAGCCCGCTTTACCGGGTTCCCGCTGGAGTTGCGCGCGCGCTTCGACGCCGGCGACGAGGCGCTGCAGAAGATCTGGGACATCAGCTGGCGAACGGTGCAGCTTGCCGCGCACGAGACCTACGTCGATGCGCCGTACTGGGAGCAGTTGCAATACGTCGGCGATACGCGTGTCGATGCGCTGCTGTCGTACACCCTGGCCAACGACGATCGGCTGGCGCGCCAGGCCATCGAGCAGTTCGACGACTCTCGCAGCGCCGAAGGACTGACCCAGAGCCGGTACCCGACGCTCGAGCCACAGTACATCCCGCCTTACTCGCTCTTCTTCGTCGGGATGGTGCACGACTTCTGGATGTATCGAGGCGACGCGGCGTTTGTCGCGGCGCGTTTGCCCGGGACCCGCGCGGTGCTCGACTGGTACCTTCTGCGGCAGCGCCGCGACGGCCTGCTCGGCCGCCTGCCGTATTGGGTCCACGGCGACACGGGCACCGCGCTTGACGACGCGATCCAGGACGATGACGGGGGCTCGGCGCTGGTTACGCTGCAGTTTTTGATGGCGTTGCGCGACGCAGCTGCGATGGAGCGGGCAGTTGGTGAGCCGTGGCGGGCCGACCGGTACGTGGCGGCGGCAGATCGAGCCGCCGCTGCCGTCGTCGCGCTGTGGGACGTGGAGAAGAGTCTGGTAGCGGACACCCCGGCGAGGAAGACATGGGGGCACCCGGTGAACGTGACCGCGCTGATGGCGGGCATTCTTCCCGCCGACCGTCAAAAGCTGCTCGCCGATCAGGTGATCGCGATTGGCCGCCATCCCGCAGGCCGCGCCGCCGACGGCAGTCGAGGCGCCGCGTGGCCGCTTGCCGCGATCCCGTCGGCGACGTTCTACTTCCGTTTCTATCTCGCGCGTGCCCTGGAATCGGCGGGTCGAGGTGACGGCTATCTCGATCTCCTGCAGCCGTGGCGCGACCTGCTGGGACAGGGCCTGACAACCTGGCCGGAGCATCCCGATCCGTCACGCTCCGATTGCCACGCATGGAGCGCGCATCCGGCGCTGGACTTCCTTCGAGTCGTGGCGGGCATCCGTCCCGATGCGCCAGCCTTCGCGCGTGTCCGGCTGACGCCGGCGCCTGGCATGTTGACGGCGTTGTCCGCCGTGCATCCTCACCCGAAGGGCGAGATTCGGGTCACATACGAGCGCAGCGGGTCCACGCTGACCGCGTCGGTGGAACTGCCAGACGGTGTCGAGGGCGTGCTGGTGTGGCGCGGCAGGGAGCATCCGATCCGCGCCGGCGCACAACAGGTGGTCGCGCGATAGCAGTGTTCGAGTGCCACCCTGTACCTGGCACGCCCTTTGGAGCGTTGGGCGGATGTGCTGGCGAAGTCGTGGTCACCCGGCAGTGGATGGGAACACTCGAGGAGAAAGTTACACATGAGTTGGCCGATGCGCGGATCAACTACCATGCGTCCAACTGCGCCGATCGCTGCCATGACTGACACCATCACCGAGCGGCCGGCTCTTCGGAAGGCGCCCACCGGGATTGCCGGCCTTGACGAGATCACCCAGGGCGGGTTGCCGGCCGGCCGGCCAACGCTGGTGTGCGGCGGGCCCGGCTCGGGCAAGACGCTGCTCGGCATCACCTTCCTGGTCAACGGCGCCACGCTGTACGACGAGCCTGGCGTGCTGATGAGCTTTGAGGAAAACGCCGAAGAGCTCGCGCAGGATGTGGCCTCCCTCGGCTTCGACCTGGCCGGCCTGATCGAACAAGGCCGCCTCCTGGTCGACTACGTGCACGTCGACCGCAGCGAGATCGAAGAGACGGGGGAGTACGACCTCGAGGGCCTGTTTGTTCGACTCGATCATGCCGTCCGGTCGGTGGGAGCCCGGCGCGTCGTGCTGGACACCATCGAGTCGCTGTTTGCCGGCCTGCAGAACGAGACGATTCTCCGCGCCGAACTGCGCCGGTTGTTCCGGTGGCTGCGCGACCGGGACTTGACGGTCGTCATCACCGGCGAACGCGGCGAGGTGACCCTCACCCGTCACGGGCTGGAGGAATACGTCTCGGACGCCGTCATCCAGCTCGATCACCGCGTGACCGACCAGATCTCGACGCGCCGGATCCGGATCGTCAAATATCGCGGCTCGCACCACGGCACCAATGAGTATCCATTCCTGATCGACGTCGATGGCCTGTCCGTGTTGCCGGTGACCTCGCTCACCTTGCAGCACGGCGCCTCGTCGGAACGGGTCTCCAGCGGGCTCGAAAAGCTCGACGAGATGCTGGCGGGCCGAGGGTACTATCGCGGCAGCACGGTGCTCGTTTCGGGCACCGCCGGCACGGGCAAGACGAGCCTGGCGGCGCATTTCGCCGACGCGGCCTGCCGCCGTGGCGAGCGGTGCCTGTATTACCTCTTCGAGGAATCGCCGCAGCAGATGGTGCGCAACATGCGCGCGGCCGGCATCGACCTTCAGCCCTGGGTTGACAGCCGCCTTCTCCAGTTCCACGCGGACCGGCCGTCGCGGTTCGGGCTGGAGACGCATCTGGTGGCGGTGCACCGTGCCGTCGAAAAGTTTCGGCCGGACGTGGTGGTCATCGATCCCATGACAAACCTGCTGATGGTGGGCACACAGACCGACGTGCGTGCGATGCTCACGCGCATCATCGACTTCCTGAAGATGCTCAACGTCACGGCTGTCTTCACCGCCCTCACCCCGGGCGGTGCCGAGACAACAACGACCGAGACGATGATCTCGTCGCTGATAGACACGTGGATTCTGTTGACGACCGAACAGGTCGATCGCTTGCGCCAGCGGTGGATGTACGTGCTGAAGTCCCGCGGCATGGCGCATTCCGACGAAACGCGGCAGTTCCGTATCACCAGCGGCGGGGTCGACATCCTCGCGCCGCAGGCGGAGGGAGGACGTTGACGTGAGCGGGGAGGTCTTCGATCTCCGGCTGTACGTGGCCGGCCAGACGCCAAAGTCGATTCGCGCCTTTGCGAACCTGCGCAAGATCTGCGACGAGCACCTGGCGGGCCGCTATCGCATCGAAGTCATCGACTTGCTCGAAGACCCGCAGCTCGGTCGCGGCGACCAGATTCTTGCCTTACCAACCCTGGTCCGGAAACTCCCCTTCCCGATCAAGAAGATCATCGGCGATCTGTCCAACACCGAGCGTGTGCTGGTGGGGCTGGATCTGCGTGCGCGACAGAAGGGGTAGCGTGCTCAAACCAAAGATCAAGTCGATTGGTGAAAACCTGGCTCGCGCGGCGTCGCGGTCGGCCACGGAACACTACGTGCTTCGCCTGTACGTCACGGGGATGACTCCGCGGTCCACGCGTGCCGTGGAGAACGTGCGCCTGATCTGCGAGGAACACCTGCAAGGACGGTACGACCTCGAGGTCATCGACATCTATCAGCAACCGATCCTGGCCAAGGGCGAGCAGATTCTTGCGGCGCCCACGCTCATCAAGAAGCTTCCGCTTCCGCTTCGGCGCGTCATCGGCGACCTCTCAAACACCGAGCGAGTTCTGCTGGGGCTCGACCTCCGCCCGGCGTGATGTCCATGGCGAAGCACCAAGCCAGGGCCGGCGAGCCCACCGAGCTGGAAGAGCTGCGGGCGCGCCTCGCCGAGGCCGAGGACACCCTCCGGGCCATCCGCCACGGCGAAGTGGATGCGCTCCTGATCCAGGACGCCTCGGGCGAGCGGGTCTATACGCTGCGCAGCGCGGATGCTCCGTATCGTGCGCTGGTCGAGCAGATGCACGAGGGAGCCGTCACGCTGACGCTCCAAGGCGACATCATCTACGCCAACAGGGGGTTTGCCAGGCTCGTCGACGTGCCGCTCGAGCAGGTGATCGGCTCGTCGATCGGCCGGTTCATCAAGTCGGTCGATCAGCAGACCCTGAACGCGCTGATTCATGCCGGCGCGGGCACGTTGCGCACGGGCCTTCGGACCAGCGGCTCGGCGCTCCTCGACGTGCATGTCTCGGTCAGCCACGTGACGGTAGACGATGTGGAACACCGCACGTTGATCGTCACCGACATGAGCACCATCACGAAGGTGCAGCGCGAGAGCCAGTCCAAGGACGAGTTCCTGGCCATGCTCGCGCACGAGTTGAGAAACCCGCTGGCGCCCATCCGCACCGGCTTGCAGGTGCTGCGGCTGCTGCCCAACGAGGAGGCAGCAGAGCGCACGCGCGAAATGATGGACCGGCAGATCTCGCACATGGTCCGGCTGATCGACGATCTGCTGGACGTTTCGCGCGTGAGCCGCGGCAAGATCGAGCTCAAGAAAGAGCTGATCGAGCTGAAGGCCGTCATCGCTCTCGCCGTCGAGACGAGCCTGCCGCTGATCGAGTCCGGACGGCACGAGCTGTCGGTGGACATCCCGTCGGAGCCGTTGACCGTCGAGGCCGACCCCACTCGCCTGGGCCAGGTCTTCAGCAACCTGCTCAACAACGCCGCGAAGTACACCCCCGATGGGGGGCGTCTCGAGGTGGTCGCGCGCAGGGAGAAGGGCGAAGTGCTCGTTTCGGTCACCGACAACGGCGTCGGCATTCCAGGCGAGATGCTCCCCAAGGTGTTCGAGATGTTCTCGCAGGTCGGCAGGAATCTCGATCGGTCGCAGGGCGGGCTCGGAATCGGACTGACCCTCGTCCGCCGGCTCACTGAAATGCACGGGGGTAGTGTCGGGGCCGAGAGTCACGGCATCGGCACGGGAAGCACGTTCAGCGTGCGAATACCGCTTGCAAACCCGCGGCGCGTCGAAGCCCGGAAAGAGAGCCCGAGCGAGGCGGCGCCGGGTGGGCTCGCCCCGCACCGCCTGCGCGTGCTCGTAGTCGACGACAACGTCGACGGCGCGCGCATGTTGTCGCTCCTCGTTGGTCTGCACCACCACGAGACGGCGTTTGCTCACAACGGTCTGGATGCCTTGAAAGCCATGGGAGAGTTTCGCCCTCAGGTCGCCTTCGTCGACATCGGCCTTCCGGGTCTCAACGGCTACGAGGTGGCAAGACGGGTGCGTGCTCGGGAAAAAGGTCGTGAAGGCCCCCCGGTGATTCTTGTGGCGCTGACAGGGTGGGGCAGTGACGACGACAAGGCGCGCGCGCAGGAAGCCGGGTTCGATTTCCATCTCACCAAGCCGGTTGACGCGCAAGCGGTCGAAGTTCTGCTGAACGGCTTGTTTCGAACGAGTCCTGCAGGTAAGGATCGGTCCGTCGTCTAGCAGGATCGGCACGCCAGCCGACAGCCAGCGGCGTTTGGAAGCGGCGCCAGTAAAAACGTTCACGGGTTCACGGGTTCACGGGTTCACAGGTTCTGCAGGTTCATCCCGATCGTCAGGTTCGGCTCGGGTACGATGAGGCGGCGGAGGCGAGTGAATGCGGAGCCTGGGGATCGCGGTTTCTGCGGGCGTCGTGGCGGCGCTGGCACTGGCGCGACTGGGTGCGCAGCCGGCTGGTCCGGTTGCGATCTCGATCGCGGTCGACCGGCCGGGAGCGCCCATCGCCTCCACGATGTACGGCATCTTTTTCGAGGACATCAACTTCGCTGCCGACGGCGGCATCTACGCGGAAAAGGTCAAGAATCGCTCGTTCGAGTTTCCCGATGCGCTGATGGGATGGAAGCGCGCGGCCGTGGACGGCGCGCGCGGATCGTTCGGCGTCGGGACCGACGCGCCGCCGAGCCCGGCCAACCCGCCACTACCTTCGCATCGTCAGCGACCAAGGCCGGTACGGGGTGACCAACGACGGATTCCGCGGCATGGGGGTCCGGAAGGGCGAGCGATACACCGTCAGCCTGCTCGCGCGACGTCGCGGCGCGGGCCCCACTTCGCTCGTCGTCCAGTTCGAGGACCCGCGCAATCAGCCCCAGGGCGAGACGACGCTGAACGGCCTGACCACGAGCTGGGCACGCTATCGGGGCACGATCAGCGCGACAGAGACCTCCAGCTCCCGCACGCGGTTCCGTGTGCTGGCCGGCGGGCCGGGCGCCGTCGACATCGACATGGTCTCGGTGTTTCCCGAGGACACCTGGCAGGGTCGTGAGAACGGGCTGCGGAAGGACCTGGTGCAGCTGCTGAAGGACATGAAGCCCGGGTTCCTTCGCTTTCCCGGCGGCTGCATCGTCGAGGGCCGATTCCTCGACGGACGGTATCAGTGGAAGACGACCATCGGCGACCCTGCCGAGCGCACGCTCATCATCAACCGCTGGAACGACGAGTTTGCCAACCGCGCGACGCCGGATTATTACCAGTCGTTCGGCCTCGGGTTCTACGAGGTACTTCCTGTTGTCGGAGGACCTTGGCGCCGAGCCGTTGCCGATCGTCAACTGCGGCATGGCTTGTCAGTACAACTCCGGGGAACTCGCGCCGCTTGAGGCCATCGACCCGTACATCCAGGACGCGCTGGACCTGATTGAGTTCGCCAACGGCCCGGTCACCAGCCCGTGGGGCGCCAGGCGCGCGGCGATGGGACATCCGGCGCCCTTCAATCTCAGGCTGCTCGGCGTTGGCAACGAACAGTGGGGCCCGCAGTACATCGAGAGGTTCGCGCTGTTCGAAAAGTTGCTCAGCCAGAAGCATCCCGAGATCAGGTTGATTGCCAGCGCCGACCCCAACTTCCGCAGCGACAACTTCAGGTGGCAGTCCGATCGCCTGGGCGAGCTCAAGGCGGACTTCGTGGACGAGCATTTCTATCAGCCACCCGACTGGTTTCTCAAGAACGTCGGGCGCTACGACAATTACCCGCGCACCGGGCCGAAGATCTTCGTCGGCGAGTACGCCGCGCACGTGCCATCGAGCGGCCCGGTCAACATGCGCCCCAGCACGCTCGGGGCCGCGCTGGCCGAGGCGGTGTTCATGACTGGCTTCGAGCGCAACGCCGACCTGGTGGAGATGTCGGCCTACGCGCCGCTGCTGGCACACATCGATGCGTGGCAGTGGACGCCGAACCTGATCTGGTTCGACAACCTGCGCTCGTTCGGGACACCCAGCTATTACGCGCAGCAGATGTTCGGCGCCAATCGGGGCAGCCGCGTGTTGCCCATCACAATCGACGGCAGCACCGTGAACGGCGCCGAGGGAATTTACGCCAGCGCCGCTACTGGCACGGTTCCACAAACCATCGTCGTCAAGCTGGTGAACCCGGGCCCGGCTGCGCGGACGGTCCGGCTCACGTTTCCGACTGGCATCGCCGCATCCGCCGGGATGATGACGACCGTATTGACCGGCATGCCCGATGCCGAGAACTCGCTGGCCAATCCCGGGGTAGTCGCGCCGCAGATGACCTTCGACGGCGATCCGTACGAGCGCGAACTGCCCGCGCATTCGCTCACTGTCATCAACGTCGGCATCGTGACGCGCTGAGCGGTGAAATCGCGCACGGCGGCGGCCGTCGTGCCAGCGCGCCGGGCCGCCTCGGTGGATCCGATCGTGGCGCTTCGGGAGGAGTGACGGGTCCCATTTCCGGGACGCCCCGTGACCGGAAACGAACGAGTCGAACTATGGCGCCCTCGCGCAAATCGTTGACCTTTCTAGGTTCGGCGCTGGGGCGGAGTTCTGCTGCCCGTGGCTTGGACCTTGCTCTAGTGGCGTTGGTGGGCACCGGCCCCGACGCCACCTTATGACCAACCTCATCTCCGATTTTCGCATCGCGGTCCGCACGCTCTGGAAGGCGCCGCTGTTCACGACGCTCACCGTCGTGTCGCTGGCTCTGGGCATCGGCGCCAACACCACGATCTTCACGCTGCTCGACCAGGTCGTGCTTCGGAAGCTCCCGGTCGACCGGCCCGACGAGCTCGTGCAATTGACCATCGATGGCGCGTTCAACGGCAACTCGTGGGGCGACGGCAGCGAGCTCTCCTACCCGATGTATCTGGAGTTCCGCGATCAGAACGCGGTGTTCAGCGGGATTTTCGCGCGATTCGACTATCCGATGCATGTCGGCACGGGGCGCGGGATCGAGCGCGTGAATGGCGAGCTGGTGTCGGGCACGTACTTTCCGACGCTGCGCGTCGCCGCCGCGGCAGGCCGGCTTTTCACGTCAGAAGACGACATGGCTCCCGGCGGGCACCCGGTCGCGGTGCTCTCCTTCGACTACTGGAAGACGCGCTTTTCCGGCGACCCGGCCGTTGTCGGGCGGAAGCTGACGGTCAACAGCCATCCCTTCACCGTCATCGGGGTCGCCGCCGAGGGGTTCACGGGCATCGATGTCGGCTCGGCCACGCAGATCTTCGTGCCGATGATGATGAAGGCCCAGATGACGCCGGGCTGGAACTACCTGGACGACCGGCGAGCGCGGTTCGCCCGGGTCTTCGCGCGGCTCAAGCCCGGAGAGACTCCGGAGTCGGCCACGGCCGCTCTCCAGCCGTCGTTCAAGGCCCAGCGCGCCGAGGAGCTGAAGGCGCCGTTTTTCGCGAAGGCCACGGACTTTTCCAGGCGCGAGTTTCAGAGCGCCTCAATCAAGGTCGCGGCGGCGCCACAAGGTCACTCCGGAACTCGCACGTATCTCACCGAGCCTCTCTGGACGCTGATGGCGATCGTCATCGGGGTGTTGTTGATTGCCGGGGCGAACGTCGCGGGCCTCATGCTGGCACGCGGCGTGTCGCGCCAGCGTGAGATGGCGATTCGGCTGGCAGTCGGCGGCACGCGGTACCGCATCCTCCGCCAGCTCGTGGTCGAGAGCCTTGTCCTCGCGAGTGCCGGCGCGGGCCTGGGCCTCCTGATGGCCACCTGGGGCACGTCGCTGCTGCTTGCCCTTTTCGTCGACAACGAGTCGGCCATCGCCATAAGCGCGTCGCCGGACGCGCGTGTCCTTGTCTTCAACTTCGCGCTGGCTCTCGTGGCCGGGCTTATCGTCGGACTCGTGCCCGCCTGGCAAACGACCAGGCCAGACCTGGCGCCCACGCTCAAGGAGCAATCCGGCAGCGTGGTCAGCGGCGGCTCGGTGCGCATGCGGAAAGCCATCGTGGTGATCCAGGTTGCCCTGTCGCTCCTGCTGCTGATTGGGGCGGGCCTGTTCGTCCGCAGCCTCAGCAACCTGCTGGCGCAGGATCCGGGATTCGAACCCGCCAACCTGGTGGCGTTCAACCTCGAGCCTTCCTTGAACGGCTACGAATCGGACAAGACCAAGCGCCTGGCCTCCACGCTCATCGAGCGTCTCGCGGCGACGCCTGGCATCGCCGCGGTCGGGGTGTCGGGCCAGCGCATTCTGGACGGCGGATCGTGGAACAGCACCCTGTCGCTCGATGGCCACGCCGCCAAGCCCGGCGAGCCGGTCATCTCCTACAACCACGTCGTCATGCCCGGGTATTTCACCGCGATGCGCATCCCGCTGCTGCGCGGCCGCGACTTCACGGAGCACGATGCCTACTGGGGCGCGGACGACAGACCGCCGTGAATTCCGCGTCGCGATTGCCAACCGCAAGTTCGTGGAGCGCTACATCGGGACCGCCAATCCGATCGGGCGCCGCGTCGGCTTCGGCGGCGACCCTGGCACGGCGACGCCGATTGAGATCGTCGGCGTGGTGGGAACCTCGAAGTACGTGGCGCTTCGCGACGAGGCCGAGCCGCAGCTGTTCTTCCCGTTCCTTGAAACCACGGCGCCACGGCCGATCAGCGTCTACGTACGCACCAGGCAGGCGCCAACGACGTTTTTCGACACGTTGCGACGAACGATGCGCGAGCTCGACGCGAGTCTCCCGGTCTTCCAGATGGTGACGATGGAGCAGCAGGTGAATCGTTCGGTGACCAACGAACGGATGATTGCGGGCCTGTCGAGCGTGCTTGGCGTGCTGGCGTCGCTGCTGGCCGTTGTCGGCCTCTACGGCGTGATGGCCTACACCGTCACCCGCCGGACGCGAGAAATCGGCATCCGGATGGCGCTTGGCGCTCACGCGCAAGGCGTGGCGTGGCTCTTCGTCCGCGAGGCTGTCGTGCTGGTGGGGCTGGGCTTTCTGATTGCCGTTCCAGCCGCCTGGGCCCTTGGACGCTATGTCGAAAGCCTGCTGTACGGCCTGAAGCCGGCCGATCCCTTGACGACGTTGGCGGCGATGTTCGGGCTGGCCGCCATCGCGGCCCTGGGCGCCGCTGTCCCGGCGCGGCGCGCGACCCGCATCAACCCGCTGACAGCCTTGCGCGAAGAATAGCTGAACGAGGTTAGAGTCTACCCAGCCCGTGCTTTCGGCTGGAGAGGGGCTTCATGCTGATTGGTCTTGAACGCAGGGTTCGGGTTGCCGCTCGGCTCCGACTGGCCGTTCATCACTTCCATTGGTTGTGCGGTCGTCCGCCAGGAATTCCGATTCGAGATCGACGACGCGACGCTGGCGCTGCTGATGGCGGACTTTGCCGGTCAGCCGGTTCGGCTGCTCGCGCTGCTCGGCGGAGGCAGCAACGAGAAGGCCGCGGGTGGACGGATCGAGCCGCACGAGTTCGCCGCGCTCGGCGCACGGGTCGCGACTGCCGCCGCGGCGGCGGCGCTGACCAACGTGTCAATCGAGGTCGGCAACGAGCCCGACATCGGGCATGTGGACTACTCGTCGCGCCCCGCTGATTTTGCCGACGCCATCAGGCAGACGCACCTTGCGATTCGTGCCGCCGGGTTTGTCGGTCCGGTGGTCACAGGCGGCGTCAGCAATCTCAGCCCCAAGCGCCTGGACTACCTGCAGCAACTCGTGACGGCGGGGATTCCACTCGACGTCGTCATCGGCTTCCACCGGTATCCCCACGGCCTGGGACCCAAAGTGCCGCATCCGGGATTCGCGAACCGCGACGCCGAATGGGCTCGCCTGCAGAGCATCGCTGGCGGACGCCCGGTGGCCTGCACCGAATTCGGGCATCACACCGCCCGGCGGAAGTACCTGTTCCTTGGGCTCCTCAGGAGACGGCTGTCGGACCAGACCGTCGCCGAACACATCACGTTCGACCTCGCGTACTTCCGCGATCGGGGATGCCTGCTTGCGGCTGTCTATCAACTCAACGATGGACCGACCGACACGCCAATCGATCGCTACGGCATTCGCCGGGCGGATGGCACGCCGAAGCCTGCGGCGACGGCGATTGCGTCCTTCGCGTAACGGCTGCTCGGAACGTGGTCTGCAAGCGGGCGCGCCATTGACACCTCCATGGTGACACTGTGAAGGAGTTGTAGCGTTCTGATCCGACTGCCGAGTCAGTCGCCGCTAGGGTTATCGCGGCCGCGCGACATGGTCGAGTGCGTGATGGCGATGGCAGGCGCGCCACGCAAGGTCTGGTACACGACGCAGTACCGTTCGGTGAGATCGAGGACCTTGGCCACCTGCTCGGGCGCCGCGTCGCTTTCGAGATCGAAGTGAAGCCGGATATCCCGAAAGCCGACGGGAGCGTCCCTGGCGACGCCAAGGGTGCCCCTGAAATCGAGATCGCCCTCGACCTGGACGCTGCCCCTGGCGATGGACACGCCGAGCGCCGTGGCCACGGCCCCGAAGGTCACTCCCGCGCAGGCCGCGAGAGCTTCGAGCAACATGTCTCCCGAGCAGGCAGAGAGGCCACTGCCGCCAGTGGCCGGGTGTAGTCCGGCCTCGACCAGCGCCTTGCCCGTCTCCACCTTGCAGGTGAGGGTTTCAGGCGTCAACCGCCCACTGGCGCGCAGCGTCACCACCGCGTCTTCCGGATGTTCGCGATATCGGGACTTGAGGGGCGCCTGGAGGGCGCGCAGGTCATCTGAATTCATGATCAGCGTTGTACATCGGAGATGGCCACCAGCGCGGCGCTGAGTTCGGATCGCGCTGCGGCAATTGCAAGGACCCTGAGGTTGAGCGGCGGGCAGCAAGCGTAGCCCGGCTAAGGCCACAGCTGACGTTCCGGGAGTTCCTCGACGGCAATTGGGGCGGGACTATACTCGCGCAGTCGTATGCCTCTCGCTCCCGGGTCTCGGCTGGATGCGTATGAGCTGGTCGCTCGGCTTGGCAGCGGCGGAATGGGCGAGGTGTGGCTCGCCCGTGACCACAAGCTCAACCGGTAGGGTCGCTCTCAAAGTTCTTCCGCAGGACCTGACGCAAGACCCGTCCCGTGTCGCGCGCTTGCAGCAGGAGGCGCGTGCCGCATCCGCCCTGAATCACCCGAACGTCTGCACCATCTACGCGCTCGGCGAAACACCCGACGGACAACAGTTCATCGCGATGGAGTTTGTGGAGGGCGAGACGCTGCGACAGCGTCACGGAGAACGGACCTTCTCGCTTCGTGAGGCACTCGATGTCGCCGTGCAGATCACTTCGGCGCTGAGTGCGGCGCACGCCGCTGGCGTAGTGCACCGTGACGTGAAACCTGAAAACGTGATGGTCCGCTGCGACGGACTGGTCAAGGTACTGGACTTCGGGCTGGCTAAGCTGGCGCCCCTCGGTCCGGAACGGGATGCAGCTCTCACGACACGAGCAGCCGTACGGACGGGCTCGGGTACGGTGGTCGGGACCGTCGACTACATGTCTCCCGAGCAGGCCCGTGGGCGAGGCGGTGGATGCGCGGACGGATGTCTGGTCGCTTGGCGTCCTGCTGTATGAGCTTGTCGCGGGCCGCCGGCCGTTCGCCGGCGGGAGCAGCAGCGAGGTACTCGCCGGGAATTCTCGAACACGAGCCTGCGCCGCTGGCGCGGTTCGATGCCGACGCGCCGCCAGAGCTGCAACGAATCGTAAGCAAGACTCTGCGGAAAGATCGGGAGCAGCGTTATCAGGTCATGAAGGACCTGCTGCTCGACTTGCAGGCGTTGCGCGACGAGGTGATGGGGCAGACCAGGAGCGGCCGCGACGAGCAACAGCCTGCTGAACCGCTGGCGACGCCCACGTCGCCGCCGGCGACTGCTGGCGCCACTCCCCGGTTGCCGTCAGGCGCGGAGCACGCGGTGAGCGGCTGGCGCCAGGCGCACGATTGCTGCGGCCTTCATCGCCTCGGCACTCGCCCTGGTCGCGGCAGGCTGGTGGTGGGCGGTCCGCACTCCGCACAAGAGTAACGCGGTTGCTCCAAACGCCGCGCCCGTCCAGCGGACGCTGACACGTCTGACCTTCGGACCGGGCCTGCAGACCGACGTGACGTGGTCGCCCGACGGGCGCTTCATCGCCTACGCCTCGGACAAGGCCGGCAACTTCGATATCTGGGTCCAGCCGGTGAGCGGCGGCGATCCCGTCCAGGTTACGCGGTCGGTCGCTCAGGACACGCAGCCGGACTGGTCACCGGATGGCAGACACCATCGTGTTCCGATCCGAGCGTGACGGAGGAGGACTCTTCCTCGTGCCAGCCCTGGGCGGCGTGGAGCGGCGGCTGACGACGTTCGGCGTTCGATCCGTCGTGGTCTCCCGGAAGCAAGGAAATCCTGTTCGTGGACGTGCCTGCTCAAGGCGTCGGCGCGTGGCCGGCCCGCCTCTACACACTCTCGCTCGATGAAGGCACACCGCGCGAGATCCTGGCCGACTTCTTCCAGAACGGTAATCTGGTCCTGGATCGCACGTCACCCCGACGGTCGGATCTCTGCCCTTGGCAGTCATCGCCGGCTCGGTTTCGGTTCTTCACGGTCGGGCGGGATGGGGCGTCAGTGACGCAAGTCCAAAGAGTCAGCCGAAAATCCATCTCGGACCAGACGACCCGGAATACTTCGTGCGGCGGCGGTTCCACTGGCATCCCTCGGGAAGCGCCCTCTACTTCCAGACGGAATCCAAGGGAATCTGACAACCTTTGGAAAGTACGAAGTCGACTCGAACAGCCTCGAGTGGCGTGTCTGCCGAGCGGCTGACGACCGGCCCCGGCCCGGATGTATCGGCGTCGGTGTCGCGTGACGGCACGCGTCTGGCGTTCACCACCGAACTCGGGTCCACCCGCCTGTGGCTGTTCCCCTTGGATGCTGGCCCGTCGACAGCTTGGACCGGGACGTCCCCTGACCGAGGACGGCGCAATGGCCAAGTCCTCGATCGCTCTCCCCGGATGGTCAATCTGTCGCCTACAACCTGAGGCGTCCGGGAATCGATCGCGATGAACTGTGGATCACGAACGTCGTCACTGGGAACAGGCGAGTTGGTGGCGATCGACGCCCTTGCACCCGTCTGGTCGCAGGATGGAAAAGCGATCGCGTACCACTACATTCGAATCGAACACCAAGCCGCTGACCGCGAGAGTGGCGGTCCGAGCAGGTGGGAGGCCAGGAGCGTTTCATCGGCCGCTGGGTCGCGGACATGTTCTTCCCCGCCGACTGGCGCGGAGACCGGGGCCTCGTCGGCAGTTATGGACCTTATCCTGGCGATGAGGTGTCGTTGGCGGTCTGGCCGACGACGAATCCCGAAGCCGAGACGCCGGACCGATGTGCTGATCGCCAAACCGAAGACAGGCTTCTGGCAGGCGCAGATTCTCGCCGAATGGCCGGTGGTTGAGCTTCGCAGCTTCGACGGGCGATCGCCGCGAGTGCCGCGGAGGTCGTATGTCGCGACCGCCGATGCGTCACGTCCAGAGCGATGGAGTCCGGATTGCCCCGGATCACGCCTGGCCAGACAAACCGCGTTGGGCGCCGGATGGTCGGACCCTCTATTTCCTCTCACGGCGTCCGACGTCGTTCCTCAACCTCTGGGGCGTCCGGTTCGACCCCGAGCGCGGTACGCAGGTTGGCCAACCCTACGCCGCTCACGCAATTCGAGCTCTCCGACTCTGTCTATCTCGCCGGATGCTGCCCGCTCCGAGATGGACGTTTCCGCGCGCCACACCGTGCTGACCATGAAGACGGCGACTGGAAGCATCTGGATGCTGGACAACGTGGACAGCTGACGGACCGAGGGCCTCTCCCGTTCGCCAACACTGATTGACGACCGTCCCCGCCCTGTCGTACTCTCCCATCGATAGACGATGGGAAGAGACGAAGCACCTGAATTACTGCCTGGCACGCTGGATCTGCTGATCCTCAAGGCGCTCGCGCGCGAGCCGAAGCACGGCTACGGCATCGCGCAGCACCTCCGCATCGTGTCCGACGACGTGCTGCAGGTTGGCGAGAGCTCGCTGTATCCGGCACTCCAGCGGCTGCTCCTCAAGGGCTGGGTCACGGCCGAGTGGGGCGCGTCGGAGAACAACCGCCGCGCGCGGTACTACACCCTGACGCCGGCCGGACGAAGACAGGCCGCCGTAGAGCGGCGGGAATTCGATCGAATGATCCTGGCCATCCATCGGGCCCTCAACGCCACGTAGGTTCATGCGCGAGCTCATTCGACGCGTGCTGCACACACTCCGGCGCGACCGTTTCGAGGACGATCTCGCCGAGGAGGTCGAGTTCCACCGCGCCATGAAGCAGCGCGACTTCGAGCAAGCCGGACTCGACGCGCGCGAGGCCGGCTACGCCGCGCGCCGCGCGCTCGGCAACATGGAGCTGGCGCAGGAGCGCGCCCGCGACGTCTGGATCGCGCCGTGGTTCCGCGATGCCTGGCAGGACATCCGCTTCGCCGTGCGCTCGCTGAACAAGGACCGCGCCTTCACGACCGCGTCCATCCTCACCCTCGCGCTCGGGATCGGCGCCACGACCGCGATCTTCTCGACCGTCTACGCGGTGCTGCTGCAGCCGCTGCCGTACCGGGATCCTCAGCAGCTCGTCGAAGTCCTGAAGAAGAACCTGCCGCGCGGGTGGCGGAACAACCCGATCTCGGCCGTCGAGGTGATCGCGTGGCGACAGGCGAAGGTGCTTGACGGCCTGGCGGCGTTCACCGGCGCATCCTGTGTGCTCACCGGCGGCGCCGGCGCCGAGGAGGATCCCTGCGAGGTCGCCGAGAGCCGCCTGTTCCCGCTGCTCGGCGTGTCGCCGTTCATCGGCCGCACGTTCACGGCTGAAGAGGACCAGGCCAACGGCGCCCGCGCGGCGATTCTGAGCTACGGGCTGTGGCAGCGGCGGTTCGGCGCCGACGCGGCCGCGATCGGCCGGGCCATCGAGATCAACGGGACCGTGCACACGATCGTCGGCGTCATGCCTCCCGGGTTCTCGCATCTCTACGCGTCACCCTATGCGCCGATCCCGCAGTTGTGGGTCTCGGGCATCGGCCTGCAGGTCACCAATGTGTGGAACCAGTACCTGGCGGTCGGGCGCCTCAGAGCGGACCTGGCGCCGGAATTGGCCCAGGCGGCACTCGACGCAGTGTCGGAGCAGGTGGAACGGGCGCACCCGGACCTGAAGGGCTGGCGCGCGGAGTTCACGGCGCTCCGCGATGTCAACGCCGGCGATACGGCACCGGCGCTCCTCGTCCTGGTGGGGGCCGTCGTCTTCGTGCTGCTGATCGCGTGCGCCAACGTCGCGAACCTGCTGCTGGCCCGAGGCACCGCACGCGCAAGCGAGATGGCGGTGCGCAAGGCACTCGGCGCCGGCCGCTGGCGCGTCATCCGCCAGCTGCTGACGGAAAGCGCCGTGCTCGCGCTCGCGGGCGGCGCGCTGGGCGTCGTCGTCGCCTCGTGGGGCATCAGAGGGCTGATCACGCTGGCGCCGTCGTACCTGCTGAATTCGGCGCGCGGTCTTTCCGGTGAGCTGGACGTCCGGATCCTCGTCCTCGCGGTCGGGATCTCGATTGCGACGACCGTGCTCTTCGGTCTGGCGCCTGCGTGGCTCAACGCGCGGCCCGACGTCGCCGACACGTTGAAGGAGACCGCGCGGGGCGCGATGCACCCGCGGAGCCACCGCTTCCGCAGCGCCCTCCTGGTGGCGCAGGTGGCGCTCGCGATGGTGCTGCTCGTCGGCGCCGGCCTGATGATCCGCACGCTGACGGCCATGAACGCCGTGAACCTTGGCTTCAACCCCGTCGGCGTGCTCACGCTCCGCGTTCCGCTCGCAGGCAGCCGAGCCGAGCCGTCGCGCGTCGCCGCGTTCTGGCGCGATCTGGTGAAGTCGGTCGAGGCGCTTCCGGGCGTGCGCTCGGCCAGCGTTGCGCGCGGCCTGCCGATCGAGGGCTGGAGCGGACAGTTCTTCGTCAACCAGGACCAGCCGAACCCACCCGCGGGTCACGTCCCCGACGCCAACTACGTCGTCGTCGGCCCCCGGTACTTCGAGACGATGCAGATGCCTCTCCGGGCGGGCCGTCCCTTCGACGATCACGACACGGCGGGCGGCCTGCCCGTCGTCATCGTGAACGAGGAGCTGGCGCGCACGCAGTGGCCGGGGCAGAACGCGATCGGCAGGCGCATCAAGATGGGAGGCCCTTCGGACACCTACTGGCCGTGGCTGACGGTGGTGGGCGTGGCCGGCAGCGCCATGACGCAACGGCCCGCAGTACGGCGTGCGCGCGGAGGTCTACGTGCCGTATCAGCAGTACCCGTGGCTGCTGGTGCCGCAGCACCTGGTCGTCCGCGCGAGTCCTGGCACCGCGCCTGCCAGCCTCACGCGCTCCATCGTCGCCGAGATCGCAGCGGCTCGATCGCGACCTGCCGGCGACGGACATCCGGACGCTGGAAGAAGTGGCGGCGCTGCCGATGGGCCAGCAGCGGATGGTGATGGCGCTGCTCGGCGGCTTCGCCGGCGTCGCGCTTGTGCTCGCGGCGCTGGGGATCTACAGCGTCCTCTCGTACTCCGTGGGTCAACGGCGTCGGGAGATCGGCGTACGCGTGGCGCTCGGCGCGCAGCAGGGGGATGTCGTGCGACTCGTCGTGGGCGGCGGCGCCCGCCTGGCGCTGGTGGGAATGTGCGTGGGGGTGGTTGCGGCGCTCGTCCTCACGCGGCTGATGATCGATCTGCTGTTCGGAGTCCCGCCGGCCGACCCGGTCACGTTCGTGGCGGTGTCGGCGCTCCTTTGCGTCACTTCGCTCGTGGCCTGCTACGTTCCGGCCCGCCGTGCCCTTCGCGTCAACCCGGTCGAGGTGCTGCGGTACGAGTAGGGTACGCCAGGCCGAGGACCTGGCCTGGAGTCGGCGGCTGCGGCGCCGCGACGAAGTCGCGGCGCGCCAGCGAAGTTCCTAGGCGAGCACCTTGTGATTGATGTACATGGCCGGGACCTTGACGATCAGCCTCGCGTAGCAGGCAAACTGGCCCGGCGGCGGAAGAGGCACGGGCTTGTGGGGCTCGAGGTAGTTGAGGCGCTGGCTGGCCTCGACCTGCGCGATCACGCCCATCCAGTACGTGCGCGCCGGGTTGAGAATGTACTTCACCGTGAACTGGCCAGGCCCTATGGACCCGGCGTACGGGAAGATGGTACTCGCCCGCAGTATCGAACCATTCGTTGAAGACGATGCGCGGGACCGCCACGACTTGCTCGAACTTGGACGTGGCAACGTTGAACTCATAGACCGCGAGCCAGATGCGACCGATCAGACGGAGCCTGCCGTAGACGGAGTTCGCGTAGGGAAAGTCGAGCAGGAAACGTCCCGACGCCTCCCAGGTCAGGTCGACGTCGAACGTCCCCAGGCTTACCTGGCCGTACTTGCTTGGCGTGGTGAAGACCTGCGAATACACGCCGCCGGTCGAGGTTGTCAAAGGGTGCGTCGGGTCATGGGCGCTGGCTTGAACGCCGAGCGAACCAGTCATCTTATCGGCATAGCCGGACCACCCCTGATCGTGGATATAGTGGTGATCCGGCTGAATCCACCACGACGTGTCGTTGCCGGGAACGTACATCCCGTCGAACAGGTCCCGGAGGCCCACGAATTCGTCCCAAAAGGCGAGATGTCCGCCCATCACGTGCATCGGCGGCGGGGCGAGCGTGCCGAGCTTGCCCCAAGCCTTGTTGATCTCAGCCGTCTTCGTTCTGCGCCGCAGTAGTGCGTCGACCTTGGTCCCAACTTTTTGCACCGCGGGGAGCAATACCCGCGGGGTGGTCGGCGGGCCGAGCCGCTTCAGCGCCTGACTGAGAGTCGCGTGCGACGTACGAGAACCTGCACTCTTCCTGGCCGCTGCTTTCTTCTTCGCTGCCATTCGTCTTCTCCTTCCACCACCGTCGCTGGACTGGGGCAATTCGCATTACTGCTTGTTGCTCGTAACGAGAGGAAATTCAATTCAGCTGCGATACTTGCCGCGCTGAACCGAGGCACCGGGAGCGGATATGGCGCGGGAATTTCATCGTGTGACTTGAGTCGGCCGGGTCACGGCGAACGAAGTTGCGCCGATGCCGAGCTGCCCGGAGAGATTCTCACCCCAGCAGAAGGCATCACCGCTCGTCGTAATGCCGCAGGTGTGTGAGCCTCCGGCGGCGATGTCGGAGTAGGTCGCCGGAGGAGTGCTGACCGCCACGGGAGTCGCCGCATACGACATCCGCCCGTGACCGAGCTGACCGAACCCGCCATTGCCAGCACAGAATGCGGCCTGCCCCACGAGCGCGCACAGGTGCGCACCGCCCGCGGTGATGCGATCGGCCGGCTGAGTCGCTGGAAACCCAAGTGTGGACAGCGTGCCCCAGCACGCCGTTTCGCCACTGCTCCGCCGCACGCACGTGCTGCCGGACGCCGCAGCCGCGGTCAGCAGCGTGATGTTGACGGCTGAGGGCTGCCACACGGGCTGGCTCGTGCAGGTGCACCCTGTCTCGGGTTGAAACGGAGTCGGCGCCGCAATTGGCAGAACCTCGTTGCTGCGGTTGTCGCCGAAGCACGCCATGGACACGCGATCCTCGCCGATCGCGCACGTGTGATTGACTCCGGCGACGACCCTCCTGAACTTGAGCGGCGCGAAGATCCGCATCGCCGTCTGCAGGCCAACCTGTTGGAACGTCCCCCGCGCCAGGCCGATCTGCCCGAAGTGGTTCTCGCCGGCGCAAAACAGAGCGTTCTGCATGGTGATGCCGCAACATGCGCAAAGCCGACTGCCATCGACTGGAACTTGACTTGCGCGCCGGCCTGCTGCCCCTGGAAGCGCACATGGTTCGGGTGCCAGAACCCCAGCACCACGCGTCGTTATTCGTGTCGACCGCGCATGTGCGTACCGGACCGGCGGTCACCTGCTTGAACGTGCAGGGCGCACCTGAAGGGCACCGCACCGCAATCGGCTTCGGGCTGCAGGGCGCGGAGCCGCACATATCGGTTGTGGGCGCGCCCAACTGGCCGTCGGAATTCGATCCCCAGCACGAGAGAAACCCGTTCTGGGTGATCGCGCACGTGTGCATGAGGTTTGCTGTAACGCTGACAAACGGATCGCGGCAGAGATCGACGACATCGCATTGGCCCAGCCGGCACGCAAACACCTTCGGGACGGCAGGCACAGCCGTGCCGGCGGCGGCGGCGTCACGACCTCGAATCCGCCGTCCGGTATCGGCTTGAGCTTGTAATCGCGGACATCGTTGAGGGTCCACTTGATGTCGAGCGGGTCGAACTGATCGGCTGCCCGTCGGGATCGAGCACGCGCGCCCGGAGGGTCATCACGCCGCCCTTCTCGGCACGATCGATCTCGAGACGCTCGGCGGCGAGCTCCGCGACAATCGGATCGCCGGGCGTGGCGGGCTGCATCAGCACGGCGAAAGCGGGGATCGTCTCGCCAACAGTTCGCCGATCGGATCCCCTGGTACGATCGCGGTGCCCTTAGCATCAAACGCCGTGAGCAGCAGCTCGCGCTCGCCACTCGGCGGTAGAAACAGGCCGCCAAGCGCCCGGCCCTCGACGGCCTTGATCTCCGATTTCAGCGACGCCCACTGGGGTGACCGAACCTCCACGGCGACGCGAGCGAGTCCCGGAGCGCTCACCTCGAGTGCCAGGTTGTTCTTGCCTTGGGTGGCGGCGCACCTGGTTGCGAAGAACTGCCGCCCTCACGCGGCCCGCACCCCAGCGCGACAGTTGCGCCGAGCAGAGCGACGGCTGACGCTCGACGGGAAGAACGCAACGGGCACCTCCTGGTGGCTTGGCGTGGCCCGACGATACGCGGAGAAAACGAACGAGTCAACTCTTTCCTGATGAAGCTAATGCCGGGGAGTTCAAGCTGCGCGAGCACGGGGCGAGCAAGGCGACGTTGTTCAAGTGGCGCAGTAAATACCACGGGGCGTCGGTTGCGGACCTGGCCCTCAAGAACGCGGCCATCAAGGATGTCCTGAACCGAAAGCTATAACGTTAGGTACCGTCTTTCGCGGCTCTCAGTAGGTCTACGCGCCGGCTCGCCGCGTTCGCCTCGCCTGGTATGGATTGCCGTGATCGGCTTCCTGTCGATTCTCTACATACCCGCGATTCCCGTGGCTGCGCTGGACTTCTCCTTCGTGTGGGGATTCTGGCTCGCCATAGTGGTTGCGACCGTGGCACTCGCGTGGGGTGTGTGGTGGTTCGCAGCCGGATTCCGCCGTCGTTCGCTATCCGTTAGCTGAACGCCGCCGAATCCTCGATCTGCGCCGAATTAGATTGTTGGTGCGGAAGAGAGGACTCGAACCTCCACCCGGTTGCGCCGGACTAGCTCCTGAGGCTAGCGCGTCTGCCAATTCCGCCACTTCCGCACGAAGGGGAAACCTCAACCAGCAGAGCCTTCAATCCTACCAAACCCCGCCAGAGCCAGTCGAGTCCTTTCGCCTCGAGTGGGGCCGCTCCGAGCCAACCGTCTATACTTTGAAGGGCGGCGGTTTTCAAGGGAGTGCGCGGCAGTGGCAAAGCGTGGCGTGAGGCTCGTCTTCGGGTTGCTCTTTCTGGCGATTGCCGTCTCGGTGGCGGGCGTCGCGATCATGTACTTTGCCGTCGGCAAAGCCCCAACGGTCGGTCGCAACTCCACGCTGGTGCTGCGCCTCGACGACGACCTGCACGAGGTGCCCACCGAGGGCGTCACGCAGTTGTTCGAAGGCAACCGGCCCAGCGGATTGCGGGCGGTGCTCGAGCACCTGCGCAAGGCCAAGGCCGACCCCCGCGTCAAGGCCCTGCTCGTCGTCCCGGCCGGCATGGACGCGCGGCTGTGGGCGAAAGTCCAGGAAGTCCACGACGCGATCCTGGACTTCCGCAAGTCGGGCAAGCAGGCCATCGCGTATCTCGAGTACGGCAGCGAGCGCGAGTACTACGTGGCCACCGCCTGCGACAAGATCTTCCTGATGCCGGGCGCCAGCCTCGACATCAACGGCCTGGCCACCTACGAGGTCTTCCTGCGCGGGACCCTCGACAAGATCGGCCTCTACGCCGACATCCTCCACATCGGCGACTACAAGACCGCCTACAACGCGTTCACCGAGAAGGGCTACACCAAGGCCCATCGCGAGGCGACCGAGTCGATGACACGCGATCTGTACGAGCAGCTCGTGCGTGGCATCGCCGACGGGCGCAAGAAATCGGAAGCCGATGTCCGCGCCCTGATCGATGAGGGTCCGTTCTCGCCCGACGAGGCTCTGCGCGTGGGCCTGGTGGACGACCTGGCGTACGCCGACCAGATCGACGACAAGGCGAAGCTGCCTGGCGGCAAGCTCTCACGACTCGAGCCGGAAGACTACTCGAAGGTCTCGCTCAGGTCGCTCGGGCTCAATCGCGGCCCCCGCATCGCGGTCATCTACGCCACAGGCGTCATCACGTCCGGCGAGGGAGGCTACAACCCGTTGTCGGGTACCGTAATGGGTTCGGAAACCATCAACAAGCACATCCGCGACGCGCGAAGCGACCCGGCCGTCCGGGCCATCGTGCTGCGAATCGACAGCCCGGGCGGCTCGGCCACGGCGTCTGACGCCATCTGGCGCGAGCTGGTCATCACGCGCGATCAGAAGAAGGAACGGCCGCTGGTGGTATCGATGTCAGACCTGGCCGCCTCGGGCGGCTATTGGATCGCGATGGCCTCGCCCTACATCGTCGCGCAGCCGGGTACGCTCACAGGGTCCATCGGCGTCATCACCGGCAAGTTCGTCACCGGTGGTGTCTACGCCAAGCTGGGCGCCAATATCGATGGCGTCAGCTTCGGAAAAAACGCCGACATCGCCTCGCCCGCCCGTCCGTTCACCGATTCGGAACGGCAGAAGATCGAGTCGCTGATGCAGGACACCTACGACGAGTTCGTGGAGAAAGCAGCCGCCGCGCGCAACATGCCGCCGGAAAAGCTCGACGCCGTCGCGCAGGGACGCGTCTGGACCGGCCGGCAGGCCAAGGCCATCGGCCTGGTAGATGAGCTGGGGGGACTCGACCGCGCGATTGCCGCTGCAAAGCAGCGTGCGAAGATCCCGGCCGGCGACGACGTCGAGATCGTCGTTTATCCGCCGCGCCGGTCGGTGTACGAACTGGTAAGTGAGGGATTCCGCGCCGACCAGAGCCTGCTGCGCGTCCTGGCGCTGCCCGGCGACGAGCGCCACGCCATCGGCACATTGACTGCGCCGCTCTTGTTCAGAGCAGGCGAGCCTCTCGCACTGATGCCGGCGCTGCTCGTCCGATAACAGATCAGTTCACAGGTTCACCGGTTCACGGGTTCACGGGTTCGGGTTCACAGGTTCACCGGTTCACGGGTTCACGCGGGTTCACAGGTTCCCGGGTTCACAGGTTCGTCCGCGGTTCTGTCGCCGAACCCATGAACCTCAGAACCCATGAACCTCAGAACCTGTGAACCTATAACTGGAACCCGTGAACCTGTGAACCTGTGAACCCGTGAACCTGAATTAACCGACGACCGCCTTGACAGCGTCGGGGTTTATGGTAACCGTCAGCCGTTCACGCGCCTTGTTCATGTAGGCGGTGTAGAACTTCGACTTGCGGTCGGCCAGCATCTCCTGGCGCAGCGTGTCCTTCGCGCTGGCCAGCGCGTCGGCCTTGGCGTCCTCGCGGGCGACCACGCGCGCGATTACGGTCCCGGCGTCGGTCGTGATCGGGGAGGTGACGCCTCCGACGGCCGCCGCGAAGATCGCCTCGTCCACCGCCGCGCTGATGCCCGCGTCCGGCCACGCCGTGCCCCGTGCCACCAGTTCCGTGGTCTTGGGCTCGAGCCCGGCCTTCTTGGCCGCGGCGGCGAAGTTCGCCTTGAACTCCTCGCCGAGCGCGGCGGCGCGTTGCTGGCTCACCTCGCGCGCCTTGGCCCGCACGGCGTCATCGCGCACGCGCTCCTTCACGTCGCCGAGCGCCGGCAGCTTCGACGCTTCCTGCCCGCTGGTCGAGAAGATCACCAGCCCGCGCGAGACGCGCATCGGACCGGACAGTTCGCCCTCTTTCAGCTCGAACGCCTGGTTGGTGACCTCCGGCGCCGGGCCAAGCGCCGCAATCGGTTCATCGCGGGTGAACAGGCCCGACTCGTTCACCGCCAGCCCTCGGGACTTTGCCGCGCGCTCGAGATCGGCTGGCGTCCTGGCGTCCTTGGCAATCTGTTCGGCCATCGCGCTCGCCTGTGCCTGCGCGCGCTCGAAGGCGAGCTGATCGGTGATCTGCTGGCGCACCTCGTCAAGTGATCGCTTGGCTTCCGGCTTCTTGTCGGTGACCTTGATGATGTGGAAACCGAACGAGGACTTCACGACCTCGCTCACCTGGCCCACCGGCAGGCTGAAGGCCACGTCTTCGAACTCCTTCACCATCCGGCCACGTCCGAAATAGTCGAGGTCGCCGCCCTGCGCCTTCGACTGGTCGTCCTCGGACTCCTTCCTGGCGAGCGTTGCGAAATCGGCGCCGCCTTTCACCTGCTTCAGCAGTGTCTCGGCCTTCGCCTTCACGGCGGCTTCGTCCTTGCCCTCGGTCTTGAGGAGGATATGGCTGGCGCGCACCTGTTCAGGCGTCGTGTACTGCGGCTCGTTGTCGCGGTAGTACTTCTCGATTTCGCCGGGGAGCACGACCGCGCGCGCGCGCAGCTGCTCGACGTCGACCAGCGCGTACTTGATCTTGCGCCGCTCGCCCACGCGGTAGTCCTCCTTGTGCGACTCGAAGAACGAGGCGACGTCAGCATCCGTGACCGAGACCTGGTCGCGCAGCCGGTCCGCCGAGAAGACCACGACTTCGGCCTTCACTTTCTGGTTGCGCCGCGTGAACTCGGCCTCGAGCTCGGAATCGCTGACCGCCACCCAGTCGGTGAGCGCCGCGCGCAGCTTGTCGACGAGCAAGGCCTGGCGCAGGTTGTCCTCGAACTCGGCCTTGGAGAGCGGCGGGTTCTGCGACGCGAGGATCTGCGCGTAGAGCTGCTCGCCGCCAAAGACGCCCTTCTGCTGGAACGCGGGGATAGCGAAAATCCGTTGCGCGACCTCGGCGTCGGAGACCGTCAGGCCCAGGCGCCGGGCCTCTGCTACGGCGGCCCGCTCGTCAATCAGCTGACGCAGGATCGACTGGTCCACGCCCAGCTGCTTGAGCATCTGCTGGTTGACGCTGCCCCCATACGCCTGGGTATAGGCCTGCATCTGGCGCTGGTACGCGCGGCGGAAGGTGCTGGCGGTGATCCGCTCGTCGCCCACGCGTGCGACCTCGGCATTGAGCGAGCTCGGGCCGCCAGCGCCAATGAAATCGGGGAAATACAAAGCGATGAAGGCGACCACGACGAGAAACAGGCTCCATTTGAGCCAGTTCTTGTGGCGGCGCATCCGGTCGAGCATCGTCATGGAAACGTCAGTCCTTCCGCGTGGCGGGTCGTGCCTCTACCCAAACTACAAATTGTCGTCCCTCCGCCGACCTACTGTCAATCGCCACCAAACGACCGATAAGCCGTACAGAACACGGCGGTTCTCTCGAATCGCCATCCACGCCGCACGAGGCCACCCCCGGCCGGACCGGGTGTGGTCCGTGTGGTATATTTGCACTGCACAGAAGCACTTAGCGGCCGTGAGCAGGCGCGCACAGGGAGTGACGTTACTGATGACCCCGCCGGCTGCCGGCCGAGGGCCAGCGCGCCGTACGCGGCCCGCGTCCGGGACGACGCCGTCCCGGACGACCGGACGCACGGCCGACCTTGCCGCCCGCCTAGTTGCCAGCCAACGGTCGCTGGCCGCCCGCCTTGGGCGGCGTGAATCCCTTGCCGAACTGGTCGCGGTCACTCACAGGTCGCTCGATCCGCAAGTCGTGGCGCAACTGCTCGTCGACTGGGCCCCCAACTGGCTGCCGGCTCCGTGCTGGGCCCTGGTGTCCTCCGGCCAGGACGGCCAGCTGACGCTCCTGGCGAGCAAGTCGCTGCCAGCCTCGCTCGCCGCTGTGGTTCAGGCCATTGGCGGCCGGGTGGTGCTCAGCGGCGAGGATTTTTTCTGCGCCGACCTGCGTCGCGACAAGCGGCTCCCTGGCCCGGTGGGGCCGCTGTCGGTCATCGCGCTGCCGCTTGTTGGCCGCGAGCAGACCATTGGCGCGCTGATCGGCCTGGATCGGCAGCCGTCGCGGCAGACGCCGCGGCTGCGCGAGGGCGTGCGCGCGGAACTGGGATCGCTGCTGGCGCCGGCGGCGCTGGCGCTGGAAAACGCGATGCTGCTGCAGCGGGCGGAAGCGTTGTCGGTGACCGACGACCTCACGCGGCTTTACAATTCACGCTACCTGAACCTGTCGCTGCGCCGTGAAACCAAGCGCGCGATGCGGACGAGCCGCGCGCTGTCGCTGCTGTTCATCGATCTGGACGGGTTCAAGGCGGTCAACGACACCTACGGCCACCTGTTTGGCAGCCGTGCGCTGGTCGAGGCTGCGTCGGTGATTCGGGGCAGCGCGCGGGAAACCGACGTGGTCGCGCGATTTGGCGGCGACGAGTTCGCGGTCGTGCTGCCCGAGACGGCGCGCGAGGGCGCCGTGATGGTCGCAGAACGCATCCGCGACCGCATCGCCGCGCACAGCTTCCTGACGGCCGATCGCCTCAACGTCCGGCTCACCGCCTCGGTCGGAGTGGCAACGCTGCCTGACGTGGCCGCGTCGGCCGATGAATTGATCCAGGCCGCCGACCGCGCCATGTACAAGGTGAAGGCGTCGGGCAAGAACGGCATCGAGGTCGCCGCCGACTGATCGAGTCGGCGTGTCGGCCGCAGAAGGAGTCTACGAATTTTGGCGCTGCGTTCCCTGTTCTCTCTGTTCTCGAGCGACCTGGCCATCGATCTCGGCACGGCCAACACCTGCGTCTACGTGCGCGGGAAGGGCATCGTCGTCAACGAGCCGTCGATCATCGCCATCAACAAGGTCAACGGCCGGGTGGAGGCCGTGGGTCGCGAAGCCAAGGAGATGCTCGGGCGCACGCCCGGCAACATCGTGGCGATCAAGCCGATGAAAGACGGCGTCATCGCCGACTTCGAGTACACCGAGAAGATGCTGGCGTACTTCATCCGCAAGGCGCACAACAACCGCAACGTCTGGGTGCGCCCGCGCATCGTGATTGGCGTGCCCTCCGAGATCACGCAGGTCGAAAAACGCGCCGTCAAGGACAGCGCCTATCGCGCCAAGGCGAGCGAAGTGCATCTGGTGGAGGAAGCCATGGCGGCGGCCATCGGCGCAGGCATGCCCATCACGGAGCCGTCGGGCAACATGATCGTGGACATCGGCGGCGGCACCACCGACATCGCGGTGATTTCGCTGGCGGGCATCGTCTACAGCAAGGCCGTGCGTGTAGCCGGCAACGAGATGGACGAGGCCATCATCCAGTACATCAAGAAGACCTACAACCTGCTCATCGGCGAGCGCACCGCCGAGGCGATCAAGATGGAAGTCGGCTCGGCGTACCCGCTCGAAGAGAAGATGTCGATGGAGATCAAGGGCCGCCACCTCATCGAAGGCGTGCCCAAGACCATCACCATCAGCGACGAGGAGATACGCGAGGCCCTGGCAGAGACCGTCAACGTGATCGTCGATGCCGTGCGCGTGGCACTCGAGCGCACGCCGCCGGAGCTGTCGGCCGACATCGTCGACCGCGGCATCGTGCTCACCGGCGGCGGCGCATTGCTCAAGAACCTCGACAAGCGCCTGCGCGAGGAAACCGGGCTGCCGCTGGCGATGGCCGAAGACCCGCTGTCGTCGGTGGTGCTCGGCGCCGGCAAGATGCTGTCGGACTTCAACCTGCTGCGGAAGATCTCGCTTGACTGACGATGGGGCAGGCCTGAAGGCCTGCGCGACAGACTGATGACCATGCCCGTGCTCGAGCATCGGCGGGGCGGCAGTGCCGTCCTGTTCGTGCTCGTCGTCGTCGCGCATATCGTCCTGATCTCGGCACAAGTGACGTCGAAGTCGGGCATGCCCGTGCTGCAGGCGGTCGCGTTTGGCCTGGTCGCCGAGCTGC
>CAWDZE010000028.1:0-99023 GCA_963806705.1 Vicinamibacteria bacterium
CGACGGCTCGTCGAGCACGTCCAGCACGCCGGTGAGATTCGATCCGATCTGGGTCGCCAGGCGGATGCGCTGCGCCTCGCCGCCCGACAGCGTGTGGGCGCTGCGGCCGACGCTGAGATAGCCGACACCTACGTCATTGAGAAACCGCAGGCGATCGTGGATCTCTTTGAGGATGCGTCCGGCGATGATCGACTCGCGGTCGGTGAGCTCGAGCGCACCGAATACGTGAACCGCTTCCGAGATCGGCAAGTTCACGTAGTCGGCGAGGCGTCGTCCCTTCAACCGCACCGAGCGGCTCTCCGGTTTCAGGCGATCGCCGCCGCAGGACGGGCAGGGCCGCAAGGTGCGGAACTCTTCCAGTTCCTCTTGCGCGGACCACGTCGCCTCCGCATGACGCCGGCGCAGGTTCGGGATCAGGCCCTCGAAGTCCTTGCCGAACGGGTCTGGTGGCGGGCCCTTCTTGCGTGACCTCGGCGGACGGACCGGTGTCGCCGCCGGGACCGAACAGCAGCAGGTCGCGATGCTTCTTCGGGAGCTTCCCAAACGGCGTGCCAAGGGCGATACCGAACGTCTCGGACAGCTTCGCAAGCGCATCGCGGACCAGCTTGCGATCGCCACGAGCCCATGGAGCGATGGCGCCATCCGCAAGAGACCCGTCAGGATCGGGCACGACGCGACCAGGGTCGAAGTCCCAGGTGGCGCCCAGGCCCTGGCACGTGGTGCACGCGCCATGCGGCGAGTTGAACGAGAAGGCACGCGGCGACATCTCGGGCACGCTGATGCCGCAGTTGACGCAGGCCATCTTGCGCGAGAACAGGCGGTCGCCTCATCCAGGCTGTTGATGACGACGATGTCGTCGGCCAGCTGCAGGGCGGTTTCCACCGACTCGGTGAGGCGGCGCTCGATGCCGGAACGCACGATCAGCCGGTCCACGACGACCTCGATCGTGTGGTTCTTCTTGCGATCGAGCTTGATGTCGTCTTCGAGCGACTTGAACTGGCCGTCGACCGCGCCTTCGTGTACCCGCGCTGGACCAGCGCCGCCAGTTCCTTCTTGAACTCGCCCTTCCGTCCACGCACCAGCGGCGCCAGGATATTGATGCGTTCGTCCTGGGGATAGGTCAGCACCAGGTCGATGATGCGTTCCAGCGACTGGCTGGCAATCTCCAGCCCGCAATCGGGGCAGTGCGGCACGCCGATGTTGGCAAACAGCAGGCGGAGGTAGTCGTAGATCTCGGTGACCGTGCCGACGGTCGACCGCGGGTTGCTTGCCGTCGTCTTCTGCTCGATCGAGATGGCGGCGACAGCCCCTCGATCAGGTCGACGTCGGGCTTCTCCATCTGCTCGAGAAACTGCCGCGCGTAGGCCGACAGCGACTCGACGTAGCGCCGCTGGCCCTCGGCGTAGATCGTGTCGAAGGCAAGGCTCGACTTGCCCGAGCCGCTCAGTCCCGTGAGGACCACCAGACGCTCGCGCGGCAGGTCGACGTCGATGTTCTTCAGGTTGTGGACGCGAGCGCCGCGTACTGCAATCCAGTCCTTGGCCATGTTCAAACCTGAGATCTGGACCATCCCCTGCGCGGTAGGCAGCACCCCGCTGGTGTTAGGATGCCCTCCGAACAGGGCCTTTTCATGCGCGAATTCCGCGACGCCGTCCGTTCATTGGCCGCCGACCGGCGATTTACCGCCGCGGCCGTCGCCTTGCTGAGCTTGACCATCGGCGCGTCCACCGCGATCTACGCGATCGTCGACGCCGTCATCCTGCGCCCGCTGCCGTTTGCCGAGCCGGACCGCGTCGCGGTGATCTGGCAACGCGACCTTCGTCGGGCCATGCCGGTGATGGAAGTCTCGTACGGCGAGGCGGTCGACTGGCGGCGGCGATCGCGGTCGTTCGACGAGGTCGCGGTGATCGGGTCGGTGAACTGGCCTCTCCCGCTGGCGGGCAATCGCCCGCCGAGTCGCTGTCGATGGCGCCCGTGTCGGCGTCTTTCTTCGGCGTCGTAGGCCGCCAGCCGGCCATCGGCCGCCGCTTCGAGTCGGCCGACGAGCAGGGACCGAAGCCCCTGGTGGCCGTGATCAGCCACGGCCTGTGGACCCGGCGGTTCGGACGAGACACTGGGTGATCGGCCGGGCCTTGCCGGTGGGATCGCCGACCGGCCAAGGCTGGCGAGCCCCTCACGATCGTCGGTGTGATGCCCGAGGGTTTCGACTTTCCGCGGGGAACCGAGATCTGGGTGCCGGCGGCGCCTCTGGTGCGCATGAACGCGGCGGAGTGGACCGGCGGCGACGTCGAGGCCGCGATGAAGTGGCTTCGCGTGTTTTATGGCGTTGGTCGGCTGCGGCCGGGCGTCACGGCGGAGATGGCGGCCGGCGAGTTGTCCGGGGTCGTTCGTGCCACCGACACACAGGGCGGGCCCGAGCCGCCGACCAACGCCGTGGTGACGCCGATTCAGTCGTACCTGCTCGGGCCGGCCGAGCCGGTGCTGTGGACGCTGCTCGGCGGCGCGGCGCTGATGCTGCTGGTCGCGTGCGCCAACGTCGCAGGCCTGCAAGTGTCGCGCGCCGCACGGCGCGAGCGCGCGCTGGCGGTCCGGCTGGCGCTCGGCGCGCGTCACGGTCATCTGGTGCGGCAGTCCATCGCCGAAAGCGTGCTGATCACGACGGCGGCCAGTGGCGGAGCGGTCGCCGTCTGCCTCGCCTCCGTGCGAGGGTTGCTGCTCCTGGCGCCGGCTGACGTGCCGCGCCTGGAGACCGTCAGTCTGCTCGACGTGCGCGTGCTCGCATTTGCGGCCGCGGTGGCCTTCCTCACCGTGCTCGTCTGCGGTCTGTGGCCAGCGCTCGTCGTGGGCCGGCTCGACACGCTGTCGGTCCTGGCCCACGGGCCGGCGACGACGGGCCTGCCGCGCGGGCGCCTGGTCCAACGGCTCGTGGTCACGGCACAAGTCGCCCTGGCGCTGACGCTGCTGGTCGGCACGGCGCTCTTCGTCCGCACGGTCTTCGGCCTCGACCGCACGGTCCTCGGCTTCGAGCCGGATCACTTGCTTGCCGTCGAAATGGCACCCGCCAGCGAGGACCTCGACCGCTGGAATCACACCTATGCAGCGATCGAGGCCCGGGTCGCTGCGCTGCCCGGCGTCACGTCGGTGGGCGCGGTGTATCTGCGCCCGCTCAGCGGGCCAATCGGGCTGGACAACCAGCCGTTTTTTCCGGGGCAGGTGGCGGAGAACCCGACGACGTGGGGCTTGAATCCGCATCACAACCTGCAGACGGTGACGCCGGGCTACTTCGAGGCGATGGGCATCAAGGTCGTGCGCGGCCGCGGGTTTCTGGCGACCGATAGTCTCCAGTCGCCCGGAGTCGTCGTGGTGAGCCAGCAGACGGCGCGGCGCTTCTGGCCCGGCCTCGACCCGATTGGCCAGCGCCTGTCCGACATGTCGTATCGGCGGCGCCCCATGGCGCCGCCGATGGTCTGGCAGACCGTGGTGGGAGTGGTCGACGACGTCCGGTACCGCGGTCTCAACGACGTCCGTCTCGACACTTACGTGCCGGCGGCGCAATCGAACCAGCGCGTCAAACACCTGATGGTGCGGTCGACCGCGGATGCGGGCCCAGCTGGCCGCGTCCGTTCGGGCCGCCGCACTCGCCGTGGATCCCCGGGTCTCGGTGAGCCACGCCGTCGTCGATGGCCGACATCGTCGCAGCCGAAAGCGCGCCGTGGCGCTTCGTCGTGCGCGTGTTCCTTGCTTTCGCGTCGCTGGCGGCGCTACTGACCGCGATCGGACTGGGCACGGTCATCGCGCTCGCCGTGAGCACCAGGCGACGGGAGC
The DNA here is from genome assembly GCA_963806705.1 of Vicinamibacteria bacterium. GTDB lineage: Bacteria > Acidobacteriota > Vicinamibacteria > Vicinamibacterales > JAENWD01 > JAENWD01. The sequence continues at coordinate 3,826 of CAWDZE010000028.1, forward strand.
TGGCCATTCGCGCGGCGCTCGGCGCCGATCGGCGTCGCCTGCGCGCGGTGGTGATGAAGGAAGGCACGCTGCTGGTCGGAGTCGGCGTGTGGCCGGGTTGGCGTGCGCGCTAGTGCTCGGCCGTGCTGTCGCCGCGGTGCTCGTCGGCGTGCAGCCGCACGATCCCCTCGCACTTCTCGCGTCCGCCGCGTCGCCTTCGCCGTCGGGCTCACCGCGTGCTGGTGGCCGTCGCGACGCGCGGCCGCGGCCGATCCCGTCGAGGCCCTGAGAGCGGAGTAGTCGACAGGCCTGGCGCCTTATCGACGACCTCGCTCATCGACCTGCCTTCGCTCCCGGCGCTCCGAATCCCTTCGCCTCGTCGTCGAGCACCAGCACCCAGTCGAGCATCTCGCCGGCATCCGGGGGCGTGAACGCGCGCTCGCCGGTGTTCGGGAACGTGCCGATGGCGGTGCCGCGCCGTGCGGGGATTGAACCACCACGCCTTCACCGTCGGTCCCGCTGATCGACGCTCATCTTCACGCTGAAGGCCCGGCCCACCGGCGCGTAGACCATCGCGTAGCTGCCTGCGGAATCGCGCGTCGCGGCAAAGTGATAGCGGCCCGTGCCGGGCACGCTGGTCGGAATCGTGCCGGCGACGATCACGTCCGGGTCGGGGATGCGGGTCAGAAACGGCCGCGATTCAAGGAGCGCGCGCGCGTGCTGCATCTGGGCGGCGCCAGGCTGGTCGATCGCCTCGTGCCACGGCATCAGCGGGTTGTTGATTGGCGTCCTGGCCGGCGACCACATCTGCCAGACCGAGTGATGGCCGTAGGTGTGGCCGAACGCGCCGTCGAACAGATCCCAGTACAGCGGCCGGCGCACGTCGCCGGCGATCGAGTGCCCGAGCTTCTTGGCGTCGAACGAGACCGGGTGATCCTCGTAGATCGGCTCGGCGTCGACCACCGGCTTCACCGGCGTGCGGTCGTAGTCGGCGCGCGTCATGTCGTAGCGGCCGGTGAACTCGGGCACGTGGCCGTTCTGCCGCATGTTGAAGTCGAGCCAGTCGTCGTCGTGGAACCAGGTGGCCGAGCCGTTGCCGCCGGTGGGATGAAACGTGACGCAGATGCGCGCCGCCGTCACCCGTGCGCAGGCCACGCGCCATGGCGCGCATGATGTCGATGTGCGCGGCGGATTCGACAGGGCGATCGCCGCCGAGGATCCAGATGATGCCGGCGTCCCTGTAGCGTCGCCCCAGCCACTGCGCCGTACGCCTCGGCGTTGGCGACCGTGAAGATCTCGGGCCCGACGCCCCACTTCTTGTTCCACTTGTCGCCCCACGTGGGGAGCATGCCGACGTAGATGCCGAGCGCGTTGGCGCGCTTGACGATCCAGTCCACGTGCGCGAAGTATGCCTCGTTGGGCCTGGCCGGATCGTTGTCAACCAGCGGTCGCTCGCCGTAGGCGTTCGGGTCGTCGAGCCCGTCGAGCTCCGCCAGCACCACCGCCTGCATGACAGTGAAGCGCCGCTCGGCGCGGTTCTTCAGGTACTTCTCCGCGTCCTCGCGGTTCAGGCGGTGGAACAGCTCCCACGCCGTGTCTCCCAGCCAGAAGAACGGCTTGCCGTCGGCGGTGACAAGGAACCGCTTGTCGCTTGAAACCTTCAGCCGCGGCAACGGTGATTGCGCAAAAGTGGGGACGCCGAGCACGACTGCCAGGGCGGCGATTACGGTGATGTTGCCGATCGTGGTCACTCGTCGCACGTGAAATCCTCTTCGATCGCCGCGCCTGCCCGATCGCGTAGAGCGCGGAGCGTTTTCCAGACGACGTCACGCGTGGCGTTCCACGACACCGGCAGCCGGATCTCCTTCGAGAACCCCTGCCCGGTGGGCCCGCGGAATCCCGGCCACGGCTCCGCCCCGACCATTCCGGCCAGCGGGCCCGCGAAAAGGACGGCCGTCAACAGCGTCCGGGTGCGCATGGTGGGCTCCGGCGCTCGATTCTAATCGGACTCCGGACCTAAGGACCGGTCTGATAGGATTCCCCGGAAATGCTCTACACCACCTTGAAGTTTCTGCACATCTTGCTGGCCATCACCGCAGTCGGGTTCAACGCCGCCTACGGTCTCATCATCGGCCGCGCGCGGAAGGCCGGCACGGCCGAATTGAAATTCGCGCTGCGCACGGTGAAGTTCATGGACGACTACGTCGCCAATCCGTGTTATGGCCTGCTGCTGCTGACGGGGGTGGGCATGGTCCACACGTCGGGCTATCCGTGGTCGCTGATGTGGATCCACGTGTCGATGGCCTTGCTCATCGTGGCCTTCGTGCTGGCTCTCGGCTTCTACACGCCCACGCTCCGCAAACAAATCGCGATTCTCGAATCCCGTGGGGCCGACGACGCCGAGTTCGTGCGCCTGTCGAAGCGGGGGTCGATGCTGGGCGGCATTCTCGGCCTCATCGTGCTCGTGATCGTCGCGCTGATGGTTTACAAGCCCGTATAAGACTCCGGTTCACGGGTTCACAGGTTCACAGGTTCACAGGTTCACGTCACGGGTTCACAGGTTCACGGGTTCACAGGTTCGGAGGATCCCGCAATGCATCGTCGTGATTTTCTCGTGAAGTCCGCCGCGGCGAGTACTGCAGCAACGGCCGCGTTTGTGGGGCAGGGCTTCAGCCCTGCTGAAAGCGCGTTCGCGCAGGCGCCGGCGGCGGCCGTCAAGCCGAAGAAGAACACGTTCAGGCTGAAGTACGGGCCGCACTTCGGGATGTTCAAGGCGCACGCCGGCGAGGACTTGCTGGATCAGCTGCGCTTCATGGCAGACGTCGGGTTCACGGCCTTCGAAGACAACGGGCTGATGAAGCGTCCGGTGGCCGAACAGGAGGCCATCGGCAAGACGCTGGCGCAGTTGAACATGACGATGGGCGTGTTCGTGATCGACGCCGGTGACAACTGGAAAGTCTCGTACGCCACGGGCAAGCCCGAGTTCAGGGAGCCGTTCCTGAAGACGTGCCGCGATGCGGTCGAGACGGCCAAGCGCGTGAACGCGAAGTGGGCCACCGTGGTGCCTGGCTACTACGAGCGGAACCTGCCGATCGGCATCCAGACCGGGCATGTGATCGACATTCTCAAGCGGGGCGCCGACATCCTTGCGCCGAACAACCTGACAATGGTGCTAGAGCCGCTGAGTGACAATCCCGATTTGTTCCTGCGCTATGCCGATCAGGGCTACGCGCTGTGTCGCGCCGTGGGCAGTCCGGCCTGCAAGATCCTCTACGACATGTACCACACGCAGCGCAACGAAGGCCGCATCATCGAGCACATGAACTGGGCGTGGGACGAGATCGCGTACTTCCAGATCGGCGACGTGCCGGGACGCAAGGAACCCGGGACTGGCGAGATGAACTACCAGGCCATCTTCAAGCACATCCACCAGAAGGCGGCCGCGGCCGGCAAGACCTTCGTGCTGGGCATGGAGCACGGCAACTTCGCGCCCGGCATCGAGGGCGAGCGGGCGTTGATCGAGGCATATGTGAAGGCGGACAGCTTCTGAGCGTTAGGTCGGATGCCGATTGCAACTGATGCGCCGCCCGCCGCGGAGCTGCCGGCGTCGCGGATTGATGACGACGGATGGCCCGTGATTCGGCCGACGCGGCTGACGATTCATCGCACATCGCCGCTCGACGCCAGGGATCGGCAGATCATCATGAGCCTGGACGGCAAGAAACTGGTGACCTTGCTGTACGGCCAGACGCACACTTGCGAGATCCTCCCGGGACCGCACACGCTGCGGGCAAACAACACCCTGGTCTGGAAGTCGGTAAATTTCAACGCGGCGCCTGGTGAGGACGTGCACTACACCACCGTCAACCGCGCACCGGGGAGCTTGTTCTACCTGCTGTTCGTGTTCGGCGTCGGCCCGATGTACGTGACGCTGACAGCGGGGCCACCGAGTCTCCCGTAGCGCCCCAGGCCCGCTGTCCTATCTACCTACTGACGCTCTCGCCCGCCGAATCTGGTCGGCATGACCATGCGCGTGCACCGCGTAGATCTCGAGCCACTTGATCACGCTGTAAGCGCCGGCCTCCGAGTGAGTGCCGGTCCGCGCCCACTCGGCTTCGGTCAACCGTTCCAGGATCTCCGTCGTCGTCTCGCGCGCGGCCCTGAAGGCCGCGAGCGAGGCGGCGATGGGCCGGTCGTACTTCAGCACTCGCGCGAATTGCTCCTGGTCGTACCCGACGATGACGGGATTGTCTTCGGCGATGAGCCTCCGGAGCCGAATCGCCGAGGTCATCTCGCTGTCGGCAAGATGATGCACGATCTCGCGTGATGTCCACTTGTCGGGTGCCGGCCGCCTGTCGAGGTCGGCGTCTGTTGCGCCCTCGAGAGCCGCCATCACCTCGGCATAGCCATCGCGATACTGGTCGACGAGTCTGCGGCGTGTGGTGTGGTCCATAATCGAGTCCCTGCAATTCTGTCACCTGTGCGTCTTTGCCAGCACGGGCGCCTGCTGGTTCTCTTCTTCTGACGCCAGGTGCGATTCCAGGTGCACCTTCAGCGCCGAGAACGCCTCGTCGACGCTGTTCACACGAACCAGCAGATCGGGATCCGCCGGGCCGACGGCGCCCCACTCGACAAGCGGCTGCATGTTGAGGACCTGGTCCCAGTAGTCGCTGCCATACAACAGGATGGTCGTCCGATCGGTCAGCTTCTCGGTCTGCTCGAGCGTCAGGATCTCGAACAGCTCGTCGAGCGTCCCGAAGCCGCCCGGAAACACCACCAGCGCCTTGGCGAGGTAGGCGAACCAGAACTTGCGCATGAAGAAGTAGTGGAACTCGAAGTTCAGCTTCTTCGAGACGTACGGGTTCGAGGTACCTGCTCGAACGGCAGCCGGATGTTGAGGCCGATGCTCTTGCCCCCGGCCTCGAAAGCGCCCCGGTTGGCAGCCTCCATGATGCCGGGGCCTCCACCCGAGCACACGACGAAGCGGTGGCACGGCCCGGGAATCTGGGACGACCAGGCGGTCAGGCGGTGCGACAGCGCCCGTGCGGCTTCGTAATACCGCGACCACTCGACGGCCTTGGTCGCTTCGCTCACCGCGGTGTCCACGCTTCGGTTTCCGAGCGTCTTGCCGCCCTGCACCTCGGCCAGATGCCGCTCGGCGGCCTCGCGGCTGCGCGTCCTCGCCGACCCGAAGAACACCACGGTGTCGCGGATGCGTTGCTTGCGGAAGCGCCGCAGCGGTTCTAGGTACTCGGCCATCAGGCGAATGGGCCGGGCCTCGTCCGAGGTCAGGAACTCCGGCGACATGTAGGCAAGCGGCTGCGTTTCCATAGCGCTCGAATGTATCATCAGCCCTCATGCGCATCGTGGCCGCCTTCGCCCTCTCGCTTGTGCTGGCCGCAAGCACCGCCCTCTCGCAGCGCCCCGCAGGCGAGGATGCCGCCAGGCTTCACGCCCGCACGCCCAAACGGCTGGTCATCCGCAACGCGATGGTGATCTACGGCAACGCCAGGCCGGCCTTCGGCCCGGTGGACGTCGTGGTGGAGGCGGGCATCATCACGGCCGTTGGACCTCGCGCCGGCGCCAGCGGCCCGTCGGCCGATGCGGTGATCGATGGCACCGGGAAGTACGTGATGCCAGGCCTGGTCAACACGCACATGCACTGGCACGAAGAGCGCGCCCCCGGCGTGCCGCAGCCGATCCAGTACGAACGCAACTTGTACCTGGCCTCTGGCGTGACCACCGCCCGCGAGCTTGGCGGCAACCTCGCCAAGAGCAAGCGCTGGCAGAAGGAGAGCGACGAGCACACGATCATCTCGCCGCGCATCGTCGCATACACGCGTCCCTCGATGGGCAAGCGACAGACGCACGATGAAATCCGCCAGGGCGTGCGCGACGCCAAGGCCGCCGGCGCCGACGGCCTGAAGCTGATGTTCCTCGACCGCGATCAGCTCGAAGTCGTGATGACCGAGGCCAAGGCGCTTGGCCTGCCAACCACGACCCACATCGGCGTCGAGGAGACGACGGCGAGAGACTACATCGAGCTCGGCGTGACGTCGATCGAGCACTTCTACGGCATCGCCGACGCCGCACTCGACGGCATCCAGAACTTCCCGCCCGACATGAACTACAGCAACGAGTTCCATCGCTTCGCCCGCGCAGGCGAACTCTACGCGCAGGCCAATCCCGACAGGCTTCGCGCGATCGTCGAGCTGATGGCCAGCAAGGGCGTCGCGTGGAGCCCGACGCTGTCGATCTACGAAGCCAGCCGGGACGCCCTCCGCGCGCAGAACCTGCCGTGGTATCGCGACTACCTGCACCCGTCGATGGAGCTCTACTGGAAGCCGAACCTGGACAACCACGGCTCATACTTCGTCGGCTGGGGAAACACCCAGGAAGTGCGCTGGCGCCAGAACTACCGCATCTGGATGGACACGCTGCGGCACTTCGGGTTGAAGGGCGGCCTGATAACGACCGGCGACGACGCGGGATACATCTATTCGCTCTACGGCTTCGGCCTGGTGCGCGAGCTCGAGTTGCACGAGGAGGCCGGCTTCCATCCACTGGAAGTGATCGCGCACGCGACCGTCAACGGCGCGCGGCTTCTGGGTATGGACGATCGGCTCGGCAAGGTCCGCGTCGGCTTCACCGCCGACCTGCTCGTCGTCAACGGCAACCCGCTCGAGAACCTGCGCCTGCTCAATCCCGCCGGCGCCGATGTCGTCGTCAACGGCCAGGTCACGCGCGGCGGTGGCGTGGAATGGACCATCAAGGACGGCATCCCCTATCACGGCCCGACGCTGATGGCCGAGGTGCGGCACATGGTGGATGAGGCCAGGCGTGGAACCAAGACCACTCCTTAGATCCTCCTTCGTGCCTTCGCGCCTTCGTGATTGTTGGAATGAATGACGCAACCTAAGCGCGTCCTCGGCCTCTGGGACCTCGTCGCGATGAACATCGTCGCGGTCGTGGGCCTCCGGTGGATCACACGCAGCGCCCGCGCCGGCGAGTCATCGGTGACGCTGTGGATCCTGGCGTGGCTGGTGTTCTTCCTGCCGCTTGCCGCCGCCGTCATCGAGTTGTCGAGCCGCCACCCCGAGCAAGGCGGCCTCTACGCGTGGACGCGGCGCGCCTTTGGCCCCGTGCACGGGTTCATCTGCGGCTGGTGCCTCTGGGTGAACAACCTGTTCTACTTCCCCGCCCTCCTGCTGTTTGCCGCCGCCAATCTGCTGCTCCTGTTCGGCCCCGCTGCCGAAGGCCTGGCCACTAGCCGTGTCTATGCCGTGGGGTTCGTGCTGTTGGCGCTGTGGGGCTGCGTGGGCCTGAACGTGCTGGGGCTCGGGGCCGGCCGTCTCCTGCAATCGGCGGGAAGCGTCGCGACGTGGGTGCCGGCGGCGCTGCTGATCGTGGCCGGCGCCGTCGCTTTTGCCACCGTGGGCTCGGCCACGACGTTCTCGGCGGCGACGATGCTGCCTCGCACCGACGTGCTGGCGACGATCAGCCTGTGGTCCGCGATGTGTTTCGCGTTCTCCGGGTTCGAGATCGGCGGGCTGGTGAGCGCGGAGGTGAAAGACGCCGAGCGCACCGTCCCCCGCGCGATCCTGATCTCCGGCGCCGTCGTCACCGTCATCTATGTCGTCGGCTCGGCCTCGGTGCTGATCGCGGTTCCCGCCGGAACGCTGCAGGAGCTGAGCGGTATCGCCGACGCCGTGGAGCACGCGGGAGTGCAACTGGGACTGGCCGGCATGGGTGCCCTGACGGGCGGGCTGCTGGCGCTGGCGTCCCTCGCGGGCAACAATTCGTGGTTCGGCGGCGCGGCGCGCGTGCCATTTGCCGCCGGCGTGCACGACGTCCTGCCGCCTGCGTTTGCCCGCCTGCACCCGCGCCATCACACGCCGGTCAACGCCCTGGTCATGCAGGGCCTGGCGGCCACCGCGATCTTCCTGCTCAGCCTGTTTGTCTCGATCACCGGGGGAAGCACGACCATCCAGGAGGCGTACGACATCCTGGTGAATCTCACCATCCTGGTGTACTTCGTGCCCTACCTGTACCTGTTTCCCACCTTGATTCGCCTGCGCAGACTCGCCGGCGGCGACGACCATGGGGTAGCGCATGTACCGGGCGGGGCGCCAGGTCTTTGGCTGGTGGCGGCAGCTGGGACTGCGGCCACGGCCACGTCCATGGCGCTCGTCTTCGTGCCGCCGCCGGACACGGTCAACGTGCTCAACTACGAGGTGAACCTCATCGGCCAGTCGGCCATCGTGATCGGCCTGGGCGTCGCGTTGTACTGGTGGTCAGCGCGGCGCTAGATTCTCTCGCCTTGATCGCCGAGCCGGTGCAGCTTCAGGAAATTCGCGGCGGGCCGCCGCAAGTCCTCGTGCACGCTGACGAAGACGACCTCGTCGCCCGGCGCAAGCAGCCCCCGGTTCAGAAGCTCTCGCCCGATGGCCTCGCCGGTGGCATCGACGTTCTCGCCAAACGGCGTCACGACGGGCACGACACCCCGATGGAGCAACAGCCGGCGCGCCACGTCGGGGTGATTCGTGGCCGCCAGGATCGACGCCTGCGGGCGGAATGTCGCCAGCATGCGGGCCGTGTTCCCGCCACGCGTCACCGCGACGATGGCCCTGGCATGCCCACGCACGGCAAGCGTCACCGCCGCCTCGCACAAGGCTCGCCCGTGCTCGGCGTGCATCAACCGACCGGTGGCCGTCACCGCCGGTGGAGGGAGCTGCTCGGCGTCGCGGATGATCGCGTCGAGCGTCTGCACCGACTCGACGGGAAACGCCCCTGACGCCGTCTCGCCCGCCAGCATGATCGCGTCCACGCCGTCGTCGACGGCGTTGGCCGCGTCGCTCACTTCGGCGCGCGTGGGACGAGGTTCCTTGCGCATCGATTCGAGCACCTGCGTGGCGACAATCACGGGGCGGCCCAGCGAGCGCGCCCGGCGCGTGATCTCCTTTTGCAGGCGCGGCACCCGTTCGAGGGGCACTTCCAGGCCCAGGTCGCCGCGCGCCACCATGACGGCGTCGGCCTCCACAAGGATCGGGTCGAGATGCTCGATCGCCTGCGGCCGCTCGAGCTTGGCCACGATCGGAATGGATGGCTTGCCAAGGGCCTCGAGCGCGGCGCGAGCGGCACGTACGTCCGAGACGTGCTGCACGAACGACAAGGCGATCATGTCGATGCCGGCCGCCAGTCCAAAACGCAGGTCCTCGGCGTCTTTCGCGGTCAGCCCCTCTGACGGGAGGGCGACACCTGGTGCCGTGATGCCCTTGTGCTCGCCAAGCTGCGAGCCGTGCACGACGGTCGTCTGGATGGCGACGCCGTCGGTCGACTCCACGTGCAAGACGATGCGGCCGTCGTCGAGCAGGAGCTGCTGTCCCGCGACGACGCTGGCTGCAAGTGGCGCGTAGCTGGTGAACACCTCGCCGGACCGACCGACGTCGTCGCCCGTGCGGATGGTCAGGCGATCGCCCTTTGTCAGGGCGAGCGGCTCGCTTCTTTCCAGGCGGCCGGTTCGGATCTTTGGCCCGGCAAGGTCCTGCAGGATGGCGACCACGCGCGGCCCTCGCGCCTCGGCCGCGCGGATGGCGTCGATGGTCGCCCGGTGCGACTCGTGCGTGCCGTGCGAGAAGTTCAGACGGAAAATGTCCGCGCCCGCCCGCAGCAACGCATCCAGCATGTCAGGCGTGCTGGTGGCTGGGCCAACGGTGGCGACGATCCGGGTGTGGCGCATGGGTGGTGCCAGCTTACAATCGGTGTCCGCCATGCGCCAGACAATCGCGGCACCTGTGCTCGACTACCTCGACCGGCATCATCCACCGCTCGAGCCGGTTCTCGAATCCATTCGGGCAGAAGGACTGGCCGCGGGACTGCCGCTGGTGGACGCGGCGACGGCACGGCTGCTTCGCGCGCTTGTCGTCTCGCTTGGCGCCCGCCGCATCCTCGAAGTGGGCACGGCCATCGGGTACTCGGCAACGTGCATGGCGCTCGCGCTGCCACCCGACGGCTTGCTGTTGACGATGGAGATGGACGTGCAGCGGGCGGCCACGGCGCGCCAGAACTTCGCGCGCGCCGGCGTCGATGCAAGGGTCAACGTGATCGTCGGCGATGCGGCGCGCTTCATCCACAAGGTCAGTGGTCCCTTCGATCTCATCTTCCAGGACGGCAGCAAGCAGCTCTACGAGCCGCTGCTCGATCGACTCGTGGCGCACTTGCGTCCAGGCGGTGTTCTCGTGACCGACAACGTCCTGTGGCATGGTGAGGTGATCGACGGTTTTGTCGACCCGCCGCAGCGTGACGCGAGCGACACCGAAGCCATCCGGCGCTACAACGATCGGCTCGCCGCCGACGTGCGGCTGTTCACGACGTTTCTGCCGCTGGGCGATGGCGTTGCCCTCTCGGTAAAGCTCCCATGACGTCCACCTCTCTCGACACCTGGAAGGACTGGGCGATTGCCGACGCGGAACGCCGCGGCCTGCACGGTCTCAAGCCGATCCTCGAAGCGCTGGCGGCCTCGACGGCGCGCCTGCGCGCCACAGCATGGCAGCCTGCCGCCGACTTGCCCCAGCCGCTTCACTCGCCCGAGCCCGATACCCATGGCCGCTGATCCGTCAAGGCTCGACATCGTGGAGGCCGGCCATCAACTGCGCGCGAAGGCGCTCACGTCCGAGTCGCTCACCGAGGCGTGCCTGGCCAACGTCACCGCGCGCAACGACGAGCTGCGCGCATTCATCACGGTCACTGCGGAAAGCGCGCGCGCCGCCGCGAGACTGGCCGATCGGGAACTGGGCAGCGGACACGACCGAGGGCCGCTGCACGGCATTCCGATCGCCCTCAAGGACTTGATCGACCAGGCAGGCGTGCCCACCACCGCCGGTTCGCACGTGCGTCCGCTCACACCCGCCAGCAGTGACGCAATTGTGACAGCGCGCCTGAAGGCGGCCGGCGCCGTCCTGGTTGGCAAGACCAACCTGCACGAGTTCGCGCTGGGCACGACGAGCGAGGACTCGGCGTTTGGCGCCGTCCGCAACCCGCTCGACACGTCGCGATCGGCAGGGGGCTCGAGCGGTGGATCGGCCGCCGCCATCGTGGCCGGCATGGCGCTGGGCGCCATCGGCACCGACACCGGCGGCTCGATCCGAATCCCGTCAGCCGCGTGTGGCCTGGTCGGACTGAAGCCCGGATTCGGGGAGGTTCCCGTCGATGGCGTCGTGCCCTTGAGCATGACCCTCGATCACGTCGGGCCTCTCGCGCGCACGGTAGCCGACGCGGCGGCCATTCACGGCGTGCTGGCGCGTGTCTCGCTGCGCGCGCTGCAGCCGCCGCCGATTGCACGGATCAAGCTGGGTCGAATGTCGGGCTACTTCGAGGAACTGCTCCAGCCCGAAGTTCGCAGCGCCTACGAGTCCGCGCTCGAGCGCGTTGGCGCGGCCGGCGCCGCGATCCGATCGGTGTCGCTGCCGCATGCCGCCGACGCGGCGGCCATCTATCTGCACATCTGCCTGCCGGAGGGCGCCGCGTATCACGCGGAAACGCTGGAGCGATGCCCCGAACGCTATGCACCGAATGTGCGGCTCCGCTTCGAGATGGGGCGCTACATCCTGGCCGAGGACTACGTGCGGGCGCAGGCCGCGCGCCTGGTGCTCCAGGCCGATGTCGAAGCCGCGCTCGCCGACGTCGACGCGCTCGTCCTGCCGACGCTGGCCATCGTGGCTCCGATTCTGGGCGCCGAATTCGTGGATGTTGGCGACCGCCGCGAGGCCCTGCGCCCGGTGATGCTGCGGCTGACGCAGCCATTCAATCTGTCGCGGCACCCGGCTGTCGCGCTGCCGTGCGGCAAGGGGGCCGGACTGCCGGTGAGCATGCAGGTCGTCGGCAAGCACGCGCGCACGGGGACGCTGCTGGACCTGTGCAGCGCGCTGGCGCCCCTGGTCGCGGCGGCGGGCTAACTCTTCCGCTGTACCTTGGGCCCGGTTTCGTGCTCGACTGGCGGCAGGCTTCGCAGGTAGCCGTAGACACTTCTCAGATCGTCATCGGTCATGCGGCCGTACGCACCCGCGGCATCGGCGTGCCGTCGACGAGTTCGCCCTGCCTGAAGCGCCGGATGAACACATCCTCGGTCCACCGGCCCATGACGCTCGTCTTCGCGTCCGGCGTCAGGTTGGGGGTGACGTAGACCTTCGTCGCATCCGCCGCGACGTCCATGTGGTGGCCCCCGGCAAATGGCGGACCCACCAGCTCGCCGCGGCCGTTTCGATCGGTATGGCACGAGACGCAGGCCGAGACCTCGAGCGCCAGGTACGCGCCACGGCTGACTGACACGCCCGACGGCGCACGCGCTGGAGGAGATGCCGGGCGAAGGGGTTCGATGGCAAGCGCCATCAACCCACGGCCCAGCAGCGTCAGGTGGTGGGCCGGCACCGCGTGCCGCACGCCTGGCCGGGACCTAAGGTAAGAGATGACGGCCGCGAGGTCTTCGTCGGCCAGCCCGTCGTACTCCATTAGCGGCACCGCGACGTGCCCGTCGGCGCGTACGCCATGTCGCAGGATCCGCGCGAGCTCGCCGTCGGTGCGGCGCCCGATGCCGGTGTGAGGATCGGGGTGATGTTGGCGGAGAAGACCCGGCCAAACGGCAGCGGGAACACGTGGGCGCCTCAGGGCAGCATCTCCCCGCATCGAGAGCTTCCACCGCTGCCGACGACGTGACAGGACGCGCACGGCCGCGGGCCCGAACACAGGTATCGGCCGCGTTCGAGGACAGCGGGATCGTGAGCGACAACAGCGGAGAACGGCGTAGACGTGGAACCCCAGCCGCGCTCAAGGGCGACAAGCGCGGCGGACCCCAGCACAAGGTGCACGCCAGGGGCGGCTAGGAGCGGTCTTCTGCAATCGCCATTTCGGTCCCGCAGGGCCGACCGGCTACAATCGAGTGTTGTTGGAGGCCGAATGTCCCCTCGTCGTCTCGCTGCCCTTGCCATCATGATCCCGACGCTTGCCGCTGCCCAGGGCCCGCTGAAGTACCCGGACGCCCGCCGTGCAGACACCGTGGAGACGCTCCATGGCCGCGCGGTGCCCGACCCTTACCGCTGGCTGGAAGACCCGAACAGCGACGAGACCAAGGCCTGGATCGCGGCCGAGAACCGCGTGACTTTCGGCTATCTCGAGCAGATCCCGACCCGCACGAAGATCAAGGAGCGGCTCACGCGCCTGTGGAACCACGAACGCTTCGGGACGCCGTCGCGTGAGGGAGCCTGGTACATCTTCGCGAAAAACGACGGCCTGCAGAACCAGTCGGTCATCTACAAGACCAGGGCGCTCGACGCACCCGCGGAGATCCTGATAGACCCCAACTCGCTCTCGAGCGACGGGACGGTCGCCCTCGGCAGCCTCTCGTTCAGCGACGACGGCAAGTACCTGGCGTATTCGCTCTCGGCCAGTGGGTCCGACTGGCTCGAATGGCGCGTGCGCGATGTGGCGACGGGCCGAGACATGCCCGACGTCCTCAAGTGGGGCAAGTTCAGCGGCGCTGCCTGGCTCAAGGACGGCTCGGGTTTCTTCTACAGCCGGTACGACGCGCCGAAAGAGGGCGAGACCTTCACCGGTGTGAACAAGTTCCAGAAAGTGTTCTTCCACAAGCTGGGCACCTCACAGGACGAGGACACGCTGGTCTACGAACGCAAGGATCAGCCCGACTGGGGTCTGACGGCTGACGTCACCGAGGACGGGCGATTCCTGCTGATTTATCAATCCGAGGGCACCAAGCCCGAGAACCGGGTCTTCGTGAAGGACCTGTCGGCGCCTGGCGCCGTGATCCAGCCGTTTCTCGACAAGTTCGACGCCGACTACACCGTCGTCGGCAACGACGCCGACCGCTTCTACGTGATGACCGACAAGGACGCGCCGCGTCGGCGCCTGGTCGCTGTCGAGCTGGCCAGACCGGACGCGTCCGCGTGGGCCACCATCGTGCCCGAGGCCAAGGGCCGCGACGTGCTGGCCGGCGTGCATATGGTCGCCAACCGCTTCGTCACCGAATGGCTGACCGACGCGCATGAAGTCGTCAAGCTGTACTCGCTTGGCGGCACGTTCGAGCGGGAGGTGGCGTTGCCCACGATCGGCTCCACCAACGGCTTCACCGGCAAGCGCTCACACGCGGAGAGTTTTTACAGCTTCTCGTCGTTCGCCTATCCTGGCGTGGTCTACCGATACGACTTCGGCACGGCAAAGAGCACGGTCTTCAAGCAGCCGACGGTGGACTTCAAACCGGCCGACTTCGAGACCGTGGAGGTCTTCTACCCGTCCAAAGACGGCACGAAGATCCCGCTGTTTCTGACCTACAAGAGGGGCCTGAAGAAAGACGGCCAGAATCCCACGTATCTCTACGGCTACGGCGGGTTCAACGTCGCCATGACCCCCGCGTTTTCGCCCGCCACGATCGCCTGGATGGAAATGGGCGGCATCTTCGCCCAGGCCAGCCTCCGGGGCGGCAGCGAGTACGGCAAGGCATGGCACGATGCCGGACGGCTCGCCAACAAGCAGAACGTCTTCGACGACTTCATCGCCGGCGCCGAGTACCTGATTCGCGAGAAGTACACCTCGACGCCGAGGCTGGCGATCGCGGGCGGCAGCAATGGCGGCCTCCTGGTCGCCGCCTGCGTCACACAGCGGCCCGACCTGTTTGGCGCGGCGCTGCCCGCGGTGGGCGTGCTCGACATGCTGCGCTTTCACAAGTTCACGATCGGCTGGGCGTGGAAGTCGGACTACGGCGATCCGGACGTCGCGGCAGATTTCGAGACGCTCATGAAGTACTCGCCGCTGCAGAACCTGAAGACCGGAGCCAGCTATCCGCCGACGCTCATCACTACCTCCGATCACGACGACCGCGTTGCGCCCGCGCACAGCTTCAAGTTTGCGGCGGCGATTCAGGCCGCGCAGGCCGGCCCGGCGCCCGTCCTGATCCGCATCGAGACCAAGGCCGGCCACGGCGCCGGCAAGCCGACCAGCAAGATCATCGAGGAGCGCGCCGACATCTATGCGTTCCTCGTCAGGGCGCTCAACGTGGATGCGCCGAAGGCCGGCACTCAGTGACCAGCTGATGCTGTCGCTGTTTTTTCATCGCTGGGAACGCCGTCTTGCCGACGTCTCGAAGGACCGCATCGTGCGGCCCTTCGAGTGGGGGCTGGACTGGCTGCCGCCCGGAGCCAACGGGCACCACACCGACCCGCAGCGCCGTGTCCAGGCATACGTCGACGACGTGTTGCGCGACACGCACGCGTGGTTGACGCCGCCGCCGACAGCCGAGTATGAAGTCCTCCCGGCTGCCTCCGACGGATCCTCGCTCGTCCGGTTTCCGAGCGCCCTGACGACCCCGCATTCCGAGAACAACGTCGTCACCACGCGCTTGTTCTTGGCCGCCAAAAGGCGCGGCGGAGGCCGGCGCGCCGTGCTCGTGCTGCCCCAGTGGAATGCCGACGAGGGCGGCCACGCCGGGTTGTGCCGGCTGCTCGCGCGTTTCGGCATGACCGCCCTTCGCCTGAGCCTGCCCTACCACGACACGCGCATGCCGCCACACCTCACACGCGCCGACTACATCGTCAGCGCCAACATCGTCCGAACGCTGGAGGTGTGCCGTCAGGCCGTGCTCGATGCGAGACGCGCTATTGCGTGGCTGGCGGCCCAGGGGTACGACCGGATCGGCATCCTTGGCACGAGTTTGGGGTCGTGCCTGTCGATGCTCACCACCTGCCACGAACCGCTCATCAGAGCGCAAGCCTTGAATCACATCTCGCCCTATTTCGGAGACGTGGTGTGGCGCGGGCTCTCCACGCGCCATGTGCGGAAGGGGTTGGAGGGCGAGGTGTCGCTCGAGGCCTTGCGTGCGCTGTGGCGGCCCATCAGCCCGCTAGTCCACCTCGACACGCTTCGCGCACGCGACGTGAAGTCCCTGCTCGTCTACGCCCGCTACGACCTGACGTTTCCCGTGGATTTGTCGCGCAACTTCGTGCACGAGTTTCGCGCCAGGAACATCCCGCACCAGGTCTCGGTGCTGCCGTGCGGCCACTACAGCACAGGTGTCGCGCCGTTCAAGTTCATGGATGGGGCGGTGCTGACGAGGTTCCTGGACGCCGCGCTATAGGTACTTCAGGATGTCCTTCAGGGCGGTGTACAGCACCCCGGCCAGCTGCTGAACCAGCGGCGAGACCTGGCCCGTATTGACGCTCTCGGCGACGGTGACCGGGTCGGTGACCAGCAGCCAGATCGTCGCCCCGGCCAACAGCGCCGCCAGGACCGCGACGGTCCCGAACAGGCTGACGCTCCAGCGAGCCAACTGCATGAGGGGTAGCCTACCACTCCGACGTAACTTCGGGGCCAGCCCCCGGTGCACGCAAGGGGCTTTGACCCCTTGTTTGGAGTCTGAACCCGTTAGACCCCGAAATACGCCGCCCGGCCGGGAAAAGTTTCTACGGCGCGGCGATGCGGGTCGGCGGCCCAAGGTCGAGCAGGCCGAGGGTGGGGGCTACACGATCGGCGTCGCCCACTATCACAGTGACGAGCTGCTCAGGATGCAGGTTCCGGCTGGCGGCGTCCTGAACCGTATCGAGGTCGAGTGCGGCGATGCGGGGGACGAAGGTCGCAAAGTAGTCGTCGGGCAGCTCATACAGCGCCAACTGCGCCATCGAGCGTGCGATCTGGTCGGCGGTTTCGAAGTTGCGCGGATAGCCCTTTGTCAGCGTCGCCCGCGCAGTCTCCAGTTCGGTCGCCATGATGGGGCGCTCCCCACGCAGCGACGACATCTCGCTCGCCGCTTCGCCGATGGCCTCGGCCGTCACCTCGGTCTGCACGCTCGCCGACATCTGGAACGGGCCGGGGCCGAGGCGGAACTCGAACCATGACCGCGCGCCGTAGGTGTAGCCCTTGCGCTCGCGCAGGTTCATGTTCAGCCGGCTCACGAATTGTCCGCCGAGCACCAGGTTGGCGACCACCAGGGCGTGGTAGTCAGGTGTGCGGCGCGACACGGCGACGTGGCCCAGGCGTAGCTCGGATTGCGCCGCGCCGGCTCGATCCACCAGCAACAGCCTGTCGGTGGCCTGCTCGGGCGCGTCGAGAGAGACGGCGACGATTCGACCGGCCGACGGCGCCGCCGCCCAGGCGCCGAAGCTCTCCGCCGCTTCTTCCAGTGCCTGGCCGTGCGTCAAGTCGCCGACGACGATCAGCACGGCGTTGGCGGGTTGATACGCCCGGCCATGGAAATCACGCACGTCGTCGAGCGTCATCTGCTCGAGCGCGGCCATCGTGCCGATGGCCAGGTGGCCGTACGGATGGGCGCCGTAGACGGCGGTGGCAAACGCGCGGTCGGCGGTGGCGGACGGCACGTCACGCAGTTGCCGCAGGCGGTTGGTGCGCAGGTGCCGGACGCGCTCGAACTCGCCGGCGTCGAATCGCGGGCGGGTAACCAGGTCCGCGAGCAGCGACATGCCCTCGGAGCGAAATTTCGTCAGCGTCGTCAGCGTGAGAAACGTCGCGTCGGGACCAACTTCCGTGTCGAACTGCGCGCCGATGCGTGCCAGCGCGTCGTGAACTGCAAGCGCGTCACGATTGCCGGCGCCTTCATCGAGCATGTCGCCGGTGAGCGAGGCCAGCCCGGGCCGGCCCGCCACGTCGGCCGACGAGCCTGCACGCACGAGCAAGACCATCGTCGCCACCGGCAGGGCACCGTGACGAACGCTCCACACGGCGAGTCCGTTGGCAAGGCGCGACTTGGTGATGGTCGGGAAGGCGAACGTGGCGTCTGCGGTCGCCACCGGCATTTGTGAGCGGTCGGCCACCTCAGTGCACCACGGCAGGCGTCGAGTCGGCCAGCGCCAGCGCGAGCTGGCCCGTCGGTACCACGCTCACCGACACGCGTTCGGTCGACCGCAGGTATTGGGCGGTTGCGGCTGCCACTTCGGCCGGCGTCACTGCCAGGTAGCGCGCGAGATCGCGCTCGAAGAACGCGGGATCGCCGACGAAGATGTTGTAGGCGTTGAGCTGGTCGGACTTGCCCCCGAACCCGCCCACGGTTTGCAGCCGGTACACGAACTGCGCCTCGGCCTGAGCCTTGACGCGGGTAAGTTCGTCTTCGGTCGGCCCGTCGTCGGCCAGCCGCGCGATCTCATCGACGATGACCGCCTCTATCTCATCGAGCGAATGCCCTGGCGCCGCGGTGGCAACGATCTGAAAGAACCCGGCGAGCTCGCGCGACTGCTGGAACGCGGCCACTTCGGTCGCCAGGCGGCGTTCGTACACGAGCGTCCTGTACAGCCGCGATGTCTTGCCGTTGCCGAGCAGATCGGCGATAAGGTCGACTTCCGCGTCACCAGGCGCGAACATCCGCGGACCGTGCCACGACAGGTACAGCCGCGGCAGCTCGACGCGATCTTCCAGGGCCAGGCGTCGGGACACGGGCAAAAAGACGGGTGTGTCCACGGCCGGGCACGCGAGCCTGCCGGGGATCTCGCTGAAGTAGTGCTCGGCGAGCGCGAACGCGTGCGCGGGTTCGATCGCGCCTGCGATCGCCAACGACGCGTTTCCCGGATGATAGTGTCGCGCAAAAAACGCCTTCACCTCGTCAAGCGTTGTCGCGCGCAGGTCGTCTGCGCTTCCAATGGTGAGCCAGTGGTACGGGTGGGCGGGCGGATAGAGCGCAGCCAGAATCGCCATCGCCGCCCGGCCGTAGGGACGATTCTCGTAGTTCTGTCGCCGCTCGTTGAGGACGACATCGCGCTGGTTCGTGAACTTGGCTTCCGTCAGCGCCGGGAGCAGATAGCCCATGCGATCGGACTCGAGCCAGAGCGCGAGGTCGACCGCCCCGGTTGGCACCACTTCCCAGTAGTTGGTGCGGTCGGCGTTGGTTGATCCGTTGAGCACCGCGCCGGCGGCCTGCAGCGGCTGGAAGTAGCCGCTGTCGTGGTGCTGCGACCCTTCGAACATCAAGTGCTCGAACAGGTGCGCGAGGCCCGTACGGCCGGGCCGCTCATTCTTCGAGCCGACGTGATACCAGAGATTGACGGCGACGAGCGGGCAGCCGTGATCCTCGTGAACGAGCACTGAAAGGCCGTTGTCGAGCACACGCTGCTCGCATCGCATTTCCATGTGGTGTCGGAATCGTATCGAACTCACCGGCACCATGCACGGCCAAAGTACGCTCGAGCTAGGTGGTCTTCTTCTTCTCACCACACGTCAGCATCGACTTGCCGTAGTAGGGGTTGCTGACCTTGTCGCCCTTCTGCAGCCATTGTTTCTTCACCATCGGGCAGTACATGGCGTGGACGTTGTCTCCGGCCTCGGCCTTGGTGCTCTCCGAAAACGCGATGACAGCGTCGCTCAACTGGCTGAACGCCGTGCGCGCTGCGCCCAGGTCGGTTGCACCGGCCAGAGCATCGGCGGCCTTCGCAATCGGCGCCCCTGCCTCGCCCATCGACTTGGCGGCGGTGGCGATTGCCACGGCGTCGGCCTTCACACCCTCGGTCTTGTCGTCGCTCAGCGACGCCTGAATCCGGAAATACGGATCCAACATCGTCAGCAACGCATCGCCCGCGCGGGCAACTCCGGTTGTGGCGACCGCGAGCATGACCAACATTGCGCCCCGAACCATCAGCTTCATGAAGTTGCCTCCGTCTGCCTTCGTGACTTCAAGTCTTCGTGACTAGCAACCCGTCGCCGTTATCGGACGGGCGTGAGCGGAATAACGCGGTTGTAGCTGGCGATCGACACCTGTGCCGCCGCCTGCTCGGCCACGGCGCGGAACGCGCGCGCCGCGGCGGACTGTGGTTCCGCGACGACGATGGGCCGCCCGGTGTCGCCGCCGAGACGAATCGGCCGGTAGATCGGCAGCCGGCCGAGAAACGGCACCGACATCTCGGTGGCGAGCGCCTCTCCGGCGCCACGACCGAACAGATCCGTCTCGACGCCACACGACGGGCATTCAAACGAGCTCATGTTCTCGATCAGCCCGAGCGTCCGGATGTTCAGCTTCTGGTACATCCGCACCGCACGGCGCGTGTCCGATAGCGACACCTTCTGCGGCGTCGTCACGACGATCGCGCCAGACACCGGCACCGACTGGCTCAGGCTCAACGCGACGTCGCCCGTCCCCGGCGGCAGATCCACGACGAGATAGTCCACATCGCTCCACGCGACCTGCCGGAAGAACTGCTGGATCGCGCCGTGCAACATCGGACCGCGCCAGATGACCGCCGAGTCGTCGTTGGTCATGAACCCCATCGACACGACCTGGATGCCGAAGGCTTCAGCGGGGATGATCCGGCCCTGCTCGTCGGCTATCAGTTGCGTGTCCAGGCCAAGCATCATCGGCACGTTGGGGCCGTAGATGTCGCCGTCGATCATCGCGACGCGGCTGCCCATCTGCGCGAGCGCGACCGCCAGGTTCACCGCCACGGTGGTTTTGCCCACACCGCCTTTGCCCGCGCCGACCGCGATGACGTTTTTGACGCCGGGCACCGGCTGCCGGTTGCCCTCGGCGACAGAGGACGTGCGTACGGCCGCGGTCATGTCGATCTGGACGTCGTTGACTCCGGGCACGCGCGACACCAGCTCGAGCGCCTGGTCTCGCATCTGGTCCTTCACCGGGCAGGCCGGCGTCGTCAGCTCGATGGTGAACGCGACGCGGCCGCCGTCGATGGCCAGGTTCTTGACGAACCCGAGCGTGACGATGTCCTTGTGCAGGTCGGGGTCGCGGACGCCGCGAAGGGCATCAAGGATTACGGCTGGACTTACAGACATGGAACATCAAGCTTACCGTGCAACGTCCAGACGAGGGAAGGTCCCAGATGTCAGCGACTTGGGGCGAGACTGCTGGAAATCGGCCGGCTCTTCCGGTAGACTCCGCCCGACCACTTTCGGTCCCGTACGCTCAAGGAGCTCGCGCCCAATGACCGACGCGACCACGCCAGGCGCCCAGTCGAGTAATCGGGGCATCATGATCGTCCTTTCCTACCTCTGGCTGCTGGCCCTGGTGCCGCTGCTGGTGGAAAAAGAGGACAAGGAAGTCCAATGGCACGCCAAGCACGGCATCGTGCTGATGGTGGCTGAGATCGTGCTCTGGATCGCCGTCACGATTGTGACGATCGTGATCAGTTCGGTCAGCGGCGCGCTCGGGTGTGTGGTGAGCCTGCTGACCTTCGGCCTGTGGATCGGCATCCTCGTGGTGCACGTGCTGTGTATCGTCAAGGGCGTCAACGGTCAGCGTTTCCTCATCCCGGGTGTCAGCGAGTACGCGAGCCGTTTCTGAGCCTGGCTTCACGCGCGCGTCTGGTCGGGCTGCTGCTGGTTCTTCTGGTAGCAGCCGACCTGGCGCGACCTCCGGATCGGCAGTTGTCTTCCCGCGCGCTTCGCGCGGGCATCCATCTGTACCAGCAGACGCTATCACCCTTGATGCCCACCCTGGGCATTCAATGCAGGTTCACGCCAACGTGCAGCCGCTATGCCGAGGCGGTCATCACCCGGCACGGAGCCCTGAGGGGATCTCTGATCGCCGTGAGGCGGCTGGCCCGGTGCGGGCCGTGGACGCCGGCGGGGACCGTGGACCTTCCCTGACGTGTCAGGCGTGAAAGCCCGCTCTGACTTCTTCGTGCAGCAGGACCCAGAGCGTATAAAGGCCGAGCGCCGTGCCCAGCGGCAGCAGGAGCAGGTTGAATGCCGCCAGCATCAGGGCGAGGTTTCGCGCCCAGGCCTTGCGCGTCAGCAGCCCGCGGCTGGCGATGTGATGCGCAACAGCCCACACGATGGCCGCCAGGGCCACCACGGCCAGTGTGGCCGCGGTCACACCCGCCGCCACTTCGGTCCCAGGCGGCTCGCCGGGCGCGCTGACGACCAGCGTCGCCGCCGCCACGGCAAAGGCCGCCAGGGCCAGCCCGACGACCAGGTTGAAGCCCGACCAGAGGCGTGTAAGGCGGATAACGAACGTGACGTGACGCGTCACGTCAAGCAACCGACACGGTCACTTCGACGCGCGTCGGCCGCGCACGCGGCGACGTGAGGACGAACCGGAACCGGGTTCCGTCGGCGACCCGGGCGGGGACGGCCAGGTGCACGTGGTGCGGGTGATCGGACTCGCCGGTGCCGCGGCAACTGTGGCAAGGATCGGACCACGACTCCCCGCGGCCGCCGCAGTGCCCGCACATGCCTGGCAGCGCCACTTCAAGCGGCACGACCATGCCGTAGAACGCCTGGCGGGGCGTCAGCGTGACCGACGCGCTGGCAGCCGCCAGGTGCTCGTCCTGGCTCGCAAACGTGTCCCGCACCCGGTCGATGGCCATGCCGAGCGCCGGAAAATCGATGGCGATCTCGTCGGCAAAGCACGCCCGCGTCACCGTACGCAATTGCAGCGCGCTTGATGGCGCAAACGACTCGTCACGAATCGGCATCGGAAAATCGCTCATCTCAGCCCGGTATCGGCAGTTCGATTCTCAATCCTCAATCTGCAATCTGCAATCGTCAATCTGCAATCTGCCGGTCACCCCCCCTCCTTGTCAAGGTTGGAATGACGGTAGTACCAATCGCCTCGAGGCGTTTGACATGACCAAGTCGACCAGCTCACTCGTGGCGACCTGTCCGGATTGCGGTGGGATTCTCCAGCCCGTGGCGCTCGAACGGCTCACCAGTTCCGAAGTCGCCCTGGGCGATTCGGCGCTGCCGCCGACGCTGCACCTGCAGTGCCTGCTCTGCGGCTACGAGGAAGATCGAGCCGACGATGAAGCGGTGCTCCCGGCATGATCGAGGACACACGCGAGTGTCCCCTGTGCGGCGAGATGATGCGCCGGGTGGAGCGAAAGGTCGTGGACCGCGTCCCCGGCAGCGCCAAGGAGCGCACGTCGACCTACTTCGAGTGGGTCTGTCCCGATTGTGACTACTTCGAGGAAATTGAGGACGGAAACGCCGCCTCGTAGGTCGACCGAAGGCGTTTAACGGGCTCCGATCGTCAACAGGACTTCCTTGCGGATGGTGTCGTCGAGCTCATCGAGCTTGAGGGCGCTATCGCACTCGTCGCACAGCACTTCGAGCACAGCCGGCCGGCTCTCTTCAGACACTTCGACGCGCGCATCTTCCACGTGCACGACGTGCATTTGCAGCGACTTCACGAGGAAATTCTTATCGTTCCCGCAGTTCGGGCAGGTCAAGGCCACTGAGGCGCTCCTCTCTCCTGTATTAATCGAAGACACAATATCAGCCCGATTGTAGGAGATAGCCGAGGCCGCCGTAAACAAGAAACGTGCCCGGCGCGGTGCGATCACCCAGGCGAGGCGTGCAGATAGACCACCCGCCCACTCACCCTGAGCCCGGGATCCAGAGCGGCAATCGCCGCCACGTAGAGGGCCAGCTGCTCCTCGTGCGCGACTCGCGGGCTGCCGGTCTTGAACTCGAGAACCTCGCGGCGGCCAGGTCCGGGTGCCACCAGGGCATCGAGCGCGCCGCGCCAGATTCGCTGGCCGTCGTGATATGCGAGCGGCACTTCGTGCCATCGCGGCCCGCTCAAACCGCCCGCGAGAGTCTCGTTCCGGGCCATTTGCGCAACTATCAGTAGCGCAGCGTCGACCAGTCGCCGCGGATTGGCAATGCCACGGCGATCACTGCCGTCCAGGAGGCGTTCGGCCAGGTGCCGAAGCCCTTCGGCGTCCAAGCCCCCGCCAAGGGCGTCATGTTCGAGAAGGCGGTGAACGAGCGTCCCCAGCCGACGGGGGTCGGGGGCATCAGCGATTGGCTCCGGCAACGGCGGCGAGTCGATAGGTGACCCGACGCCAACCGTGCTGATCCGTGCCCGCACTGGCGATGGCGCGGCCATCAGGCGCGTGAACTCGCCGACCATCTCCTCCGGGGACCGCTCGGGCTCGAGCGGAACCGGGGACGCCGCCGGCACGACATGCGCGAATCTGTGAACGGCCGATGCGCCCTGCCACACGAGCGATCCGTCAGCCTTGTCGGTCAGGGTCGCCGCGGCCCGCTCGAAGACCGCGCGAAGATCGGCCGGCAGCACGTCGCCGAGCCCGCCCTTGGCCACCTCGAAGCGTCCGCGGTCATCGAGCGTCGTGGCAAGGTACAGCTGATCGCGCGCGCGTGTGACGGCGACATACAGAAGGCGCTTGAGCTCCTCGCGGTCTCTATCGGCCGCGTCATCGTCGGCCGCCGAGCGGAATGTCCCTACCGAGACGGCGATCTCCTCGTCGTGTTCGAGTGGCGCCACTCGAATCGGGTCGCGACCGCCGCCGCCACCGCGCCCGAGGTTCACCAGGAAGACCACAGGGAACTCCAGGCCCTTGGCCGCGTGCGCTGTCATCAGATTGACCGAGTCGACGGCATCCACAGCGGCAGCCGATTCGTCACCCGCCGAGAGGCGATCGAGGTAATCGGCCACCCGCGCCAGCGTGGCGTAGCCACGATTCTCGATCCGGCGGACCAGCCCCCGCACCTTCTTGAGGTTCTCGCGCGCCTGACGACGGGCCGGGCCTTCATCAAGGCTGCCGACCTCGTAGGCGTATGCGGTCTGTGCCAGGACGTGGTCGAGGAGTTCGGACGGGCGGATGCGATCTGCCAGCGTCAGCCACCCTGGCACCACGCGGCGCAAAGCCGCGAGTACTGCACGGTCGTCGGGGTCGAGCTCGTCGTCGCGGTCAGCCGGACGAACCATCGCGGCCGCCAGTCCGGGGGCCAGCCGCACGAGCGCGACATCAGACAACCGCGCAAACCGCGACCGCAGGAACGCCGCCGCTCGCAGCTCGGAGACGGGATTGGCCAGGTAGCGCAACAGCGCGAAGACGTCCTTGACTTCGTCGGCGTCGAAGAAGCCCAGGCCCTTGTACACGTAGCAGGGAATGGCACGCTGTTCGAGCGCACGCTGGAAGGCCTGGTGCCCGTCGCGCGTGCGAAACAGGATCGCGATGTCGCCGGCAACGGCCCGCCTGGCTACGCCCGTCTGGCGATCGCGCACGACGCCGCTGGTTATCACACGCGCGATCTCGTCGGCGACGGCGGAGGCCTGGGACTCGAGGTCCGGAGCGGCAATCAGGCCAAGAGCGGAGCTCGGCTCGATGGACTCGGTTTGCGGCACGGGGAACTCGTCGCGCGCGTCGTACGTGAAGGCGTCGTCGCGATCGAGGCGCTTGTCGAGGGCCGCGCACAGGTCATTGGTGAACGAAAGCAAGGGTGGGACGGCGCGGAAGCTCTGGCGAATCGCACGGCTGACATCCCGATCGCCCCGCAATTGCCGGATCTGCACGGCCGCCCGCGCCAGCACGCGCGCGTCGGCGTCGCGGAACCCGTAGATCGACTGCTTACGGTCGCCGACGACGAAGATCGTGGGCGCAATCGTCAGATCCTGCTCCATGCCGAGACCTTCGCGCCACGACTGCACCAGGTGCCAGACCAGCTGCCACTGGGCGTCGCTGGTGTCCTGGAACTCGTCCACCAGCAGGTGGTGATAGCGTGATTCGAGCAGGTACCGCGATCGCGTGAACTCGCCACGCTGCGCCAGCAGGCCGAGCGCACGTTCGAGGGCCTCGGGGAAATCGACGACGGCGTGCTCGTCGAGGACGCGTCGATACTCGTCGCGCGCGATGCGAAAGAGCTTCCACACGCCGCGCGTGAGCACGGCGTTCAGGTCGCGGCGGAACGCACGCAGGTCATCGCCGAGCGGCTCGGCCAGTTGTGTCGCGGCCGCGCGATGGCTCTTGAGCGCGCGGCTGTCCAGCGCATCGTCGACCTTGTAGGTCGTCCATTTCTTGCGCGGCGTGCCGTTCTTCGTGAAGAAGTAGTCGTCGATCCCGTCGATGAGCAACCTGATCCGGCTCGCCTCACCTGCCTCACGCTCCCCAATCGCGTCAGACGCCTTCCTCACATCGGCCGCAAACAACCGGTACCGCGGATGGCGCACCGGCCCTGTCGCGAGAAATCGCTCGAGTCCGCCTTCGACACCGCCCAGTGTCGCGACCAGTCGCCTGATGGCATCGCCGCCGACCCGTTCCGGCGTCAACTCGCGTGGCGTGGGCCGCACGGCGCGATCCAGAATCGGGCCGGCCACGAGCCGCCGGTCGAGCAGCCCGGAGAGGCCGGCCCGCAGCTGCAGGTCGCCCAGTTCGGCAAACACCATCGCCACGGCCGTGTCCTCGCGCGCCACCACGCGGCAGATGCGCAGCGCTCGATCAAGCGCCTCGTCTGTCAGGCGCAATGCTTCGGTCTCATCGGCCATGCCGAAACCGGGATCGAGCCCTGCTTCGAGCGGAAACTCGCGCAGCAGCGAGAGACAGAAGGCATCGATGGTGCTGATGGCGATTTCCGGCAGGTGCTCCCTCAGCATCCGCCAGCGGCGCTGATCGATGCCGCCCTCCTCCGCCGCGCGGCCGAGCGTTGCCAGGATGCGCTCGCGCATCTCGGACGCTGCCTTGCGCGTGAAGGTGATGGCCAGGATGTGTTTGGGCTCGACGCCGGCGCGTACGAGATTGACGTAGCGGTCCACCAGGACGCGCGTCTTGCCCGTGCCGGCCGACGCCTCGAGGACGATGTTCAGGCGCGGGTCGACGGCGTCGGCGCGATCGGCCGCGTCTGATGCGCCGGGTGCCAGAGTGTCGGGCCTGCCCGCCGCAGGCTCGGCGGAGGCGGGCTGCTCCTCAAATGGCAAGCGCGGGGTCGTCGGCATCCACGTAATCCTTGCGGCACACGGCCGCAAACGCGCAGCTCTGGCAAAGCGACCGTGTGCGGGGCCGCGGCGGAAACTCCCCGCGGGCTATCGCATCGGCAATGGCCACGACTTCCTTCTCCGCTGCCTCGAGAGCCTGTTCGTTGTCGGCAGGGCGGGCCGTCAGCGGCACGACAGTCTTGTCACCGCGGAAGGCGACGTAGGCAGCCTCGGCCAGCTCCCAGTCGCGGCCGCGATAGCCGCGCAACTTCTGCCGGACGCACGTCGCGTAGAGCGCGATCTGCAGAGTGGAGCCGGGCCGGCTGGCCTTGTAGTCGAGCACTCGGAACGTGCCATCGGCGAGCAAGTCGATGCGATCCGCAATTCCCCGCACTTCGATCTCGCGCACGCCATCAGCGCCGCGAAAGCGATAGACGCCATCGATCTTGTGTTCGAGCCGGCGCTCGACAACTTCGGTCGGCCGCTCGGCTTCGAGGCGCAAGACGACGTCGATGAGCCCGGGAGCGACCGGCGAACCAACCAGCCGCGTCCGCTCCAGGGCGGCATCAACCGGCGACAGGCGCGCCAGGTGCGCCTCCATGGTCTCCAGAGCCAGCGTCCGGGCCTGGTCGAGCAGCTCAGGTGTCACGGTCCCGTGGCCGCGCGACTGCCACGCCGAGAAGATGGCCTCGAACAGCTCGTGGTGCATGCGGCCGCGTTCGAGTGGAGACAGCGCGTCGTCGTCGTCACGCTCCTCGGCGAGCCTGAGCACGTAGCGCGAATAGAACTTGAACGGACACTGCGCGTAGAGCTCGAGGGCGCTGACCGAGCGCGCTCGCGGCGGTTGTGGGCCGGACGCCCCGTGGAAGCGCGGCAGCGTGGCTGTCAAGCGCGAGCCGCGCAGTGCCGCCCACTGGGCGGCCTCGCCGTGGAGCGCCTCGGCGAGCATCGAGCGTGCCGCATCGGAGCCGCCAGCGCCAGAACCGGCGAAGGCGCAGCCTGCTGCGCCGAAGCCGCCCGGATGCGAACCGGCGAAGGCGAGGGCTTCGTCCTGGAAGACTCGGATGTCCGGCACGTCGAGCGGAATAGGCGTCAAACCGGCACGGCCGATGTCGGCGAGCAAACTCGACGGCTCCACGAGCGCGTCGTCTTCGAGAGAGAACGTCGAGACCGATGCGTGTGCGGTTGGCGACTGCAACAAGTCGACAAACGCCGCCCGTGCCGGCGCCAGCGCATCGGGGTGCTCTGCCGGCCAGCCCAGCGCGGTCAGCAGTCCCGGAGAATAGAAGATGTTGCGCCGTTGGCGGCGCGGCCATTCGCCGTCGATCAGCCCAACCAGGTGCAGCGCGTCGAAGCTGCCGAAGGGCGCGGCGGCCGCGTCAACCAGCTGCACACCTGGCCCGCCGGTCTCCGGCGTGAAGGTCTGCCCCTCGATTCGATGGCGCAGGTCGGCCGCCAGCTCGCCCAGCGTCCACAGCAGATCGTGATGCGCCCGGTGCGCCTCGGCGAGTCCCGCAATGATGGCCAGCACCGTCTGCTGAGCTCGCAGGAGTCGGGGCCGAAGCTCGTCGTCGTGTTCGACGACGCTGAGGTGGCGGTCCAGGAAACCGCCCAGCCGGTCGAGCTGAACGCTGGCGGCGTCGGCCGTCACAAGCGGCGTCAACTGGCGGATGATCGACGCGCCTGCCCTTGCGGCGCGGGCAGCGGCTGAGGCGTCCCAGCGATCGAAGCGCGACCTGAGGCTGCCGTCGATCCACCCGTCGGCAAGCGCGTCGAGCCTGTCAGCGTCGCCCCGGTGATCGCCGTTTTCGAGGGCGGCGTCGAGCGCGGCGACGTCGAGCCGATCGATCGGGCGATCGTCGTCGGGCGGCCGGAACCGAAGATGGGGTGAGTTCAGCAGCGCGACCAGCGCGGGCCGGCTGAACGTGGCCGCCACACACGCCAGCACCAGGTCCACGGCGGCGGCGAACGGCTCGGCCGCCAGAGGCAGCGCGTCGCGCGTATCAAACGGCACACCGCCTTGCGCGAAGACCTCCCGAGCGAGGTACACGTAAGGCAACGGCCGGTCAAAGACAACGCCTATGCGGGCCAGCGGCAGGCGCGTCCGCTCGTCGCGCTGCAGGGTGCGGACCCGGCGGATCAGATCGCGAAGTTCCTCCTCGCGATCGCGGCTGACGAAAAATGGCCTGGCGTCAGCCCCCGTTCGACGCTCCGCCACGGTCGGTCCAGCGGGGACGAGCAGCCGCGGCGCGTCAAAACCTTCAGCGAATTCGCGGTTGGGGTCAGACCCGAAGAACACCTCACGAGAAGTCTGACTCGTCGAAAGGCCGGGGAGCAGTTCGTGCAGGCGCTCGTACCAGCCGGTGGCCAGCATGGCCTCGGTGGCCACGATCTCGACGGCTTCCACATCGGGCAATCGCGCGAGCAGATCGAAGTCTGCGTTCCACAGTCCGTTGTCGTCGCGAGTCTGGTCAGCAACGGCGACAACCACCCGGCGGCAGGGACGTGCCAGCCGCGCGGTCATCAGCCATTCGCGCAACGTGTGCTCGTCATGGGCGGCCAGGGCGTCGCGGCGGATCTCGTAGCCTCGAAACGTCGCGGCGAGAAACCGTGTCTGGCGCAGCATGCGCTCCGCGCCGGCATCGCCCTCTGACTCTGCCTCCAGTGCCAAGGGCTCCAGCACCAATCGCTCGAACGAGGCGATGTCCTGGCGCTGTCGCCGCACCGCGTCGTACAAGCCGACCACCTCGCCGATGAGCCCGGACCTCAGGTGGAATGGCGGCGTCGCGCCGTCGGTAATGGCCGCGTGCGCGGCCGCCTCCATCAGGACGTCGCGCTCGTACGGCCCGAGCCACCGTGGCGGCTGCGCCGCACGCTCGGCAAGCCGCTCGTACCAGTCGCGCCGGGTGAGCAGGTCTGGCAGCACGGCCGCCTGCCCCGGCTGGAGCCGATCTTCAATCGTGCGCTGCAGCAACGCCGCGGCCGATCGTGTCGGCACGATCACGACTGTCGCACGCGCCTCATCGACGTCCTGCAACGGCAACAGCCCGATCAGCGTCTGACGAAATGCGTGCAGCGTCGAGGCGCGATGAAGGCGGAGGCTCACGGGCGTGCGGTCGAGCAGGGTCGGAGTGCGCTCGACCGGGTTCACAGGACGGGCGGCACCAGCGCGCGTTCGAGATCCTTGCGCGCGCGGTCGAGCAACATCAACGCCCCGGCAGCGGCTGAACTGGCCTGCCACGCGCGATCCATCGCACCGCTGGAGACCGCGTCCCGCCGTACCGCGACGGCCTGTGCCGCCAGCTGCGCGGCGCTTACCATCAGCCCGTGAACCGAGGCCAGATCGGTGGGAGGCACGACAACGCCCAATCCGCGAATGGCCGCGGCGGCCCGTGCAGTCAGCTGCAGCAGCACCGGCGATGTCGGTCCAGCCAGCCGCTTGATGTCGTCGAGCCCACGCGCCATCAGCGACAACTCGCCGAGCGGCGCCCGCACGGACCTCTTGTAGGATTTGTAGGCCACGGCTTTCACGGCCCACTGATCGCGAGCGAGGCGGAGCCTTCGCGCGGCGTCGAGGTCGGCCTGCACCGTGGCCAGAATCGCCGCCACCCGATCGGGACGCTTCCGCCCCAACCTGGCGTCGCGCTTTTCAATGCTGGTCAAGGCGCGCTCGACTCCGCGAACATCGGCGCGCGCAGCGGCGGTTCTGGACGTCTGAGCCACCTGGGTCGCCATTCGCGAGTAGGCCTCGTCGACGGCATGCTCCTCTGCCAGCCGCTCACCGACGAGCGCCCGAAGCCGGTCGCGGACCGCGACGGGCAGCCGCTCGCCCAGTCGCGCGATGGTCGCGGCAATCGCCTCGAGCAGCGACACGCGCTCGCCGGCGCTCGCGGTTCGTTCGGCCGCGGCGACGGCAGCCGTGACTGCCTCCTCCGGAGTGGGCAGCGGAAGTAAGCGAGTCGGCACGGGCGCCGTGACCGCGGCATGCAGGGCGAGGTCGAACTGCTGCGCACCAGCGGCCGCCCGGAAATCCGAGATCGCATCGTCGACCAGTTGCAGGATCTGCTGCACGTCGGAGGCACGATAATTGTGATGGCGCGCGGGCCACTCGGAGAGCCGCCGCCGGGCCTCGAGCGCCAGGCCCAGCCGCCGGGCGTTGTCTGTCGTCTGCCCGACTTCATTGAGGAGCCGGGCAATCTCACCGCTCAACTCCGCAAAGTCGTGCTCGCCCCTCGCTTCGGCATAGCGCGCCGCGCGCAGCGCGACCGTGTAGTCCTCGGTGCGGACCCAATCGACGGTGTCGGCACGCAACGACACCAGTTCGGTGGCTTCGGCGCCGTCGATGGGCAGGCTGCACACCACGTGCGCGTCGAGTCTGGCGTACTCACCAAGGCACGTGATAACCGGGCCATCCTTCAGAAACAGGCGGAACAGCGGAGGCTCGTCGGCCCATGCCGGCGCGGCTGCCACGACGCAGAGCGCCACGGCTGTCGCCGGTTTGTTCCACGAGTTGCGCCAAGGCAGTGCCATCACTTTCCAGAAGGACGATCTGAGCGTAGTGTCTGCACCTTCCAGGGTCAAGGGACCACACGCGCGTCCTGCCTGTGGAAATCTTGTGGAAGAACCGTGCAACTCCTGTGGACGACATGTCGGGGCGAAAAAAAGATCGCGCCCCCACATAGGCTTTCCAGCCGGCGATGGCCTGTGGACGCGCGCTTCGTGAGTCCCTTCGCTTGTGTGAGCGAACCGCCTGCAGAAGAATGACGGCTCTTTCGCACTCGATCGGAGGCGCTCAATCACTGCCGTGTCTTCAACCCCAGCACCGTTTCGCACCCCGCCAGTCCAGCGGTTCGACGAGATCATCGGCGGCCGTGTTTACCACATCGAGGTGTCTGCCGTGGCCAGCAACCGCTGGCGCGCGCAGATCGTCCGGGCACCCGGGGTCCCGACGGCGATGATGCCGTTTTACGGCACGACCCCTGATGCCGCCGCTGGCCAGTTGTGCAAGTGGCTTGCCCTGGCGCACCGGACGGCAACGACACCGGTCGGTTCATAATCGAGTCGTGACGCCGCCTGTTGCGACGCGTGCGCGCCTCGTGGCCGGGGCGTTGACGGCCATGGCCTGCACGTGGCCGCTCGTGGCGGCCCCCCTGCCGCGCGTGCGCGTGATAGCCACCGGTGGGACCATCTCCAACCACGCCGCGGGCCGTCTGTCTGGATCAGCGCTGGTCGACTCGGTCCCGTCGGTATTTGCGATTGCACGAGTCGAGGCCGAGACCTTTTCCAACGTCAGCAGCGTCGAGCTCACGCTGGCCGACTGGGTGCGGCTGTCAAAGCGTGTCAACGACCTGCTGGCCAGTGGCGACGTGGCTGGTGTAGTCGTCACAAGCGGGTCCGACACGCTCGAGGAACTGGCCTGGTGGCTGCACCTGACCGTTGGCAGCGACCGCGTCGTCGTCGTCACGGGTGCGATGCGGCGGCCGTCTGATGCAGGCGCGGATGGCCCACGCAATCTGACGGATGCCGTGCGCGTGGCCGTCGATCCGGACGCCAGGCGGCGTGGGACGCTGGTCGTGATGGGCGGCCAGGTACTGCGCGCACGCGACGCCGCCAAGCAATCGGTGACCTCGGTCGAGGCGTTTGTCTCGACCGGGGAAGGGCCGATCGGCCGCGTCAACGGCAAGCGCGTGGCATTGGCAGGGATGGCGCGTACGGCACGTCCGCCGGTGTTCGACCTCAGCGCGCTGGAGCTGCCACGCGTGGACGTGCTGCTGACGTATCAGCAGGCGCCGGGCGATCTCGTGGACGCTGCCACTCGCGCTGGCGCGCGGGGCCTGGTGATCGCTGCCGCCGGCGCGGGAGGGGTCACGACCGCACAAGCCGACGCGCTCGACGCCGCGCGCCGCGCCGGCATCCCCGTCGTCGTCGCGTCGCGGGTGGCTCATGGCGTCTTGACCGCGGCCGATGTGCCCAAAGGCACGATCCCTGCGGGGACGCTTTCGGCGGTGAAGGCCCGCATCCTCCTGATGCTTGCGTTGGCCCGCGGCGACGGCCCGGCCGAGCTGGCAACCGTGTTTCGAACCTACTGAGGCTATTCCTGGTTCCTGACTACCAGTGCGTCCGACAGCTCGATGTTCAACCTCTGGCTCTTCAGATAGAGACCCTTGCGCGAGAGGCCGAGCAGCGCTGCCGCCTGCTCGCGGCGCCCGTGGCAGAGTTCCAGCGCCCGGATGATGGAGGCGCGCTCGAGCTCGTCGGTTGCTTCGGCCAGCGACTGATCGAGCTCGATGGTCACCTGCGACGGCGGCGTGGCGCGCGGCGGGGGGGTAACGCCGATCTCCGGCGACAAATCCCGTGGTTCGATGGTGTCGTCGGTGGACGCGAGCGCGGCGGCCCTGCGCAATTCGTTGACGAGCTGTCGCACATTGCCCGGCCAATCGTAGGCCACCAACACTTCCCGGCAGGCCTCTGACAGCCGCAACTGTCCCTTTCGAGACTCCTTGGCGAACTTGTGCAGCGCTTCGACGGCCAGGGGAAGAATCTCGTCTCGCCGCTGGCGCAGGGGCGGGATCTCGATGCGGACGACACTGAGGCGGTAGAACAGGTCGGGGCGCATCAGGCCGGTGGCGGTGAGGTCTTCGAGACGACGGTTGGTCGCGGCCAGAACGCGCACGTTGGTGGGGCTGGGCAGCACCTCGCCGATGCCGTGCACCTCGCCGGTTTCGAGAAATCGCAGCAGCTTGGCCTGGCAGTCGGCCGGCACGTCGCCAATCTCGTCGAGCAGCACCGTGCCGCCGTCGGCGCCGCGAATGACGCCGACCGAGCCGTCGATGGCGCCAGTGAAAGCGCCCTTGCGATGGCCGAACAACTGCGCTTCCACCATTTCCCGGCTCACTGCCGCGCAGTTGAACCCCACAAAACGCGAGCGCTCCCGTCTGGACCACTCGTGAATCCGCCGCGCGAGCCATTCCTTGCCGACGCCGGTTTCGCCGAGCAGCAGCACCGGCACCTCCGAGTCGGCGACACGCCGCGCGATGTGCAGGACGGCGCCCATGCCGGTCATCGCGACTGATGCGACGGCGCTCGAGTCGGCGTTTGACGTCGGCGGCTGGTCGGCCTGGGCCGACGCGTAGTGGCGCGCCAGTCGCAGGACGGCCGCAAAGCTCTCGGTGGCGGCAATGGAGGGGCGTGGTTCGGCGACGATCGAGAAGTGATGCCCGCCACGATCGAACAAGTCGATGCTGAACACAGCCGGGTTGTTGAGCAGGTCGCGCAGGTCGGCCGGCGACATCGGGCCGCTAGCCTCGGCGACAAAGCGGCTTGCGCCGGTCTCGTGCACGACCGCCCATCGCACACAGCAGTCGAGATCGTCGAGCAGGCGGCCCACCTCCGCCGCGGCGAGTTCCGGGCGGCCGGCCTGCTCGAAGATCGCCGCGGTGCGGTCGAGCACGCGCGTGCTTGCGTCGCCGGCGCGGTCGAGGTCGTGCCCCCTCAAGGTGCGGCGCGGGCCGCCAGCGACGGGCCGCTTCAGTGTGGGCGCCACCAGGCGCTGCGCGCGATCCTCGAGCGCTTCCGCCTGCAATTCGAGGCCGCCGAGCGACAACACATTCGCGATGCGATGGTTCAGCTCCGCTTGAAGACCCAGCGACGAGTTGGCGGCGTCCTGACGTGCCAGCACGGCCACGCGCCCCGCCTCGGAGAACGAGCCGCCTTGTGCCAGCACCTCGGACAAGATGAGCCGCAATCGCAGCGCGAGTCCTCTGTCGGTTGGGACGGGCAACGCCGCGAGCGCCGCTTCGCATTGCGCCTGGCACTCCTGAAAAAGACCCTGCCGCAGCAACATCTCGGCCTTGGTGAGCGCACCCCACACGCGGGGATACGCGTGGCGCGGGCTGGTTGACGCCAACACCTCGTCGACCAGGTGACGGCTGCTCCCAAGATTGCCTCGATGCAGTTCGAGCTGTGCCAACCCGTCGCGCACGCAGTCGCGGCATCTGGGGCTCAGGTCACACATGTTCGATGCGCGGCGCAGCATCCGCCCCGCATCGTCGAGCCGTCCGAACTGGATCCACACGTGCGCCAGGTCGATGATGGCGGCAAACTCGCTGCGCAAGTGACCCGAGATGCGAGACAGCCGCAGCGCCTGCTTGGCGGCGTTCTCCGCAGCCGCATAGTCCATTTCCAGGTACGACAGGCAGAAGCCGCCGATGGCAATCAGCCCGCCGAGCCAGGGGTTCTCGGTCAGGCGGAGAAGATCCTGCGCCGCGATGAGGTGGCGCCGGGCCGGCGCGAGCACACCGCGCTTGGCGTAGGCCTCAGACGCGAAGACGTGGAGCGCGATGACTGCGTTGGCTTCGCCGCAGCGTTCGACGGTCAGCCGCGTCTGGGAAACCGCGGCGTCGAGATCGAGGCCGGGCTCGGCATCGAATCGCGACAACAGCAGCCGGAGCTGGCTCCAGCACACTTCGGCCGGCGAGCCAACCCGGTCGGCCACGGCGTGCGAGTGTTCGAGCGTCGCGATGGACTCGTCGGCGTTTCCTCGCTCCAGTTCGAGCACGCCTCGCACGATCAACGCTCGCGCCAGCGCGCGTGTGGCCATCGGCCCGCGCCGGCAGACGCCCGCGACCGCAGCGGTGGCCTCCACGGCCCGGCCCGTCCGCTCGTAGGCCTCGGCGGCGAGGGCCAGGCACCACGGATCGGTTGTTTGACTGACGTCGAGTGGACGCACCGCGTCCGCGGCGGCGTAGAAAAGCCCCTGTCTCAGACGTTGCTCGACAAGCGCGACGTCTGCCATTTCCCCACCGGGATACCGCGATGGGCACCCAGTGTCAAGCCTTCGGCGCACGTAGTGTGCAGGGCCGTCAGAGGCGTCCCAGGCGCTCGTATTCCTCGGGGGTATCGATGTCCTCGATCGTTGCCGGATCCTCCACGGCCACGGTCACCGCGTCGGCGAGGAACCGGTGAACGACAGGCTTGGCGCCGGCGCCGACGTCGGCCGAGCGCAATTCGGCGAGCAGTGGCGCCCCGAAGATGACAGGATGGCCGTGACGCCCTCGGCACACGGGTCGGACCAGCGGAGCGTGTGTCTGATGCCAGGTCGCCAGCAGGGCTTCGACGGTTGTGACGTGGACCAGGGGCAGGTCGACCAGCGTCACCAATGCGGCCGCCGGGGCACCGAGCGCCTCGAGGCCGGTGAGCAACGTCGAGAGCTGGCCCCGGTCGGGGTCTGGATTGACGACGAGCTCCGCTGCGGGCAACACGCCTGCCAGCGAGTCGACCAGTTCCGCGCGTGTGACGACCACTATGGGCGAGACGCCCGCCGCCTTCAGTGTGTCGCAGACGACGCGCGCAAAGGGCAGGCTTGAAGCGCCGAGCGGAAGCAGCGCCTTTGACCGACCCATCCGGCGGGACGCGCCGGCGGCGAGCACGATGCCCGGAATTGAGGCGGTCACCGGTAGTCCACAACGAGCCGCCAGAGAGCGCCGTCGGCCTGGAGGTAGAACTCTCGGTCCTGACGGTCCGCGAGATGCTCGTTGATCTGCCGGCTCGTGTCGAAGTCGCGGTGGATCACGTACTCGCCGGCCTTTTCGACCTCCTCACCGGGGCGATCGAGCGCCTCGCGGATGTCCGTGAAGAGGCCGACGCGAAATTCCTCATCGGCGATCGCAAACACCGCCGCGCCGGCCGGCGCCTGCAATGCGCGCGTGGCGACGATCGTCGACGGCTTGGGATAGAGCCCGAGGCGCTGCATGCCGCGGATGGCCTCGAGCGCCGCGTCCCCCTCGGACAAGCCTCGCTCGCGTGCCGAGGCGATCAGATCCCGGTGGGAGCGCTCGAGATGCGCGAGACGTTCAATCTCGGAGCGGCGGAGAACGTCGGCCAAGGCGGTGACGTCGTACCCGTCCGGGTGCGCTTCTCGGCATTCGGCTGCCTCGAGGACAGCCCTGGCCTTGGGCTGTCCCTTTGTCACGATGACGACCGCGCAAGGCATGGCGCCACCGGCGCGGACGGCAACGACTTCGCGATCGCCGTTCAGTTGCGACGCCTCGTCGCCCCCCATGCCCGTGTATCCCAGTTCCCAGGGCGCGCTTTCAATCCAACTGGCCTTGATGCCATCCCACCGTCGGCGCGTCACGTAGGTGTCGCTGGTCGGCTGACGCGGGATCGTGACCCCGATCTCGTACTCGAGCGCCTCGGGCGCAGCCCAGCGCAGATGCCCGTGCGCGCTGCCGTACAGACTCGGCCGATAAGTCTGGATCCACGTGCCTTCAACCGGCGACGCTGGAAAGCCCGTCAGGGTCTCGACGCGGCCGTCAACGAGGGCAACGCGCACAACCGAGAATCGGTCTCGTGTGACCAGCACGTGCGCCGGCGGCGTGAACGTCTCGTAGCCGAACCCGAGCACCAGCGCGCGCGCCTGGCGGACGACGACGACGACCGCGGCGCCGTCGGGAGTGAACTGCGGCGAAAAGTAGCCGTCGGCGCTCCGTCGTACGGCTGCGATCAGACCCGCCGTGCCGACCAGCGCCAGCACCAGCATCGCGATCAGGACCTTCCGCACAGCAAAACTCTACACGTCCTGTAACCCTTACGGTCCCTTGACTTTTCGGATCTGAAGTCCCTATAGTCCGCCATCGGGACGTCAGTGGGCCTGCGGTCCTGCCAGGGACAAGGGCTCTCGAGCAACACCGGGGCCGCCCCCGGTTCAAGACGGGTTGGCACCAAGTGGCTCGACCCTCTGGGATTCGCCCAGGGGCGCGTCCAGCGGAGGTCACGGGTATGCCGACCGGCACAATTGCACGGCTCCTCATAGACAAAGGCTTCGGGTTCATCCGCGACGAGGGCGGGACGGAGCACTTCTTCCACCGAAGCTCGGTGCGCGGCGCTGTGTTCGAGCTCCTGCGCGAAGGCCAGCGCGTGGAATTTCAAGTGGAAGACTCGGCGAAGGGGCCCAGGGCAGGCGACGTCAGGTTGATCGAGAACTGAGCCGCGTCTGGCACTCCCGGCCCCGCACACCGCGTCGGGGCCGGGCCCCGACTTTCCTCCCCACCTGCACGACGGCATACCTCACGGAAGCGAACAGGGCCCGGTGGCCCTCCCGGTCTTCAAAATCGGTTGCTTCCCGCTTGTCGGGAAGGCTGGGTTCGACTCCCAGGCGCTTCCGCCATCAAGGCACGGAAGGGTCGTCATTCCTACAACCGCGCGAGCGCGTGCAGCACGGCGGGCGTGTCGTTGAGGTCGTCGAAGACGACGTCGGCTCCCGCACCACGAAGCGCGTCCACCGAGTAACCGCCAGTTGCCACGGCCAGGCATCGCGCGCCGTGCGCGTGTGCGCAGGCGATGTCGCGCGGCGTGTCGCCGATGACGATGGCGTGCGCGGGTTCGACGTGTGGCGGCAGGCCACAGGCACGCGCACGGGTCAGGGCCACAGGCACGAGATGATTGCGGTCGCCGTGGTCCTCGCCAAACGCCCCGCAGCGAAAGTAACGCCACAGGCCGAAGTGCCCCAGCTTCACCTCGGCGGCATCGGCGTAGTTGCCCGTCAGCAGTG
Organism: Vicinamibacteria bacterium; assembly: GCA_963806705.1. Taxonomy (GTDB): domain Bacteria; phylum Acidobacteriota; class Vicinamibacteria; order Vicinamibacterales; family JAENWD01; genus JAENWD01. Next base: position 42,024 of record CAWDZE010000028.1, read on the forward strand.
CGAGGAAGTTGCGCGCGTCGGGCTCCAGAGCCTCGAGCAACGGCGCGATGCCGGGCAGCACACGCTTGCCGGCGCCAGGACGCGGGACCTCGTCCTGCAGGCACACGATGTAGCGCTCACGGAAGCGCGCGGTGTTGTGCGCGTCGGCGTCCATGCCCTGGCGTGTGAACGCGTCGCCCAGGATGCTCGTGTCGGTGCGCCCGGCCAGGTCCACACCCTTGAACGCGTCGGGAATCCCGAACACATCCTGGAAGGCCCGGTTCATCGCGCGCTGGCCGGCGCCGCCGGTCGCGACGAGCGTGCCGTCGATATCGAAGAGCAGCAGACGGTCGATCAGATCCATACCCTCTTTTCAACGATACAATGCCCCCAGGCATACCCAGAGGAGGCCCTGCTCATGCGTTTGATTGCTCTCGCACTGGCTGCGTCCGCAACGATGGTCGGCGCCGCCGCCGCGCAGCACGCCGGCCACCAGGCCGCTGACAAGCCGGTTGCCACCGCCACCGCCCAGATCAAGGGCGAGGGCATCACCGGCACGGCCACCTTCAGCGAAGTCAAGCACGGCACCGGTTCGGCGGTGCACGTCGAGCTGACCGTCTCGGGGCTCAAGCCCGGCCTGCACGGCGTGCACCTGCACGCCGTCGGCCAATGCGAGCCGCCCTTCACCGCGGCGGGCGGCCACTTCGATCCCGGCCCGGCTGGCAACACCGACCCGGACGCCAATCATCCTTACCACATGGGCGACCTGCCGAATCTCAGCGTCGGCGACGACGGGAAGGGCACGCTGTCGGGGGTGACCACGCGCGTGACGCTCACCGACAGCCTCGTCACCGTGTTCGACGCCGACGGCACCGCGATCATCATCCACGGCAACCCCGATCAGGGGATCACCGGCGAACCGAAGTCCGGCGTCAGTGGGGGGCCGCGCGTGGCGTGCGGAGTGCTGGCGAAGAAATAGGTTTGATCAAGGTTCGGTCGGGTTGGATCAGGTTGGGTCGGGTTGGACCCGTTGGAGCGCACGACGCGGCAACCAGTCTCAACCTGACCGAACGTGACCGAACCTGGCCCAACCTGGTCAACCCTTTCCTTTCACCAGTTTTGCGAGCCGCTCGAAGACGCCCCGAGCCTTCGTCTCAGTTAGTTCCCCCGTCGCGCCATTCAGCGTGAGCACCCTCGTCGAAAACGGCGACGCCGTCGACGCCTCTGCGGCCAGTACGACGACCGCCACGCCGCGCGTCGCAGCCGCGCGCGAGATGTCGCTGGCAAGCGGCGCGATCTCGTGCGCCTCGAGACCCGCCACGGGATGCTCGATCAGCAGCACGGCGGGCGAGGTCGCCAGCGCGCGTGCCAGGCGGACGCGATGGCGCTGCGCGACGCCGCCCTCACCGACCGGCCGAGTCAGGCCATCGCCGTCGAGCCCGGCCTCGCGCGCAAGACCTTCGGCGTGCTCTCGAACATCAGCGGGAAGCGGCTCGACGTTGAGCGTCAGCGACATCGCGATGTTCTGGAGCGGCGTGAACTGCTCCAGCAGCACGACGCGCTCGCTGACGATGCCGAACCGGTCGACGGTGGCGAGCCAGTCGGCGCTGTCGGCGATCTCCGATGTCGCCCGGCCGAACACTCGCACCGTGCCCTCCTCTGGAAGCGTCGCGCCGGTGGCCAGGTTCACGAACACCTCGGCTGTCGTCTGATCGAACCCGGCGAGGCCCATGACGGTGCCTGGCGTGACAGACAACGCGCGGAGCCGCAGCGGGCGCAGGCCGCCATAGGCCTTCGAGATGTTGGAGAATTCGAGAATGGGCGCGGGCGGCACGAGAATTGACGATTGAAGATTGACGATTAAGGTTTTCGCGCGTCGAGGAGCCGGTCGAACGCGTCGGCAGGCAGCGACACGCGGCCGAGAATGCGCGGACGCTTGCGGGCTCTGCCCGGGAGCTCGCCGTGGAAGTCCGAGCCGCCCGTGATGAGCATACCGAGACGACCGGCCATGGCACAGTAGCGCTCGACATCGCCGGGTTCGTGCTCGCTGTGGTACGCCTCGATCGCGTCAAGGCCCTCGTCGCGCCAGCGCGGGATCTCATCGTCGCGGTCGTACAGCACCGGATGAGCCACGGAAGCCAGGCCAGAGGCGTCGTGCAGCACGTCGACGACCTCGCGCACCGACGGACCCTCGCGCCGGACCCAGGCAGGACTGCCCTCGCCAAGCCAGAGATCGAACGCCTCGCGAGGGGACCGCACGTGACCCTCGGCGACCAGCGCCTCGGCCAGCGCAGGCCGGCCCAGCGCGCGTTCGGACGGCGCGTCGGTCAGCAGCCGGTCGATGTTCACCGCAACGCCGCACTCGGCCAGGCGTTGGGCCATCGCGCGCAGGCGCGTCCGTCGGGCCGTGCGCTGGGCGGCCAGGCAGCGCGCGAGCGCCGGCGCGTCCGGGTCGAAGAAGTAGCCGAGGACGTGGACATCGCGGCCGCCGTCAATCGCCGTGATCTCGATGCCGGTGACCAGCGTCAGGCCGAACGCCGCCGCAGCGTCCCGCGCCGGCCCAATGGCCGCCACGGTGTCGTGGTCGGTGACCGCGAGCGTGCGAATGCCAGCCGTCCAGGCCTCGCGCACCAGCGTCGCGGCGTCGAAGTACCCGTCCGACGCGGTCGTATGGGAATGGAGATCGACCACCTACAACGCCGTGCGGCTGGCGGCGCTGCCCTTGCCGACCGGACGGCTGCCGTTGCGCTTGCCGCGCGCCCGGCCCTGCCGCTTCACCAGCGCCTTGTATTCGCGGATGAGCAGGTCCAGGTGTTGCCGTTCCTCGTCGGCGAACTCGAGGAAGATCTGCTTGCCTTCAGAGTCCTCGAACTTCTCTCCGTAGCGCTTGAAGAAGCGGTGGGAGCCGCGTTCGCACCGGATGCCAATCAGGTAGGCCTGCTGGTCGTTGACTCCGCGGCTGAGGCGCTCGGCCCCTTCCGAGAACAGGCCGTTGGCCGCGCCCTTGAAGAACAGGAAGGTCGGGCGCGATTCAAGCTGCGCGTCACGCTCGAGCAGCACGCGGTAGCGCGCTTCGAGCGTGCCGAGATGATGCTTCTCTTCCTCGGCCAGCCGCTGGAACACCGTCCGGCCACGCGTATCGCGCGTGATGGCCGCCGCCCGCGTGTAGAAGTCCAGGCCGCTGCGCTCGGTGGCAATCGCGATGCGCAGCGCGTCGCGCGCGAAGAGCAGCTCGGTGGTCGCGCCGTTGATGGGCGTCGCGCGACGGCCCAGGCGGCAATCCTCGCACTCGCCGTAAATCTGCAGGACGCTCTGCCGCGCGGTGAAGTGGCGCGCCGCGGCCACCTCTTCGATGAGCGCCTCGATGTCCGAGCTGAGGAACTCGGAGGACTGGTTGCAGGTCTTGCAGATCAGATGGAAATGGCGGGGGTGCCGGTACGAGTGCTCGAAGCGGAACCGCCCCTCCCCGAAATCCACCTTGCGCGCGATGCCGGCGTCGACCATCCACTGCAGGGTGCGGTAGACGGTGGCGCGGCTGATGCGCTGATCCTCGCGTCGAATCAGATCCACCAGGTCGTCGGCGCTGAGGTGTCCTTCCTGCCGGAGGAACACGTCGACGATGCGATCGCGCTTGCTGGACCGCTTGCCCCCTTCCGGCCCGAGGCGAGTGAGATCGAGTGGAGTGGTGCTCATGCCGCGACCAACTGCGGCCCTAGACGCTGAACGACTGGCCGCACCCGCAGGTCGAAACCGCCTGGGGGTTCTTGATCGTGAACCCGCCGCCGGTGACCGTGTCGACAAAGTCCACCTCGGCACCGCCAAGGTAGCGCACGCTGATCGGATCCACGAACAGCTTCACGCCGTTGCTTTCGAAGATCTGATCGCCCACGCCGCCGCCTTCGTCGATCATCAGGCCGTACTGGAAGCCCGAGCAGCCGCCGCCTTGCACGAACACGCGCAGCCCGCTGCCGTCCTTCTGCTCTTCGGCCAGCAACTCGTTGATCTTCGAGGCCGCCGTCTCGGTGACGTTAATCATCTGGTAAGCTCTCCCGTCGCTTCATTATAGCGGCCGGCCGACGCCCTCATCAAGGGTTTGGCAAGCCTCTACCCGGCAAGCCGCTCGGGTCACAACTAATTGTCCGTCAATCACTTACACGCCGATATCGACGCGCGCCGCCAGCGCGCCGACGCCCGCTGGACGACTCTGGCCATCGAGGCGCCTCATCTGGCGCGAGCCCTCACGCTCCAGCGCCGGACTCTGGGCGCGCAGTTCGACCTGCTCCGAGCCGTCGCGCCGCTGGTCGCGGATTCGCCCATCCCGTCAGAAACCACCGTCCTCCGTCACCTCGCCGACGGCTTGCCCGTGCTGCGGGCCAACATCGGGCCGCTGCCGGTGGAAGTGCTGACCCCGGTGATGGCCGACCTGGGCGTCAGCCATCACGGGCGCCACCGGGTATGCCGCCGCGCGCCGCGTCGCCGATGCGCTGACGTCGGGCACCGTCGATCCGGCGCGCCTGCTCGCGCTCGTCTACCAGCGTGACCAGGACGGCGTCCGCCAACTCGCCGCCGACCACGCCCTGGTCGTGGACATGCTCTGGCTGCTCGGCGACCTCGTCGTGGCGCCCATCGTCCACCTGCAGCAGCGCGCGGCGCTGCGCGACGGCCAGCCCGACTCGCCTGTGCGCGAGGCGCTCGAGCGCTGGAACCCGGGCTATTGCCCGGCGTGCGGCTCGTGGCCAGCGTTGGCGGAGTTCTTCTTCGGCGAGCGGCTGCTGCGCTGTGCCTTCTGCGCGTGCACGTGGCGACCGGCCGTGGACCGGTGCGCCTACTGCAACGAAAAGGGCGAGCACTTCACGACGGTCGTGCCCGACCGCCAACAGCCCGGCCGGCGCGTAGAGCTCTGCCGGGCCTGCGGAGGCTTTCTCAAGAGCCTGGATGTCGAGCTGGTCACACCGTTTCCGCTGCTCGCCATCGAGGACCTGGCCAGCGCCGATCTGGACCAGGCGGCATTGCACCATGGGTTCAAGCGCTTGCCGCTCAAACGGCTCTAAGAACCGGGTTCACAGGTCAGGTTCACGGGTTCACAGGTTCACTGGTTCGCGAGCGCAGCGAGCTTCTCTCCCGACGCTTGTTCGATGTCCTTGTGGAGGCTGTTGCCGTGGGCGTCCATCGTGACGATCGCCGGAAAGTCCGTGACGTGCAGATGCCACATCGCTTCCGGCGTGCCGAACTCGAGCAGCGACACGCCGTCGACGCGATCTACCGTTCGCGCGTAGAACTGCGCGGCGCCGCCAATCGCGTTGAGGTACACGGCGCCGCACTCCTTCAGCGCCGCCAGCGTCTTGCCGCCCATGCCGCCCTTGCCGATCACCATGCGCACGCCGTACTTCCGGATGATGTCGCCCTGATAGGGCTCTTCGCGGATGCTGGTGGTCGGGCCCGCCGCGGTGACGGTCCACGTGTCGCCGTCCTTCTTCACCACCGGCCCGCAGTGATAGAGCGCCGCGCCGCGCAGGTCCACTGGCGGCTCGTGGGAGATGATGTGATGGTGCACGGCGTCGCGGCCTGTCAGCATCTTCCCGCTGACCAGCACGACGTCGCCGACCTTCAGCGATCGCACGGTCGCCTCGTCGAGCGGTGTCGTCAACCGCACTTCCCTGCCCGTGCGCTGGAACCCGGCCTGGTCGATCATCGGGATGACCGGTGAGGCGGGATCGCGATAGAGCCAGCGCTTGATGGCGCCGGTGCGTGCGTCCATGACGATGCCCAGACGCCGGAAGGCCCAGCAGTCGTAGGCGACCGACACGAAGAAGCTGGCGGGCAGGCGGTTGAGCACGCCGACCTTGCAGCCGATCAGCGAGACGGCGCCGCCAAACCCCATGGTGCCGACGCCAAGCGTGTTCACGGTCTTCATGACGTCGGCTTCAAGCTCGGCGAGCCGCGCGTCGCCGTTCACGTCGTCCAGCGTCCGGAACAGCTGCTGCTTGGCCTCGGTGTAGCCCGAGGTGCGATCGCCGCCGATGGCCACGCCGACGGCGCCCGGCGCGCACCCTTTGCCCTGCGCCTGCCACACGGCGTGCAGGATGCACTTGCGCACGCCGTCCAGGCTGCGATCGGCACGGCCCAGGTGCGCCAGTTCGGTTGGCAGTGAGTACTGCGCGTTGGTGTTCTCGCAGCCCCCGCCTTTCAGGATCAGCTTCACCTCGATCTCGCCGTCGTTTTCCCACTGCTCGAAGTGCAGGATTGGCGTGCCGGGCCCGAGGTTGTCGCCCGAGTTGGTGCCGGTGATTGAATCGACCGAGTTGGGCCGCAGCTTGCCCTGTTTAGTGGCTTCGGCCACGGCCTGACGCACCTGCTCCTTGATCCAGAGCTGGTTGACGCCAACCGGCGTCTTGATCTCGAAGGTCGGCATGCCGGTGTCCTGGCAGATCGCCCCCTCGTTGTTGGCCGCCAGGTCGATGTTGGTCGCGATGATCTTCAGGGCCTGCGCCGACCGCGTGCCTTCCGCTTCGCTGCCCATGGCGCTGGACATCGCCGCGCGCACGTCCGGGGGCAGCTCGGTGGAGGTCTTGACGACCAGGTCGAGGACGGAATCGAAAAAGGCGGGGATCATGGGGAAATTATAAATTGACGATTGACGATTGACGATTGACGATTAAGGTAATGCTGTGACCGTCCGCATCGAGCGGGATCCCCTGGGCGACAAGCCCGTCCCCGCGGATGCCTACTATGGCATCCAGACCACCCGCGCGCTCGAGAACTTCCCGATCAGCGGATTGCGCGCCCCGGCGGACCTCGTCACCGCGACCGTCCTGGTGAAGAAGTGCGCGGCCGAGGCAAATCTGGCCCTGGGGCGGCTGCCGGCTGACGTTGCCGGCGCCATCATCACGGCTGCTGACGAGATCCTGGCCGGCGGGCTGCGCGACCAGTTCGTCGTCGACATCTATCAGGCAGGCGCCGGCACGTCGCACAACATGAACGCGAACGAGGTGCTGGCCAACAGGGCCGGTGAGCGGCTCGGCGAGCCGCTCGGCAGTTACACGCGCGTCCACCCGAACGATCACGTCAACATGGGCCAGTCGACCAACGACGTGTACCCGACCGTCACTCGTCTGGCGCTGCTCGCGACGACGGCGGCGCTGGCGGCGTCGGCCCACGCGCTGGCTTCTGCGCTGGACGAGAAAGCCCAGGCGTTCAAGGACGTGTTGAAGGTCGGCCGGACACACCTGCAGGACGCTGTGCCGATGACGCTGGGCCAGGAGTTGGGCGGCTATGCCGCCTGCGTCCGGCGCGGCGCCGAGGACGTGGAGCACAGCGCCCGGCAGCTGCTGGAACTGAACCTCGGCGCAACGGCGGTTGGCACGGGGCTCAACGCCGGCGACGACTTCACGCGCCTTGCGGTTGCCGCCCTGGCGCGCGAGTCTGGCTTTGCGGTCGTCCCGGCAGCCAACCGCTTTCGGGTGACGCAAAGCATGGGCGACGTGCTTGCGGTCTCGGGCGCGATGCGGCGGCTGGCGATTGAGGTCGGCAAGGTCGCCAGCGATCTGCGGCTGCTGGCGATGGGCCCGCGCGCCGGCATCGCGGAGGTACAACTGCCGGCGGTGCAACCCGGTTCCTCGATCATGCCGGGCAAGGTGAACCCCTCGGTGCCGGAGATGGTCAACCAGGTCTGCTTCCAGGTGATTGGCTGCGACGCAACGATTGCAGCGGCAGCCGACGCCGGCCAGCTCGAGCTCAACGTCATGATGCCCGTGATTGCGTGGAATGCGCTGCATGCCTCGAGCATCCTGACGCAGGCCCTCACCGTGTTCCGCACGCGGACGATCGAGGGCCTCGAGGCAGACGCCGACCGGTGCCGTGAACTTCTCGACCGAAGCACGGCCGTTGCCACCGCCCTCAGCCCCTACCTCGGTTACGCGACTACGGCCGAGATCGCGAAGGCCGCCGTCGCCTCGAACCGCTCGATCAGAGATCTCGTCCTCGAGCGCGGGCTCATGCCCGCCGATCGCCTCGACCGCGTGTTGTCGCCGGAGGCAATGACCGAGCCTGGCGTGCCTGGAGACAAGTCATGACGGCTGGTCGTTCTGCGCTGCTGGCAGCCACCGCACTCGCCGTTGTCGCGAGCCTTCCGCTCGGCGCGCAGGACCGGCCGCGGCGGCTATTCAACCCGGAAGACCTTGGAGTCCTCGAAGGACCCGACCGCGACGCCTGGCAGAAACCGGAACAGGTGATGGACACGCTCGGCATCGGCGAGCGGTCCGCGGTAGCTGATGTCGGGGCCGGCGGCGGCTGGTTCACCGTGCGGCTGGCTCGACGCGTGGGACCAAACGGCGTGGTCTACGCCCAGGACGTCCAACCGCAGATGCTCGATTCGATCAGCCGGCGCGTCGATCGCGAAGGTTTCAAGAACGTCTTCTACATCCGCGGTGAGCGGCTGGACCCGAAGCTCCCCAAACGCGCGCTCGATGCCGTACTGATGGTCGACACGTACCACGAGTTCGAGAACCCGGTGGCGCTGCTGCGTGGCGTGGGCATCGCGCTCAAGCCGGGCGGGCGCGTCGGGATCGTCGACTTCCGCAGCGACGGCGGCGGGCCCGGCCCCCCGTTCAGCGAGCGCGTGAAGGAAGAGCGCGTGGTGGAACAGGCGGCGGAAGCCGGGTTGAGATTGCTCGCACGAGAGACGTTCCTCGAGTTTCAGTACTTCCTGATCTTCGGCAGGTGATTGCGAGACGGTGTCACTCGCTGCGAAGAAACCGCCACGCGACTGGCATCACGGTTGCGGCGAGGCATAGCTTGATCGCATCGGCGACAACGAACGGATAGAAACCGGTGGCCAGCGCGGCGTTGAGCGAGCGGCCGTCGGCGCCAGGCGCAAACAGCGTGAGCCAGGTCACCCCGCCGGCAAAGATCAGCGCCAGCCCGGCGGCCATCGCGAGCACCGACGTGAGGTAGCGTCGATCGAATCCGCGCGTGGCCAGCATCCCGGTCACAAACGCCGCAAACGGATACGCCATCAAGTAGCCGCCGGTCGGCCCCAGAAGCCGCGCCGCGCCCTGAGGCAGGTCGGGGGAAAACGCGAATACCGGGAAACCTGCCACACCCGCGGCCAGGTAGGCGATCTGGGCAGCCATCCCAAGCCGTGGCCCCAGCACGGCGCCGCCCAGCAGCACTATCATCGGCTGCAGGGTGAAGGGCACCGGCGTGAACGGCAGCGGCACGCTGAACTGCGAGGCGGCGGCCGTCAACACGGCGACAAAGAGCGACGCCGCTGCCCTGATGGGCGTGGCGTAGCTTTCGGCGCCTGCGTGCGCCAACGACGCGTCCATGAACGGGAGCACTCGGCGGGATTCGTACATATTGTTCGGAATTCTAGCGTATGGTCACAGCACTGACAATCGCGGGCAGCGATTCGGGCGGCGGAGCTGGCATTCAGGCCGATCTCAAGTCGTTTGCCGCGCACGGCGTTTACGGCGCCAGCGCGATTACCGCGCTGACCGCCCAGAACACGCGGTCGGTGCGCGGGGTGTTCGCCGTGCCGCCCGAGTTTGTCGTCGCGCAGATCGACGCCGTGGCTTCCGACATCACGGTTCACGCAACAAAGACCGGCATGCTGGCCACGCCGGAGATTGTCGAGGCGGTCGCCCAGGCGCTGTCCCGCTGGGCGTTCCCTCACGTGGTCGTCGACCCGGTCATGGTCGCCAAGAGCGGCGACCAGTTGCTGGCTGAAGCCGCGGTGCAGAGCGTGCGGCGCGATCTCGTCCCGCGCGCCTCGGTGATCACGCCCAACCGGATGGAGGCCGAGGTGCTGCTGGGCCGACCGGTACTCACGCGCGCTGACGCCCGCGATGCCGCGCGCCGGCTCGTGGACCTGGGCGCCGGGGCCGCCGTCGTCAAGGGCGGCCACTTTGACGAGGTGGAGGTGATCGACCTGCTCTTCGATGGCTCCACGTTTCACGAGTTTCGTCACCCGCGCCAGCAGACGAGGCACACGCACGGCACCGGGTGCACCTTTGCCGCCGCGCTGGCCGCCAATCTGGCTCTGGGGCACGCCCTGCCGGACGCCGTTCAGCGGACGACCGATTACGTGGCCGGCGCCATCGCGCACGGCCTGGCGATCGGCGGCGGCCATGGGCCGTTGGACCATTTCTGGAACCGGTGATCCCGGAGCGCCCGAACTGAAGTTCGGGCCTACGTACGGTCCTACTGAAGTTCGGGCCTACGTACGGTCCGTGACGGGCACGTAGGACGGAACTTTAGTTCCGCCGCTCGGACCGGTCCCGCGGCCTGGTCCGGGCCGTCCAGCTATACTTGAGAGTCATGTCCGCTGCTCGCTTCGCGGTGACGTCCGAGGCGCTGTCGCTCGACACGCTCATCGAGTGCGTCGTGGGGCATCATTCGGGTTCGGTCGGCGCGGTCACCAGCTTCCTTGGACTCGTGCGGGCGGAGAACGTGGGCCGCGTGGTCACGTACCTCGACTACGAGGCGTACGAGCCGCTTGCCGTGAAGGCGTTTGGCCGCATCGCCGGCGAGATCGCGGAACTCTGGCCCGGCGCCAGTATCGGCGTGCACCACCGCGTGGGTCGCTTGGACATTGCGGAGGCCAGCATCGCGATCGTCGCGGTATCGGCACACCGGGCCGACGCGTTTGCCGCGTGCCGGTATGTCATCGAACGGGTGAAGCAGATCGCGCCGATCTGGAAGCACGAGCACTTCGACGGCGGCGACGTGTGGGTCGAAGGCGCCACGGCCGAGCCCGACGACGAGGATGCGCGGCAGGAAGCGAGGAAGCGCGCGTGCGCGTGACGGTGCGACTCTTTGCGCGGCTCAAGGACATCGCGGGAGCGCCGGAGCTCGAGCGCGACGTCCCGGCCAATGCGACGCTGGCCGACGTGTGGGCGCAGCTGGCCGACGACTTCCCCGCCATGGCGCCGTATCGCGGATCCGTGTCGGGCGCCCGCAACGCCGAGTACGCGCGGATGGACGCCGCGATTGCCGACGGAGACGAAATTGCGTTCTTGCCGCCGGTGTCGGGCGGATGATCGAAAGCCCGCAGAACCTCTAGCCCCTGAGACCCCGAGTGATTTCCGACAAGCTCAAGTCCGTTGAGTCCCGTTACGACGAGCTCGCTTCGCTGCTGGCCGATCCGGCCGTGCAGTCGGATGCCGCCAAGTACCGCGAGCACGCCAAGGCGCTGGCGGAACTCGAGCCGCTCGTCGAGAAGTACCGCGAGTTCGTGGCGGTCGATCAGCAGCTCGTCGAAGCGCAGGAGCTGGCCAAGGGCGGCGACGCCGAGATGGCCGCGCTCGCCAAGGAGGAACTGAAGGACCTCGAGCCCCGGCACGAGGCGCTGCTGGCGGAGATCAAGATCCTGCTGCTGCCGAAAGACCCCAACGACGAGAAGAACGTCCTGCTTGAAATTCGCGCCGGTACGGGCGGCGACGAGGCGGCGCTGTTTGCCGGCGAACTGTACCGCATGTACAGCCGGTACTGCGAGCGCGAGGGCTGGAAGCTCGAGGTGATGTCGCTCAGCGACAGCGTCGGCGGCGGCGTCAAGGAAGCTATCGCGTCCATCGAGGGCAGGGGCGTCTACAGCCGCCTCAAGTACGAAAGCGGCGTGCACCGCGTCCAGCGCGTGCCGGCCACTGAAGCCAGCGGCCGGATTCACACGTCCACTGCCACCGTGGCGGTGCTGCCGGAAGCCGAGGAAGTGGACATTCAGATTCTCGACAAGGACGTCCGCATCGACACGTTCTGCTCGAGCGGACCTGGCGGCCAGAGCGTCAACACGACCTACTCGGCGGTCCGTCTCACGCACCTCCCGACGGGCCTGGTCGTCTCGCAGCAGGACGAGAAGTCGCAGATCAAGAACCGGCAGAAGGCGTTCAAGGTGCTGCGCGCGCGGCTCTACGAGATCGAGATGCGCAAGCAGCAGGACGCCATCGCCCGGGACCGCAAGAGCCAGGTCGGCATGGGCGACCGATCCGAGAAGATCCGGACGTACAACTACCCGCAGAGCCGCATCACGGATCACCGGATCAACTTCACGACGCACCAGCTGTTTGCGGTGCTCAACGGCGACCTCGACGAGCTGCTCGACGCCGTCATTTCGCACTACACGGCCGAACAGCTCAAGGAGCAGTAAGCAAGCGGTGTCTTTGTGGCAGCGCGTCGTCGCCGCGCGCGAGCGGTTCATCCGCGCGGGCATCCCGCCCGATCAGGCGGCCATCGACGCCGAATTGCTGGCGCGGCACGACCGGGGATGGGACCGCGCAACTTATCTGTCGCGACGCGACGAGCCGCTGGCGCCCGGCGATGGCGCGACCTACGAGGCGCTGGTCGTCCGCCGCGAACACCGCGAGCCGGTGGCCTACATCGTCGGACACCGTGAGTTCTGGAGCCTCGAGTTCCGCGTCACGCCGGCGGTGCTCATTCCCCGGCCCGAATCCGAGTTCATCATCGAGGCGGCCCTGATGCGGCTGCCCGACAAGACCCGGCCGTGGGCGATTGCCGATGTCGGCACCGGCAGCGGCTGTCTGGCGATCACACTGGCACATGAGCTGCCAGCGGCATCTGTCACCGCGACAGACATCTCACCGGCCGCGCTGGCCGTCGCGCGCGACAACAGCGAGCGCCTGGGTGTCGCCGACCGCGTGGCATTCGTACAAACGTCGCTGCTCGATTCCGTCCCAGGACCCTTCGATCTGATCGTGGCCAACCCCCCCTACGTCCCGCCATCTCACCATCCGACGCTGAGCCCGGACGTGCGCGACCACGAGCCGGCGCAGGCGCTCTACGGTCACGGCGCCGACGGGCTCGACGAGGCGCGGTCGCTGCTGGCGCAGGCGCCGTCGCGGCTCACCGAGAACGGCGTGCTCTTGATGGAGTTCGGGTTCGGGCAGGGCGATGCCGTGCGAGCGGCCATTCGCAAGGTCGGCGGGCTGGAGCTGGTCGACGTGCTGCGCGATCTCCAGGGCCACGAGCGGACGCTCGTTGCGCGACGGCTGGATCCCGTAGTCCGCGTGCGCGGCCCTTACCGGGCGCCGTGAGGCCAGGGCATCTCGCTGAGCACCGCGTCGGGGGGCGGCGCAAACAGCGCGTCGGCGACATCACCTTCCAGCACCGACTGGTACTCGATTCTCAAAGGAGGGTCGGGATGTTCCTCCGCCAGGGCGAAGTAGTTCAACGACGGGGCGCGCAGCATCATCGCGCCGAGGAGGGTATCCGCCCGCACGACGCGATACCCGACCAGAGTCCCGGCAACTGGTGTAGCGCTGGGATAGTCGCCGGGACCCTGCGGCTGCGCTCTATGCGGCGCCAGGGTCAGCGGGTGCGACGTCCACGACCCGGCGCTGAAACTGTAAAAGCGCCTCGTAGCACGGTTCTCGATCGTCACAAAGTCGGCGGTACCGTCGGCGCCAAACGTCTCTCGTCGAATCGACCCGTCGCGACGGCGATAGAAACACCCACGCCGGTCGCTGCCACCGCCAATCGATCGGAACTCCGCTCGAAACGGCACCCAGCCGTTCCGGTCGACGGCGTGGCTCGGCAGCTCGTCAGGACCGCACGACGCCAGGATCACTAACGCGGCGCCAATCGGCGCAATCCTTCCCATCCGCGCAATCCAGTAATCTGCAATCTGCAATCTGCAATCTGCAATTCTTACCCCGGCGGCCACCCCAGGCTCCGGCCGGCCAGCAGGTGTAGATGAATGTGGAACACCGTCTGACCCGCCTCTGCGTTGCAGTTGAAGACCGTCCGATAGCCGCGGTCGGCGTAGCCTGCTTCCGCGGCGATCGCGGCCGCCCGGCGGACCAGCTGGCCCACCAGCGCCTGGTCGGATTCGGCGACGTCGTTGATCGTCGCGATATGCCGCTTCGGAATGATCAGCACGTGCAGCGGCGCCTGCGGGTTGACGTCATTGAACGCCAGCACGTCGGCGTCCTCGTAGACCTTCGACGCCGGGATCTCGCCAGCCGCGATACGGCAGAACAGACAGGACATGGGGGCCTCGGGAATGGCAAATTGCAGATTGCAGATTGACGATTGCAGATTACGAAATTACGCGGATTCTACTCGACGGGGCGGATTGAGGTCAGCAGGTACCGCCCACGGTGGTGCTCGCGGTGCAGCGTGAAGTCCACCACGCGGTACCCGGCCTGGAAGTAGTGCGTGAAGATCTCGCGGGCGTGAAACCGCCAGCGCCGTGCGCATGGAAGGTCCGCGGTCAGCATGCCCGTGAAGTCAATCGGAATGTCGACCGTAATCCGAGGTTCGATGCGCGCCAAATCGGCACGGCCACAATCGAGCCACGTGCCGTCAAACGAGGTCTCGTTCACCACCGGCGCGTCGGCGACCTCGTGTGACACCAACCTGATCTCGCCAACCCGGTCACCCTGATCAACCTGTCGGCGTATCCGCCGTTCGACGTGCGGCCGCCGAATCCACCATTGGCATACGAACCGATCGGTGGGCAGCCCCCCGTGCAGCGGGCTGGCGGACTCGCCGTAGACGTTGTCCTCGTACTCCTCGACCACCGCCCCGAGCGCGACGATGTTCAGGTTGGCGTTGAGCGCTTGGAGCGGGTCGTAGGTCCACTCGATGAGGTCCAGTCCCAGCGCCAGCACTCGATCCCGCTGCACGAGCTTGAGTTCGCGTCCCAGGCCGGCACCCCGATAGTCCGGGTGGACACCGAGGGTGTGTGACCAGTGCGAGGCTTGGCCGACGGTCTTCCCATCGCGCCAGCGTGCCTCGTGCCTTCGTGGTTGTGGGGGTGCTCGGCGGCATCCACGTATCTCAACGCCGGAAACGAATACACGAACCCCGCCAGCCGGTCGCCGTCATAGGCGCCGACGAGCACCGCGCCGCGCTTCACGGTCACGGCCATGATCGGCACGGGCACGAGGTCGATGGGCCCCCAGATCTCGGCTTCGAGGCGCTCGACCTGCTGGAACTGCGCGAAGGACGTGAGGTTGTCGAATCTCAACGTCAAGGGGCTACCCGGCATTCAGCAGCGGCAGCAGCTGCCGCAGGGAATGAATCACCGGCACCTCGGCGTCGACGTCGCGCCCGAACGGCTCGTCGTGGGCGCCCCGGCGCACGAGCACCGCGCGCATTCCCACCCGCCTGGCGCCTTCGATGTCCTGGCCCACGCTGTCGCCGACCATCACCGCCTCACCGGCCGGGACCCCCAGCAGGTGCAGCGCCGCCTGGAAGATGCTCGGATGCGGCTTCAGGTAGCCGTGTTGCGACGACGACACGGCGGCCGTGATGAAACGGGCCAGCTCGAAGTGCTCCTGGAAGGACGCCAGGCAGCGGTGGCTGTTCGAGATGAGGCCGATGCGGATGCCGCGCCCGGCGATCTCCGCCAGCACGTCCGGCACGTCGTCGTACATCTCGAAGTGCTGGTTGGTCGCCCACTCCTCGTAGATCTCGACGGCGCACGGATCGACGGCGGGGCCCTCACCGCCCATCGCGCGGATGATCTGCGCCGTGTAGCGGTAGAAGATGGCAGGGTCGTAGATGTCGCCTTGTGCCGCGTCCAGAATCGGCGCGGCGGCCGAGACGGCGTGCGCGAAACGCGATTCGTCGAGCGCCAGACCGTGTCGCTCACCGAAACGGCGATACCCCTCGCTGCGAAATGTCGAGCCGGGGTAGATCAGCGTGAAGTCCACATCGAAGCAGACCGCGGTCGTCACCGATGCGGCTCCTCGATGGCGCCGGCGCCTTCCGGCGCCGGGCCGGCCACGACGATCGCGGCGCGGTCGGGCGCGAGGAACGTCCGCGCTACCTCGTGCACGGCCTCGAGAGTCACGGCGTCGAGCAATCCCGGCACGCGCTGGTCGAAGTCGAGGCCAAGGCCGAAGAAGTCGGCGGAGTGCAGGAACCCTGCTATACCGCCGTTGGTCTCGAGCATGCGCGGCATCGAGCCAATCAGGTAACGCTTGGCGTCGGCCAGCTCGCTCGCCGTGACGCCGTCGTTCGCCATCCGCGTCAATTCCTCGTCGATCGAGGCAATGGCCCTGGCGACATTGGACGGGTTGACGCCGGCTCGCACCATCAGCGGGCCCTCGGCGACGTTTGCGTCGAAGCCGCTGAAAACGTAGTACGCCATGCCTTGGCGTTCGCGGATGCTGTCACCCAGCCGGCCGCCCATTGCGTATTGACCCAGCACAGTGTTCATCAGGGTCAGCGCGTAGTACCGTGGGTCGGCGCGGGTGACCGACGTGAACCCATATGCGATGTCGCTTTGCGCCTTGCCAGGTATCGCGATTGTCTGCGACGTCCTCGTGCGCCCCGGCGTTGCCGGCGGCGGCGCCAGCGGGGCTCCGCCGGGGTGAGTCCAGCCGCCAAATGCACCGTCGGCAAGCCTGATCGCGTTGCCAGTCTCGACGTTTCCCACGATCACCACGCGCAGACTGGAGGCGCCGACGTGTGCGCGGTGGAACTCGATCAGCGCATCGCGTCCGATGGCCTGGATCGAGGCCACCGTGCCCTTCCCGCGCCGACCGTATGGATGGCCGCCCGTGAACAGCGTGGCCATTAGCGCTTCCGTGGCTACCACGGCCGGGCTGTCCTCATCCTGTCGGATGGACGTGATTACCGACGACCGCCGCAGTTCCACCTGGGCTGTCGGAAAAGTCGGGGTCGTGATGACGCCGGCCACCAGCTCGAGCACGTCCTCCACGTCCTCGGCCAGGCACGTGCAGCTGAACGTCATGAGGTGCCGCGACACGCTCACCGACAGCGAGACGCCGCGACCGTCAAACGCCTCGGCCAGCGCGTCGGTCGAGTGTGCCTCGGTGCCACGGTCGATGACCTTCGCGACAAAGTAGGCAGTGCCCAGGGCCGAGTCGGCATCGTGCCCGGACCCGGCAGCGACGCTGGCATGAATCGTCACCGCACGGTGCGTGGCCGTGTGCTGCGCGATGACGGTCGCGCCGTTTCGCAGCTCTTTCCTGACAGCCGCGAGCCCGCGATGCACCGCTGTCGTCATCAGCGCCCTTCCCCGGCCGGCGCATCCACCGGCTGAAACCAGCCGACTGTGCGTCGGGCAGGCGACAGATAGGTCCGTGCCACTCTTGCCACGTCGTCGATGGTGACACGCGTCAGCCGTCCCTCCAGGCCGTGGTAGAGGTCCACGTCTCCCAACGTGTGGAAGTACCCGATCTGGTGCGCGATGTTGGTGACGCTATCGGACTCGAACACCAGCCGAGCACGAAGCTGGTGTCGTGCCCGGTCGAACTCAGCCGGCGTGATGCCGTCGGCCCTGACCGCGGACAGCGCGGCGTCGGCCGCCTCCTCCAGGGCACTGATGGGCGTGCCGTCCGACACGGTACATGTGACGCTGTAGAGAAAAGGCTCTTCAGTGGGCAACAGCGCACCGAACACCGACGAGGCCAGGCCTTTCTCGACCAGGGCACGATAGAGGCGCGTGCTGCGCTGCGGCGGGTTGCGGAACGACGCCCACAAGTTCACGCCCTTGGCGCCCGACAGGGCGGCATCGAGCACGAGCATCGGCACGAAGTCCGGATCCGACGCCGCCGGCGCCCGCCATGCCAGCTTGAGATACGCGGTCGTCCCCGGCCGCTCCACTCGGACACGCCGCTCGCCAAGCTGCTCCGGCTCGCGGGTCCGCACGCGACCCGGCACCACGCCCGACGCAATCGTCCCGAAGTGATGCTCGGCGCGCCGCAGGGCGTCGTCGACGTCCACGTCGCCGACGATGACCAGCGTGGCGTTGTTGGGGACGTACCAGGATCGGTAGTGCCCGAAAAGGTCGTCGCGCGTCATCGACTCCAGGTCGCTCAACCAGCCGATCGTGGGGTGGTGGTAGCCGTGGGCCTTGAAGGCGGCGGAGGTGACTTCGGTGTCGAGCACCTGCTCCGGATCGTTCTCGCCGCCCTGCAGCTCGGAGATGATCACCGTCCGCTCCGATTCGACGTCGTCGGGGTGATAGAGACCGTTGGCCATGCGCTCGGCTTCGATGAAGAGCATGCGGTCGAGCGCGTCGGCCGTCGCGGTTTCCAGATACGTCGTCTGGTCGATCCAGGTGTAGCCGTTCCAGCTGCCGCCGAACTGCTCGATGATGCCCTTCACCTGGTCGCGGGGGATGTTGGTGGTCCCCTTGAAGTTCATGTGCTCGACCCAGTGCGACACACCGGTCTGCCCGCGACGCTCGTCCTTCGAGCCGACCTTGTACCAGCACCACACCGATGCCAGCGGCGCGGTGCGCATGGGGCGTACGAACACCGTCAGGCCGTTGTCGAGAACGACGCGGCGCAAGATGGCCGCCTCTGTCAGCTCCGGCGAGGCTGAAGACATTCGTTTATTATAGCGGCCGCCGTGTCCGCTCCAGATACACCCGAGCTGACCTGATGCAGGACACGAAATCCTCTCCTTTCAGCGGTTTGCAGACATCCCCACCATGGCGGACTCTTTGCACCAGTCAGGGTCATTGAAGGAGCAGGATGACGATGAGAAGACTTCTCTCTGTTATTGGCGGATCCCTGATCGCGGTCGCGGTGGCCATGACCGTTCAAGGGGCGGCAGGCGCCCGCTTCGTGCTCAGCTCCGGTGAGCACGTCTCCGGCGAACTGGTTGACTTTGGCGCGAGCGGGTTCACCGTCAGAGTCGGCGGACAGACCCGTAAATTGGGGATGGGACAGGTCGCGGTAATCGACTTCACAGGTGGCTCGTCGTTCCCCCCGAATGAAGTTGCCCAGGCCGGCGGCGAGCATCTGCTCGTCCTCAGCAGCGGTCAGCTGATCAAGGGCAGGCTGGTTGACGTGGGGGGCACGGCGCCCCTGCGGATCACGTTTGCTCACGACGGCTCCAATCACGACTACATGTCCAACGGCATCGCACGCATCTACTTTGCCAGGCCGGGCGCGAGCCCCTCGACCCAGCCAGGCAGCATCACGCCGGCCGACGGCCTGGCACCGGCCGCGGGCCGGCTGCGCGTGCCTGCCAACGCGGGCTGGGTGAACACGGGGCTCAACGTCTCGGAGGGCCAGACGCTGCTCTTCAACACCACTGGCGAGGTGCGTTTGAGCGCGGCAAATGACGACGTAGCCGGGCCGGCAGGGTCGAAGATAGGCCGCTACGCAGGCAACGGGCCGATTCCGTCAGCGCTGTCGGGTGCGCTGATCGGGCGGATCGGCAACGGCGCGCCGTTCGGGATCGGCAACCAGACGTCAATTACCGCGCCGGGAACTGGCCTGCTCTGGCTGGCGGTCAATGACGACAGCCTGAACGACAACGCCGGCGCGTTCGGCGTTGACGTCACGGCGCAGGCGTTTCGGCGCCGGTAGGGCAAAGGTGCGATTCGTTGTGCGCGGCCTGTAAGCCGCGGGGGCGCTCGCTTCGCTCGCTGGCGGGCGCCTCGCTGTCGCTCCGCGACGGGCCCGCCAGGCGGGGTGGGCTCGGCCTGTGAGTCGGCGACCTCCGCGAGCGCAGCGAGCACCTCCGCGCGAAGCGCGCCCCCACACCCCCTGATACAATTACCTCTTCTATGCCCGACTGGAAGGCCACGCTGAACCTGCCTCGTACCGAGTTTCCGATGAAGGCCAACCTGCCGACGGCCGAGCCGGAAACTATCGCAGAATGGGAGAAGATCGGCCTCTACCAGCAGCTCCGCCAGCGGCGGGCCGGCGCGCCGAAGTACGTGCTGCACGACGGGCCGCCGTACGCCAACGGGCAGATCCACCTGGGCACCGCGCTCAACAAGATCCTCAAAGACCTCGTCGTCAAGGCCCGCTCGATGGCCGGCTACGACGCGCCGTACATCCCGGGGTACGACTGCCACGGCCTGCCGATCGAGCTGAAGGTCGACCGCGAGCTCGGGCCGAAGAAGCGGCAGCTTTCGCCCGCGGACTTTCGACGCGCGTGCCGCGCCTACGCCGAGCGGTTCATCGGCGTCATGACCGAGCAGTTCCAGCGGCTGGGCGTGTTCGGGGACTGGGAACAGCCCTACCTGACGATGAACTTCCGCTACCAGGCGGCCATCGCTCGGGCGCTGGGCAAGTGCGTGGAGCGAGGCCTGGTCTACAAGGGCAAGAAGCCTGTCCACTGGTGCATTCACTGCCGGACGGCCCTGGCCGAGGCGGAAGTCGAGTACGAGTCGCACACCTCGCCCTCGATCTTCGTCGAGTTCCTGCTCGACGCCTCGAGCCGCGAGGAGCTGGCTCGACGCGTGCCCGCCCTGGCTGGCCGCGACGCGGCAGTGCTCATCTGGACGACGACGCCCTGGACCATCCCGTCGAACCTGGCTATCGCGTTCCACCCGGAGTTTGAGTACGGCGCGTACGAGCATGACGGGCGCGTGGTGTTCATCGCGAAAGACCTGGCCGCGAAAGTGTTCGTGGCGGCGAAAAAGGAGTGTGGGGAGGCGGTTGCGACGGTCACCGGCGCTGAGCTCGAGGGACTGAAGTTCACCCACCCGCTGTACGACCGGACGTCGCTCGCCGTGCTGGCCGACTACGTCACGCTCGAGCAAGGCACCGGCGCGGTCCACACGGCGCCCGGCCATGGCTCTGACGACTACCTGACCGGCATCAAGTACGGGCTCGACATTTACGCGCCCATCGGACCGGACGGCCGCTTCACCGACGAGGTGGGCCTCTTTGCCGGCGAGCAGGTGTTCGAAGCCAATCCCGCTGTCGTCGAAGCGCTCAGCGAGCGCGGACGCTTGTGGCATTACGAGCCGTACGAGCACACCTACCCGCACTGCTGGCGCTGCCACAACCCGGTGATCTTCCTGGCGACCTCCCAGTGGTTCGTGCGGATGGACGGCGAGCCGCGCGTGACGCCCGACGGCACCTCGCCGCGCACGCTGCGCGAGGCGGCGCTCGACGCGATCGACCATCAGGTGCAGTGGATCCCCGTCCTGGGGGCACGACCGCATCTACAACATGGTGTCGGGCCGGCCGGACTGGTGCATCTCGCGGCAGCGCGCCTGGGGCGTTCCGATTCCGGCGCTGGACTGCACGAAGTGCGGCGAGGCGGTCCTTACCGGCGCGATCGTCGAGCAGGCGTCGACCGTGTTCGACGAGTACGGCGCCGATGCCTGGTACGAGCGGCCGATCGAGGAGTTCGTGCCGTCGGGCCTGACGTGCCAGAAATGCGGCGGGGCGACGTTCGAGCGCGAGAACAACATCCTCGACGTGTGGTTCGACTCCGGATCCAGCCACGAGGCGGTGCTGCCGTTCCGGCCGGAGCTGACCTGGCCCGCCGATCTGTATCTCGAAGGCAGCGACCAGCATCGCGGCTGGTTCCAGAGCTCGCTGCTGATCGGGCTGGGCACGCGCGGCGCGCCGCCATTTCGGGCGGTCCTCACCCACGGCTTCTTCGTGGACGAGGAGGGCCGCAAGATGTCCAAGTCCCTCGGCAACACCATCGAGCCGCAGGAGATCATCGCCAAGAGCGGCGCCGAGATATCCGCGTCTGGGACGGCGATGGTGGACTACCGCGAGGAGATCCGCATCGGCAAGGAAATCCTGGCGCGGGTCGTCGAGGCCTACCGCAAGCTGCGCAACACGGCGCGCATTCTCGCCGCGAACCTGTTCGACTTCGACCCGTCGCGCGATCTGGTCGCGGCCCCGGCGCTCGAACCGGTGGACCGCTACATCCTGTCGCGTTACGCGACGCTGGCGCTGAAAGTCCGCGCCAGCTACGACGCGTTTGACTTCCAGGGCGCGGTCCACGGCCTCAGCGCGTTTGCGACGGTGGACCTCAGCGCGTTCTACGTGGATGTCTCGAAGGATCGCCTGTACACGCTGGCCGCCGAGCTCGCCGAGCCGCCGGGCCGCACAGACCGCGATGTTCCATATCGTCGACGGCCTGGCCCGGCTGGTGGCGCCGATCCTGCCGGTGACCGCCGAGCAGTTGTGGAAGGCGCTGCCCGGCCCGCGAGATTCGTCGGTGCACCTGGCCGAATTTCCGCCGGCGGCCTCGCTGGAGGCACTGGTCGACGACGCGCTGGTGGCCGAGTGGCAACGGCTCCTGGCGATCCGGGTTCAGGTCAACGGCGAAATCGAAGGGCGCCGCAACGAGAAGCTGTTCGGCACCTCGCTGGGCGCGCACGTGACGCTGACCGCGTCTGGCGATGACCTGGCGCTGCTGCGACGCTACGAGGCCGACCTGCCGATGCTGTTCATCGTCTCCGCCGTGACGCTGACAGACGGCGGAGGCAACGAACTGGGCGTCGTCGTGACGAAGGCCGACGGCGTCAAGTGCGAGCGTTGCTGGCGCATCGTCCCATCGGTGACGAGCGAGGCCGATCGCGAAGGTCTGTGCGAGCGATGCGAAGGCGCGTTGGCCGAGCCGGTGGTGCGGTGAACCGGCGGCTCGAGCTTGCGGTCGTCGCGTTCATCGCGGTGCTCGATCAACTCACCAAGCTGCTGGTCGTCACCAGGATGGAGCTCTATGAGACCATCCCGGTCGTGCCCGGCCTGCTCAACCTGACCCACATCCGCAATTCCGGAGTGGCCTTCGGTCTGCTGAGCGCCGCCGAGTTCAGCTACAAGCCGGTGGTGATGGCGCTGGTGGCGCTGATCGCGCTGGTGGGCGTCGGCCTGTATGCGACGCAACTGCCGGCGTCGCATCGCTGGGCGCGCGGCGGCCTGGCGCTGATCCTCGGCGGCGCCGCCGGAAATCTGGTCGATCGCGCTCGTCAGGGGTACGTCGTCGATTTCGTGGACGCGTACTGGAACGGCTGGCATTTCTGGGCCTTCAACGTCGCCGACGCGGCCATCAGCGTCGGGGTGGGCCTGCTCATCGTCGATTTGTTCCGGTCGGAGGCAGCGCCGCCGGCCGTCGAGGAGCCGCGTGTTTCCTGAACTGTTCTCGCTCGGACCGGTGACGGTCTACACGTACGGCGTGGTGCTGGCGGCGGCATATCTGCTCGGCCTGCAGTTGGCGATGCGACGCGCGAAGGCGCGCGGCATGGACCCCAACCGTGCGCTCGATCTGGGCATTGCCATCATCGTCTCGGCGCTCGTCGGCGCCAAGTTGCTCCTGGTGCTCGTCGACTTCGATCACTTCCGCCGCAACCCGGGCGAGCTGTTCTCGATCGTGCGCGCCGGCGGCGTGTTCTACGGCGGATTGATCGCGGCCATCCTGGTGGCGTTCTGGTACATGCGGCGCCACAAGATGCCGCTGTGGCTGACGACCGACATCTTCGCCCCCGGCATATCGCTGGGACACGCCGTGGGCCGGCTCGGATGCCTGGCGGCCGGCTGCTGCTACGGGCACCCCACCAACGTCGCCTGGGCCATCACGTTCACGAACCCGGCTGCGGCCGCCAACGTCGGCACGCCGCTTGGCGTGCCGCTTCATCCCACGCAGCTTTACGAAAGCGGCACCGAACTGGTCATCCTTGCCTTCCTGCTGCTGACCGAGAAGAAGGGCCGGCCCTTTCCGGGACGCACGTTCTGGGCGTACCTGCTGCTGTACGGCTTGTCGCGGTTCGTGATCGAGTTCTTCCGCGGCGATCCGCGCGGGATGGTGTTTGGCAACATCTCGACGTCGCAGTTCATCTCGCTGATCCTCGTCCCGATCAGTCTCGTGATGCTGGTGTACCTGTCCCGGAAAGCAGAGACCGGTACGTAACGACCCCGAATGCGCCGTCACGACCTCTCAGTCAGCCAGGAGCGCGGCGGCGAGCGGCTGGATCGCTACCTGGCCGACGAGGTCCCGGGGCTTTCACGGTCGCAGGCTCAGCGGCTCATCGAGGACGGACACGTGCAGGTGGCCGGCCGGCAGGCCAAGGCCAATCTGGCCGTGAAAGACGGAGATCGGATCAGCGTCGAGCTGCCTGAACCGGTCCCGACCAGCGCCCAACCTGAAGACATCCCTGTGACCGTCCTGTACGAGGACACCGACCTGCTGGTGGTGGACAAGCCGGCGGGGATGGTCGTGCACCCGGCGGCAGGCCACTCGTCGGGCACGCTCGTGAATGCGCTGCTCCATCACGTGGACGACCTGAGCGGCATCGGCGGCGAGTTGCGCCCCGGAATCGTGCATCGGCTGGACAAGGGCACGTCGGGCGTCATGGTAGTGGCCAAGCACGACGCGGCGCACGAGGCGCTGGCGCGGCAGTTTGCCGACCGCGAAGTCGAGAAGGAATATGTGGCCCTGGTGTGGGGCGTCGTGCAGGCCGGGCGCCGCATCGACTTGCCGATCGGCCGGGATCCCAACGACCGGCAGAAGATGTCGGCGCGGTCGCGCCGCGCGCGCTCGGCGGTGACCCGCATCACGCGCGTCCAGCACATGCGGGGCGTCACGCTGTGCCACGTGGCGATCGCAACCGGCCGCACGCACCAGATCCGCGTGCATCTGAAGGCGATCGGACATCCCATCGTGGGCGACGCTACGTACGGCGGCGTCAAGACGCGCGTCCCGCAGGATCTGCGGCCGATCCTGCGGTTGGAGCGGCCTTTCCTGCACGCCGCGCGCCTCGCCTTCACCCACCCCACCGACGGCAGGACGATGAGCTTCGAGACGCCCCTGCCCGAGGATCTGCAGCTCGTGCTGGATCGGCTCCGCGAATCGCAGCCGGAAGAAGAGGACCGAGGCTGAAAAGCGCAGCGTCAGTTCCCAGCCTTCAGCACGATGATGTGCTGCCACGGCAGGACGTCGATCACCCGGTCGATTTGAAACCCGTCGGCGCCGAGCTCCTCGCGGACCTGCGTCACGCTCATCTTGTGAACCTCGCGGATGGGCACCCGCGGGTCCTCGAGCCTGAATTCGATCAGCACCAGCCGCCCGTCAGGCTTGAGCGCCTGACGCAGCTTGCGCACGAAGATCTGCGGCGACGCCAGCTCGTGGTACACGTCGACCATCACGATCAGATCGAACGTCGCGGCAGGCAGCACCGGGTCGTCGGGGCGGCCCTGGACGAGCGTGACGTTGGTCAGCCCCTGGCCGTCGACCTTCGCCCGAATCAGATCCAGCATCCCCGGCTGCAGGTCGGTCGCGACGACGCGACCCCGCGGGCCCACGACTTTCGACAGCCGCACGGTGTAGTACCCGGAGCCGGCGCCGACATCGGCGACCACCGACCCGGGCGCGATGCCGAGTGCCGCGATGGCCTTTGACGGCGCTTCCTCGGCCTCGCGCTCTGGCCGGTCGAGCCACGCCGCGCCCTCGACGCCCATCGTCGGAGCAAGCACGCGTCCGCTGACCGGATGCCGCTGCGCGGCGGCCTCGAGCGGGATGCTGGCGGCCAGTACGGTCGCCAGCGTCAGGGTGAAGGGCTGGGAGAGTCGACGTCGCACGCCGAGCGCTAGTGTACGGCGTCGAGGGCCACGTGCAGCGTCACCGGCCGGCCGTTAATCCGTACATCGCGCTCCTGGCTGATGTATCCGTCCTTGATCACGCGGATACGGGTCGCGCCAGTGAGGTGTTCGACAGTGAGTGGCGTGGCGCCGCGGCCGATCCCATCTACCATGACGCGGGCGCCCGGCGGGTCGCTCGTGATCGTCAACGCCGCGGAAGCAACGGGCACGCCGGGAGTCGCCAACGCGTCGGTTGCATCGGCCGCGGCCGGCACAGCCGCTGGAGCGGTGACCTCTGCGGGCCGCGTCAGCGCCGGAGATGCCGATGGCGCAACCGGCGGCGTGGCCTGTGCGGGACTCACCGACGCCGGCGGAGCGACCGTGTCCGTCCCGTCGCCTCCGCGTAGGGACACCGCGAATATCGTCGCGGCGGCGACCACGCCGATTGCGCCCAGTGCCGTCCACGACATGCGCATGCCGCCATTGGAAGGCGAGGCCTCGACTGCCGCGTTTGGTTGCTGGGTCGACGACTCCACGGCGTGCTCGAACTGGGTGAGCGCCAGCGTGCGATCCAGGCCGACGGCGTCCGCGTACGCGCGGATCTCAGCTCGCCGATACACTCCGCCGGGCACGGCATCGAGGTTGCCGTGTTCCAGTGCCTCGAGGTGACGCCACGGAATTCGCGTTTCGCTCGCGATCTGCTGGATGGTCAGCCCCCGCTTTTCGCGAGCATCGCGCAGGAACTCGCCGAACGTCGTGACGTCGATGCAGTCGGGCAGAAGGATAGCCATGCACTTCACCAGGACGGTAGTGGAGATTCCCCCCACTGTAGCATTCTGCAGAAATGTGGGCTCGGAGGAAAGCTCAGCCGTAGGCCGGCCGGTTAGAATCGATTACATGTGCCGAAACATCCGCACGTTGTTCAACTTCGACCCGCCGGCCACCGACGAGGAGATTCGCGCGGCGTCCCTGCAGTTTGTGCGCAAACTCTCCGGATTCACCAAGCCGTCGGCCGCCAACCAGGCGGTTTTCGACGTGGCAATCGACGAGGTCGCTGGCGTCGCGCGCAGGCTTATCGATGCGCTCGTCACCAACGCCCCGCCACGCGATCGTGAGGAATGGGCGGCACGCGCGCGAGCGCGCGCCGCAGAGCGGTACGGGACCCAGCGGACGTAATCGAAGACCCTTGGAGCTAACGCGACGAGAGGACGAACTGGTTGCCGTCGGGATCCTTCATCACGGCAAAGGTGCCCCACGGCTCGCGCCTGGGCGGACTGACGAACTCGACGCCCCTGGCCGTGAGTTCGTCGTAGGTCCTTTCGACGTTGTCGCAGGCCAGGGCGCCGGCAAACGACGAGCCCGGCCTGGGACCGTCGTCGGTCGTGAACAGAACGAACCTCGTGTCCGACGAGCCGATGCGCAGCTCGATCCAGCGCTGCTGACAAAATGGCTGGTCGGTGAGGACCTTGAAACCGAGCCGCCCGGTGTAAAAGGCGAGCGCGCGATCTGATCTGTCGTGGGGATGCTGACGAATTTGACGTGCGTGATCATGCCTGGGATGCTACAAGTGCGCCAGACGCGCTGTAAAGCCCGCCGCACCAGTGCTATAGTATTTATTGCTATAGCCACCGGCTGATGACGCTCGACACCTACGTGATCGACTCACTCATGCCCGACCTGGTCGGGCACGACCGGCAGCCGTCTGCCCTCCTCGTCTACCTCTATCTGACGCGTCACGCGAAGGGGCGCAGGGCGCGGGTGACGACAGCAAGCCTTCAGCAGATCGCCTCGGACACGGGCCTGTCGAAGAGCGCGGTGCAGCTAGCCGTGCGGTCGCTCAAGCGGCGGCAGCTCGTGCGCGCACGCCAGGCAACCGCGACCTCTGCGCCAAGTTACGTCGTACTCACGCCGTGGGTGCGCCAGTGATCTCGGCGCTCGAGGCCCTCGACTTGCTGCGCGAGGGGAACCGACGGTTCGTCGCCGACGTGCGCAGCCACGAGATCCTCACCGGGCACGCACGCCGCCGCGAGCTGGCCACCGGCCAGGAGCCGCTGGCCATCATCCTCGGCTGTTCCGATTCGCGGGTGCCGGCGGAGCTGGTGTTCGATCAAGGCCTGGGCGACCTGTTCGTGATCCGCGTCGCCGGCAACATCGTGGCGCCGTCGCAGGTCGGTAGCGTCGAGTTCGCCGCCGCGCGATACGGGACCAGGCTCGTCGTGGTCCTCGGCCACTCGAGTTGCGGGGCCATCCTGGCGACGCTCGAGGAAGTTCGGCGCCGATCCGAGGACCAGTCGCGCAACCTGCAAACGATCGTCGACCGTATCCGGCCGTCAGTCGAAGGGCTGCTGTCGACCGACCTGGGACACAACGAGGAGGCGCTGGTCCGGCAGGCGGTGCGCGCCAATATCCGCGCGTCGGCCGATCACCTGCGTCACGGGTCTGAGGTCCTCGAGCAGTTGATTCAGAACGAAGGACTGCTCGTCGTCGGCGCCGAGTACTCGCTCGACACGGGCCTCGTCGACTTCTTCGACGGGGTCCCTGCGGTTCATCAATCGAGCTGAGGACATTGGGAAATCCAGGATGCCGGCACCCAACATGTTCCTTCTGGCATGCGCGACGCTGTCGGCGCTGACCGGCGGCGGGGGCACGCAGCTGCGGTCCGGTGCCGTGAAGGAACTCGCGGCCGGCAAGCTCCTAGTCGCCGTTCGGGGCCTGCCCGACCCGAATTTCTCCGAGACGGTGATCCTGCTGGCGGAACACGGCGCAGATGGCTCGATGGGCCTGGTGATCAACCGGCGGACCGACGTGCCAGTCGCACGCGCGTTCCCCGATCTGAAACCTGCCAGGGGCGGCTCGCCGGCTCTCTACTCGGGCGGCCCGGTGGCAACCAACGGAGTCGTGGGACTCGAGCGTTCGGAGGGGGCGGCCTCCGACGGACGCCAGATCCTGGCCGATGTACGGATAATTGCGAGCCGCGCGGCGCTCGAGGCCCTGATCACATCGGGCGCCGGACCGGACCGGTTCCGTGTGTACGTCGGGTACGCGGGCTGGGGTCCCGGGCAGTTGGAGCGAGAGACGCTGCACGGCTCGTGGCACGTCTTTCGGGCCGATCCGGCCGTCGTGTTCGACCCCGATCCCGAGACACTCTGGCAGCGCCAGGTTCGCCGGACCGAGGATCGGATGGTGCTAGCCCTCCCGTAACACTTCGACCGGATCGATTCGCGCAGCGCGCCAGGCGGGCAGAAACGCGGCCAGCGTTCCCACGACAGCCATCAGCAGGACGGCCGCGGCAAGCGTCGCGAGGTCGCGCGCCTCGAGCCCGAACAGCAACGCGCTCACGAACTTCGCGAGCCAGAGGCTGAGGCCCGTGCCGATGGCGACGCCCAGGACCACCAGCCACGCGGCCCGGCCCAGCACGAGGCGCACGACGCGTGACACGTCGGCGCCAAGCGCCATGCGCACGCCGATCTCGCCACGTCGCAGCGTCACCGCGTACGACGTCACCCCGTACAGGCCCACGCCGGCCAGCAACAACGCGAGCGCACCGAAGAACCCACCGAGCAGCGCGAGCACGCGCTCGCGCACGAGGCGCGCGTCGACCTGGTCCTTCAGGGGCCTGAACGACAGCGAGACGTCGGGATCCACCGCCGACAGCGCCTCCGACAGCCCGCGAAACAGAAGTGCCGGCGAACCGGCCTCCGCGCGCACGCCGACGGCGCCGTTGGGAAACACGTTATCGGACGGCAGTTGCGCCATGGCCAGGTAGACGGTCGGCGGCATCGGTTCGCGCAGGTTTCGGTATGCGGCGTCCTCGACGACACCCACGATCTCCGCCGCGGGCGGGCGCGGCCCCCCACCCATGCCATCCTGCTGCACCACCTGGCCCAGGGCACGCCCCCCACGCAGGAATTTCTTCACGTAGGCCAGGTTCACGATCGCCACCCGCGGACTGCCCTGGCGTGTCGGCCGCCGTGAACTCCCGTCCGGCGACCAAGCGCGTCCCGTATACCGAATGCCAGCCAGGCGTCACGGCGTTCATATAGGCGAGCCGCTGGCGGATCGAAAGGTTCGGCTGGTCCGGGATGTCGAACGCGTTGTTCCACCCCTGGCCACTCACCGGTGTCAGCAGCGACGTGGCCGCGCGTTGGACTCCCGGCACGCGTGCCGCCGCCTCGGCAAGGCGTGCGAACAACTCTGCCCGCCGCTCCTGAGGGATCTGGCTGCGCTGCACGTCGAGTTCCACCAGCAGCACGGAGTCTCGGTCGAACCCCAGGGGCATCGTCGCCAGCGATGCAAAAGTCCGCATGAACAGGCCCGCGCCGACGACCAGCACCAGCGACAGGGCGACTTGGACGACCACGAGCGGGCTGGCCAGGCGGTGACGCCCACTTGAACGTCCCCTGCCTTGTTCCTTCAAGGCATCCATCGGCGCCAGGCGACGTGTCGTCATCGCCGGAGCGACGCCGAAGAGCAGCGCTGTGAGGACCGCGATGGCTGCCGTGAACCCCAGGACGCGCCAGTCGAGCGACAGGTCGAGAATCAGCGGGTCGCGCGAGGTGGAGAACTGCGAGACCAGCAGCGCGCTGCCCCACTGCGCGAACCCTAGCCCTGCCAGAGCGCCCAGCGTCGACAGCAACAGACTCTCCGTGAGCAGTTGCCGGGCCAGCCGTGCCCGGGACGCACCCAGGGCCAGGCGCATCGTCAACTCGTGCCTCCGGCCGCTCGCACGGGCGAGCATGAGATTGGCGATGTTGGCGCACGCGATCAGGAGCACCAGCGAGACGACGATCATGATCGTCACCAGGGGCTGCTGCAGCTGGTTGCGCAGGAACGAGGGCCCCTGTGACGCAGTCGACAAGGTCAGGCCGTCACGGAGATATTCCTTCAAGTGCTCTTCCGCCCAGTTGTCGGGGGTGGTGGCTTCCCGGATCTGCGGCTGCACGGCTCGCAGCGCCGCCGTGGCCTGTTCGGCGGTCTGTCCCGCCTTGAGACGCGCGGTGATGTTGAGCCACCACATCGAACGGCCGTCGAGCCGCTGCTCGCCGCCGCTGTTGTCGAGGACGTCTGCCGTGCGCAACGGGACCGCGACGTCGAAGCTGCGCCCGATTTGGGGCCCCATAAACTCGGGTGGCGTCACACCGATGATCGTGAACGGCACTTTGTTGAGGGCGATGGACCGGCCAATGGCGTCGGCGGCGCCTCCGAAGCGGCGCTGCCAGAAGGCATGGCTGATCACGGCGACCGTGGATTCCGCGCCGCCACCGCGGCGATCGTTCTCGATGGTGAACGTCCGTCCGAGGATGGCCTTGACGCCGAGGACCTCGAAGAACTCGCCGCTCGCCCACAACCCATCGACTGGCTTGGCTTCGCCTCCCTGCGCCAAATCGAACCCTTGCTCCGACCACGCGGTCGCGCCGGCAAACAGCTGCTGCTGGCGGCTCTGGATCTGCTCCCAGATCGGGTTGGTCGTCGAGTCGCCGTCGAGCTGAACCAGCCGCTCCGGTTCGGCCACGGGCAGCGTCTGCAGCAGGAGGCTGTTGACCAGCGTGAAGATCGCGGTGTTGGCGCCGATGCCGAGCGCCAGCGAGAGCACGGCCACGAGGGTAAACGTGCGGCTGTGCGCCAGCATGCGCAGGCCGTAGCGCGCGTCTGTGGCGAAATCCTCGAGCCACCGCGTGCCCCGCTGGTCGCGGCAGTACTCCTTGGTCTGCTCGAGACCGCCGAACTGGACGGCAGCCGTCCGTCGGGCGTCGGCCTCGCTGAGACCGTGACGCTTGAGGTCGGCCACGTGCCGTTCGACGTGATCGCGCAGCTCGGCATCCAGTTCGCGATCGAGCCGGCCGCGTCCAAACAGGCGTCGCCAGATTGTCATGTCTGAATCTTCCAAATCTGCACAATTCGTAATCTGCAATCGCCAATCTGCAATCTGCAATTCCTCTACTCTTCCCTGAGAGTCACGAGAGGATCGGTGTGAGCCGCGCGGCGGGCAGGTATTGCCGCCGCCAGGGCGGCTGCAGACAGCAGCACCAGACCGACGGTCGCGAATGTCGATGGGTCGGTGGACGTCACGCCGAACAGTAGTCCCTGGGCGAGCCTGCTCGCCGCGAGGGCGCACGGCAGGCCGATGAGAATGCCAGCGGTCACCGGGACCAGCGCGCCGGTCAGCAGCAGCCGGATGATGTCGGCTCGCTCGGCGCCCAGCGCGAGTCGCACGCCCATCTCGCGCGTGCGACGCGCCGCTGCGTACGCCAGCGTTCCATACACGCCGACAGACACCAGCAGCAGCGCCAGGCTGCCGAGGAACCCGGCGATGGTCGCAAGCATCCGTTCGGTGGCGATGCTGCCGTCGTACCGCGCGTCGAGACTCGACACGGTGTACAGCGGCAAGCTGGGGAGAGACTTCCCGCACCTGCTGTCGCACGGCTTCGATCAGCGCCAGCGGGTTTCCGTCGGTCTTCAGCGCGAACGTCAACTCCTCGGAGAACTCCGGCATGGTGGAAGTATGTGAAGTAGACCGTGTTACCGGGCGCGTCCCGCAGGCTCTCGTAACGCACATCGGCGGCGACGCCAACGATCTCGAAACGCCGGGCATCTGGCTCGGCGCGCCGTCTCAGTGGATCCGTTTCGAGCTGTCGGCCGACCGCGCTATCGGCGCCAAACATTCGCCGGGCAAGCGACGCGCTGACAATCGCCTTCGGCGTGCTGCGCTCGTCGTCGGTCTCGCGGAAGTCGCGTCCAGCCACAATTGGCACGCCCATCGTCTCCAGGAATCTCGGACCGACGATGTTGAAATGCGCCTCCTGAACGTGGGGCTCTGGCCCACGGCCTCCGACCGCGTCGATCCCGGCGATCGCCGACCTGCCGCCAAGCGGCGTGTCGAGAGTGAGCGTGACCGCGCGAACGCCTGCGAGCCTCGTGAAGCGCGTGTAGAGCTCCCGATAGATGCGTCGCGCCTCGGCCTCGTCTGCGCCGCCGACGGCCGGACGGATATTGGTGAGCAGGTACTCGTTCTTTCCGGAAGCCGGCGTCCACGGCGTGCAGCGCCGTGAGACTTCGGACAAACAGCGCACCGGCGGCCACAAGGACCACCGCCAGCGCCGTCTGCGCCGCAATGAGCGCGGCGGTCTGGCGGCCGGTCGACTTCGACGGCGTGGTGGTCCGCAAGTGCTGACTGCGGGCCTCGGCGCTGGCGCGCAGCGCCGGCCACAGCCCGAAGAGCAGCGTCGTCGCGGCCATCACACCGATGGTGAAGCCGAGCAGGCGCACGTCGATGGGCGCCTCGAGCACGATCTGTCGCCCGCCGCGCGACAACAAGTCCAGCACCGCGGCGCGGCCCCAGTACGCCAGGACCAGACCGGCCACGCTCCCGCCGAGCGAGATGAGCGCTGCCTCGGTGAGCATCTGGCGGACGATGCGGACGCGGCTTGCGCCAAGGGCGAGGCGAAGGCCAATCTCGTGTTGACGCGCCTTGGCGCGCGCGAGCAGCAAGCCTGCGAGGTTCACGCAGGCGACCAGCAGGAGCACGCTCACCGCGGCCAGCAGCAGGCGCAGCGGCAACGAGTAGGCCCGCCGGAGGTCGTTGAGCCCCTGCGCGCCGGACAGCAGGGCCAGCGCAGGGCGCTCGTCGGCGGGGCGGGCGGCCACGGTCTCGAGGAGACTCCAGGTGCGGCCCAGCGTGGAGCTGAGAGCCTCACGGCCCATCCCTGCGACCGGCCGCCCGATGAGGCGAAGCCAGCGTGCGTCCAAAGACGTCAGCAGCGGCGTGCCAGGCAGCAGCAGCGGCTGCACCGATAGCGGCACCGTGATGTCGATGGCGCGCCCTGGTTCGAGCCCGAAGAACTCGCGCGGCGTGACGCCAACCACCGTAAACGGCTGCCCCATCAACTCGAACGAGCGACCGACTATCCCGGCATCCCCGCCGAAGCGGCGGTGCCAGAAGTCGTAGCCGATCACCGCGACGAGCGGCCCGCCAGGCCCACGGTCGTCTGCGGCCTGCAGCAGCCGCCCGAGAACAGGCGACACCCCGAGCACCTCGAAGCAGTTGCCCGACACCAGCTGTCCCATCGCGAGTTCCGCGCCGGCGGGGGTCGCAAGCCGGAAGCCAGGCCACGGCCGGAACGCGCACAGCCCCGCGAGGGCATCGTTTTCGGCAAGACTTCGGAATTCGCCCGTCGTGAAGGAGAAGCCGTCGCGGGTACCGACGCGCTGCGAGAGCAACACGAGTTGGTCCGGAGCGCGGACGGGCAGCGTTTTGAGCAGGACCGCGTCGACCAGAGAGTAAATCGCGGTGATGGCGCCGATGCCGAGCGCCAGCGACAGGACGGCCACACCCGCAAACACCGGACTCTTCCGAAGGACGCGGAGGCCGTACCGCACGTCCTGCAGCAGTTCGTCCGCGAGACGGCCGCGCCACACCTCGCGGCACGATTCGCCAGCCTGCTCGACGCCGCCAAATCCAGCCAACGCGCGGCGCCGGGCCTCGGCTTCGGAAAGACCTTGACGGCGGTAGTCTGCAATCTGCCGCTCGACATGGTCGCGCAGCTCGGCGTCGATCTCACGATCGAGCCGGTCGCGTTCAAACAGGCGTCGCCAGCGAGTCATCGCTCAATCTCATCTGCGTAATTCGCAATCGTCAATCTGCAATCTGCAATCTGCAATCTCCAATTCCCTAGGTCTCTTCCCGCAGGATGAACCCCACGGCCTGGGTCAACCGATGCCAGTTGGCCGTCTCGTTTTCGAGTTGCGCCTGACCGGCGCGCGTCAATCGGTAGAACTTCGCGTCGCGGCCGGTGTCCGTGCTCTTCCACTCGGCTTTCAAGTGCCCGCGCTTCTCCAGCCGATGCAATGCCGGATAGAGAGTCCCTTGTTGGACGATGACGACGTCTCGCGAGACCTGCTGCAGGCGCTGTGCCACGGCGTAGCCGTGCAGCGGCCCGAGCGCGAGCGTCTTGAGAATCAGGAGGTCGAGCGTGCCCTGGGGGAGGTCGGGTTTTGAAGGTGCCATATGCCTTGAACTTCTACATATACGTCACGGACGTGTAGAAGTTCAAGGCATGTCAGTAGACGATTGCAGGTTGACGATTGAGGGATTTCGCGGATTCACGGCCGGGGC
This sequence comes from Vicinamibacteria bacterium, assembly GCA_963806705.1. Lineage (GTDB taxonomy): Bacteria > Acidobacteriota > Vicinamibacteria > Vicinamibacterales > JAENWD01 > JAENWD01. Next base: position 76,389 of record CAWDZE010000028.1, read on the forward strand.
GCCGGCGGCGCCGGCGCGGCCTTGCCGTCGAGTTTGGCGACGACATCGTCTGAGATGTCGAGCGCCTTGTCGTACCACAGCACGGTGGCCGGCTCGAGCCGCAGCACCGCCCACAGGCTCCTGGCCTGCGCGACTTCGCCAATCACAGGAAACAGCTTTTCGCCGAAGGAGCGCTGCAACTGCACCTGCAGCTGCTGCACCTCGTCCTGGGCGTCCTGGGTGAATCGCTCAAGATCCCGGCCCGTGCGCTCCACATCTCGTTGCAGCTTAGCCAGGGCTTCGGTGTTCATCAGCGACGCGCCGTCGGCCAGCTTTGTCTGCAGCGCCTGGAACTGCTTCCGGCGTTCCGCTACTTCGGCCGTCTTTTTTCCTCGCAGCGCGTCGAGCTGAGTCGTCGCGGCCTTGCCCATCGTCGAGGTCGCTGCGACACGGTCGAAATCCACAAAGGCGATTTTGGCTCCCGCGGGCAATGCCCCGGGCGACCCGGGTACGGGGGTTTGCGCCGATGCGTTCACGGCACCGAAAGACGTCACGGCAAAGACCAGGCACAGTGTCGCTCTCATGGCAGGCGAGCCTCCTCTTTTGGGGGTTTAGACGGATCGTGGCTTGCGGGAGCCGGCGTTCCGGATCATCAACTTGCGGAACGTCCGCCTCATCCGGACCTTCACGGTCCGATCCGGCCCGATCCAACGCGGATGGGGTAGGTCCTGGCACATCAGTGGCTGGGCTGGCGAAGCCCAGCTATACGATGCACAACCGCTGATCGATCCGCGTAAGGCGTGGCAGAATGCAATCGATGAAGCGTTGCGATTTTCCGTGGACTGAAGGGTCGCAGAAAGTGGTAAGGGGAATCATGGTGAAACATGTCACTCACTTGATGCTGGTCCCCGTTCTGATGATGTCCGCCGGGACATCGGTCAGGACGCACGAGGCGCACGACGCGAGGGTCCAGGCGGACCGCGTGTTGATCGGGCCCGAGTACGTTCCACGGCGCACGGATCTCCCGACGACACTTATCGTGGCTGCCGGCCAGACCGTCGAACTTCCGGACGAGGCCACCTACGACTACATCGAGGTGGCGGGAACGCTCCGCGTCTCACGCACCCGCGATACGTGGGTGAAGTTTACGCACTTGATCAACCTGCCCGGCGGGACGATAGATGTGGGCACGCAGGCCGATCCGATTCCGTGCGAACGCCGGGTCGAGTTCGTCATTCGGAATGTGCCGATCGACACCGCAAAGGATCCGTTCCAGTGGGGCAACGGGTTGATCAACTTCGGTCAGCAGACCCGCGTCGGATGTCGCAAGACGGCATTCCTCGAGGCGACAGACAGCCTTGTGGCAGGCGCCACCCGCATCACCCTGGCGAGTGTTCCCGAGAACTGGCAAGTCGGCGATGAACTCCTGCTCCCCGATACCGCGCAGCCTGCACCAGTCCCTCGACGCGAAGCCCCGATCACGATCACGGCCATCAACGGCGCCGACGTGACGCTGTCGAAGGGACTCGACTTTGCGCACCCGACGATTACGGATCCGAACGGCGTCGTCGTGCTGCGACCGCGCGTCGTCAATTTGACGCGGAATATCGTGGTTCGTTCCGAAGAACCGTTGCGGCCTGAGAGCACGCGAGGCCATACCGTGGACATCGGCAGGACCGCGAGGTGGGATATCCGCTACAACCAGTTCGTCGGACTTGGGCGAACGCTCAATGTCCCGTTGGTCGACACGGTCGCCGGCATCAGCATCGGCACGAATCAGCGAGGGAAGTACGCGGAACATCACCACCATGCGAGCTCGTCGGTGGGCAGCGCCGACGTCGGCAATACCTATCTGGGCAATCGCACTACCTCGAAGTGGGCGTTAGTCGTTCATGGCACGTCCGACACCCTCGTTGAAGAGAACGTCGCGGTTGATTTTCCTGGCGCGGGCTTCGTGACGGAAGACGGCTACGAGGTCAGGAATGCGTTTCGACGAAATCTTCGCTGCGTACATCGGGGGCGATCCCAAGTCCGCGCTGGGGTTCAACGCTCAGAATGACGTGAAAAAGAACTGTCCTGGCTGCGACGGAGCCGGGTTCTGGTTCAGGGGCGTGATGAATACGTTCGAACGGAACGAAGCGTGGAACAGCTTCAGAGGCATCAATCTGTTCAATCAGCAACAGGTCGCTGGTCGTTATCCCAGTGCACCTGGAGCGGTGCCTGACACGGCTAACCAGAATCATCTCATGTGGCCGATCGCGATGACTGGCAACGTCGTCGCTGCCAATGTTCTGGCGGGGTACGAATCCTGGGCGGTGCGACGCTTTCCAAACGACGACATGATTGCCGCCTACAACAAGCGCTTCCAAGCCATGGGTGTCCAGTCTAACCATATCGATCATTGGTATCGGAATCCGCGCCTGATCTGTCAGGTCGGCTCCGTCGGCTCGGTGGGGGTGCACAGTTCGATGGCGTACACAGGCAGTTTCCAGATCGATGGAGGCGGCCAAATCGCCGGTTGTGGCGTCGGCATCAATGGGGGCGGCGGCAGGGTTGGTCTGAACCTCACTGGAACCGTCTTGCAGAACGTAATCAATATCGAGATGCTGCCCCAGTCGGCACGATTCGAGAACGTGCAGCATGTGCCCTTGTCGAACTATCCGCATCAATACATTCTGTTCAACCGGGGCAGCAACGCAGGTAACCGCGTGTGGAACGGCACGGACCCGCTGCCGAGAGTCGGCAGCAGCACGTGGGTACCTACGCGCGGATCTCAGTTGGTCGTCAAGAACTGGCAGGGGACCGGGCAAGACTACTTGCTGTTTTACCGTCAGCAGCTCGGGAGCAACCCCGCTTGGTACTCCGCTGAGCATCAGCACCAGTTCAACACTCCAGTAAAAGGGCTGACGATGTTGCAGTCGTGGGAGCAGTTTGGTTTGTCCTACGGCGGCGACGTGTTGAAAGAGAGCGAGGCCATCCAGCTGGACGGATTGATCGATGGTTATGGGAGGGCTGGTCTCGGCGTAGCGCTCGGTCCGCCTCGCGCCATCGTCACGTTCCCAACGATGCGCGAGCCGGCGCTCGGCCCCGACAGGCGCCATCCGAGCGTTACTGGCTACGTGAGGATCGCCGCCATCCTCACCGGCGACCCCAACGCCGCATCGAACATCATGATGCTTAGCGTGGATGGCGGACCTCCCCACAAAGCCGAGGGTGCAACGTATTTAGATGACCGAGTGGTCAACACCAGGCAGGTCGCCCCTGGTGTCCATACGGTGAAGGTGTGGCGGACGAAAAAAGATGGAGTCACGCTCCTGCCAGGCTCCGAGTACACCGCTCAGTATTTCGTCGAGGAACCTGCCCCTGTCGCCACAACGTCATCGAGATGATGCGGCACCAGACACGAGATGGCGGGAAATAGGACGGAGACGACCAACACCGTCATCCTAGATTCCCGCCACCACATGTTGCTGTAGCGCAACGACGGCGGCGTTAGTCCTGCGTAAAGATGCCCACTACGAGGACTGTGCGGGGACCTTCACCCTGCCACGACGCGTCTGGACGCCATGACTGACAATGCCGAGCTCTCCGGCCACTCCGTAAGGCCGAACGCCTATATCCCGATCTGCCCCGGTTGCTCTCAGCAGGGGCGTTCACGTCCAGGAGCCGACCCGCGCTTCACACGGCAATTCCGGTGTGTCGGCTGCGGCAGGACGTGGCAACACGTCGGTGCAGCGGGACCGGAGGAACTTGAATAGGCGGCCGTTGACGCGATAACTGACACCCGATGGGGGGTGAACTGGGCCGGAGACTGGCGGACGACTGAGACGGAAGTCGCCGCCAAGGTGTCGGCGGTTCTTACCGCTGCTCGAGCGGCACCCACGGCTGCGGCACCGCGGGTCCCGTGTATTCGGCGCGGGGGCGGATCAACCGGTTGTTGGAATACTGCTCGAGCACGTGCGCGGTCCAGCCGGACGTTCGGCTGACCGCAAAGATCGGCGTGTAGAGCGAGACCGGTATCCCGAGCGCGTAGTACATCGACGCCGAGTAGAAGTCGACGTTGGGGTTGAGCTTCTTCTCGCCCTTCACCAGCGCCTCGATGCGTTCGGACATCTCGACCCAGTGCGTCTGCCCCGACCGCTTGCCCAGGTCCTTCGACAGCTGGCGCAAGTGCACGGCGCGCGGATCCATCGTCTTGTAGACGCGGTGGCCGAAGCCGGGAATCTTCTCTTTCTTCGCAAGCTTGTCGCGGATCGTGCTCTCGACCTTCTCGGGCGAGGCCGTCGCGCCGAAGTCGAGCAGCATCTTCATCACTTCGGCGTTGGCGCCGCCATGGAGCGGGCCCTTGAGCGCGCCAATGCCGCCGACGATGGCCGAGTGGATGTCGGTGAGCGTGGCCGCAGCCACGCGGGCCGCAAAGGTCGACGCGTTGAGCTCGTGGTCGGCGTGCAGGACCAGCGCGCAGTCGATGGCGCGCACGGCCAGGGCGTCGGGGCGCCGGCCGGTGAGCTGGTAGAGAAAGTTGGCGGCAAAGCCCATCACCGGATCCGGGTCGATCGGGCCCTGGTTCTGCTCGAGGCGCCCGATGGCCGCCACCAGGCTGGCCATCTGCGCCGTCAGGCGCACGGCCTTGCGATAGTTGGCCGCGGGCGAGTCGTCGGCGGCGTCGCGGTCGTAGTGCGACAGCGCGGAAGCCGCAGTACGCAGCGTGTCCATCGCCTCGCCCGGCGGCAGCTGCCGCAGCAGGCGAACCACGCCGTCTGGCAGGGCGCGTCCGGCGGCAAACTGCGACTGCAGGTCGCCCAGCTCAGCACGGTTGGGCAGCCGCCCGTGCCACAGCAGGTAACAGACCTCCTCGAACGTCGCGTGCGGCGCGAGATCGTGGATGTCGTACCCCCGATAAGCCAGGATGCCGCGGTCGCCGTCGATGAAGCAGATGCTCGACGAGGTCGCGACGATGTCTTCGAGGCCGGCCTTGGGTTTGATCTCGGTGCTCACGAGTCGATCATAGATCACGCGCGATCGTTGTCGTGAGTTTGTGGCTGGCGCACGTCATACCCCTGGCAATGGGCGACGGGCAGCGCCGGGTAGCGCGCAAAGCGCGGGTCGGTGTCGCTCCTGGCGCAGCGGATGAAGCGCTGGCCGCGGTCCGACGGGATTACCTGCGCGTGGCGGCAGGTGCCGCACAGCCCGGGTGGCGGGTTAGCAGGCCCAGGTGCCATCGCGGCGGGGCACGTAGCGCTCCAGTGCGGGCAGCGCGTTGGCGGTGGTGGACGGCTCGCCGAGCGCGCCCCGGAACGCCTCGACCGCCTGCTGCATCTCGGCCATGGTCCCGATGGTGATGCGCGCCCACGTGAGCAGCGGCGGAAACGGCCGCGCGATGTCGACGCCCCGATTTCGGCAGGCGCGGTGGAACACGCGGATGTCGCGCCGCACGTCCACCATCACGAAGTTGGCTTCCGAATCCGCGACGCGATAGCCTGCATCGCGGAACGACTGCACCGTCATGGCGCGCGCGGCGTGATTGCCGGCACGCATCTCGGACACGCGACCCGGGTCGGCAAGCGCAGTCAGCGCCGCTCGGGCGCTCAGACAACTCAGGCGCCCGGCGTCGAGGTAGCGGTTCATCACGTCCAGCGTCGCCGGCTGTCCCACCGCGAAGCCGACCCGCAGTCCTGCCATCCCGTAAATCTTCGAGAACGTCCGCGACACGACGACGCGTGGGTTGGCGAGAGCGAGCGGTATCGCGGTCTTGTAGCCAGGGTGCTCGACGTATTCGTGGTACGCCTCGTCGATGAGGATGGTCGCCTTCGGCCCGGTCCGAAGCGCCGCCGTAACGAACGCCTCGATGTCGGACGCGCTATGGACGGTACCGGTCGGGTTGTTCGGATTGCAGATGTAGATTAGTCCGGCACCACCGGACTTCTGCGCCATCTGGCCCAGGTCGAGGCGCAACTCGGCGTCGACGGGCACGTCCACGACCTGCGCGCCCCACATTTGTGCGCGACCCGACAGCAACTCGAATGTCGGTTGGCCTGTCACCAGGGCGCGGCCCGGGCCGAGGAATGCGGCGGCGGCGACATCGAGGATCTCGCTCGACCCGCACCCAAGCGTCACCTGAGATGGCTGCACGCCAAGCGAAGCCGCCAGAACGTCAGTGAAATCCGACGGGAGCCTGAACGCGTAGCGGTTCGCGACGTCGAAGGAGTCCTGCATCGCGGTCAGGACCTTCGCTCCCGGGCCGGCGGAATTCTCGTTCGAGCTCAGGCGGAGAACCGACGACCGCGTGCCTGGCGCGCCCAAGGGGGGCGCGTCCTGCGGCGTGACGGCGGGCCCGCGAGCTGGCCGTGTGCTCGCACAGCCGCCGGCGGCGACCGCCAGGCCGTTGAGCCCGACGAGTTGAATGAAGCTGCGCCGCGAGGTCGCCATGGCTCACCCCTTGGAAAGGATGAGTGGATTGTAGTCGAACCTTACCCTTGAGTCTGCGTATCCAGCGCCACCGAGTCGTCGGCGAACTGCTGCACTATCGACAGAAGACCGGTGTAGAGGAAGCCGATTTGGAACAGCATCAGGAACGGCAGCGTGCCGTAGATCCGGTTCGACAGCGCGTAGAACACCGTGAAGGTGAAGTAGAGGCCCAGCGACAGCTCGATGATCGGCTGGATGATGTTGCCCTGGCGGTACTTCTTGCCGACCCACTCGTCCTGGCTATCCTCGATCTGGTACTTGGGCGTGCGGACGAACTCGGTCTGCGTGCCCATCATCGCCTCGAAGACTGCGCGCGTGTTGTTGATGGCCAGGCCAATGCCGATGGACATCAGAAACGGCAAGTACTTCAAGCGCGCGATCCACTCGGCCGGGTACAGCTCGCGCTGGCAGACGATGTAGAAGTTGGCTACCGAGGCGGTCGCGGCAAGAAACAGCGGCACGTCGATGAGGAGCATCTCGTACCAGCCCATGTTGTAGCGGATCACCATGGCCGGAAACATCAGGACCGACAGCGCCACCATCAGCACGTAATTGAAGTTCGCGCTGAGGTGAATGAACGCCTCGGCCTTCACGCCGAGCGGTTGCTTGGAGGCCAGGATCCTCGGCAGCAGCTTCCGGCACGTCTGGATGGAGCCCTTGGCCCAGCGGTGCTGCTGCGACTTGAAGGCGTTCATCTCGACCGGGAGCTCGGCCGGCACCACAACGTCGGGGACGAAGTGGAACTTCCAGCCCCGCAGCTGCGCGCGATAGCTGAGGTCGAGGTCCTCGGTGAGCGTGTCGTGCTGCCAGCCCCCGCCGTCGACGATCGCGGTCCGCCGCCAGATGCCAGCCGTGCCGTTGAAATTGAAGAAATGCCCGGCGCGATTGCGGCCGCCATGCTCCAGCACGAAGTGCGCGTCGAGCAGGATCGACTGAATCTTGGTGAGCAGCGAGTAGCCCGCGTTGATATGGCCCCAGCGCGCCTGGACCACGCCGACCTTCGGGTCCACGAAATGGTGGATCGTCCGGTGCAGGAACTCGCGCGACGGCAGGAAGTCGGCGTCGAAGATCGCCAGGAACTCGCCCTTGGCCACTTGCATGCCGGCTTCGAGCGCCCCGGCCTTGAAGCCCGTGCGGTCGGTGCGGTGTATGTAGGTGATGTCGAGGCCCTGGGCCGCGGCCCGTCGCACGGCCAGCTCGGCAATCGAGCACGTCTCGTCGGTCGAGTCGTCGAGGACCTGCACCTCGAACCGGTCGCGCGGATAGTCCATCAGCGCCACCGCGTCGATGAGGCGGTCCACCACGTACATCTCGTTGTAGATCGGCAGCTGCACGGTGACCATCGGCAGCCGCTCGAACGTGCCCGCCGGGACAGGCACGCGATCCTTGTGCTTCATGTAGGCATAGACGAGGTAGTAACGATGCCACCCGTAGCCGGCAAGCACGATCAGGATGAAGAAATAGGATGCGAGGACGAGAGTCTCGAGCGGGGTCATGGCTGGGAGCGCGATCCCTTCGTAAAAGAGATAATCTTCCAATTATACTTGAGTTGCCGTCATAGGTGGCTCGGACGTCCGTAACTCCCCAATGCCTTTCGACCTCAAGCTACTGCTCGACCGGGTCGCCGCCGGTGACCTGAGCGCGCCCCACGCCGCCGAGCAGATCGCCGCCGAAATTCAATCCCAGCATGTCGAGGACCTGGGTTTTGCGCGGATTGACCACCAACGGGCCCAGCGCCAGGGGTTTCCCGAGGTCATCCTCGGTCTGGGAAAGTCGCCCGACCAAATCGCCGCAATCGCCGAACGGATCGTGGCCCGCGGCCACACCCTGCTGGTGACCCGGGCCGACCGCGCCGCGTACGACGCGGTGCGCGCCGTCGTGCCCGCCGCCCAGTACCACGAGGTCGCCCGGGCGATTACCTGCCCCATGCACGAACTGCCAGCTGGCCGCGGCACCATCGTCGTCGCGGCCGCCGGCACGTCGGACTTGCCTGTGGCCGAAGAAGCCGCGGTGACGGCCGAGGTGATGGGCAACACGGTCGACCGACTCTTCGATGTCGGCGTCGCCGGCCTCCATCGCCTGCTGCGTGAACACGATCGACTTCGATCGGCGCGCGTCATCGTCGTCGTGGCCGGCATGGAAGGCGCGCTGCCGAGCGTGGTCGCTGGACTCGTCTCGGTGCCCGTCATCGCGGTGCCCACGAGCGTCGGCTACGGCGCCAGTTTTCAAGGTCTGGCGGCTCTGCTCGGCATGCTCAACAGCTGCGCCAATGGCGTGTCGGTGGTCAACATCGACAACGGCTTCGGCGCCGGCTGCATCAGCAGTTTGATCAACCACCTCGACTAGCCTCCGGTGGAGGTGACGACGGCCTCGGACCGCGAGCGTACCTCCTTGAGGTTTGCCTTCGTGCCTTCGCGCCTTCGTGGCGTCGTGATTGTGGTCGCCCTGGTCATCGCCGCCTGCCTGGCGTCGTAGCCGTACACATCATCGCGGAACTGCAAGCCGCCCTTGCCATCCACCCAGCTCGTGAAATAGAGGATGTGCACCGGAATCGCTTCCCTGAGTTTCACGTGGGTCTCGGTTCCGGAATGCATCGCGGCAGTAATGGCGTCGGGCGTCCAGCGCGGCTGATCGCGCAAGACGTACTTTGCCAGTGCGACCGGTTCTTCCACGCGCACACATCCATGGCTGAACGTGCGTCCGAGACGGCTGAACAGGGCGCCTGCGGGCGTGTCGTGCAGATACACGTCGTACCGGTTGGGGAACATGAACTTCACGAATCCGAGCGCGTTGCCTGACCCCGGCCGCTGTCGGAATCTCAGCCCTTCGAGGGCGACGTCGTCCTCCCAGTCGAGCGTCGCCGGGTCGACGACCGCCGGCTGCCCGTCAGACACGCGCACCACCTCGATGTTCTCCCGCTCGAGGTACCAGGGGTCTGCCGACACGGCCGGCAGCGTCTCGTCGGTGGCGATCTTCGGCGGGATGTTCCAGAACGGGCTCATGATGACGTGCGTCATGCGCTCGCTGAAGATCGGTGTCTCGTTGCCCGGCTTGCCAACGACTGCACGGATGTCGAAGACGACCCTTCCCTGCTCGTAGGCCTCGAGGTGAAAGTGCGGGACGTTGACGCGAAAGTGGCGCGCGCCGAGGTCGTCGGGCAGCCACCGCCAGCGTTCGAGGTTGAGCGCGACCTGACCGAGGCGCGTCGCAAGCGGCACGTTGAGGGCGGCCACCGTTCGGGCATCGAGCCGTCCGGTCGGGGGCAGGCCGTGATGTTCCTGGAAGACGCGCACGGCGCTGACAAGCGAATGGTCGTACCGGTTGCCGCTTACCGATGCCGCGCCGAGATCGCCAGAAGCCGCCAGCCGCTTGCGCAACGCGATCACGCCGGTATGCGACGCGCCCGGTGCGAGTCCCGCGGTGCGAAGAGGCGGCCAGCCACCCTTGGCTTCCACGCCCTGTAACGCGGCCAGGGCACCCATCATCGCGATGTACTCGGGGTGCCGCGGCTGAATCGAGGGCAGCCACTGGCTCACGTCCTCTCGGCTGGCGGCGAGCGTGGCGGCAAGATTGGGCCTGCGACGCTGGGACTTCCAGCGGCCGTCCACCGCGCGGGGATCGAGCCGGCCGGATGCGACATCGCGGCCCAGCCGAATCAGCGCGGCGGTGAGTCGCAGGTCGAAGACCGCCAGCGGGTGCGGCCGCTCCGTCGGGGCCTTGCGGGCCACCACGTCACGCTCCCTTGTCAGCGCGGCCAGTTGATACGACTGGGGGTCGAGCCCGTGCGCCCGGGCCGAGGCGAGCACAGCCAACGCGCGATCGGTCTGCGAGGACGGTGAGTCTCCACTCCAGGCGAGGGCGGTGCCCGTCTGTGCGTAGAACGCCCGGACCGCGGCCCGGACGGTGGCATCGCCGACCTGCCGGTCCAGCGTATCGGCAGCCAGCAGCGACTGAAGTTCGGGCGACGGAGTTGTTCCGCGCCGGCACCCGACAGGGCCGATGAGTGTAAGTATTACCAGCCCTGCGAGTGCCGGAACGAGTTTTCCGCCTGTTTTTTGCAACCTGGGCCTCGCTGCAGAGGCTCAGTGCAAGTGGCGGGCCGAACCTTCTGCAACCGGGTGAACCCGTGAACTTGTGAACCCGGGTTCGTGGCGTGTTACAATCAGCGGTTTCCTCCCGACTCCAACATCACCCGTCCCGACATGACCGCAGGCGGCCTGAGGGCCCTCGAATTCGACCGTGTTGTCGCCGCCGTGCGCAGCTTCGCGCTCACGACGACGGGAGCAGCCCGCCTCGAAGCGCTGACGCCGGCCACCGAACTGACCGCTGTGCGCGAGGCGCTGGCGGCCACGTCGGAGACCGTGAGCTACCTGGCGTCCAACCCCGTGTTCCCGTTGAGGGCGCCCGAGGATCTCGAGACGCTGCTCGGTCTGCTCGGCGTCGAGGGTCGCGCGCTCGAGCCGCTGCGGCTCCTCGCGTTGTCCGACTACCTCGAGTCGGTGGAGACCAGCGCGGCGGCGGTACGGCGGGCGCCAGGCGAGTTGCCGCGCCTGAAGCGGCTCGTGGGCGGCACGGCGTCGTTCAAGAACGAAATCGGAGCCGTACGGCACGCCATCGCCCCATCCGGCGACCTCGTGGATCACGCCAGCCCTGCCCTGGGATCGATTCGCGATCGTCTCCGCCGGCAGCGCGCGAAACTGCGTCAGACGCTCGACGCCTATCTGCGAGGCAAGGACACCGCGAAGTACTTGCAGGACCAGATCGTCACCGAGCGCAACGGCCGCTTCGTGCTGCTCGTGAAGGCCGAGCATCGTGCGTCGCTGCCCGGGCTGGTCCACGGCAGTTCGGCCAGCGGGCAGACGCTGTATCTGGAGCCGCTGGCGACCGTCGAGATCAACAACGAGGTCGTCGAGCTCGAGGCCGAGGAATCCGAGGAAGTGCAGCGCATCCTGCTGGCGCTCACCGACGGGTTCCGGCTGCGGCAGGACGATGTGGCCACGACCGAGCAGGTGGCGACCGAACTCGACGTCCTGCAGGCCAAGGCGCGCCTGGCGCAGGTTACCGGCGCGGCGGCGCCGAAACTCTCGCAGGACGGGCGCCTCGAGTTGCTGGCGGCGCGTCATCCCCTGCTGATGCGGGCCGTCGTCTCGCGGTATTCGAACGACCTGGACGGGTTGCCGGAGACGCCGATACCGGTCGACATCAAACTGGTGCCGCCCAACACCACGCTGCTCATCACCGGCCCCAATACGGGCGGCAAGACGGTGGCGCTCAAGACGGCGGGCCTGCTGGCGCTGATGGCGCAGGCGGGCCTGCACGTGCCGGCCGAGCCGGATTCGAGCGTGCCGGTGTTCAAGTCGGTCTTTGCCGACATCGGCGACGAGCAGTCGATCGCGGCCAGCCTGAGCACTTTCGGCTGGCACATCACCAACGTCGCGTCGATGGACCGGGACCTGCGCCTGCCGGCGCTGGTGTTGCTTGACGAGATCGGCGCCGGCACCGATCCCATCGAAGGCGGGGCGCTCGGTGTCGCCATCGTCGATCACTTCCGCACGCGGGGCGCGGTGGTGCTGGGCACGACGCACTACGACGCGCTGAAGACGTACGCGCAGACGACGCCCGGCGTGCAGTGCGCGGCGTTTGCGTTCGACCCGGAGGGCTTCGCGCCGACCTACGAGCTCATCTACGGGACACCCGGCCGAAGTCTCGCCCTCGAGATGGCGGGACGTCTCGGGCTGAATCGCAAGGTGATCGACAAGGCACGTGCGAGCCTGGGGACGCGTGAAGCGCAGCTGGCCAGCCAGCTGGCGCGGGTCGATGAGGATCTCGCGCAGCTGGCCGAGGAGCGGAAGGCCGCGGCGCGCGAGCGCGAAGCCATGGCGCGTGCGCGGGCGGCTGCCGAACGGCGCGAACAGGAGTTGCGGGAGCGCGAAGAGGCGTTCAAGCGCAAGGTCACCGATCGCGTGGAAGATCGAGTACGCGCCGCGACGCGCGAGATCGACGCGGTGGTGGCAGCGCTGAAGCGGCAGACCTCGGCGCTCACTACGCGCGAGACCGGCGCGCCTCGCCTGTCGACCGGCGATCATGGCGCGCTCAAGTCGCACGCGAAAGCGGCCGTCGAGGCCGCGGCCACTCAGGCCCTTGGCGATCGGGCGGAGGCACCGGCTCCCGTTGCGGCGCCTGAGGTGGAATCGCGCGCGCCCCGCGTCGGCGATCGCGTCATTGTCCCGCCGTTCGGCCTGCAGGGCGTCGTCAAGAGCCTGGCTGACGGACAGGCGGAGATTGACGTCCAGGGAAAGCGGCTGCGCGCGCGAGCGCGGGATTTGACCGTGCTGAGCGCGGCGGTTGCGAAGGCCGCGGCGCTGCCGGCCAGTGTGCGCGTGAACATCGACCTGGTACCGCGCGAAGGCGTGCTGTCGGATCTCAACGTGATTGGCCTGACAGTCGACGAGGCGCTGACGAAGACCGAACGGTTCCTGGACGAGACGCTGGTCACCGACCAGCGCACCGTGCGCGTCATCCACGGCCACGGCACGGGCAGGCTGCAGAAGGCGATCAGCGGGTTCCTGAAGAACCATCCGCTGGTCGCAGGGTTTCACACCGCGCCGACCGAGCATGGCGGCGGGGGTGTGACAGTGGTGGAGTTGAAGGATTGAGCCAATTCCCCCGTTCCTTCATCGACGACCTGCGTCTCCACGCCGACATCGTGTCGGTCGTCGGCGACGTCGTGTCGTTGAAGAAGACGGGCGCGACGTGGAAGGGGCTGTGCCCGTTCCACAACGAGAAGACGCCGTCGTTCCACGTCAACCGCGAGAAGGCGTTCTTCCACTGCTTCGGGTGCAGCACGGGCGGCGACGTGATCAAGTTCGTCGAGCTGCACGAGAAGGTCGCGTTCCCCGAAGCGGTGCGGATGCTGGCGGCGCGTTTCGGGCTGGCAATCCCCGACGACTCCGAGGCGCGTGACGAGAGCACCAGCGCGGCGGAGCGCGAGGCGCTGCTCAAGGTGCACGAAGAGGCCGCGGCCTGGTTTCAGCAGCAGCTGGCCGGACCGGCAGGCGCCAGGATGCGACAGCAGCTGGATGCCCGGGGTATCAAGCAGGAGACCAGCGAGTTGCTGGGGCTCGGTTGCGCGCCGTCAACGCGCGACGGGCTGAAATCGTATTTAGTGGATCGGAAGTTCGAGTTGTCGCTGCTGCTGCGGAGCGGCCTGGTGGTGCAGCGGGACAGCGGCGAGGTCGTGGACCGGTTTCGCGGCCGGCTGATGATCCCCATCTGCCGCGACAGCGGGTCGGTCATCGCGTTTGGCGGTCGGGCGACCGAGCCCGATCAGGTGCCGAAGTACCTGAACTCGCCGGAAACGCCGATTTACTCGAAGAGCCGGACCCTGTACGGGCTGCACCTGGCCAAACCGGCCATTCGCAAGCTGGGGAGGGCAATTCTGGTCGAGGGGTACTTCGACGTCGCCCAGCTGGTGCAGGCCGGCATCACACCGGTGGTCGCCTCGTGCGGCACGGCGCTGACCACCCAGCAGGCGCAGCTTTTGCGTCGATTCACGAACAGGGTCGTGCTCAGTTTCGACCCGGACGCGGCCGGGCAGGGCGCGGCGGTCAGGTCGTGCGAGCTGCTGGTCAACGAGGGCTTCGAGGTCAATGTCGCGGTGCTGCCCGCCGGGGCGGATCCAGACGCGTTGGTGCAGGAACGGGGGCGCGAGGGGTACCTGGCCGAACTGAAGCAATCGGTGCCCTATCTCGAGTTTCTGGTGCGAAAAGCCGCTGCCGGGCACGAGCTGACCAGCGACGAGGGCCGGCGGCGCTTCCTGCACGAGATGCTGGAGGTCGCCTCGCGGATACCGGACGCCGCCGCCCGCGACCAGTTTGCCGACCGGATTGCCGCGCGGGCGCGTATTACGGAAGAAGTCGTCCGGGCCGAAATTCGTAAGGCGGCCGTGGCCCGCAAGACGACCGTGCCCGAACGGGTCCTGGCGCCCAGCCAGCCCCTCAAACCGGCCGAGCGCGGCCTGTTGTGGGCGCTGCTGCACGCCGCCGACGAGGCGAGGCTTGCGCTGGAGGAGCTGGATCCGGAGGATCTCGAGGCACTCCAGTCGGGTGGGGCCCTGGAAATCGCCCGCGGGCTGTCTGACGTCCCGGCTGCCAGCTTCCCGACCGCATGGCTCGAGCGTCTAAGTGAGAGGGAGGCGCAGTGGGTGACCGGCATCGGCGCCCAGGCGGAAGGCCCGGCCCATTCGGCCGAAGACTGCGTCAGAACCTTGAAGCGCCTGCGGTTCGACCGCGAGCGCACGGCATTACAGCGCGAGATGGAGCGGCTGGCCGACGTGTCGGGACCCGACGCCGAAGCCCGCTTCGTCGAGCTGGACGGACGAAAGAAAGAACTGACGCGGCGCATCGAAGCACTCTCGGCCGATTGAGCCGAACCCGGGGCATACGACCCCACCGGCTTCGCGCCGCATGGCAAGTAGCGTAGGACGGCATCATAGATAGGGACGGTGGAATGTGACGACCGGAAAGCGAACCCCTCTGTCGATCGAGGACAAGTACGACGAAGTCCGGCAGCTGATCAACATCGGCAAGGAGAAGGGCTACCTTCTCTACGACGAGGTCAACGAGCTGCTGCCGTCGGAAATCAACTCGTCGGAGGACCTCGACGACCTGTTCAACACCCTCGGCAGCGCCGGGATCGAGGTGCTGGACTCGGACAAGGGGTTCCGCGACGACAAGCCCTTCGACCGGACGCAGGAAGGCGCCGAGGAAGGGGTCGAGCTCGACCTGACGCCCGGGGCGCTGGACAAGACCAACGACCCGGTCCGCATGTACCTGCGCGAGATGGGCACGGTGCCGCTGCTCACCCGCGAGGGCGAAGTCGCCATTGCCAAGCGCATCGAGCGCGGCAAGCTGGCGGTGATCAAGTCGATCTCCCGCACGCCCATGGTGACCAAGAAGGTCATCCAGCTCGGCGAGGACCTGCGCAACGACCAGCGCACGATCCGCGAGCTGGTGACGTTTTCCGACGAAGAGATCACCGACGAGAAGATCGAGGACCGCAAGCGCGAGGTGCTCAAGCAGATCGACGCGGTGAAGAAGGCGCGCGGCGGCGTCCAGAAGACCGAAGAGAAGCTCGAAACGGTGCCGAAGAAGGAGAAGCGCAAGTACACGCGCGCGCGCTGGAAGATGCTGCGCAGCCGCGTGGAGCTCTCCCAGGTCATCCGCAAGATCGAGTTCACCGAGCTGGTCAAGCGCCGGATGATCGACGAGATCAAGGAGCAGGTGGAGGCCGTCCAGCGCACCGAGCGCGAGATGATGCACTACGAGCGGCAGCTCAACCCGCCCAAGGGCAAGAAGCCGATCAAGCTGAAGGAAGAGGAGAAGAAGCTCTACCTGAAGCGGATCAAGGACCTCAAGGCCCACCTCAAGACGCAGGCCGACGATCTGCAGGAGACGCCCGAGGTCCTGCTGCGCACGCTGGACAAGATCCAGAAGGGCGAGTGGGAGGCCGAGGTCGCCAAGAAGGAGCTGGTCGAGGCCAACCTGCGACTCGTGGTGTCGATCGCCAAGAAGTACACGAACCGCGGCCTGCAGTTCCTGGACCTGATCCAGGAAGGCAACATCGGCCTGATGAAGGCCGTCGACAAGTTCGAGTACCGGCGCGGCTACAAGTTCTCGACGTACGCGACGTGGTGGATCCGCCAGGCCATCACGCGCGCGATTGCCGACCAGGCGCGGACCATCCGCATCCCGGTCCACATGATCGAGACCATCAACAAGCTGATCCGCACCAGCCGCGCGCTGGTGCAGGAGCTGGGCCGCGAGCCGACGCAGCGAAGAGATCGCGCAGCGGATGGACATCCCGGTCAGCAAGGTCCGCAAGGTCCTGAAGATCGCGCAGGAGCCGATCTCGCTGGAGACGCCGATCGGCGAAGAGGAAGATTCGCACCTGGGCGACTTCATCGAGGACCGCGGCGTCGTCTCGCCGGCCGAGGCGGTGATCAACCTGAACCTCAAGGAGCAGACCGAAGCGGTCCTCAAGACGCTGACGCCGCGCGAGGAGAAGGTGATCAAGATGCGCTTCGGCGTCGGCGACGGCTCCGAGCACACGCTCGAAGAGGTGGGGCAGAACTTCGCCGTCACCCGCGAGCGCATCCGCCAGATCGAGGCCAAGGCGCTGCGCAAGCTGCGGCACCCGTCGCGGAGCCGGAAGCTGAAGGCGTTTCTCGAGGGAAGAACGAGTTAATTGACGATTCCAGATTGACGATTGACGATTACGGGAGGCGGCGCGGACTTCGGTTCCGCCGCCTTCGTTGTTTCTCCCGGAACGGCCCATGGGACGCATCGTCATCGAGACCGCAATTCGGGCCCCGCAGCAGCTGTGTTTCGACCTGGCGCGGGATGTCTCGGTCCATGCCCGGCAGGCCTCCAGTCCGGAGCGCGTTGTTGCCCCGGGACGGCTGACTGGCCTGCTCGGGCAGAATGAGCGGGTCACCTACGAGGCGCGATATCTGGGCGCCACGCGGCGGCTGACGGTGCAGATCGTGGAGTTCGCGCCGCCAGAGCGCTTTCTCGACGAGCAGATCAACGGCCCGTTCGTCTGGATGCAGCACCTGCACGAGTTCGAAGGGAACGGCCCGCAAACCATCATGCGGGACACCATGCACTGGAAGATGCCCTACGGCATCCTCGGACGCCTGGTGGATGGATTGATCGCTACGCGCTACGTGCGCCAATGGGTGATCGACCATGCGAGTCGGGTCAAGCGACGAGCTGAGATGGGCGTCTGACTCAATGGAACCGGGGGTTATACTTCAGTTGGCGCTCGCGAATCGTTAATCTGCAATTCGGCAATGCCCCCTCAGGGGCCCTTAGCTCAGCGGTCAGAGCTGCCGGCTCATAACCGGCTCGTCCCAGGTTCGAATCCTGGAGGGCCCATTTCCTCACTCGCTTTGCTCGCTTGGGCCTGGGCCCTCCTGGCTTCAGGCGCGCGGCGCCGCGCTTCGCGCGCCGCCAGCGGGCTCGACTCCTGGAGGGTCCTCAGTGATACCCTCGCGCCCGGCGCCGCCTTGCCCGGCGCCCGGAGGAACTCGATGCAGCAACAGACAGCCTGCCGCGTGCTGCTCGCCGGCGCTCTCGTCGCTGGCGCGGCGACCGCGCTTCACGCGCAGGCGGCCCCGGCGCCGAGCACGGCCATGACAACGCGACCGAGCCTGATTCCCTGGCCCACGTCGGTCGAGATGAGCGCGAGCGAGGCCATCGCGATCATGAAAGACACCGTGATCGAGGTCACGCCCGGCCAGGGTGACCTGTGGCGGCTGGCGACCGACCTCGCCGGTCTCCTCAGGCCCGCCCTGGACGCGACGATCGCCATCCGCGACATTGCCGGACCAGCACGCGCCGGCACGATCCGTCTCGAGCTCGTGCCCGTCACCTCGTCGCTGGCCGGCGATGGGTATGACCTGACCATCGGCGCCAACGGTATCCGCATCGCAGCCGCCACGTCTGCCGGCGTCTTTTACGGCACGCAGACGCTGCGTCAACTGCTGCCGTGGGCCGTCGAGTTGCGCGGCCCGCGGCCGTTCGCCGTCACGGTGCCCGCCTGCCGCATCACCGACCGGCCGCGGTACGAATGGCGCGGCGTCTTCCTCGACGTGTCGCGGCACTTCTTCTCCGTGGCCGACGTGAAGCGCTACATCGACCTCTCGGCGATGTACAAGATGAACCGCCTGCACCTGCATCTTTCGGACGACCAGGGCTGGCGGATCGAAATCGCCGCCTGGCCCAACCTGACGCGCCACGGCGGGAGCACGGCCGTTGGCGGCGGCGCCGGCGGCTTCTACACGAAGGCCGACTACGCCGAGATCGTCAACTATGCGCGCGACCGGTTCATGATGGTCATCCCCGAGATCGAAATGCCGAGCCACTGCAACGCTGCGCTGGCGTCGTATCCCGAGCTCACCTGCGATGGCGTCGCGCCGCCGCTCTACACGGGGATCGAGGTCGGCTTCAGCAACTTCTGCTTCGAGAAGGACATCACCTTCAAGTTCCTCGACGATGTGATCCGGGAACTGGCGGCGTTGACACCCGGGCCGTACATCCATGTTGGCGGCGACGAGGTCAAGAAGATGACGCCCGAGCAGTACTCCACGTTCATGGAGCGGGCGCAGGGCATCGTCGCGCGGCACGGCAAAACTGCGATCGCGTGGGACGAGATCATCCACGGCAAGATGCTGCCGACGACCATCGTCCAGTACCTGGCGGCCCGACGCGTCGCTTGCGCCGCCGCCTGGCACGAAGCTGATCCTCTCGCCGGCCAACCGCCTCTACCTGGACATGAAGTACGACGACAACACGGTGCTCGGCTTGAAGTGGGCAGGCAACGTGGACGTCAACGTGCCCTACGAGTGGGATCCCGCCAGGCACGTGAACGTGCCAGAGTCGTCGATCCTCGGTGTCGAAACTGCGATCTGGTCGGAGACGCCGGCGACGATCCGCGACCTCGAGTTCCTGCTGTTCCCGCGGCTGCCCGCCGTGGCGGAACTCGGGTGGACGGCACAGTCCGCCCGCAACTGGAGTGACTTCCGCGCGCGTCTCGGCGCCCAGGCGCCGCGCTGGTCGGCGCTCGGGATCAACGCGTTCTGGTCGCCGAAGATCGACTGGACGAGGTGAGAGACGCGATCATCGGAGGCGAATGATCACTCCTGTCGTAGCGCCGCCATCGGATCGACTCGTGAGGCCCGCAACGCCGGCATGTACGCGGCGCCGAGCGCCACCCCCAAAAGCATCCCGATGGCAGAGAACAGCGTGATGGGATCCTGCGGCGCGACGCCGAACAGCCGGCTGTCGATCAGGCGGGACGCGGCATAGGCCAGGACACCGCCCACGGCCAGGCCAGCCAACACGACCCCCAGCGTCTCGCGCAGGATCATCGCGATGACACCGCTGGACTGAGCGCCGAGGGCGATCCGCACGGCAATCTCCCCGGTGCGGCGCGCCACGCCGTACGACAGCACGCCATACAGCCCGATGGCCGCCAGCGCGAGCGCGACGATGCCGAACACGACGGCCAGCTGCGCCGTCGTGCGATCCTGCGCCGTCAGAGGCGCCAGGCGCTCCTGAATCGACTTCGCCGAGATGATCGGGAGTGCAGGGTTCACCTCCTGAATGCCCGCGCGAATCGCCGCCATCACCGACGAGTTGTCGGTCGCGGTCCGAATGATGAACGTCGGGCTTCTCGGCGAGTGCGGCGGCTGCTCGGCCGACACGTAGTAGCGCGGCTCGACCTTGCCGCGTACGTCATCGGTATGCGCGTTTCTGGTCACGCCGACGACCTGGTACGACGTGCGTGTTTCATTGTCAACGTTGGTCACGCGCATCCCGAGAGGGTTGCGTCCGGCAAAGAATTTCCTGACGAACGCCTCGTTGATCACGCAGACCTTCGGGGAGTCGCCGCGGTCCGAGTCGAGCAGGTCGCGTCCGAGGGTGATCGGGACGCCGAGACCGGAGAAGTAGCCAGGGCCGACCGTGTCGACGGCCGACTCGCGATCGGTCTCGCCCTTCGGCGTGAAGCCCTCGACTTCGATCGCGTTGTTCGAAAACCCGCCCGTGAACACGCCGAGCTGCGAGTACGTGACAGAGCGAACGCCTGGCACCTGCTGCAGCCGCTCCCTGAGCAGCCCCCGCAGGGCGCTGCGCCGGTCGATGCCCTGCTCGGTGTCGTCGAGGTCGACGCGGACGAGCAGCAGGCGTTCTGCCGCATACCCGAGGTCGGCGCGCTGCAGGTTGTAGACGGTCCGCGCCAGCAGCCCGGCCCCAACCAGCAGCGGCAGCGACAACGCGAGCTGCAGGCCGACCAGCCATCGTCCCGTGCGCATCTGCCGCCTGGTGCCGCCCGCGCCGCGGGTGTGTTCATTGAGGGCAGGGGCTCCCTCCGACCTCGTGAGCTGCCAGGCTGGAAGCACGCCGAAGAGAAGGGCGGATGCCACGGTCGCGACGGCGGCAAATGCCAGGACCAGCGGGTCGAGCGCGAACCGCAGCTCGAACGAACGTGCGAATCCGGAAAGCATCCGGACCAGGACGCCGTGGAGGACGAACGCGACGGCAAGGGCGGCGATGCCTCCGGCGGAAGCCATCACGAGGGCTTCGGTGATCAACTGGCGGACCAGGCGGCCGCGGCTGGCGCCGAGTGACACCCGCAGCGCAATCTCCGTCCGGCGCGACTCGCCGCGCGCCAGCAGCAGGTTGGCGAGATTGGCACACGCGATCAGCAGCAGCACGCCGACGCCGACGAGCAGTGCCGTCAGCGAGTCCGAGAATTCGCGCCGCGTCGACGATGCGCCGCGCTCGGCGGACTGGAGCTTCAGCCGCTCGTCGCGAAAGCTGGCGCCGCTGGGCCGCGTCAGCGTGTTCCCGTTGAAGGCCGCGAGGTTGGCCTGGAGTATGGCATTGGCCTGCGCCTCGGCTTCAACGCCGCTCACTGCCGGCTTCAGCCGTCCGAAGACGTGCAGCCACATCGACTTGTCCGGTGGCGTGTCGTGCAGGCGATCCGTGCCGGGGAACACGCGTGGCTGCAGCCGTATCGGCAGCCAGAAGTCCGGCTGCTGGCCGCTGGTCTCGCCGATGAAGCCCTGGGGCGTGACGCCGATCACCGTCACGGTGGCATTGCGCACCTGGAACGTCTGGCCCAGCGCTTCGAGTTGTCCCCCGAACCGCCGGCGCCAGTACGCGTGGCTGATGACGGCGTGCGGCACCTCGTGCCGGTCGTCCGACGCGGTGAACAACCGGCCAATGGCCGGCCTGACCCCGAGCACTTCGAAGAAACCACCGGACACGAGCCGCCCGCGGCCCTCTTCCCAGCCATCCCCCTGGAAACGGATCTGCCACGTGCTGAGGCTGCTCTGACTGGCCATCAACGACGAGAACCGGTCGGCCTGGTCCCGCAACTGCTCGAACTCGGCGTAAGTCACCCACGACCGCGGTCCGTCGGTGCGCCCGTTCCAGCCGCCGGTCCAACTGCCAGCCTCGTCGGGGTTGGTCAGCATCACCAGCTGCCCCGGCTGCGCCACCATCGGCAGCGACGCGTGCAGCACGCCATGCCACAGCTTGAAGATCGCGGTGTTGGCGCCAATGCCCAGGGCCAGCGACAGCAGCGCCGTCGCGGTGAATCCCGGTCGGGCCGCCATCGTGCGTAGCGCGTAGCGCAGGTCCTGCCCCAGGACGTGCGCGTGCTCAGCCGGAGCGACCTTCATCGCGTCGACGACGGCGCGCGCCCAGAGGATCGCCTGAGCTCGCAGGCCTCCGCGCTGACCCGCGTACCGCAGCTGCTCGTCGAACATGAGCTGCATCTGCTTGCCGTACTCGTCGCGGAACGCCGCGGGATAGCAGCGCAGCAGCACTTTGTAGATCGCTTCGCCGCGCATCATGCACCCCGCACCAGCCCGGTCGCTCGTGCCTGTTGAACGAGCGCGTTGAGCCGCTCCACTTCGGCGGCCGCCACGCGCTTTCCAAACCGGGTGAGCCGGTAGTAGCGCCTGCGCTCGTCGGTGCTCGACGGGTCCGGGCTCTCCGCGAGCTCTTCGATTACGCCCTGCTCCAGCATGCGCCGGATGGAGCTGTAGAGCGTCCCCGCGCTCAGCTGCACCTTGCCGCCAGTCCTGGCAGCGACGTCCTGCATGATGGAGTAGCCGTGGCGATCCCGGTCGGCGAGCGCGATCAGGATGTGAAACACGGCGGTTGGCAGCGGTAGCAGCGAGTCAGGCGTGGGATCGGTCATGGTGAATCTCTACCCGCTCACAAGTATACTACATTGGGAGTATACTTTGTTCCGGCACGACATGCAGGTGCTCGGCCCCGCCGTAGCCCAAAGGGCGGCGGCGCGCCTATATTCAGGCGATGGCGGCTGAGCCCGAACACGAAATCCTGACAGTCGGCGACCGCGAGGTCGCCATCTCGAACCCATCCAAGGTCCTGTTCCCTCAGGCCGGCCACACCAAGCTCGACCTTGCCCGCTACTACGTCGCCGTCGCCGAGGGCGCCCTGCAGGGCGCCGGCGGCCGGCCCAACGTCCTGGTCCGCTATCCCAACGGCATCGGCGGCGAGTTCTTCTTCCAGAAGCGGGCGCCGCAATCGCGCCCCATGGCTGGATGTCGTCGAGCTGAAGTTTCCGTCGGGCCGGACAGCCGAGGAA
>CAWDZE010000029.1:0-295506 GCA_963806705.1 Vicinamibacteria bacterium
CATCTGGCGCTTTTTCTGCCGCGTGACCGATCCGGTGGTGCGCGTGGTGGCGATCGTTACGCCGAACGCCGCCGCGCCGGTGATCGTGTGGCTGTTTGCGTTCGTCTGGCTGTTCTGGCTCCGAGTCCTCTTCTTTGGGTTGTTCGCTGCGCTCGGCTTGACGCCGCGAATGTAGGACGACCGATATGGAACGGATCTTCTATTACATCGGGATCGCCTTCTTCGGCATGATCAACGGAATTTTCAATCCGCTGATCGTGTTCGCCTACATCTGGTCCAAGGTCTTCATGTCCTTTCCGCTGTTCGAGGTCGAGGCGCTGATCTTCTATTTCGCATCGCTGATGCTATCGACCGCGACCATCATCCTCGGCGGGGTCCCCGCCGCGATCTACGAGCGCCTAGCCGGCATCGAGGGCGAACGACGCCGACATCGCTGTGGATCTGGCTCGCCGGCACGGCGGTGCTGACCATTCCAGCGATGGCGATTTCCTGAAAATCGGCCTGTGAGCGCCAAACGCTATAGCTAGCGACCCTTGTCCAAGGATTGGGAAAGCGTTTCCCGCGTCGTGGCCATGTCTTCGAGGATGATGCGGTGTTCAGGGAGGCGCGCGCGTTTCGCAAGTTCGCGGCACTCGACCACCTTAGCCATGGCCTTGTCGACGTCCAGGCGCTCAATCGGGTCATTTGCCATTTGCGGCCCCAATTCCTGTCGCCCGACGACGACAATTATCAAAGCGCCCACGCAGCAATGCGACATAACGAACCGCGCCGGACCGCCGCCGGATATGCGTGATGGCCTCCCGCCGACGGCTCGCGCACTCAGTGCCAAATTCCTCGCCGTCGGCGGCCCTCGATTGTCGCCGCGGGCGGCCCGTAGTACTCTTGCCGCGCTGTCGCCTGCCGCTTCAGGTTCCTCGCCATGGAACACATGCGACGTATCGCGTACGAGACCGTGCTGCGCGCTTGCGGCTTCGCCTCGCTCGCCATCTTCTGCGTCATGATCGGCATGTCGTTCATGCCTCGCCTGGCGTTCCAGGCCGGCGGCATCCTCACCACCGTCATGTCGTTCATCCTGATCATGAAGGCGTTCGAGGCGCGCACCAAGGATTACCGCCGGACCGAGATGTGGCTTTATCTCGAGCCGAGCGAACGGCCGCCCGCCGCCTATGCGCAATGGGCGAGCGCAACGGTGCTGCGCGAAACCTATCTGACCTTCGCGTTCTGGACGTCTGCTGTCGCGATCGCCATGTGGGTGCTGGCATTGGGGTTCGGGCTTGCCGGGCTGTAGCGCGCCCTGCCTGTCTGCGCGGCTCCGCCCAAAATCTGTCCAACTCTTGTCCAACTCTGGCGGACTGATAGCTCTCTGGCCGGTTTCCGGGTGGTCGGACCAATAACTCGCCGCTTTAGCTCAGCTGGTCGAGCACCTGATTTGTAATCGGGTGCCATCCCTGTCCCTGCGGGTTGTTTTACCTGGATTTTTGTGAAATCCCTGGCTCGGTTTTGGCCGGAGTAGCTCAGAGGTAGAGCAACCGCCTTGTAAGCGGTAGGTCGTGGTTTCGATTACCACCTCCGGCACCAGCCAAATCAAGCAGTTACGAGAAATTGGCGGGGTTACCAAACCCAACGGGCTAACGCAGGGCTAACGCGGAGACCATCCATGGCAACGGCATCCGATCGCAGGCTCGGCATGCGGCTGCGCGAAATGCGCGAGCGGCGCGGCATGTCGCAGCGGGAGCTTGCGAGCCTGCTCAACATCTCGCCCAGCTCGGTAACGCAGTGGGAGCGCGGCACACGCGCGCTGCCTATTGTGCGGGTCGCACAGTTGGCGAAGGCGCTGGGCGTCGCGCCCGGCGCGTTCGCGGATCGCTAATCCGCGCGACCTGCTGATGCTGACGCCCCCCCAACGCGCGGAACTGGAAACGCTTGGGCCTTACATAGTTCGGCTCAGGCTACAGGTTGCAGCCGGACGAGACACACTAAGCCGGAATGCCCAGATGACCGGCTTTCGTAGCGGCTTGATGACTCGAGGGGAGGTCGAGGATTGGCTCAGTCAAAGAGACCGAGAGGACGCCGAACGGGAGCAGGCGACGCGTAAATGGTGGGCTAGGATCGCTGGCTGGGCCGGTGTCGTCGGCGTGGTCGTAGCGATAGCGGGTGGCATTCTCGCAATCTGGCTACAACAATAGCAGGACCGTGCTCGGGGCATTGCGATGCGGGCCGGAACCGGCGCAACAGCGACTGCAGTTTTGATGCGTGCGTCGGCAACCTTGACCGGAAAATGGCCTGTGCAGCAGCGGGACCGGAGGTTGCCTTTCGTCATACCGAGTCGCACGCTACCCGGCGAAAGGAAGCTTCCCGCTGTGCTGAGTAATTGGGGGCAGTCCCGGAGATGCCGCGAGGCTACCTCCGGGACGGGGTGGGGAGACAGGGAGGCTACGCCGACCCACCTCGTGACAGTGAGATCCGCGAGATTGTCGGGGCGCGCTTGTTACTGTCTGCCAAAAGCTTGTTCGTACATGCCAGGCATCGCGACGGCCAATCGCGGGCGGGTTTGTGGTCGTCGTGAAGGTGGCGGCAACGAACAAATGTTTGGCGCGAACCAACAAGTCCCACGCGCGGGCCAACCCTACAAAGAAGCGGAAACGGCAGCATGACGAATTTCGTGCGCCGCTTCGAGACCCTCACGGGAAGCCAACACCATGCAAGGCCTGCAAGGCGACCTGCCAAGTCATGGTCAACCGCGACCGCATTCCTGGCCGGCCTTTACGTTGAACGCCTTCGCGCGAAGCTGGCACGTCAAGCATGGCAGAAGAAGCCTTGGAGCAGAGGCGAAGGAGTTGTTCCCTTCAAGAGGGGAACCACTCCTGTCACCGATCCAGCAGAGCAGCTTCGCCTAGTCATGGGTGCCGGGTTTGAAAAACGCCGCCTCCTGTCACGGTCGGAGGCTCAAGTTTTGTACGCAGCCGAAAGGGCAATCGACACTGAAGGCCTCAAGTGGCGTGTGATGGCGCAAGTAAGCTTAGGTGAGGTTCTCTCCTCCCCCGATGCGCGGGCCTACAGCGCGATCAACAGCAAGCGCGTCGACCTCCTCATAGTCTCCAGTAGTGGCAATCCGATTGCGGCCATTGAGTACCAAGGACACGGCCACTACCAAGGAAATGCTGCAGCGCGAGATGCTGTTAAGAAAGAGGCGCTGCGAAAGGCTGGGGTCCGGTACATCGAGGTCACACCCGAGAGCGGCACCGAGGTCATGGCCCGAGAGATTTCGCGGATAGCGCAAGCGGAAAGGCTAAACTAAGCGCCGCAATAGAAACCCCGCGGCAGGGAGGACCGCCGCGGGGCCGGATCAAAACTCAAGACCACTACGGCAGCGGCTCGCAACTTATCGCCGGCCGCCTAAACGCGCGAGCCGTGGCGGTGCGACTGAGGCGACGCCCAGAGCGAAGGAAAAGCTGCCCAGCCCCGCCTGGCAAGAACGAACAAACGTTTGGCACAGAATAACAAGACGAACCTTCTCGCTCCAATATACATGGACCACGTTGGCAGCAGGTTTCGTTTGTCAAACGGTGATGTCCGCAACATTTCATCTCAGAAGAAAGAAATCCTATGATACGTTTAATGGGTACGGCAGTGGCCACTGCCGCGCTTGGGCTGGGGCTCGCGCTTTCGCCCGCACAAGCGGTTACGTTTAACGCTGGGTTCACCCAAATCACTAGCAACGGTAACCTGGCGGTCGCAGGTCAGCTCAATGTCCAAGTTAGCAACGACGCCCCCGTCTCTGCGGGTTCGGTGTCTTTCTTGTTCACTAACGTGGGGAGTATAGCGTCGTCGATAACGGACATCTATTTCGAGGCCCCCGGGTTGTTCACCGGCAGCATGGCCTTCACGCCAAGCGGCGGGGTACTTTTTGCGCAGGACGCAAACCCCGGTAACCTGCCTGGAGCCAACGGCGCCGACCCGAACTTCGTCACGTCAGTCGGTCTTTCGGCGGATTTTGAGTCCCCGGTCACGGCGAACGGCATTAATCCTGGTGAGTCCCTCATAATTGTTCTCACTCTGGCTTCGGGCGTTGACCTTGATGGCCTGTCCGGCAACCTCCGGATCGGGCTTCATGTGCAGGGTATCAATGGTGCTAGTGAATCCTTCGTCACCGGCCCGATAATCACCACACGCTC
Source organism: Vicinamibacteria bacterium (assembly GCA_963806705.1). Lineage (GTDB taxonomy): Bacteria > Acidobacteriota > Vicinamibacteria > Vicinamibacterales > JAENWD01 > JAENWD01. Next base: position 4,176 of record CAWDZE010000029.1, read on the forward strand.
TATTGACCCTGTGCCGCTTCCGGCAGGTGTCTGGCTGTTCGGCACCGCTCTCGCTGGGCTCGGCGCTCTCAAGCTGAGGCGTCGTCGTAAGGCACCCAGCGCGGCCTAATCGCCAACTGACCACGGGATGGCCGCAGGACATACCTGAACTGCGGCCACCTCTTTACCTCTGACGGTGTATCACCGTGCGCGGTGAATTTGAGGTTGTTGGTTTCGGCGCTATTGCAAAGTTTCACCGGCGCGAAGCAACCACGCCCCGCAGCTCGGGCACGCGCTCGGCCTTCACGGCATCACCAGCCGGAACGAGCTGATCGCCACCGACATGCCGGCAGCGATGTTGATCGTATTCAGTTTGATCACTGCGTCGCTATTCTCATCGCCAACATCGCAGGAGAACACCTCGCTGCCGTCCGCCGCAAGAATGCGCGCAATCTTCCGCGCTGCCCTGTCCGCGGGCGATGTCCGCGGCGATCGTGTTGAACGCAAGCTCGCCGGCGGCGGCGGTCGAAGCCGCTGGCGATAGCATCGGCGGCAACTTTGCGCGTGCGCTATTTCTTGCCGATCCATCGCTCGACGAAAGTCTCAACGACGGCTTGCAACTCGGCCTCGATCGCCTTCCGGCTCAGCTCGCCCTCCGGAAGCCGAGGATTCGCCGCCCGCATGGCCGCAGCCAGGCGCCGCGTCGGCACCCGTACCCTCAAGTCGCATGCGATGCCCGCTCGCTGACGGGCGCGCCGCTCACGCGCTCGGATCGCAGCGCGGGACGGCGGGCGGTGCAGCATCACTGCGGCCCCATCGGCCACCATCAATCGGCCATCGCCTGGCGGCGTGCCATCAATCGGCCGAGCTCGGTGCTGGTGTCGGGCTCAAGCGCAGCCGCGAGTGCCGCCGCCTTCTTGCCGGGCACCGGCGCTGGCGAATATTCGGACCAGCCGGCGCGCACCTTCAGCCAGAAAATACAAGCCGTCACATTTCCGTTCTTGGCGGCGTTGAACAGAAATCCGGCGACCTGGGCGTTGGCGTTGATGTGTCCGACATCCAGCTCGTCGCGATACCACTTGCGCAGCGTTTTGGGATCGATGCCGATCGCAGACGCGATGTCGGTCTCAGGAATGCCGTACCCGGCCATCACCCCAACCTGTCGCCGCTCTGAAACGGTCGGCACGTGCTTTGCGGTGCTTTTGCCCATTTTCTTTTATAGAACGGGAAAGGCGTGGTTTCCGCAGAAATAAAAACTCTCTGCGTGAGCCCCCATGCGGTAACGGCTTCCCCAAGGAGAATTTTTACCTACCCCCCTAGGGCTTCTGATCAGCCTCTTCGACGATGCGGGCGATCGCGGCGTCCCATGACAGGGCCGGATCGTCCTCGAGAAGCGCGCGCACACGGTCGGCAAGGTCAGACACCTCCGTCATCTGCGCCGCGTCTGCGGAGGCCTTCTCGACGATCGCCTCGATCTGCTCGTTGATCAGAGCCTTGGCGCGGGCGCGATGGCACGCTTGCTTGAGCGTCTGTTCGTCCGGGATCACCTTCTCAATTCCGACCGCTTCAAGTTTCCCTTCGATGAATTCGACGAGCTCGTCGGAGGCGAACGCATTGAGCTCGACCCGTTGCGAAAGCAGAAACTCGATCTCCTCCTCCGTGGCGCCGTTCTCCCTGAGGTTCGCGGCGACAGCCTCATCGCTGGCGTTGTGCGACACTTCCTCAGTCTCGAGGCCGTCGACATCCTCCAAGCCGAAGCCCGAGGTCGTGGATCTCGAACGAGCTGGAGAAGGCATAGCGGCGGGTATCGCGCTGCAAGGTCCCGGCGATCGAGAAGCCGGACTTGTCGAAGTCGTGCAGCAACAGCAGCGGGATCTTGTGCCTGGCGCACAGTTCCTCGACCAGTCGGCGGCTGGCGGTGACGCTCATGCCCTTGGTCGACATGATGGCGATGTCGTAGCGCTCGGCGAGCTTCACTTCCTCGAACAGCGGCATGAAGCCTTCCTTCTCGATGAACAGCACGGCGCCGTAGCGATGCCGCGGGCCGCAAGTCGGAAAGTGCTTCTCCGAAAGTTTGAACTCGAGCTCCGGGATCTCATAGGCTCGGATGCCGTTGAGATAATTCCGAACCTGCAGGGTCCCGAGCGCAATCTCCTCCTCGGTGTGCGGCTCGTGGAAATGCCCGCGGGCGTCATAGACGACATTCCAGACGACGCCGTGCGCCTCGATGTATTCCGGCAGAAGCTGCTGGGTGAAATACTGGTCGAAGCGGGCGCCAAGATCGCGGTCGGCCGTCGTTTGGATGTGCGGCCTGGCCGCATACATGATCTGCCGTGCATGGGCCGGCAGCGTGCCGTTCGCGCTGGCCTTGAGATAAGCCTCGCTCCATGAACTGCCAGGCCGCCTCGCGGACTGAAACAGTCTGGCGCCGAAGCATCCTGCATTGCTCTATTCCGCCGCGCCGAGGCCTCCCGTTCCTCGCGCTTGCGCTGCTTCGCCCACTTGTTGGTGACGCCCTCGACGGCGGCAATGATGCTCTTGGCTTTCATGACCGCACCACCACCGCTGGACTTGCCGCGATCGAGGTATTCGACGCGCGGGCAGGCGACGTGCAGAACGAAGATGATGGGCTCGTCGTTGTCGCATCGCTGCCGGCTCAGCACGGTGTCGAGGCTGTGGCCGTAGTCCCCGAGCGAACGAAACGGATTGATGATGCCCGGCGACCAGTTCACGCCGGTCACCAGGCGCCGCTCATCCTTCGCCTTGTCCCCGAGCCAGCCGAATGCGGTCTCGACCAGAACGGGAAGGCCGTGGTCATCGACATCGGCGATCTTCTTGTAGTCGAACGATTCCATTTCGCAGCCGGCGGCGGTGAAGCGCTTGACGAAAATGATCGCGTCCGATGATGCCGAGCGCCGCCGCCTTGACCGGCTTGGAGTTGGCCTGCATGGCGGTGAGCAGCTTGCGCGTCAGAGCCGGATCGACGCGGCCATCGACGACGAAATCGCACCAGCGCCATGCGGGCGAGCTTGGTCTGACCGAGAACCGTCTTTCTGCTTGGCGGTGCCGGACAGGCCGCGGAACTCGGTAACGAATTCCCGCACCGTGCGCTTGTTCTTGCGGCCGTCCTCATGGGCGACATAGCCGGCAATGAGCCGGGCCAACCGTTCGCGGTCGTACCAATGCGCCGAGGTCGGATCGGACGGCTTCCATTTCAGCCATGCCGGCGAGGTCGCCGGCGTCACCTTCGGCGGTTCGCCGAACCATTGCACCGTCAGCGTCAGATGCGGATTGAGCCAGGTGTAGTCATCGGCAATTTGTAAAAAACGAGGCTTGGACTTGCGCAGGATTGAGCAAGCACAAACCGGCCAGGCCAGGTGAACCGTCGTGCCGTTCTTACCGGCGGCGGGAGCCACGTCGTGGCTGATGACCGGCTGCTGCCTGATCTGATCGACGCTGAAGCCGATCAGATGGCGGCGCCCCTGCGTGATGATCTCGACCTGGCCTGACTTGCCGTCGAGAACGAACGGCATGGCGAGGACCGTCTTGAGCGCGTTGCCCTGGGCGCCGCGGGTCGGCGAGACATAGGCTTCGCGCGAGCTCACCCTGACCGAGAAGTCGAGAATCCCCTTGATGGTCTTGACCGGCATGCCGGTCCCGTTGTCCTCGACCGTGATGCCGGCCGAATCGGCCGTGATCGTGATCTCCGGTGCGATCCCCGCTTCCTCGCAATGGTCCAGCGCGTTGTCGATCAGCTCCTTGACGGCGACCAGCGGCCAATCGTCCTCGTCGTGTCCGGTCTGCGCCGTGAGTTCCTTCTTCGAGCAGAAGTCGAGCAGCCGGCTGGTGCGAAAGGTCGTGCGCTGCAGTGTGCGGCCAGATTGGATTCAAGCGCAGTCATTCGTCGTTCCTCCCTCTTTTGTTAGGCGCACAAAGCGCACACACACCCTTTAGGGGTGTGCGTCTTGTGCGCCTGACCCCGAACCTTCATGCCGGCCATGCGTGCGGCTCCCAAATTCCGACCCAACCAGCGGCGGAAAGAGATTGGACCGCACGTTGAAACGCCGCCTGACGGGCGCGCGGCTTGTCGGACGATCCGGAAATTCCCCGGCGGTAGGCGAAGTCGCGCCACTGATCGATGGTCACGGTCTTTGTTGCCGGTGGAACGTAGTTGGAAGCCGGCGGCACCGCGCCGAGAGCGGAAACGGCTTCGCGCAGCGCGTTGAGCGCAACCTTGGCGGCGCCGTTGGGCGGCGGCTTCGACGCTCGAGCAGCAGGACCCCCCGCCTGGTCCTCGACCACGACCGGCGCGGTCATCGGATCGCCGTGCTCGTCCTGGCCGATGATGACGGAGTCCAGCGTGAACGCGATCCGCTGGCCTTCCTCGTGATCGGATGACTTGACCACCTCGGCGATGCGGTTGGCGCCGCTCTTGTAGACGTGGACGGTTGTGTCGACGGCGCCGAGCAGCGCGCCATGGCCGCGCATCCGTTCCTTCTCGGCCGGCTGATGGTGCGTCATGGCGAGGTGAACGCCGGCGCTCTGAATGCGCGACAGGCCGGCGACCAGAAGGCCCATGTCCTTCGGGGAATTCTCATCGCCGCCGCAGAGCGCACGGCTCACGGTGTCGACGATGATCAGCGCCGGCGCGACCTCGTGGCGGGCGGCGAGATCGCGTGCGGTGGTTATGATTTTGTCGGACGTCTTCGTGTCGCGGAAATCAAGCGGCCCGCGCACCATGGCGAACGGCAGCGCCGCAATCTCGTATCGCTTGCCGAAGGCGATGGCGCGGCGGGCGACGACGCCGGCGCGCTCCAGCGCGACGTACAGCACCGCGCCCTGGCTGATCTTGCGGCCGAACCAGGAGCGGCCGGCAGCGACATGCAGGCCGAGATCCTCGATCAGGACCGACTTGCCGGACCCCGGTTCGCCATACCAGGCGGACACCTCGTCGGCGGCGACGAGGTGATGCACGATCCAGCGCTTGCGGCTCAGCGTGCTCAAGTCGGCGAATTCGGTCACCGGCAGCACGTCGCGTTTCTGCTGGTTGCCGCCCTCCCGCGCCTTGCGCTGGCGCTTCATGCGGGCGAGCGCCGCGTCAACGTCGGGCTTGGTCATAGCTGCTCGCCAAGCAAGAGCAGCAGCTCGTCGTCGATGGCGCGGTAGCGCGGCTGCACTGTGATCAACCGGCCGATGACGTCGCGGATCTGCGCGGTGGACAACTCGGCGAGGCGGTTGAGACAGGGTTGCTCCGCCAATGCGGCGGAGTTGCGCTGGCGCAATGAATAGAACAGCGCATCGACGGTGCTATCTGCGGCGCGCTTGTCCGGCGCCGACTGGGGATTGGGTCTGGCACGACGGCAGCGGGCTCGACGACGACGCACGGCTTGCGCACCGCGGCGAACGCCTTCGCCATCATGGCCTGCACACGGTCCTGGCCGATCGCGGCGACCAGCCCATCCCGCACCGCGTCGTGCTGCAGCTTGTCGACGGCCTCGTGTAGATCGGAGATATCGCCCTCGGCCCAGAGGTAGGCGCGAGCCTCGGCGCGGGCGGTGAAGCACTCGAGCGGGTCCGGCCTAGCGATTGGCGCGGCGCGGTTTGGTACAGCTGCTGACATGGCCCTTGCCTCGTCGCGGCCCTTGCGAGCCGGTCGGTTTTCGGGCATCAGCAGCGTGTCCTGCGACTGCTTAGCCCTGGCGGAGCTGGAAGACTCGAACCTTCGGGACGGTTGCTTCAGAGGCGTTGTCCCGCGCACCCGCGCCAGCCCCCGAAATGCGAACGCCGCCCTTCATCGGGGCGGCGTTCTCCTGTCAGGTGGTGGCGCGGTGCTCGGTCTTGCGCGGCCTGCCGCGCGGCTTCTTGGCGGGGAGCGCTGGCTTCGGGTCTTCCGGCTGGCTATCGAGCCATTCGTTGACCTCGTCTTCGGTCCACGTCCTGCTATTTGCGCCGGTCAATTTACCTCGAGGAAATCCGCGTTTTTCCTGCGCGTTTTTCAGAGACGGGCGATTGTTGAACACTCCGCGCTCTTTCAAGTCGCGAAAACGAAGACGCTTTTGCAGCATTGGGAACGCTCCCGGTTGAAATGAACCGGGCGAACTATTTGCTCATTTTTATGGGCTTGTCGTAATGAGTTGGCCGTTAACAAGCTGATTTGATCGTTAAAGGGATCGCGAAGCTGCGCAGGAGCGCGGTCAGGATCAGGCGCAAGAAATCCTCAGCCAGGCGAGGAGCAGGCGGAAGTTGTAACCGACGGCGGTGAGGATTGCGTTGGCGGCATCGCCGTCTCGGCCCTTGAGATAGCAGCGCCCGAGATGGCCATCGTTCTTCATGTGACCGATGGCGGCTTCGATGGCGGATCGACGTCGTAGCTCGCGCTTGATGGCACCGAACACGCCGCGCTTCTGACCGGAGATGAAGACACGGCGTGGGTTCGCCGTTTCGTGACCGCGGTAGCCCTTGTCGACATAGGCGCGCTCCACCTCACAGCCTGTGAGCTTTTCGGTCCCCTCAATGACGGCTGCCAGGGTATGGCCGTCGTAGGGGTTTCCAGGGAGAGCCTTGGCATGCAGCACGAACTGGCCGCCCGGCGCGCGGGCATTGGTGCTGACGATGGATGCCTTAACGCCGAACTCGTAGGGCGCGCTGGCCTTGCCCTTGCCGATGCATTCCACCTCAGGGGCATGGAACGAATACAGCTTCCAACCCCGCTGGCGCTGTTGCTGAGAGCGGATTTGTGAGGCGCACGACAATGGCCAGGCAAATACGGCCTCAAGCTCGGCCCTGCCCACGATTTTGCGTTGGACATCACGGATGATGCGGCCCAGCCGAGTGCGCATGATGCGCAGTTCGCGACGGTGGCGATTGAACTGTTTGGCATGGGCGTAGCGTCCCGCCATCATGGCGGCGCGCTTGGCGATGCGCAGATAGGATTGCCGCAGCCGCACGCCGTACTTGCTAGCCAGCCGGTTCAATCCCTTGATCGCCGCGTGCAGCAGCTTGGCATCGGTTGGAAACGTGATCGCCTTGGGCTGCACCGTGGTGTCGACCGTGACCCGCTTGAGATCCCTGGCCCGCAGCGCGCCGCTGGCATGCGCGACCCGCAGGCTTTCGGCCAGCAACAGCTCCAGCTTGTCACCCAGCCGCTTGCGCCAATGGCTCAGATCCGAGCGTTCGTGCGGGAACTCGTGCTGGAAAAACTCCTCCCCGGTGAAGTGTTGGAAATACGGGTCATGCACCCAGCGCTCGCAGACACCCTCGTCGGACAGTCCGTAGATGTGCTTGAGCAACAACAGCCCAATCACGAACCGGGTCTCAATCCCCGGCCGGCCTTTGTCGCTGTAGAGCGGCGCGATCTCGCCGTCGATCCACTCCCAGTCGATCTTGCCTGCGAGCTGCACCAGCGCGTGCTTGGTGTTGATGATCTGCTCGAGCCGCGCCCGGAACAGATCGCCAGATACCGTCGTCTCATGCTTCTTCGGCCGCATCGCTCCCTCCGATGCAGCCACAGAATCACGCCTGCCAATTCGAGGAAATCTTCAAAACGAAATTGCAAGCTTTCGGGCGCTCAGATCCCAAAACCTTGCGATCTCAAAACCACCCGGCGATTCAAAATCCAATTCTTGATCAACGGCTTATCAGTTGTTCACGGCCAACTAATGATTGTTCGTCGGGGAATTTTTATAACGGTTGCCCGCCGCTACGAGGCGGTGAAGTTGGCATGAGATAGCGCCCAAGCCTTTGCCATATCGCCACGATCGCCGCTTCGCTCAGACCGACGGCACTAGCGACAATCGAACATGCCGATGGACGTTTCGAGGCACGGTTGCGGGTCGGGTTGAGCCCGAATTTCTTCCCGACACTTTCCACCACCATCATCAGCACGATGTCGCGAAAGAGATGGTCCGCCTTCTTCGGTCCTGGCGCATTCCGAAACCCGCCGCGCATCACGTCCATGCTGTAGCTGGCCAAATACGTCGGCAGCGGCTCGCGGCGGTCCTGGAATTCGATGATCAGCTCGCGCAGCGTCTCGTCGGCGATGTCCCAGCCGCCCCGCGCATAGTCGGCGATCTCCATCATGTTCACAGGGTGTCGCAGCGCATAATTTTTTACGGTCTGCCGCACAAACCGCCGGTTGTCGCCCGCGTTGAAGAACCTGACATCGACGCCGAACAAGGAAATCGGATTGCCGCGAAACCAGTCGAGTTCGGCGCGGGCGAACGCCAGCGCCTCGGCCTCGACCAGCGTCGCGGGCAATTGCGGCGTCATCTGCGCTTGGCTCGCTTCACCATGGGCGTGACGTTGTCGCGCGGGCAAACGACACTGTCGACCAGCGCCGCCAGCTTGCGCAGCGCCTCGGACTTCTCGTCGCGGTAGGCGAACCGATCATAAATGCCTTCGACGCCCCGGAGCACGTGCCCTAGCACCCGCTCCGCATGCTCGGCCGGGACACCAGCGCGAGACATCAGCGAGCGGGCGGTGCGGCGTAGATCGTGGATCGTCCATCCCGGCGTGCCCTCCGGCAGCGTGACGTCGAGGCGCGTCTTGCACTTGGAGAACCCATTGAACGGCCCGTCGCCGCGGCCCGCGAATACGAACGGGTTATTACCCATCTTCCGCTGCGCCTCGATGATGTCGAGCGCCGGCTTTGGCAACATCAGCACCCCGCCCGTATCCTTCTCGCGCGGCGCTTTGGGAATCGTCCACTCGCCCCCGGAAATATCGGCCCAGCGCATGCTCGACGACCTTGGCGCGGCGTTGCGCGGTGAGCAGCGCAATCCGCACGATGGCCCCGAACGTGCCATTCGCTTCTGCTGCCTTCCAGATCGCGCGGATTTCGTCGTCGGTCAGGACACGGGCGCGTGCCTGGGCGTGCGGGCTTTGCCGCCGCATCCCGCGGACGATCGGCGGGTTATAGTCATCGTTGCGCGCCGCATACCAGTTCATGATCGATCGTACGATATTGAGACAATAGTCGGCCTGCCGCGCGCCGTGGCCGTCCTCGACCTCGTCCAGCAGCGCGGTGATATCGCTGCGCTTGATCCCGGTGAATTCGCGGTCGCGCCAGGGCGGCAGGACATGCCGTTTAAGCAACCGATTGATTTCGTACTGCGTCCGCACGCCGTTTCGTTCGACGTGCCGTTTAAGCCAATTGTCCACGACGGCGCCGAACGTCTCGCCCTCGGCTCGAATGCCGGCAGGCCGGCCCGGACGCGCTGCTGCGCGGGTCGCGCCAGATCGCGCGCCGTCTCGATGGACATCCCGTCGGTCGGGCCGAGCGTGGTCCACATCTGTTTGCCGTCGGGAGCGCGGGCGACGGTGGCGAAAGACTTGGCCCCGGTCGGCGTGACGCGGACGTAGTGCCCGCGCAATTCCGGGTCGGCATAGGCATAGCGGCCGGCGCGCGGCTTCAGCGCCGCGACGCCTTTGTCGGTGAGGGTCTTGCGGCATCGGGAAATTTTCCTTTGCGCGTTAGCCGGGCTAACCAGGGGCTAACATTTCCGTGGTGTAAAGCGGGCTAACGTGGGGCTAACTGGACGCAAATATATCGGTAAAATGGGGGTTTCTGCAATACGGGTTTTATTGGGCTTTATCGTAGTTGCCCCGCCTTGTAAGCGGTAGGTCGTGGTTTCGATTACCACCTCCGGCACCACCAGCGTCCAAAACTCCTCAATCGCGGCGTGACCTCGGAGAGATACTTGGGATCGTACTCCGCCGGTGCGTTACTCCCAGCCTCCGGTGACCCGGCGTCACCTGTAAAGTTCCCGGCTAGTGCTTCACTGTAGCGCACCTTCATCGGTAATCCCCCTGTTAGCCTGCGGCATAGCCAGGGAGGATGCGATGCAACAAGAGCAAGTTGAAAGAGCATGGTTCGTTCGGATTGCTGCCGTCATAATGTTGGTCTGCATATCTGTCGGCGCCATACCGGTCTTGAAGAGCACGATCTTCCCCGTCGAGAAGACCCGCTGACGTTCGTGAAACTCGGCAGGAGCAATGACTGGATTGGGCTGCCCTAGCGGGCAGCCTTTTTTTCAGACACCCGCCGTCCGCGGGCATTTTCGCTGGCTCGAAACTGGTTCGGAATTTACTGCCCCACGAAAAATGCCGTGACTTTTCGTGGCTCCTCGTGCCACCGCGAACACCCACAAAATCAATTACTCGCAGCGGGTGCCTTTGGTTTGTAATCAGGGGTCGCGCAGGGTCGCGCGTTAACGAGCCGGCATCAACCGATGAGCGAGGTGACGAAGTACAGCGCCAGATAACCCATAACAACAATCCCAACGATGCCGAACCCGTTCAATTTTTCGGATTGCGGGCGAAGGAAGCCATTCCGAATGATCCGGTACGCCAAATAAAGGAGGCCGAGTGAAAGCAGGAGCGTCATCGGTCATTGTCCCGATCTGTGCTTTTTAGACGCTCATCAAGTTCAAAGGCACGCACTTTTGGCGCGTCAATAATGCCTGTCAGGAGACCTCTTCCTTTTCTTTCTTGTGGTGCCACCAACCGGCCAGCACGACCACGAGCAGCGCCAGAACAAGGGCGGCAAGTGGAATGAGCCCCCGCTCATGGGCGCGCATCGCGACAAGCGCGACGGTCATGCCCCCAGCCAGGACAAGCCATTCCCGCACGTAGTGAGCCATGGGCCGCAGACGTTTATGTCGCTCCGCGTGCCAGACGCTGACGATCTCGACAGCGCCGAAGAACACCCAGACGACGAAAATATGCGGCAGGACATCCCAGAGAAATGCGCCCATGCCGCTTGGTCGTGTGGCGCGAGGTGAAGGTTCAGGGCCCTGAACAGGCCGGCTTTGGCGCGGCGCTTCTTGGTGGCATGCCGTTGGCGCGTGACTTGATTCGCGCCACTTGCGGCTAGTCAAAAGCCAGCCCGCCTGGCGGGCGGCCAAGCGGGCTTACTTTGTTTCCGATGCAGGGGAATATGGGGCATTTGCACCGGTAGTAATGCACAGTAGCGGGCCACCATTTTTCCGCTGTGGTGAATATCACAAAACGTCGTTTTTTTTGCCGCACCGATTGTGACTTTTCGCACTCGGATGACTCTCGCGTTCGACGCCGGGGTTCCGGGCGGTTCGCCGCTTTGCTATCGTCGCGCAGCTTTGCGGGAGACAGGAATGCGCGCCATCACGCTGGACGAAGCGGTCGCAGTCATCAACGAGACCTTCGCGGAAGCGAAACGGCGCAACGCCTATCCGCTCACCGCGGTGCTGCTCGACGCCGGCGGGCATGTGAAGGCGGCGATGAAGCAGGACGGCGCCTCGCTGCTGCGCTTCGAAGTGGCATACGGCAAGGCCTATGCGGCGCTCGCCATGGGCCGGCAGTCGCGGCTCGTCTTGCAGAAGGCCAAGGAGAAGCCGCTGTTCATGCAGTCGCTGCTCGACCTCGCCACCGGACCGATGTTCCTTGAAGGCGGCGGCCAGCTGATCCGCGACGACGACGGCGAGGTGATCGGCGCGCTCGCCACCACCGGCGACACCAACGAGGTCGACGATCTCTGCGCCATCGCCGGCATCCGCGAACGCCGGCTTCAAGACCGACGACGACTTCGGCGCCAACGCGCCGCGCAGGCTCAACCTGCGGCACGGTCCGCCGATCAAGGACCCGCGGAAAGCCGAAGGCAAGCCACCGGCCCGGCTGCCGCGCCGCGCCTGAGCGCACGGCGTCTTCTTCCCGCAAATGCTGCATCCGGTTCATGGAATGGAACCGGAACCGCCAGGCACACGTTAATGGCTCAAGCTACGCCCGGCGGGCCGACCCGCGCGCCCTTCCGACCAAGGATTTTTCGATGTCGACGCTCATCAGCATTCTGATCACGTTTCTGGTTGTCATTCTGGTGCTTTATCTCGTCAACATGCTGCCGATCGAAGGCCGCGCCAAGCAGATCGTGCGCATCATCGTCATCGTCATCGGCATTCTCTCGCTGCTCAAATATCTCGGAGTCTGGCTCTAGCGGTCCGAGGAGGCCGCGCGCGATGGCGACACTCCGTCAAACGACAGCACCGAAGGGATCCGCGGACGACGCGCCAGCCAAGCGGCCACCGCGCCCCTGGCTCAGTCTGGAATCGCGCGATCCGTCTCCGCTCGCCGACACCACCAGCTTCTGGCGCGCCATCGCGCAGGCCGCGACCATCCTGATGGCGGTGCTGGCGTTCGGCGTCTTCCTGTTCGTTGCGGGCAAGCTGGTGGTGCCGATCCTGGCCGCCGTCGCGGTCGGCATGACGTTCGGTCCCTTGATCGGCTACGCCACCTCGCGCGGCGTTCCGGCCTGGATCATCGCCATCGCAGTGCTGCTGTTGCTGATCGGCGCCATGAACATCGCCGTCGTCACGCTGGCGCAGCCGATCACCGATCTGATCGGCCGGGCGCCGGAGCTCGGCGCCGCGATCAAAGAGAAATTGCAGCTGCTCGACCGCCCGCTCGCCGCCTTCTATGAACTGCAATCGGCACTCGGCCTCGGCCTGACCGGCAGCGGCGTGGACGTGAACCAATCGCGGGTCATCGAGGGCGTGGTGACCGTCGTCACGCCGGCCGCGGTGCAGTTCGCCATGCAGCTCGTGCTGTTCTTCGGCACGCTGTTCTTTTTCATCATCGGCCGCGACGAGTTTCGCAAGTACGCGCTGAACTGGTTCGCGTCGCGCGAAGCGCGGCTGCGCGCGCTGAAGATCCTCAACGACATAGAAGACAATCTGGGCGGCTACCTGCTCGTGGTCACCGCGATCAATCTGTCGCTCGGTATCGTCACCACCGTGATGGCCTACCTGCTCGGCCTGCCGGCGCCGCTGTTGTGGGGCGCGCTCGCGTTCGGGCTGAACTACATCCCATACGTCGGGCCGGCGATCATGTACGTCCTGCTGTTCGTGATCGGCCTCCTGGTCTATCCGACCTTCCTCGGCGCTCTGCTGCCACCCGCGGTGTTCATGCTGATCACGCTGATCGAAGGCCAGTTCCTCACCCCTGCGATCGTCGGCCGCCAGGTGCTCTCGATCCATCCGCTGTCGATCTTTCTCGCCATCGCGTTCTGGGCCTGGCTGTGGGGACCGATGGGCGCGTTCCTGGCGACACCCATCCTGATCGCGGGACGCGTGGTGTATGACCACGTCTATCCGCAGCAGAAGACCGAGTTGCCGGGCTGACCCGCGACCCCGCTTGGAATAGAATCCACCCGAACGTGTTTCGCTACGCATGGAGGACAAAGCCATGACCGCGCTCACGCGTCGCCATCTGCTCGCCGGTTCGGCCGCCGCAACCGCGCTCGCTGCCACGCCGGCGATTGCCGCCGCGCCCGCTGCCGGTGTGCAGAGCCCCGGGGTCTATCGTCAGAAGATCGGCAGCTTCGAGATCACCGCGCTCTACGACGGCACCTGGTTCCGCAAAATCGACGACAAGTTCGTCCGCAACGCCGGGCCCGCCGAGGTGAACAAGGCGCTGAGCGACGCCTTTCTGCAGCCCGGCATCGTGCCGACCTCATTCACCGCGATGCTGGTCAACACCGGTTCGAAGCTGGTTTTGCTCGACACCGGCACCGGCGGCCAGCTGGGGCCCACCACCGGCCACATGCCGGAGGCGCTCACCGCCGCCGGCGTCAAGCCCGAGGCGATCGACGTGATCGCGATCTCGCACTTCCATCCCGACCACATCAACGGCATCAAGGACAAGGACGGCAAGAAAGTCTTCGCCAAGGCCGAGATCCATGTGCCGGCGCCGGAATGGGCGTACTGGATGGACGACGCCAACATGAGCGCGGCGCCCGAAGCGATGCGGCCGCTGTTTCTCAACGTGCGTCGCATCTTCCGCGACATCGCCGACGAGGTGAAACGCTTCGAGCCGGGCGCCGAGATCGCGCCGGGCGTCACCTCGATACCGGCCTATGGCCACACGCCGGGCCACTCCGCATTCACGGTCAACTCCGGCAATCAGTCGCTGCTGGTGCTGAGCGACACCACCAACCACCCGTGGCTGTTCGCGCGCAATCCGGAATGGCAGGGCATCTTCGACATGGACGGCGCCATGGCGGTCGCAAACCGCCGCCGCATGCTCGACCGCGCCGCTGCGGACCGCATGCTGGTCGCCGGTTATCACTTCCCGTTCCCGGCGACGGGCTACATCGTCAAGTCCGGAGGCGGCTACGAGGTCGTGCCGGTGATGTGGCAGCCGATTTGACCCGTCATCGCCGGGCATGACCCGGCGATCCATCAACTCTCGAAGAGATAGATCGCCGGGTCGCGCCACTTCGAGGCGGCCGGGTGATGACGGGTATGAGCCGGGCGACAGTCGCTACCGGTTCGCCACCCGGATGCCGCCGAACGCCCCGAATCCCGGAGCGCGGTAGCCGTTCGGGATTTCGTAGGTCTCGCCAAATGCGTTTTCCAAGCGGGCGAAACACCGTCGCGTACCGATTGACCGCATACTCCGCGGCGATGTTGACGAGGGTGTATCCCGGCTGATCGATGCGCGTGAACAGCTCGCGCGTGCCATCGACCCAGGAGCTCACCCAAATGACCGTTGACGTTACCGTCAGCGGATCGAGCGGCTGCCAGACCGTCTGGACGCTGAACTTGTTTCTTGGCCGGCGCAGCAGCTCGGCATCCAGCGTGCTGGCAAACGGCTTAGAGGTATCAATCGCCTTGGTGTAAGTGTGGTCGAGGCGCACGCGGAAGCGGTCGGTCATCACCCATGAAATGAAACTTTCCGTGCCGTAAGTTCTCGCTTTGGCGATGTTGACGACTGTCGTACAGCCGGGAGAGCAGCCCGAGGGAGGCGGGTTGCCGGTGGGAGCGCCAGCAATCAGATTGTCCAAATCATTGTGGAAGTAGGTCACGCCAAACGAGAGCCCGGCCGGCAGCGGCTGCTCGAAACCGAAGTCATAGCCGAAGCTGGTTTCCGGCTTCAGATCGGGATTTGAAACGAAGAACGGCAGGAAACTGACGTAGAGCTGGTTCAGCGACGGCGCCCTGAAGCCGGTGCCAGCTGTCGCCTTCAGCTTTGTTTCCGTAGCGGGGAGGATGACCGCCGGCGCAACGCGCCAGGTCGTATACTGGCCGAAGGTTTCGTTGTCGTCGAACCGGACGTTGGCAGCGACAAAAAAGCGCTTGGCAAATTCGGATTGCAGCTCGGCGAATGCTCCGGTGTTGCTCACGCTGCGCTGGAGGGTGGCGCCCGTAGTCGACCTCGTATGCATCCGGTCAGTCTGAAAGTCGGCGCCACCCAGCAGGATGTGGCCCGGCATAAGCGCGAACTCTCCGAGCCAGTTGTACTTGTCTCTGATTCCTTCATTGGTGCTGGACGGCGCGGTGATAATCCGGCTGAGATTCCACACATCGGTGTAGGCCGCACCAAATCGATTCTTGAAGCGGCCGTCAAACAGCGACCAGAGCGCCTCGCCGCGCGTATAGAATTGTCGTGTTTCGCCCAAGCTTCGCGTGGTGGCCGATCTCGCCGTGAAGGACGGTGGAGGGAACTCCAAGTCCACCAGATTCAGCGTGGATTCGGTGTACCGCGCGACATAGTCGATGGAGAAGTTCTCTGTGATGTCGGCGCCCAGGCGCGTCGAGGCAGTCGTGTTGTCGTAAGAATTGCTGAGGTAGGGCTGTCCGGGCGGTACGAACCGCTTGGGCATCACCGGGTTATCGCCCACATTCTGGCGCGCGATGTTGAAGGCGTAGTTGAACCTGTCTGTTGAACCGCTGACACCAGCAGCCCCGTTGAAGGTTTCGAACGATCCTCCTTCGACCAGGGCGCGGACCTTGGGCGGTCCCTCGCCTTTCTTGGTGGTGACCGATATCACGCCGCCAATCGCGTCGGACCCGTAGAGACCACTTTGCGGACCACGCAGCACCTCAATGCGCTCGATGTCGGCGGTCTGCAGGTGAGCGAAATCGAACAAACGGCCCGGATTGCTTGGATCGCTGGCGTCGATACCATCGATCAGCACCTTGACATGGTTGGAGTTGGTGCCGCGCACGAACACCGAGGTCAGACCTCCAGGTCCTCCCGCCTGTACGACGTTGAGGCCCGGAACGGACTTCAACACCTCAGGCACGGTGCGCCACTGATTGCGCTCGATGTCGACCGCGGTGAAAACCGAGACCGAACTCGCCACCTGTCCCGCTGGCGTCGGGATCAGCGTCGGGCTCACGACGATCAGCGGCAATGCAACGTTGTTTTGCGCGCCCGCCGGCACGGCCCAGGCCAGGCCGGCAATCGACGCCAGCAGCGACAGCTTCAGCGATTGGTGAAACGACGAACGATCGCGGTCCGCTCGACCGCGGTTCACGAAAGATACACGCCCCATAGCTCAGTCCTCCGCATTGGCGCTCCCAAAAGGAAGCGCTCGGTGAAATCACCGATGCGGAGGCATGCGAAAGACGACGCAACGGACGCCCTACGCCACCTGCGATGTCGTGAGAAAGATCACCTTCGCACGGCATCCGCATCGGCACGATGTCACCGCTGCGAACAGCCGCTCCGTGTGGTCCTTCCGCCCACCGGTTGGGTGACTGCGCTGGCAGGTCTCCTGGCTCGCGGGTCGTTGCCTGCGTCCAGCCTTCCCGGTTTCCCAGTGGCCAATTCGGACGCGGGCTCGCCGCTTACAGTTGCGGGGGCAGCCACGGACGGCCGCAACATGCGGATTCCGTGTTCCCTCTTGCCTCCCCGGCTCGCGCCGAGGAACCAGCACGGGGCAAATGCTCTCTTTCTCCGGGTTCCAAGTCAAGCACCAAGCGAACCCGCATTCACGGCGAGTTGAGGCGCCGGGCCCGAAATAACATCGGTACTGCGTTGTTCTGACATCTGGTTCGGCTAATCTTGTTAATCGCGGCCGGTATCGCCCCGGCCGTCCCGGAGGAAACCAATCATGCGCGCCACCTTCCGTCTCTCTGCCCTGCTCGCGGCGGCCATGCTGGCCGCGCCCGAGTCCATTTTTGCGGCCGATACCAGCACGCCAAGCTCCCCGCCGCAGGGCCAGTCAAGTCAGACCGACGGCAAGAAAAAGCGCGCGCCGAAGAAGCAGGACAAGAAGTCCGAGCAGCAATTCATCGACGGCTACAAGGCCGCGCACGCGATGATCTACCAGGACGGCGATTTCGTCGGCGGCATGGCCAAGCTGCGCTCGCTCGGCCAGGACGACCACCCGGATGTGGCGAACCTGCTCGGCTTCACCAGCCGCAAGCTCGGCCGCTACGACGACGCCAAGTACTGGTACGAGAAGGCGCTGGCCGCCAACCCGGACCACACCCTGACCTGGTCCTACTACGGCATGTGGCACGCCGAGCAGGGCAACCTGCTCAAGGCGCGCGAGCACCTCACCAAGGTGGCTTCGATCTGCGGCGGCACCGAGTGCCGCGAGTACGTCATGCTCAAGGAAGTGATCGAAGGCACCCGCGCGTACTAAGCGCGCGCGAACGCGACAAAGGAGTGGGTGCGGGCGGGCCAGTCTCGCCCGCTGCCGTATGGGAGGATCGTCGTGGCACGTCGCGCAGCCGCCGCGTTTGCGTTCTTTCTCGCTGGCCTCACGACCGTTTCATCCGGCGCCGGCGCCGCGGACGTGCTTCATGTCGCCAACGTCTCGCGCACGCTGTTCAGTCTGCCGTTGTGGGTGGCGCAACGTCAGGGCTTCATGAAGGACGAAGGGCTCGACACCACAAGTCACATCCTCGACAACGCCGAGAAGATCAATGCGGCGCTGCGCGCGGGTCAGATGCAGATCGCCATGGGAACGCCCGAAGCGGTGGTGATCGACGCCTATCGCGGCGGCACACTGCGCATCATCGCTGGCAACACCGGCCGCCTGCCGCACTTCATCATCACCAAGCCCGAGATCAAGACACTCGCGCAGCTGCGCGGCGCCAACATCGGCATCCTGTCGGAAAAAGAAGGCTCGACCTACGTCGTGCAGGATATCGCCAAGGCGATCGGGCTCACGCCCGCCGACTATCGTATGACGGCGGTGGGCGGCGCGCCGACCCGCTGGCGCCTGCTCAAGGAGGGCAAGATCGACGCCGGGCTGCAGCCGTTTCCGCTGAGCTACGAGGCCGAAGCCGCCGGCTTCAACAACCTCGGCTCGGTCATCCCGTTCGTGCCGGATTGGCAATTCACTACGGTCAACGCCGACCGCAAATGGGCCGAGCAAAACCGCGACGTGGTGGTGCGATTTCTCCGCGCGCTGCAGCGCGGACGTGACTTCATGAACACCAACCGGGCGGACGTCGCCAAGATCGCCGCCGAGGAGCTGCGCACCAGCATCGAGCTCGCCACCCGTGCGCTCGGTGATGCCGAGAAGCTTGCCGTCCTCGATCCGCAGCTCGGCATCAACGAGCGCGGCATGGTGAAAGTGTTCGAGACCCTGCAGAAGTCTGGCGATATCGCCGCCGATCAGCGGTTCGACCTCAACACGTTCACCGATCTCAGCTACTGGCGGCAAAGCCGCCCGAAATAGCCGCTGGATATCTACCTAGCGCTGCGCCGCCTCCGTCTCGGCCATGATCCAGCTGAAATAGCTCTGCTCGATGCTTTCCAGCGGCATCACCAGGATGGCGGGCGTGGTGTAGGAGTGCATCTGTTTGACCGCCGCCTCCACTGCGACCGCGAGCGAGGCGCGGGTTTTGATGATCATCACCGCTTCGTCGCCACGCTCCAGCTTCCCGTCCCACCGGTAGATCGACACCATGTTGGGCAAGATGTTCACACAGGCCGCGAGCCGCCGCTCGACCAGCGACCGGCCGACCTGCTCCGCCTCGACAGTCGAGGGCCAAGTCGTATAGACGAACACCGCGCGTTCCATGGCCGTGGTCCTGCTGGTTGGGGCTGAAAACCGCTTTTTGGGGCGTGCGTCTGGAGTTCCACTCGTGCCCAAACGCCAAAGGCCCAGCCGCAGCCACATATACGAGCGCATCGCGTTCGTGGCGAGCCCTGTCACCGAGGCGCGACAGGCGCTGGCGCGGCTTACCAAGCGCTACGGCAACGTCGCGCCGGAAAATGCCGACGTGGTGGTGGCGCTCGGCGGCGACGGCCTGATGCTGCGCAGCCTGCGCACCCTGATGCACACCGGCAAGCCAATCTACGGCATGCACCGCGGCACGGTCGGATTTCTGATGAACGACTACCGCGACAACAAACTTAAGGAACGCCTGGCCGCGGCCGAGACCACCGTGATCCATCCGCTGGTGATGCGGGCGCGCAACGGGCGCGGCAACGTCAAGCAGCATTACGCCATCAACGAAGTCTCGCTGTTCCGCCAGACCTATCAGGTGGCACGGCTGTCGATCCTGGTCGACGGCAAGGAGCGGCTCGCCGAGTTGATGGGCGACGGCGTGCTGGTGGCGACGCCTGCGGGCTCCACCGCCTATAATCTCTCGGCGCAGGGACCGATCATCCCGATCAACGCGTCGCTGCTGGCGCTCACCTCGATCAGCCCGTTCCGGCCGCGGCGCTGGCGCGGCGCGCTGCTTCCCGACACCGCGAGCGTCACCATCAGGGTGATCGACCACGAGCGGCGCCCGGTCGCGGCGGTGGCCGATCACGAGGAGGTGCGCGACGTGCGCGAGGTCGATATCCGCATGGACCACGAGATCTCAATGCGGATGCTGTTCGACCCGGGACACAGCCTCGATGAGCGCATCCTGCGCGAGCAGTTCGGATACTGAGCATGGCGCGCCGACCGCGAGCCGCGGCACCGAAGCCGCTGACCATCGCGCGCTGGGGCCATCTTTACGCCGGAGGAAAAATCGATCGATCCATCGCCGGTGCGCCAACGGTCGGCCAGATGTACGCGGAATACTGGATCCCGCGCCGGCTGCGCTGCCCCTACCCGGTGGTGATGATCCACGGCAACTGGCAGACCGGCACCAATTTCACCGGCACGCCGGACGGCCGCGAAGGCTGGGCGCAATATTTCCTGCGGCAGGGCTTTGCCGTCTATGTGGTCGACCAGGTGGCGCGCGGCCGCTCGCCGCACTGGTCGATGTCGCATGGCGCGGTCGGCGACGCCGACCTCACCCGCACCGAGCGCCGCTTCACCGCCCCCAAGAGCTTCGGCCTCTGGCCGCAGGCCAAGCGGCACACCCAATGGCCGGGCGCCGGCACGGCCGGCGACAAGCACTTCGACGCGTTCTACGCCACACAATTCCCGTCGCTGATCGACAACGAGACGTCGCAGCAGATCAACCGCGACGCCGTGGTTGCGCTGCTCGATGAGATCGGTCCGGCGATCGTGCTGACCCACTCGCAGTCGGGCGCCTATGGCTGGCTGATCGCCGATACGCGGCCCAGGCTGGTGAAGGCACTCATTGCGATCGAGCCCAACGGCCCGCCGGTTTACGAATCGAGCTTCAACGGGCCGCCCGACTGGTTCGAAGACATCGGACGGCGCAAGCCCTACGGGCTCGGCTTCGTGCCGCTCACCTACGATCCGCCGCTCAAGGGCGGAGAAGGACTCGCCTTTGTGCGCCGGGACAAGCCCGATGCGCCGGGGCTGGTGCGCGGCTGGCTGCAGGCCGAGCCGGCCCGCAGGCTGCCGAACCTTGTCAAGATCCCCACGCTGATCGTCGCGGCGGAATCGTCGTACCATGCCGCGTTCGATCACTGCACCGCGGCCTACCTGGCGCAGGCCGGCGTGCCGGTCACGTTCCTGCGGCTCGAAGACGTCGGCATCCGCGGCAACGGCCACATGATGATGCTGGAAAAGAACAGCGACGAGATCGCCGGCGTTCTGGTGGATTGGCTGAAGAAGGCGCTGGCTGGCTACGCAGGAAAAACCGGACGCCGTGCCAGGTTCTCGCGTACACGCTAACGCTACTGGCCGAGCGTAATCTTGGCCCATGGCACGACGGTCTGGCCGTTCAAGAATTCAATCACCCGAGGTTCAATGGCGTCCAGCTTGTCGCCGTCGATGACGGCCGACGCGACGATGGCATCGCAACCGTCGTTGAAAGCGACGGACAGCGCCGACTTGCCGCCTCGGCTGGCGCCGAAAACCTGGTAGGGATGGCTGCGTCCCTTCATCCAGGCAACCTCGATCGGCCTGCCGTCACCCAGCGCCGCAACTCGTCCGTCTATGAGTGCGAAGTCGCTCAGACGCTCGAGCTCGGCGTCATCGGCGACGCCGGTGACACAGTTGCAGAACCCGATCTTGGCGCGGACATAGATCTTGACCTCGCTGCCGCAGTCGGCCGCGCGGCATTGAAACGCCCTGCCCTTGCCCCACTCGTCGATCGGAAACGGCCATTGCATTTCGGCCCAGTTCGGACGCGCAGCCGCGATGCCGCCGCGATCGGCGTGCCATGCGGCGGTGACGAGCGGGGCAGCCAGCGCGCCAAGCCCGAGCGCGGCAACGATCGCGATTCCGATCGAGCGTACCATCACGGCTCGTCTGGCCTCTCCATCGATCACGGCAGTCCGGCGATGGTTCGGGCATCTCCGGTCAGTTCGAGAATATGCATGCCGGTATTGGCGCGATCGATCACATAGATATAGCCGCGCTCGTCGGTTTCCACGTTGTTGCTTTGGATCGCGATCTTGCAGCGGTCCTGGCCGTCGACCTTGATGCAGCGCTTGTCGGTTGCCTCGGTGATCGGCGGAATGAAATAGCCGACCTCGCTGGGCTGATACGGATCGCGAATGTCGACCGCGCGCACGCCGCCATTGAACCAGGTGAAGAACGCTAGCTTCTTGTGGAACACCGGCGCGGTGCTTTCATTCGAAGAATGCGCGCCGAACCGGCCGCCGCGCCCGCAGAAATTGCCGCTCGCCTCCGGCACATTGAAATTAGACACTACCATCGGCCGCAACTCGATGGTCACTTCCATGAAGAAGACCATCTGCCGCGGCTCCAGGCATTCGTTGAGGATCTGCTCGTTCACGATCATGATGAAATCGCGCACCTTGCCGTCCTTGTCCTTGGCGAACTCGGCGACCGGTACACCGAGCAGCGGCACCGTGGTGTGCGCGCCGGTGATCGGCAACAGATCGATCTGCCGGACGATCGGGTGGCGCAGGCTGTCCGGAGTGGGCTCCTTGGAACCCTTCAGAAGCTTGTCGCGGTCGATGATCTGCGCCACGCCGCCCTTGTTGGTGCCGTAACCGAAATAGATGCGGTTGCGCTCGGCACCGACCGAGATCGGGCCATGCAAGTCGGTCGGCACGCTGCCGCTGCTGCCGGGCTCCTGGCCGACCAGGCCGAACTCGCGAATTTTGACAGGGTTGGCCGGATCGCTGAGATCGAACACTTCGGTCATGCGCCGCGCGCGCCAGCTCTGAACGCCGGAGACGAGGTAGGCGATGCCGGTGTCGCATTCCCACCAGCTCTTGTGCGTGTCCTTTAGGTTCCAACTCGGCCGTGAAACGAGCTTCGGCGAAGCGGGATCAGCCACATTCCAGATTTCGTGGCCCAGCTTGCCAAAGCTGCGCAGCAGATACACCGCTTGGGGATCGCCCTTGGGCAGCGTTCTGCCGTCGCAAACGCGCGCCATCTGCGCGCCGCCTTGCTCGTAGTTGCCCTCCTGGCCCGGCAGATGAAACAGGTACTTGGGATTCTTGGGATCAGTAACGTCGACGATCGATGTGCCGTTGAACTCCGGCTGGTTGGTCATTGGATTGATGGGCTTCGGCACGTCCCGCGTGCCGCCATGATGGCCGATATAGGCGATGGTGCGCTCGCCCTGGCGATGGATGATCGGCTGATAGCCGCTGCGCGCCTGCAGATCGTTCATGCCGACCAGGCGCATGTTCTTGGCCTCGGGCGGATCGCCGACTTTGGGAGACTGTGCGGCCGCGGGTGCAGCCGTGGCGAGAACGGTGGAAGCAACCAGCGCGAACCGGTGCGCAAAGCCGTCAAATCGTTTCACGGCGATCCTCCCAATGCTGACGTGTTCCAAACCGACCCTCTGCGGGGCCCTGCTCAGCGCAAAATCATAAACCTCGCGTTCGTGATCGAAAAGCCGTCTCGCTGCCTGTCGGGGCCTGGGAAATGATGGTGAAACTTGGTGCGGCTAGGCCGCGCGGCGTTTCCTCGCCGCCGGTTTGGCGCGTTTGGCCTTGGGTTTGACCGCGCGCTTCTTCGCCGCCTTCTTCGCCCACAATTCCTGGCTCGCGAGCCGCGCGCCCTCGACCAGCGACTGCAGCTTCGCCCACATGATGCTCGGATGAACGCGGCGATAGAACGGTCCCTGCGCGAAGCCGCAGTCGGTCGACGCCAGCACGTTCTCGCGCCCGACCAGCTTGGCGATCCGCACGATGCGCTCTTGCACCAGCTCGGGATGCTCCACAATGTTGGTGGCGTGGCTGATCACGCCGGGGATCAGCACCACGTCTTTCGGCAGCTTGACGTCCGCCCACACCTTCCACTCGTGCTCGTGGCGCGGGTTGGCGCCCTCGATCACGAACGCGCCGACCTTGAGCTTGAGGATCAGTTTGACGATGGTCTTGAGCGGAATGTCGGTGACGTGCGGCCCCGGCCAGCTGCCCCAGCAGACGTGATAGCGGATCTTCTCGCGCGGCAGTCCCTTGATCGCTTCGTTGAGGATCTCGACGTGTCGCGCCACCCACTTGAGGTAGTCCTGCAGGTTCGCGGGAGGCACCATGCGGTCGAAGGTCACCGCGGTGCGCGCGTCGTCGAGCTGCACCAGCAAGCCATTATCGATGATCTGCTTGTATTCATCGTGCATCGCTGCGCCGATCGCGGCCAGCACATCGTCGTCATTCTTGTAGAACTCGTTCTTGCGGTCCGGGATCACGCTCGCCGGCGCCGCCACCGGCAGGAAGGCCTCCGTCACGTTCACCTGTGCCAGCGCGGCCTTGAAGTTGTCGATGTCTTTCTGAAGCAGTTTCTGTCCCGTGTAGCTGATCGGCCCGACCACGATCGAATCCATCGTGGTGGCGCCCTGCTCGTGCGCGTCAAGCTCGGCGTAGAACTCGGCAAAGCGGCTACGATCGGCGCCGCGCGCCCAGGTGTTGCCACCGCCCGAGAACGGCCGACGTTCGAACCCGCTCAGCCGCTCCAGCACATATTGCGACCACGAGATCGCCTTGCCGTATTCGCCGTCGCTGATGACGTCGAGGCCGCAATCGGCCTGCTGCTTGACGATCTGCGCGA
Source organism: Vicinamibacteria bacterium (assembly GCA_963806705.1). Classification (GTDB taxonomy): domain Bacteria; phylum Acidobacteriota; class Vicinamibacteria; order Vicinamibacterales; family JAENWD01; genus JAENWD01. The sequence continues at coordinate 28,255 of CAWDZE010000029.1, forward strand.
CGGTGTCGCGCAGCGTGCGCTCGTAAGCGTCCTGGTCGTAGGGCTGGCCGGTCTGCTTGGCACGGTAGAACTCCTGAAGCTCCGGCGGCCGGATCAGGCTGCCGACGTGGGTGGTGAGAATGCGATCCGCGCTGCGCTTCATGGTGTTCCGATTCCGGGCGTGTGATCGGCAACCGTTATCAGGTCGAAACGACATTGCAAATGCAGGCACGACCAGGGGTTTTGGCCCATCGTCGCCCACCGCAGGTGGGCGGCCATTGGTCCCAGAACCGTGATCCTAAACTGTTCCTTAACGGGGAAATTCTAACGTCAGTCTGGGTGTGGCCGGAGGGAACGACCGGTCCCTCGGGGCCGCATGGTTCGCATCGACTTCAATCGTTTGCGTTTCCTCGTCATCGACGACAACGCGCACATGCGGCGGATTGTCCGCACGCTGCTGCACGGCTTTGGCGCGCGCGAGGTGTACGAGGCGGAAGACGGCGCGGCGGGACTCGACGCCTTTACCCATTATCTCCCCGACATCGTGCTGACCGACTGGGCGATGCCGATCTTCGACGGCCTTGAGCTCGCGCAGATGATCCGCCAGCCCGGCGCCAACGCGAACCCGTTCGCGCCGATCATCATGGTGACCGGTCACACCGAAAAGGCCCGCGTCACCGCAGCCCGCGACGCCGGCATTACCGAATTCCTGGCCAAGCCGATCTCGGCCAAGGCGCTCTATCACCGTATCGTCAACGTGGTGGCCAACCCGCGCCCGTTCATCAAGACCAAGACCTATTTCGGTCCGGACCGGCGACGCAACGTGAACCCGAACTACATCGGGCCCGAGCGACGCAAAGGCGGCAAGTCCGACACCATCCGCCAGCAATCGCTCATGGATAAGGCCAGGGCCCCGACTTGAACGGATTTAAGGAGCACCGACGCGAATGAACAGCCCGAAGCGCGCGAAGCCGGACGTCGTCACCTACGGCGATCACGAGCTGATCACGCCGGACACCAGCAAGCTGCGCAAGCTGGTGCGTCAGGCCAACCCCGCCGACGACGACCCGGTGGCGCGCGCCGAGGCGGCGCTCGCCCAGATTTCCGGCGAGTTCCCGACCTGGATGCACGACGAATGCGAGCGCCTCGACGCAGCGCGCCTCCGCGTCAAGACTGAGGGTCTCAACAAGGCCACCAAGCAGGAGCTTTTCCTGTCAGCTCACGACTTGAAGGGTGATTCCGGCACGTTCGGCTATCCCGCCGTGGGGCCCGCGGCCGACAGCCTGTGCCGGCTCTTGGAGCACACGCCAAACTTGGCGAAAATCCCGCTCGCGATCATCGATCAACATGTCGACGCAGTGCGTGCGATCGTGCGCGAATACGGCCGCGAGGATATCGCCGACATCGCGAGGGCACTGACCGGCCGGCTGCGCCAGGTGACGGACGAGTTCCTGGCTGTGGAGAACAAGCACCGGCCCGACTATCTCAAGGCAAGCTCGCCGCCAGTGCCTGTGGAACAGGCTGAAGTTTCTCAAATTGCCGCTCAAAAAAAGTCACTGCGCGCTTCCGAACAGGATCGGCCGGATGTCGCCGAGGCCCGCGATCGGTGGCGTGCGAACCAGCCCGAACTGAAGTCGGAACGCCTCGTCTTTATCGACGAAACCGGTGCGGCGACCGACATGGCGCGCCGCTACGGCCGCTGTCCGCGCGGCGAGCGCCTCGTTTGCAGCGTGCCGTGGGGACATTGGAAAACGACGACCTTCGTTGCCGCACTGCGGCTCGGCGAGGTCGCCGCGCCCTGTGTGCTGGACGGACCGATGGATGGGGAAAGCTTTCGCGCTTAGACGAACCGTCGAAGCTCTGATCGCAGCGATTGCTGAAGTCCTCACCGAGGTCAGACCGCAAGAATGCGCAAACTACCTCGCCAACCAAGGCTATCGCCACGAATCATGAAAGTGCTCTAATTACGCTGCCGCAGCCGGCCGATCATCGGAATAGGCTGCGATCGCGTCATCCGCCGTCAGATCCTGGCAGAACAGTCGCGCCTCTTCGCGCGCGGCCTCGGCCTCGTAGCGGCGCAGCAGCGCAAGCAGCGGATCGACGTCGGCGTGGGCATGGTTCTCGCAGCGCGTCAGCACCCGTTCGATGATGCGCCGCTTGAGCCGGCTGACATCGCCAGGCTCGCTGAGGAAGCCGTCCTCGCGCATCGCCTCCAAAGCTTCGCGGAACATCGGATACGCCGAGGCCGGCAGCCCGGCCTTGTCGTAAACGGCGCGGAAACCGAGCCCCCGCCGGTCGTGCACGATGCCGACGATGCGGGCCAGCGACATGCCGGTAAGCTCCGACAACGCCTCCTCGAACAACGTGAGATTGCCCGACAGGAGCGCACGTAGCACCAGCCCGGCGGTGAGCTGTCCGCTGGCGCGAAGGTGCCGGATCAGCGGCCGCATCTCGCCGTTCTCGCTGTCGGCCGCGACCACGATGGTCGCCTTCTCGCAGGCTTCCTTGGTGATTTTCTGGGCGCGCTCGCCGGCGAGCCATTCGCGCGACGCGACGAAATCGGCGAGCGTGTGCGACAGCTTGGCAACCAGCGCCTGCCGGGTAGGTGCAGAGAGATCATCGCGCGCCAGTAACGCGTCGCGGATCACCGCCAGATGGCCGTGCCGCGCCACGATGCGGTCGAGCGAGAACGGCACGACTTCCGCATCTGGATTCTCCAGCATGACCAAGCAGGATTCGGCGCAGCCGACCTCGGCGATCGCCGCAGCGACAGCGCAAGGCAGCGAGGCCCGGCCGGCAACCGCAACCTGGCGCTCCGCGTCACCGGTCGCGACCGCGTGCACCAGATCGGTATCGAGGAAGAGCGGCGAGCGCTCCAGTAGGGCCGATGCCACGTCGGGCTGATCGGACGCCAGTGCGTGGACGATGGTTGGCGGCGCCGCGTCGCTCGCGGCGAAGGCTTCGGCGAGCGCCTGTCGGACCAGCGGCGAGGGATCATCGAGTAGCATGATCATTGCGCCTTCGGCGGCCGCCCGATCATTGTCTGACAAATCCGAGTAGAGGTATGCACGGGCAAGTGCACTGGTGGCTTCGGCCCGATCACCGGGCGGCGCGGTACGCAACCAATGCAGAAACTGACGAACAATCATGACGATAACCGACACGCTCGACCACGGAACAAGTACCGCGGGGCCGGCGCCCAGCCGCCGACAGCGCGCAACCTACACGCCGAGATTTAAGAAAACGTTCACCATAAATATTTGGAAAGATTGACGAATTCTTAACAGCGGGCGGCGTCAGACGCGGCCGCGGAACAGCGCCCGTGCATCCGCAGCCTGATCCTGGAACAGGCTCATAGGCGCCCCGGCCGATTGCGGTGGGGGCGCGACCTCCCGCGGGGCCGCACCCTGCGCCGGCGCGTCGGCAACCGGCGTCGGCGCGCTCCACAGCGCGCTCACCACGGGCGCCACCGCTTCGCGGCCGGCGCTGGTCCGGAAGAGCCCATGGAATACTGGCGCGAGATCGGCGATCTCCGTGGGTGGCGCAGACATCCGCGCCGCTGCAGCGTAAGCGTCGGTGAGCTCAGCCGTATCGGGGGCGAAGGCAGGGCGGCAACGGCGTTGCAGGCTGAGTCGAAGCCGCGGCGAGCTGCGGTGTGGCGGGCGCCTGATCGCGCGCAACGCTGTAGCGATTGACCAGCACGCGATAGACCTCGGCGACGCTACGCGGACGGCCGCGGTCATAAAAGATCGACGGGTTAGCCTTGGCTGGACCCAGGAATACTTCGTCGGCGCGCACGCCCGGCCTTGCTTCGGCCAGCGAGATCAGTCGGCTCGCGCCGTTCGAGCCAAGAAAGTGCGCGACATAGAGTTCGCCTTCGGTGGCATTGCGGCCGAGCCGTTCGGCGAGTTTGGCCGCATTGGCCTTGGTGTAGGCGCCCGCCATCACCGCATTGGCCGTCGGATCGCTGCGCAGCTTCATGATCCGCTCGTTGAGGCGGGAGTCCGACACGACATATTGGCCGGAGGGCGCACGCTCGATGGCATTGGCAACCTGGCTGTAGCCGAGTGCGCCGCCTTGCTCCTTGAGCGTGGCGAGCCAGGTCTGCTCGATGAACTGGAACAGCCCGCGCGCCGAGGAGGTCGCGGCGGCGGCACCTGGGTTGAACCCGGATTCGACCTGAGCGGTCGCAACCAGATATTGGAAATTGGTCCCCGTCATCTTCGAGGCATGGCGGATCGCGCCGGTCACGGCGGGATTGCTGCCCGGAGCTTCAACCGTCATGAAAGGGCCCTTCGCCGGGCGATAATGCCGTCCCAGCAGGCGGACTGTGGGCGAGTATGGTAAATGGAACCTTAAATCCCGGCGCAGGAGCGAACCCGATGGCCCAGAGCACGAACACCAAGGACATCAACCGACACAAGCGCGGCGGCCTCTATTTCGAAGGCTTCACGGTCGGCGAAGTGTTCGAGCACCGCTACACCCGCACCGTGACGCAGATGGACAACATGCTGTACTCCAACATGACGCTCAACCCGCAGCCGCTGCACATCGACCGGCACTTCTGCGAGCAGGAAACCGAGTGGGGTCAGCCGCTGATGAACTCGCTGTTCACGCTCGGCCTGATGATCGGGATTTCGGTCAGCGACATCTCGAACGGCACCACCATCGCCAACCTCGGCATGACCGACACGAAATTCCCTCACCCGCTGTTCGAAGGCGACACCGTGCATTGCACCACCGAGATCCTCGGCAAGCGCGAGTCGAAGTCGAAGCCAGGAGCCGGCATCGTCGAGTTGCTGCACCGCGCCTACAACCAGCACAACAAGCTGGTGGCGGAGTGCCGCCGGCAGGCTTTCATTCGGATGCGGCCGGCGGCGTGACTGTTGCGGCGCCATCGCCATGCTGTCGTCCCTTGGTTGCTTGTGCCATGATCCGCCGACCTATCCTGTCGAGGAGGACCAACATGAATAAGACGTTCGGGGCTGCCGCCCTCTTGATCGCCGCGCTTGCTGCCCCCGTGAATGAAGCCAACGCGCAGGATGCGCTTGGCGGAGCACTGCTGGGCGGCGCGGCGGGCGCCATCCTGGGCGGCGCAATCGGTGGAGGCCGCGGCGCCGCAGTCGGCGCGATCCTGGGCGGCACCACCGGCGCGATCATCGGCGCTGAGGGCGAGCGGCGGGGTGCGTACTACTATTATAACAACGGCTGCTACGCGCAGCAGCCCGATGGCTCCTACGTCGTGGTCTCACCGGCCTATTGCGGCGGACCGGCACCGGCCTATGCGCCACCACCCCCACCCCGTGCCGTATCCAACGATGCGGTCGCCTACTGCATGCAACGCTATCGCTCCTACGATCCAGCGAGCGGCACCTTCCTGGCATTTGACGGCACCCGGCGGCCCTGCCCGTAAGGCGCATTCGCCGGATGCGTTCGTTCCTGTTCATTCCGGGCGACAGCCCGCGGAAGCTTGAGAAAGGTATGGGCAGCGGCGCGGACGCGCTGCTGCTTGATCTTGAGGACTCGATTGCGCCGGAAAGTAAGGCGCAAGCGCGAGCGACAACGGTCGCATTCCTCAACGAGGCACGCAACGCCAAGGACCGCCCCCGCCTTTACGTACGCATCAACGGACTCGCCACCGGGCTGACCGACGACGACCTCGACGCTGTGGTGGCCGGCCATCCCGACGGCATCATGTTTCCGAAGGCCGAAGGCGGCGCCGCGGTGACCCATTGCGACGCCAAGATCACAGCGCGTGAGGCAATCCACGGTCTGCCGGATGGCACGCTCGACATCATCGCCATCGCAACCGAGACCGCGCAGGCGATCTTTCTTGCCGGCACCTACAAAGGCTCGAGCAAGCGGCTCAAGGCGTTGACCTGGGGCGCCGAGGACCTTTCGGTCGAACTCGGTGCCGAGGCCAACCGCGATCGCGACGGAAACTTCCTCGATCCGTACCGGCTCGCCCGCAGCCTGTGCCTGGCCGGCGCCGCCGCCGCGCAGGTGCAGGCGCTCGACACCGTCTATGTCGACTTCCGCAACGAGGCGGGCTTCCGCCGCGAATGCGAGGAGGCGCGCCGCGATGGCTTTACCGGCAAGATGCTGATTCATCCGGCTCAGATCGCGGCCTGCAATGAGGTGTTCACGCCTGCGGCAGAAGCAATCAAAAAGGCCGAGGCGGTGATCGCCGCGTTCGCTGCCAATCCCGGCGCCGGCACGGTTGGTATCGGCGGAGTGATGTTCGACCGGCCGCACCTCGAGCGCGCCAGACAGTTGCTAGCGCGGGTGAAGGGCAACAAATAGTCCATTTCCTATGGGCGCTCCCACTTCACTTCTCCCGTTGCCTTCTCGAACGCAGCTTTGACAGCCGCCGCAGACGCAAGCTGCAGCACGGCCCCGAGCAGGATTTGCAGCGGCGTCGCCGACGGAACAGGGTGAAGATCGATCAGTCCCGCGCAGAGATGGGACACCTGCGCCGAATTGGCGCGAAATACGAGAGGCCCGTCGGCTTGGGTGATCGTCAGGCCGTCGCGATCGAGCTCAAGCCGCAGCCTGTCGCGCACCGGCCTTTCACCGTCGTCCCGATAGGCGATGATAGCTGCGTTCTGCATTCGTGGGCACAAACTCAAGTCTTGTCCGAGGACTTCCGGCGCGTCAGAAACGCGCCGAGCAGGCGCTCAGGTTCGTCCGTGTCGAACGCCTGCACCAGCGCGTCGATCCCCGCCGCAATGGCGCGGTCGGTCGGCAGCTTTTCCCATTGCTGCATCAGCTGTTTCTGGCTGCGCACCGCATTTGGGCCGGCGGCGACCAGCGCCGCGACGATCTTGTCGACCTCGCGGTCCAGCTCCTCCGGCTTCGCGGCGCGCTCGATCAGACCCCAGCGCAACGCGGTTTCGGCATCGATGGTTTCGCCTGTCATCAGCAGCTCGCGGGCGCGGCCCCAGCCGATCAGTTGCGGGATCAACGCCGCCTCCACCACCGACGGCAGTCCGACCTTCACTTCAGGCATGCCGAATTTCGCCCGCGTGCTCGCAACGCGCAGATCGCAGGACACCGCGACCTCAAGCCCGGCGCCCAGCGCGTAGCCGTCGATCCGCGCAATGACCGGCACCGGTAGCTTGCGCAGGCAGTCGCAGCAGCCATGCACCAGGGTGATGAAATCCTTCGCGCCCGTCTGACCCATCACCGCCATCTCGTCGATGCTGGCGCCACCGATGAACGCCGCCTCGCCTGCCCCGGTGAGCACCAGCGCACGCAGATCGTCGCGGCCGGCCAGCGTGTCGATCTTGGCGATGAACTCGCGCATCAGCGCGCTGTTGAGGGTGTTGAGCTTGCGGCGGTTGTCGACCGTCACAATGGCGACCGTGCCGCGCGGCTGCGACGCGAGCCGGACCTCGATTCCTGGCGCGGAACCGTCAGCCATGATTATTTTGGCTTGTCGTAAACGGCATTCGGATCGAACGTCTTCTCGTCGTCGCGAAATTCGAGCCGCACCGCGCCGGTCTGGCCGAGCGGCACCGCGCGATAGAAACAGGAGCGCCGTCCGGTGTGACACGCGCCCGGACCCTGCTGCTCGACTTTGATCCAGATCGCGTCCTGGTCGCAGTCGATGCGCAGTTCCGCGACGCGCTGGACATGGCCCGAACTCTCGCCTTTCCTCCACAACGCCTGGCGCGAGCGCGAGAAGTACCAAGCCTCGCCAGTCGCAATCGTGCGGGACAGCGCCTCCTTGTTCATGTGCGCAACCATCAGCACGTCGCCGGACGCGGCGTCGGTGGCAACGCAGGTGACAAGGCCGTCGGCATCGAACTTCGGCGCCAGGGCGAGGCCTTCCTCGATGTCTGATTTGGCAGCCACGGTCGCCTCGCGCTCAAGTGTCATCGCCGGGCATAGCCGGACGAAGGACGGCGTCGCTTCGCTCGCCTACGACCCGGCGGGCCATCAACAACCCAGTACTCACGCAAGATGGATGCGCGGGTCAAGCCCGCGCATGACAGCCGAGCTTACCGCTGTCCGCCGCGCACCATGGACATAAAGCGCAGCTGCTCGTTCGGATCGTCGCGGAACGCGCCGCGGAATTGGGTGGTGACGGTGAGCGCGCCGGGCTTCTCGACGCCGCGCAGCGACATGCAGGTGTGCTCGGCCTCAATCATCACCGCAACGCCACGCGGCTTGAGGATTTCCTCAATCGCAGTCGCGATCTGCGAGTTCATGTGCTCCTGGGTCTGCAGCCGTCGCGCATAGACGTCGACCAACCGGGCGAGCTTGGAAAGACCCACCACCTTGTCGACCGGCATATAGGCGACATGCGCCTTGCCGGTGAACGGCATCATGTGATGCTCGCAAGCCGAGTTGAAGCCGATGTCGCGCACTAGCACGAGATCGTCGTAGGCTGCGGTCTCGGAGAAGGTACGCTCCAGCACCTCGGCCGGGCTCTCGCGGTAACCGCGATAAAGCTCTTCATAGGCGCCGACCACGCGCTTAGGCGTTTCCAGCACACCTTCACGGTTCGGATCGTCGCCGATGTAGGCGATCAGCGTGCGCACCGCGGCCTCTGCCTCCTCGCGTGTCGGACGCGGGCTGATGGGCTGTGGTGCTTTGTGAACGTGTTCGGTAATCGGCCCCTTGGGCCAGGGCTTCACGATGGCGTCCATGGTCTCTCCGTTCGACCGGCGCCTCGGCGTGAGCCGGGAGCCGGATGTGTCACCGGGGTGGGCGCTTACCGCGCGCCTGTCTGTGCTTAACACAGAGGCAACCGGACGCCGCATTCCCAATCCGCATGGCTCCTCCCGGGTACCAATCCGGACTTGAGCCAAACCAGGCGGCAGGAAACCCTTTTCGCGCCGTCTGGTCCCGCCATATATAGTTCAACGGGCCCTGAAAACAATCGATTCCGTCGTTGCCGGGGGAAGCCCGTCGGAAAACGTCAATGCTGAATGAGGTTTACAACCGCCGCATTCTTGAGCTGGCCGGAGGCATTCCCCGGCTCGGCCGCCTGGAGCAGCCCGACGCCAGCGCCACCGCCCATTCCAAATTGTGCGGCTCGACCGTCACCGTCGACCTCAAGATGGACGGCGACATCGTCACCGACTTCGCCCATGAGGTGAAGGCCTGTGCGCTCGGCCAAGCATCGTCCTCGATCATGGCGCGCAACGTGATCGGCGCGAAAGCCGACGAGCTGCGCAGCCTGCGCGACACCGTCCGCAAGATGCTCAAGGAGAACGGTGAGCCGCCCAAGAACGGCAAGTGGGCGGACATCGCGGTGCTCGAACCGGTGCGCGACTACAAGGCGCGGCACGCCTCGACCATGTTGACCTTCGACGCCGTGGTCGACGCGATCGGCCAGATCGAAGGCAAGCGCCGCGCCAGCGTATGATCCGGGAAAGTGCGAATCGGTTTCCCGCCTGCGCGAAGCTTTGGCGCGGTTCGCGAATCTGGCTTGATGCTTCGGCGGGTGAAGGCAGGTCCGAATAGATCATGCGCAAACGAAAAAGACGCAGGTATATCGCGCCGCTCGGCACCCTCCTCTTCGTGGCCCTGGCGACGCCGTCGCTGGCGCAGATGGCCGACTGCACCTCGGAAGCGCAGCGCATCCAACGCGCCGAGACTGAGTTGCCACGGCTGGAAGTCGCGCCGCCCGGCGATCGTCAGATCGTCTGCATCACGCTCGAGACCAATCTCTTGTTCGCCAAGCGCGTCGCGGCGCATCTCGCACAATGCCCGCGCTCGCCGCTCGCCCGCGGCGGCAGCGCCTGGGCGAAGACCGGCCGCGATTACCGGGCGCGGTTCGACAGTCGCGGCTGCAAGCAGACCATCAAGGGATATCGAGGCTAGAAGGTAGCGAGCAGCTATCTCGGCTGGACTTCCGCTTCGCGGCGCAATTCTGTGCGCTGCGTACTGCGGACGGCGGGCTGCGCCGTGCAGTTTGCCGCGAGCTGCTGGAAGCCGCGCGCCATGCCGGCGTTGCCGAGCCTGATCGCAGTCGCGCGATCGTCGCTGTTGGTCTCGATCAGCAGCGAACGGCTGCGCGGGTCGGCGAAGGTCTTGAACAGGTCGACGGGCATGCGGCCGCGCGCGACGGAGTCGAACTCAGCCGAACGGCTGCCGGGCTGCGACGACATGACCTTCAACGACACTGATTTGCCCGCCATCGAAATCTCGACGTCGGTCAGCGTTTCCGGCTTGCGTTCGGCAGCGCCGCGCCGTTGCTCAAAATAGGTGACGGTGACATCCTTGCCCGCCTCGCCGCACGCGAAGGTGAGATCGAAAAAGCCGATCTCCTCGCCCTCGACAGTGAGCGGGTGCTTACGGGTCAGCAGCATGCGGCCGGCGTTCTCCAGCATCACCCAGGAGCGCTCCTGAATCGACGCGCGGCTGCCGTTGGCGAGCGGCGACGTCGCGGTGGCGTTTCCAGAACTCACCTCCACCGCGTCGGTGGTTGTGACGATCTTCATGCCGCGCAATTCGTCGCGCGACAGCAGACGCATCGGCTCCCATGGTGGGATCTTCAGCGCGACCTCGAGCAGGTCGATCGCGCCACCCATCTCCACGGTGTACTGCGCGAGCCGGCCGATGTCGCGCTGCACCAGCACGAGGTCCTCGGCCGAATAGTTCGCCGCGGTCGGATCGTCACGGCGGTCGCCGAGCCAGATCTGGTGAACCAGCACCCGCGCCTCCGCCGGCACATGGCGCTCGATGCCGGCCAGCAGCACGAAAGCGCACATCAACTCGCAGTAAGCGTTGGGCGCGATCTTGGCGCGCTTCTCGCCGTTCGCAGCAACCGGCAGATCGACTGTCTTGCCGACCGTGGTCACCATGCCGAGCTTGCGCACCGCGCGGCCGAGCGCCAGCGCGCCGAGCACCGAGCCGCCGTCGGAATCGAGCACCAGCTTGGCGCCGCGGAGATTGCGGGTCTTGGCGAACGCCTCGAACTCGCGCGGCGTGTCGGCGGTGATCGCGCCAGTGGCGGAGACCCAGGTGCGGCAGTTCGGCTTGCAGGAATCGCTCGGGCCTTCCGTCCGCAATTCGAATTGCATGGGGAGCGCGCGCAGGTCCGAGGCGCCCGATGTGGTCGGGCCAAGGCTGGGAAGCGCGCAGAACGCAACCGCACAAGCGCCGACGACCAATCAATTCATCCTATCCCCCTGTATCGGGAGCCCTCGCCCGTGAGAGTCGTCCTCACGTTATGCAAAAGGCAGACCAACTCACCCTTCGGAACTTTTATCGACGGCGCAAATTCGGGTCTAGTGCAAATAGATCACGCCCGACGCGTGTCGGCAAAGCCGCAGTTCCGGACCGCAGCGCACGGTTGATGAACAAGAATGATGGCAGCATCACGATTGCAGCGAGTTATGCTTTGGTCGAAGCATTCACAATGGAACTGGGATTTTAGTCGGATGACAGAGACCGGCGTCCTGCGAAGCGTCGGACATTGGCCGAGGCGCGCCGGCCGCGCCGCGGTAAAGGCCTATCGCTACACGCTATCGCCGCTGATCGGGTTCCATTGCCGCTACCTGCCGACCTGCTCCGACTACGCCGACCAAGCGCTGGAACAGCACGGTCTCTGGGCCGGCGGCTGGATCACAATGGCACGGCTGTGCCGTTGTCATCCGTTCGGCAGTTCAGGATTGGACTTCGTCTGCGAAGCGCTGCCGGCGCGCTCGCGCTGGTACCTCCCCTGGCGCTACGGGCGCTGGCGGGGAACCAATTCCGAGCCGAGCTAATCGAACGTCAGGCTCCACCAGCGGATCACCTTGGGGAACAGGGGCACGACGACTTCGGTCTGCGCCTTCATCGGTCCAGGGTGCCGGTGCCGATCGGAAGCGTCGCCAACTCACGCCGCGTCAACGCACTGCTGGCGCAAGAACTTCATCGCCTCGGATAGGCCGTGGGTGGTTAGCTTGAAGGCGCCAGATTGAAGCGACTGGGATTTCAGGTCGCCTTCCGTCATGGCAATACCGCCTGCCACGACCGATTCGTCAAAATACTCGAACGGCGCCGAGGTACGGCTGTTGTCAAACAGCCCGCCGGCGTCAAACGCGTCGACCTGCTTCCCAGCACCGGTATGCCGAAGAACGAGCACACGGCTACCGACAGCGAAAGACGTCGTTGCTGCGTTGCCGATCTCATGCGAGGCCAACCCACGGGAGAAAATCACAATGACGCGGCGCGGTTCGGTGCACGTCAGCTGAATGACGCTGGTCCGGAACTCCTTGCGTTCCGCGCCCTTGACCTGCGTAATGAACTTGAGAACGACCGGACGCTTGTCGCGCGTTTCAATGATTGTCCAACGCAACTCCTGGAACCCCCGCGTATCGATGCCGAAGGCAGCAATTTCATCGCGGCTCAGCCGGCGCACCTGCTCGTGTGGAATCTTATCGGCAGTTTCCAGCAGTCGCGACGCAATTCCCATGTCGCCGATATATTTCTGAAGCTGCGTCCGCTGCGTCGACATATGACGCTTGCGGATCGCGGAGGATACCTCCGGCGAAGCGATCACCTGGCCATTCTTGATGCCAACAAGACGGCTCGAATGCACGCCAAGTGCGGCACCCGGAGGCACCTGGCGTGTCTTTGCCCCGAGCAGTGCATAGACGCAGGCGGAGTTGCAGCTTGCGATGCTGCGCAATTCCGCGACGAGCGCACGTCCCGAGCGTTTAAGCGTCTGACATGTTTTGTGGTCCGCTTTGTCGCAGCCTTCTGGGACCGTTTGCGACACACCTGCGGTCATTCCGCGCTCTCGCATCAAGAGCCCGATCTCAATCGCCTGCTGCTGTATTCCTCCCGGCGACTGAAAGAAGATCGGCAACTTGGCGCGGTTCGGAGGCTTTAGAAACGTGCGAAGCCTCTGCGCCGCGCGGGGGTCGATATAGCCCTCCGCGGCGATCCATTCGCTGCAGCCGGAGCCGCAGGCGTCCGGCTCGCCTTTGGCCAGATAGAAGACGATCGGCGTGCGGTCGACGGGGCTTGGTGTTGCGGCCGGTCCGGCGAGCGATACCGCGGCGGAGAGCGCCAGCGACAGAAGTCCAAACAATGCTCGCATGGCGGTAGCACGCGCGTTGGCAGGGAGAAAGCACCATACTAGCGTGTTGCAACTCCAAGTTCCATGTTCTAACAGACGTTCCTGCAGGATCTCTGCATTCGGACTCAAGCTTACCTGCGCTCGTTCGCAGGAGTGAGCAAACAGGAGTGAACAATGGTCGCGCTGACCTTTCCCGACGGCGCGCGTCGGGAGTACCCCTCAAACACCACCGGCCTCGACATCGCGAAGGGCATCTCGCCGTCGCTCGCCAAGCGCACCGTCGCGATGGCGCTCGACGGCGTGGTCGTCGATCTTTCCGACCCGATCGAAAAGGACGCCAAGATCGAGTTCCTGACGCGCGAGGACCCGCGTGCACTCGAATTGATCCGGCATGATGCCGCGCACGTGATGGCGGAGGCGGTGCAGGCGCTCTGGCCCGGCACCCAGGTCACCATCGGTCCGGTAATCGACAACGGCTTCTATTACGACTTCCACCGCAACGCGCCGTTCACGCCCGAGGATCTGCCGGTCATCGAAAAGAAGATGCGCGAGATCATCGCCAAGGATGCGCCGTTCACCAAGGAGGTGTGGCCGCGTGACGAAGCGAAGCGCGTCTTCAAGGACAAGGGCGAGAACTTCAAGGTCGAACTGGTCGATGCCATTCCGCCGGGCGAGAGCCTGAAGATCTATCGTCAGGGCGAGTGGTTCGACCTGTGCCGCGGTCCGCACATGACCTCGACCGGCAAGATCGGCAACGCCTTCAAATTGCAGAAGGTGGCGGGCGCGTACTGGCGCGGCGACAGCAACAACCCGATGCTGACTCGCATCTACGGCACCGCCTTCGCCAAGCAGGACGAACTCGACGCCTACCTTCACCAACTCGAGGAGGCGGAGAAGCGCGATCACCGCAAGCTCGGCCGCGAAATGGATCTGTTCCATTTCCAGGAGGAAGGTCCGGGGACGGTGTTCTGGCACCCGAACGGCTGGACCATGTTCCAGGAAATCGTCAGCTACATGCGCCGCCGCCTCAAGGGCGACTACCGCGAGGTGAACGCGCCGCAGCTGCTCGACAAGTCGTTGTGGGAGACTTCAGGCCACTGGGGCTGGTTCCGCGAGAACATGTTCAAGGCGCAGTCGGCGGGCGATGAGACCAATGACGAGCGCATCTTCGCCATCAAGCCGATGAACTGTCCTGGTCATGTGCAGATTTTCAAGCACGGGCTGCGCTCTTACCGCGAGCTGCCGCTGCGCATGGCCGAGTTCGGCATCGTGCACCGTTACGAGCCGTCCGGCGCGCTGCACGGCTTGATGCGGGTGCGCGCCTTCACGCAGGACGACGCCCACGTGTTCTGCACCGAAGAGCAGATGGCGGACGAGTGCCTCAAGATCAACGACCTGATCCTGACGACCTACGCCGATTTCGGCTTCGAGGGCGATCTCACCGTGAAGCTTTCGACCCGGCCGCAGAAGCGAGTCGGCTCGGATGCGGCATGGGACCACGCCGAAGGCATCATGCAGGACGTGCTCAAGCGCATCGAGGCGCAAAGCCACAACCGCAAAATCAAGACCGCAATCAATCCGGGCGAAGGCGCGTTTTACGGACCGAAGTTCGAATATGTGCTGCGCGACGCGATCGGCCGGGACTGGCAATGCGGCACCACGCAGGTCGACTTCAACCTGCCGGAGCGCTTCGAGGCCTTCTACATTGCCGCCGATGGCTCGAAGAAGCCGCCGGTGATGATCCATCGCGCGATCTGCGGCTCGATGGAACGCTTCCTCGGCATCCTGCTTGAGAACTACGCCGGCCACCTGCCCTTGTGGCTGTCGCCGGTGCAGGGGGTGATCACCACCATCACATCTGACGCGGACGATTACGCCCGTGAAATGCACGCGGCAGCGCTGCGGGCGGGACTGCGCGTCGAGCTCGACCTGCGCAACGAGAAAATCAATTACAAGGTGCGCGAGCACTCACTCGCCAAGGTCCCTGCCCTGCTGGTGGCCGGCAAGAAGGAGGCCGCGGATCGCAGCGTGTCGATCCGCCGACTCGGCAAGGAAGGCCAGCAGGTCATGCCGCTCGATGCCGCGCTCGCTGCGCTCGCCGACGAGGCAGTGGCGCCGGATTTGCGGCGCAGGCAGAATGACGCGTAGAACGACGGAGCGGCTTATGGCTGTCACAGTTCTGCGTATCGGTGCCGCCACGGCAATGGCTGCGGCCATTGCTTCCATGGCTGCAGCTCAAACGCCGCAGCGAACCACCGCGACCTACGAGGACTGGACCGTGCGCTGCGAGACCCGCGGCACGCCGCCGGTAAAGAATTGCGAGATGGTGCAGGCGGTGACCGCGCAGGGCCAGACGACCCCGATCGCCCAGGTTGCGATCGGCCGCGCCAACAAGGGCGATCCGGTGAAGGTGGTGTTCCAACTGCCGATCAACGTCTGGATTCAGACCGGCGTAAAGCTCGTCTACGACACGAAGCTGGCCGGCCTCGCCGGCGGCTTTCGGTGGTGCGTTCCCGCCGGCTGCTTTGCCGACATCGATCTCAAGGATGACATCGTGAAGCGCATGCGCGCCGCGACCGAGCAGGGGCGCTTCGAGTTCAAGGACGCCGGCCAGCGCGACGTCGCCATCCCGGTGTCGTTCAAGGGTTTCAGCCAGGCGTTCGACGCGATGGTGAAGGAGCTGCCTTAGCGGCGTTCGGGAGTCCGTCGCCTTTTCTTATTTTGCGATTTCGACTTCGAAGTGGTGAAGACCGGCGCGGGTCTGCCATCCTGCAATTGGATGCGCGGCGTCGGCGGATAAGGCTGATCGAGAAAGCGCTCGCGCTCCCGGCCCGGCAAATCGCTCGACGGAATATGCTGTGCCAGCGCCCCATCGGACGCGACGATAGCCGCCACAAGAACCGCGCTCGCGATCAGTGCCTGCATGGCAACCTCTTCAGGCTTGCCGCGATCATACAACGTGTATTCAGCCCGATCGAAACGTGCTAATTGGGGCGTCAATTCAACGCGCTTACGGCCTGTATGACCCCGCTCATCTCCGTCGTCATCCCGTCCTACAACCATCGAAAATTCGTCGACGAAGCGATCGCCAGCGCGAAATCTCAGACCTATCAGCCGATCGAGATCGTCGTGATCGACGACGGCTCGACCGACGGCAGCCTTGAATACATCCGGCAACAGCACGGCGAGGCGATCGCGCATTTGTCCGGACGCGGCAACCTCGGCGCCCATGCGACGATCAACGAAGCAATTGCGATCGCTCAGGGCGAATGGGTCGCTATCCTCAATTCCGACGATGTGTATGACCCGACGCGTATCGCCAAACTCGCTGCGTTTGCCGTGCGCGGCGATCACGATCTGGTTTTCTCCAATGTCGCCTTCATCGACGAACGCGGCCCGCTCGGAGCGGACCACAAGGTTGTGCGATCACATGCACGTGCCGTTGCCGATGCGGAACGGGTCAGCGTCGCGCAGGCGCTGCTGCGCGGCCAGTTTACCCTGACCAGCTCCAACCTGATGATCCGCAAGTCAGCATTCGAGGCGATCGGCCCGTTCCGGCCGTTCCGCTACTGCCACGATTGGGATTTTCTCCTGCGCGCGATTGGGCGCACGCAGATCGGCTGGCTGCGCGAGCCGCTGCTGCGGTACCGCCTGCACGGTGCCAACACCATCGGCAAGCCCGATCCTTGGCTTTACCTCACCGAGAAGGGATTGGTCTATGCATCGTTCCTCGCCGACGCGTCAGCGGGCGAGGTGGTGCAACACTCCGGCTACGTGCTCGAGTCGCGCGAATTCTCGCCGTTCGTCGTGAGCTGGCTGATGAGCGAAGCCCGCCGGCTCGGGTGGCCGTCGATGTTCTCGGAGCTCGAAGCCGGCGACCTGCATCAGCGGCTGCGCGCCGCGTTCGAGCCGCATCTTGACGTGCAGTCCGCCAGCCTGACGGTGCGTGATGCGGCCAAACGTGGGCTACGAAGCTCGATCGAGCGCATTCGCCGCCGATTGACAGGCGATGACTAAAGTCTGATTCAGTTACGCTGAATCAAACTCGTCGCTTGGCTTCTCGTTTGAGCATGATCCTTTCCGAAAACCGGTTCCCATTTTTCGGGATCATGCTCTAAGCGCGGACGGTCGCATCCGCAGCAGTGTTGACACTGGGCGCCGCGTCCTGCGCCTGCAGCACCGTGCCGATGCACAGTCCGATCGGGAACCAAAGCACCAGCCATTCCATGCCGAGCGATTGAGGCAAGTAGCCAAAATCGAACTGGGTCGGCCCGACCGCCATCGCAAGCAGCACCAGCGGAAATAACGCTCTGATTTTCACCCACGCCCAGATCGCCTGGATGCCGGCCAGCAGCAGCATGATCGTTACACTGGCCGCGGCGAGCACCCCGCTCTTGATCGCCACGGCGTAGATGAAATTGTGCGGATGCGGCATTTCCATCCCATGGGGTAACGCGACCGGATGTTTGGCGGTAATGCCAACACCGACCCAGGGGTGCTGCTCAATGAACGTCCAGTAGCTCTTCCACAGAAAGAACCGGTAGCTGTCGCCGCGCCACGTCATTCCGAGCCAACATCGACTTGGCCATATAGAGACCGACGAGCAGCGCGCACGCTGCAACCAGCGCCCCGATCCAGACCGCGCGCCGCAGCGAAGGGTCGAGACGGCTCGGCGCCAGCGCGATGATGATCGCAAGCGCCAGCACGACGCCGAGCAGATTGTGCCGGCTGTATGTGAGGACGACTGCGGTACCCCAGGATCGCCGCAGCCAACGCCAAGATCGAGAATTCGCCGCGCGAAATTCCTGGCCGGGTCGCTGCCGCCGCGGCGCCGACGCAGGCGAAGCCATAGATCGCGCCGACAAAACTCGGGTTGTAGTACACGATC
The DNA here is from genome assembly GCA_963806705.1 of Vicinamibacteria bacterium. Taxonomy (GTDB): domain Bacteria; phylum Acidobacteriota; class Vicinamibacteria; order Vicinamibacterales; family JAENWD01; genus JAENWD01. The sequence continues at coordinate 46,143 of CAWDZE010000029.1, forward strand.
ATCCCCGGCACGCCCTCCAGACGCGTGGGTATTTCGCTGGCCGGCACGTTGAGGAGGAGATGATTCCATACGGTCAGTGCTGCGCCGATCGCTGCGGTGCACGAGACGTACAGGAAGAATCGATAGGGAAAATCGCGATCGCGATAGGCGAGATAGGCCGTCACCACCAGGAACGCCGTGAGCACCAGCAAGATGCGCACCTGGGTTCCGATCTGGCGCGGCACGACCTCCTGTGCAAACGGCGCCGCCACGATGACGATCAGAAAAAACGCCATGCACACCAGCAGCAGTGGCGCGCGCAAGATGCGCAACAGCGGATCACGCGGCACTACAATCAGGAACAACGGCAGAACGAACCAGTAAAGGCAAGATCGCGCCGACCAGACGTTCGGCACCGCGTAAAACAGGCAAAACGTGAGAATGTAGAACTTCTCAAGCAACCCGTGCCGCTCGACGAACGCTACGATATCGCGAAACGCCTTGTGTCGAATAATACTCAGCAACCACGCCCGGCTGGCGGCGTCATTCCGGCTGTGGTTTTCAAGTCCGGACAGATCGCTGCACGCCATGTGCCATTGACCCAGAATTGAATCGCACCGTCAAGCGCGCGCCTTACGTCCAGCCACCGATCATGCGCACAGCGAATGAAAGATTTTGCCGTCAGATCAGCGCGCCAACACTTCGATCTCGCCATCGACGCCGGTGATGACCTTGAGGTCCTGCTGGTAGACTTTGTCGTCGTTGCGCGCGATCACCTTGTATTCGCCTTCGGCGAGGATCACGCGCGGAAATGCGCCTTTCGATTCCGAGATGGTGTCGCCGGCGGGCGACAAGACGGCCCAATCGGTATTGGCGAGCGCCTCGCCGCCCCTGCGGCTCACCAGCTTGAACATGATCGCTGCCGCACGGTGCGTCACCGTCACGTCGGTGAGCTTGCCGGCCTGCACGCGAATGTCGGAGCGCACCACCGAGTTACCGTCGCCGTACTTCGACAGGATGTAATAGGTGCCCTCGGGCACCACCGCGATTTCGCCGGTCGTCACGTTCGAGGCGATCGGACGCCGCTCGCCCGGATCGAACTGGCTGCCCTTGTAGATGTCGAACGAGATTTGCCCGGACGGGATGCGGACGTCGCCAACCTGGCCCTTGAGGGCAAGTCCGCCGGCCGGAATCTCGAACACCTCGCGCACGTCGCTGCGCAGTTGCACCGCCTTGACGGCGCTGGCGAGACCGAACGTGACGTGCACCACATAACCGCCGCGCGGCAACGCAATGGTCGGCTGCGCTGAACGGTCTTCCTTGACGAGACGGAATGCGCCGGTCTGGTCCGGTTTGTCGGGATAGATGCGCCAATGCAGCCCGGAGGTGATCTGCGGCGTGTCGCGGCCGAAGCGCGCGACGCCGGTAAACAACAGCTCGCCGGCACGCAGGGTCGGCGTTGCCTGCTGCGGCGGGCTTGGCGGCTGCGCCAGCGGTGCTTGGGTCGGCGGTGGCGGCGGCGAAAACCCCGGGCACCACAATGGTCGGGCCCGGCGCCGGCGTCGGAACGTTCGGAATATCGGCGGGCGGCACCGGGTTGGGCGGGGCGGCCTGAGCTGGCGCCGCTAGACCGGACCGCGATTGCGCGAGCACTTCGCCGGCGCCGGTCAGGGCCAGCAGGAACGGGACGATCGCCAGCAGGCGTCGGGTCGGGCGCGATCCAAGCGTCGTCATGCGGCTCTTTTTTCGTCTGAAATCGAGGCAAATTCAAGCCACGGCAGCGGTTTGTCACCACGGCTGCACTATGCTACCCGCAGCGCCGGAGGACGGAATTGCAATGCCCGACGCCCTAAACCTGCTCAAGACCAGGCGCTCGATCAAGCCAATCGAGTTGAACGGGCCGCCACCCTCCCCGGCCGAGGTCGAGACGCTGCTGACCATTGCCTCGCGCGTGCCCGACCACGGCAAGCTGACGCCGTGGCGGTTCATCGTGTTCGAAGGCGATGCGCGGCTTGCCGCCGGCGAAAAGATCGCCGCAGTGTTTCGCGGCAGGCGCGCCGACGCCACGCCCGACCAGATCGAGCACGAGCGCAAGCGGCTCGCCCGTGCGCCGCTCGTCATTGCGGTGGTGAGCCGGGCGGGGCCACATGTCAAAATTCCCGAATGGGAACAGATCATGTCGGCTGGTGCAGCCGCAACCAGCCTGGTGATGGCGGCGCATGCGCTTGGCTTCGCCGCGAGCTGGCTAACCGAATGGTACGCCTACGACCGCGCCGTGCTCGACGCATTCGGCCTTGCGCCTAACGAGCGCGTCGCTGGCTTCGTCCATATCGGCCGGGCGAGCAAGCCCACCGAGGATCGGCCGCGGCCGCCGCTCAACGAGATCGTGACGCGCTACGGTGCGAACTGAGATTCATCGCGAAAGTTTCTTTCGATGTTTTACGACACTCGCAAGAACGACCACGGCCTGCCGCACAATCCATTCAAGGCGATCGTCGCGCCGCGCCCGATCGGCTGGATCACGTCGATGAGCGCCAAAGGCGAGACCAACCTCGCGCCCTATTCGTTCTTCAACGGCATCACCGACAAGCCGCCGATCGTGATGTTCTCCAGCGAGGGTCCGAAGGATTCGGTCGCCTTCGTGGAGGAGACGAAAGAGTTCGTCTGCAGCCTCGCGACATTCGATCTGCGCGACCAGATGAACGGCACCTCGGCGCCGCTGCCGCGCGGCACCTGCGAGATGGCGGCTACCGGTCTCGAAGCGGCACCGTCGCGGCTGGTCAAGCCACCGCGCGTTGCGGCTTCGCCCTGCGCACTCGAATGCAAATGGATCAAGACCATGACATTCGATATCGAAGGCCGCGAGGTCGACCGCTATGTCGTGTTTGGCCACGTGGTCGGCGTCTACATCGATGACAAGTACATCAAGGATGGACGGCTCGACACCGCGGCGATGCGGCCGATCGCTCGGCTGGGCTACAACGAGTATGCCGTGGTGGACGCGGTCTTCAAGATGACGCGGCCGCTGCGGCGGCTGACCGATACGGAGTGATGCGTGGTCTTCGACGCTGTGGGTAGCTCACGAAACGGAGATCGCGGCGCCGAGGCCACGACGGATCCCAGCACGCCGATCATCGAGCGCCCGACCATCGGACTCGCGCTCGGCGGCGGCGCGGCCCGGGGCTTCGCCCATATCGGGGTCATTCGCACGCTCGCCGCCCACGGCATCAAGCCGGATGTCATCGTCGGCACCTCGATCGGCGCGGTGGTGGGCGGCTGCTTCGCCGCCGGACAGCTGGATGTGTTCGAAACCTGGGCACGCGGCCTGACGCGACGCGGCATCCTGAGCTATCTCGACGTCAGCCTATCGGGCAGCGGACTGATCGGCGGCAGCAAGATCGGCGCGCTGCTCGACAATGCGCTGGCCGACATGCTGATCGAAAACCTGCCGATCCGCTTCGCGACCATCACCACCGAAGTCGGCACCGGTCACGAGATCTGGCTTACCCGCGGGCGGATGGTCGAGGCGCTGCGCGCCTCATACGCGTTGCCCGGCATCTTTCCGCCGGTACGGCTCGGTGGGCGATGGCTGGTGGACGGCGCGCTGGTCAATCCGGTTCCGGTGTCGGCGGCCCGCGCGCTCGGAGCACGCCTTGTGATCGCCGTCAACCTCAACGCCGACCTGCTCGGCCGTGGTCTCACCATCTCGAGCCACGGCCCCGACGAAACCGACGAGCGCTACCGGACTGAATTGGCCAAACAGCCGAGCGGGCTGCGCGGCCTGTTCGGTTCCGAACGTGCGCTGAAGCGGCAATTCATGGGTGGGACCGAGCGGCCCGGCCTGCCGACCGTGATGGTCGACGCTTTCAACATCATGCAGGACCGCGTCACCCGCTCGCGGCTTGCCGGTGACCCGCCCGACGTTATGATCGCCCCGCGGATCGGGCATATCGGCTGGTTTGATTTTCACAGGGCGCAGGAAGCGATCGAGATCGGTGCCCGCACCGCGCAACGCACCCTGGACCTCGTCGACGAGGCGGTTACCGCGCTCGCGCCGCGTCCCGCGCCGATCAAATAGTCACGCGGTTTGGATGTAGTCGCGCAACGCGTTCTGTTCGCGTTCCATTTCCATGAGGCGATGCTTCACGACGTCGCCGATCGAGATGATCCCGGTGAGACGGCCCTGCTCCACCACCGGCACGTGGCGGAATTTGCCCGTGGTCATCAACTCCATAATTGAGCTAATCGTATCGGACGGAGCGCAGGTGACCACCTTTCGGGTCATGATCTCGGTCAGCGGCACCTCGAGCGCATGTTCGCCGCGCGCGGCAATCACGTGCACGATGTCGCGCTCGGAGACGATGCCGACCACGCGCTGCTCTGGACCGGTCACGACCAGGGCGCCGATACGCCGCACTGCGAGAAACTTTGCCGCCGCCCCGACCGTCGCGGTGGGCTCAACGGTAAAGACGTTGCCGCCCTTGGCCGACAAAATGGCTTTGACTGTCATAGGGTCGCTCCCTTGCCCTGCCGAGTCACTTTGACAGTAGACGTTAAGTGCGGCGGACCTGTGAGTGTTCCGCCCGGAATTTTGAAAGCAGCCATCCGCAAAGCAGTTAGCGCCGGCAACAAATCGACCTTCATTCGAACTCTCGCGCCAGTCCTGGCTGCGGCGGGACTGGGTCGAAAAACGCAAATAGCAGCAGTCCGGCGACGAAACCGCCGGCATGGGCTTCCCATGCGACGTTTTGCTCGTAGCCGATCACCGATATTGATCCGAGCCCGAACAAGAGATTGAGCCCGAACCATACCACCAGGAAGGTGAGCACCCGGGGATTGCGCAGTGCAACAAGGAGTGGCGCCGCCGGCACCCGGTCCGGATCGGCGCTGCGGGAACGCCAGAAGTCCAGCGGGCCGCCAGGCTCAAATGCAAAGCGCATCGCCGCACCCATCATGCCGGAGATGCCGGCCGACGCGCCGACCATGATGGCGCGCTCGCCGGGATAGACGACCAGATGGGTGAGAGCGCCGGCCGCAACCGTGACCATGAAAAAGGCGAGGAAGCGCAGCGCACCGAACCGCCGCGCCACCGGGCTGCCGAAGGCGAGCAGCCAAAGCGCGTTGAAGCCGAGATGCGTGAGGTCGGAATGGATCAGCGCATAAGTGAAGAACGTCCAGATCTGCGCGCCGAAGCCCCCCGGCAACACGCCCCCGATCAGCATGCTCGGCTCGTAGCGGGCGGGGATGAACGAAAAGGTCAGTAGCAACAGCCGATCGTCGACCTCGGACAGCACCCAAACCCGCACCGCATGCACGACACCGAGCAATACGAGCAGTGCGACGACAGCGGTCGGTACGTTGAGGATCGGTTCTCGGGGCTTATCCACGCGCGCGCCTCGCCGGAATTTGCGCTCAACAGGCTGTGCGCGACGTTCGGCCTGCCGGCATAAAGGCGCGACTACCCGCCAATGACAAGGCCACCAAATGAGAAAAGGGAGGGCTTGAGAGCCCTCCCTTTTGGTCGCGTCCCGCCTCTCCCCGCGGAAATTAATGACAAGACCCTAAGCGCGTGATCGCAGCCTGCCAATCCGGAACCGAACTTAACGCTAACACCGCGAACGGCGGAACCGCTCGCCATTGAGGGGCAGCGCGGCACACCCCCTGCTCCCTGGTCCGCATCGCCCGCGAGCGCGCCTCGACCTGTATCGATCAGGGACGGGACCAGGCGCGAAACGCAGCGGTGAGACAAGGGGGAGCCAATAATGAAACACCCGTCCAGTCGCGATCTTTACGCCTACTGGAACGAGCGCCGCGGCAGCCGCTTGGCGCCTGAGCGAGCCGACATCGAGCCGAGCGCAATTCGCCAGGTACTCGGCGATACCTTTGTGCTGGCCGTCGACGGCATCGCCCAGCATCCGTTCCGGCTCGCAGGCACAAGGCTCTGCGCGTTGTTTGGCCGCGAACTCAAAAGCGAGAGCTTCGTTAAGCTTTGGGATCGCTCCGAGCAGACTGCGATGCGGGAACTGCTCGCCGTCGTCATGGAAGAGCAGACCGGTGTCGTCGCCAGTGTCAGCGCTGCGACCGCGGACGACAACGTGCTCGCGGTCAATCTGGAGCTTCTGCTGTTGCCGCTCGCCCACCAGTCAAAGGCCGAGGCGCGCGTGCTCGGCGCCATGGCACCGATGACAGCGCCCTATTGGTTGGGAACCAGATCGGTCGCAGGCCTCAAACTCGGCATGTTCCGCCATATTGGCGCCGCGGCCGAAACCGCCTCGCCCCGAATCGTTGCCGCAGCCGGACGGATGCGGCATGGTCTTGTGGTCTACCAGGGGGGAGGCGAGATTAGTCTTTGGGGTATTTACGGATGTTGTTGCGGATAACGCGACGTTAACGGTCCATGAATAGTCTCAATGCGAACTCGTTTCGAACACCCGGGTCTGCTGCCGCATGGCGCTGCCACAAGCCAAATCACCTATTCCGAAGCACGCCGAGGACCGCCGCCGCCATCAGCGCGTGAAGGTGAATCTGCTCGGCCGCTACATGCTGTCCGATCGCCAGGAATACCCTTGCCAAGTCGTTAACATGTCGCCCGGCGGCATGGCTTTGATCGCACCCACCATTGGAAAGGTCGGGGAGCGGGTCATTGCCTACGTCGACCATGTCGGCCGGCTGGAGGGAGTGATCGCGCGCACGCTCGTCAACGGCTTCGCCATGACTATCTCGGCGACGCCGCGAAAGCGCGACAAACTGGCCGCGCAGCTCACCTGGCTCGCCAACCGCCACATCCTCAACCTGCCGGAGGACCGCCGTCACGGCCGTTTCGTGCCGCGCAACCCGGCCTCTACGCTAATCCTGCCCAACGGCACGACTATTGGCTGCCGCATCATCGACGTCTCGTTGTCGGGCGCTGGCGTCGCGACCCCGCCGCATCTGCGGCCGGACATTGGCGCCGTGGTCACCCTCGGCAAGGTCACCGGCCGGGTGGTCCGTCACCTGGAAAACGGCTTTGCCCTCGAGTTCACCCGGCTGCAACATCCGGACTCGGTGGAAGAAAGCGTCGCGGCACAGTAAACGCCGCCTTTCCTTGTCTCGCCGGCCCATCGGCGATCCATTCCACTTCGCTTCTCGTCATCCATCGTGATTGCGCGCCATCAGCGCGGTTAATGCGCCACGCGGGCGCCCGAGCATTCGTGCGCACCGACGCCAATGTCGTCCTTAAAGCTAAAATTTTACTCGAATTGAAATATACAGTATTTGATGAAAATTCGTCTAGAATAATATCAGTATTATCGCCAACTTTTACTTTGGTTCTCTTCAAATTGACTTATGGAACTTCAGTCGCGTTCAAAAGCTTTGTGAGAAATATGGCCCCAACAAGACATACAGGGGCCGTCAATGTTGGGGCGTCAAAGGACTATTCTTGCTGTGGCTATCGCCACGGCAGGGGCGGCGATGGCCGCGCCAATGCCGGGCGCGGCGGTTGAACGCGCGACCTATGTTTCAGTCGGCAGCACGGCGCGGCCGCCGATCGGCTGGGTCGAATTCTGCACCGACCAACCGAAAGAGTGCGCCACCAGTCCGAGCGCGCCACGCGATGTTGTGCTGTCGTCCAAGGCCTGGAAGGACCTCACCCGCGTCAACAGGTGGGTCAACGAGACCATCAAACCGGTCACCGACCTCGAACAATGGGGCGTGGTCGAGAAGTGGTCCTATCCCGACACCGGCAAGGGCGATTGCGAAGACTATGTGCTGCTCAAGCGGCGCATGCTGATACAGGCGGGCTGGCCGCGCGAGGCGCTGCTCATCACCGTGGTGCGCGACAAGAAGGGCGAAGGCCACGCCGTGCTCACGGTCAAAACCGACAAGGGCGATTACATCCTTGATAACCAAGCCGAGAACGTCCTGCTCTGGTCGGACACCGGCTACCGCTTTGTCAAACGCCAGTCGCAGAGCGATCCCAACGTTTGGGTTGCACTCGGCGATCCACGGCCGGCCACTGCCACCGCGACCGCACCAGCACGCTGAACCGAGTTGAACTGTCTGAGCTGAGTTGAACCGAATCCACGAGTAACGCGATCCCGGTCACGTCCCCACCCCTCCCCGTCCCCAGACCGGGTTCGCGCGCGGCCGACAGCCCCCACTGTCGGCCGCACCTTTTTTGTTGTCCGGAGGACTGCCGCATGCCGCTGAACAGGCGCCGTTATTCCGGCTCGATGCCGATCTCGCGGACCAGCGTGCCCCATGCCTTGTGCTGGGCGTGCACGTAGTCGCGCGCCTGCTTGAGCGTGCCGGCGCCGTCGGTGGAGAAGCCCATGTCGCGCATGCGCTTGAGCACGTCGGCGTCTTTGAAGATCGCGTTCATTTCCCGATTGACGCGCTCGACCACATCGCCGGGAGTGCCGGTCGGCGTGGCGAGCAGCATCCAGCCGGTGAAGTCGAAACCAGGGAACGTCTCGTCGATGGTCGGCACGTTCTCGTAGCCCGCCAGCCGCCGCCCCGACGTGACGCCAAGCGGACGCAGCTGTCCCGCCGCAATTGTTGGAGCCGCGGCCGGTCCGCTGAGGATAATCAGGTTCACGCGGCCGGCGACGACGTCCTGGATGCCCTGACGCATGTTCGAATATGGAATCGCGGAGATCTTCATGCCGGCGAGCTTGTTAAGCCATGCTACCACCATGCCGGAGAAGCGCCGCGCGCCGTCGGTGGCAATGGTGAGCTTATCGGGTTGCGCTTTGGCAAGCGCGATCAGTTCCGGAAGCGACTTTGCCGGCACATCCGGATGCGCCAGCAGGAAGAATGAGACCTCGGCGACGCGGGCGATCGGGACGAAATCCTTCATCGGGTCGTATGGCAACGACTTGAACGTGTACGGGTCCGTCACCAACGCAGCCGCCGTCGCAAAAAAGAACGTGTAGCCATCGGGCGCCGAGCGCGCCGCCGCCTGCGTGCCGATCACATTGCCGCCGCCGGGCCGGTTTTCGACCACGACCGGCTTGCCGACGCGGCTGGACAGCTGGTCCGCGGTGATGCGCGCGATGATGTCGGTGGAGTTGCCGGCGGCCTGCGAGGTGATGAACTTGATCGGCCGCTCCGGCCACGCTTGGGCGGCCGTCTGCTGGATGAACCCGATGGACAACAGTGCAGCCAGCCAGCAAGCCTTGGCCTTCATGGCGATCTCCTCCCAACATCTGTTGTTGGGCAACAGCCTAACAGACCGTGCGGTAAGGGGCAGCCGACACGGCCGAGGCTGTTCGTCCGTGGTGCCTTTCTCAAAGCAACTGCATCAATCGACGAAACGTCTCGACGAACCGGTCGATATCGCTCTCGTCGTTGTAGACATGCGGACTGATGCGCATGCGTCCCAGACGCGGCGCAACGTGGATGTTCTCTTCGGCCAGGCTCGTGAGCAGGCCAGGCGGCATCCCGTCGCGGAAGGCCAAGCTCAGAATATGAGGTGCGCGCACGCGCGCATCTGGAATTGTGACCTGCTCGCTGCGGAGCCCAGCGGCGAGTCTTGCGGTCAGCGTGGCAAGCCGCTCGGCAACTGCCCGGGTACCCCATTCCGCCATCATCTCCATGCCGATCGAAGCCATCTCCATGGAGATGAAATGGTCGCGCTCGCCCATATCGAACCGGCGCGCGCCCGTGACATAGCCGGTATCGTTGAAGTAGCGGTCCTGCTCCGCGCGCACGTCACGCCGGCCATAGCTCGTCTGTTCGAGCGGAATGCCGTTTTGGTGGCGCCGAGCGACATAGAGAAATGCACGCCCGTAGGGACCGATCAGCCATTTGTAGGTGGGGAACACGACGAAGTCCGGATCGAGCGCGCCCACGTCGAGCTCGATCACGCCGGCGCTGTGCGTAGCGTCGATCAGCAGTGCTGCGCCGTGCGCTCGGACCGCGGGACCCACCAGGTCCAGGTTCACGCTGCCGCCGTCCGACCAGTGCACCGACGAGATCGAAACGACCGCGATGGGCGACGCACCTGTGCGCTCGATCTCCATCAGCAGTGCTTCCGTCCAATTGCCGTTGCCAGGCGCAGGCACCGCCTCGACGGTGAACCCGCCCATGTTTGCACGCGTCATCCATTCCAGGACCGGGGAGGAGTGATCGTCCTGCAAGACCAGGACGCGCGCGCCTGCTGGTACCGGCAGGACCTTTGCCGCCACCGCGACGCCGTACGCCACTGACGAGATCAGCGCCATGTCCTCGGGATCGGCATGAATGAGCCGCGCCGCCGCGCGCCGGGCGCGCTCATATTGGCCCGTGGCGAAGGCGTGATCGAGCAGCCACGGCCTGCCCTTGCGCCGCACCGCCTTTTCGCCAGCCTCGATGGCGGCCAGCGGCAGCGGGCTCCAGGACGCAGCGTTCAGGAAGCAGACGTCACTCGGAATGTCGAACAGTGCGCGCTGCGATGACAGCATCCGTTCTTCTCCGCGAGACTGGTTGAGGGCGCTATCCGATGCGCTTAAGGCTCTTGGCGTAATCCTGCCAGCGCCGCACGTAGATGTCGGCGCCCCTAGCGATCATGGCCTTGGCCTTGTCGTCGAGCGTGCGGACGACCCGCGCAGGTGAGCCGACGATCAGCGAATTGTCGGGAAACGCCTTGCCTTCAGTGATCAGCGCGCCGGCGCCAACCAGGCAGTTGTTCCCGATCTTCGAGCCGTTGAGCATGATCGCGCCCATGCCGACCAGGCTGTTGTCGCCGATCGTACAGCCGTGCAGCATGACCTTGTGGCCGATCACGCAATCCTTCCCGATCACCATCGGGAATCCGGGATCGGTGTGAAGCGTCGAATTGTCCTGGATCTGCGAGCGCTCGCCGAGCTCGATCCATTCGTTGTCGCCGCGCAGCACGGCGCCGAACCACACACTGGCGTGGCTCCTGAGCCGCACGCGGCCAATCAACACCGCGGTTTCAGCGACCCAATATTTGCCGTCGGCCGGAAATTCCGGCGCCTGGCCGTCAAGCTCATAGATTGGCATTGCAGGACTTTAGCGGATGAGCCGGAAAAGTGGGAACCGGTTTTCCGAAAAGGGCATGCGCAAACTGAAGAGAATCGGCCCGCGCGATTCAATCTCATCGGATTGGCTTTAGGGAATGATGCGGCTGGCTTCAAGTGCCATCACCACCACCGTACCCGACATCAGGCTCCAGAGTCCCGCCAGCACGGTGGCCAGCATGGCAAAGCCGAAGCTGCGGCCCTCGATCCGCGCGCCGCGGATGGTGTTGCGCATGATGATGAACGGGGCCGAGAAGATCAGGAACGGGATCGCCGCGAAGGTCACAGCCTGCGGTCCGCGGTTGACCAAGCGAAAGCTTGGCGCTTGTTCCGTGAAGTACTGGTATCCGGTGGCGAGAAGTCCGGCAAAGGCAAAGCCGATCGCCAGCGACAGCAATGAATGCATGGAACCGGACGACAGAATTCCGGTCAAAAACGACTCCGGCGACATCAGCACGCTGGCCCCCCGGCGCTACACAACTCCCCCAAGTTCCCAGAACATCAGGCGCCCCGCCAGCGCATCGTTAAGGAAAGGTTAACGGCGGCTTGGCCGACCGACACGCGAATTAACCATATAAACCGGGCCTAGCTCGCGTTTCGCCTTATCCGGAGACATGGATGGATAAGCGAATTCGGGAGTAATTGGACGGAGGATCGGTCGTGTCGCGGACGGTCCCGACGACACCTTATCCTTCCCAACGGCGGTCGCAATCGGCCTGATGACTCTCCGGCGCGGCCAACCACTTCCCGGTCGCGATTTTTATAGGAGGCCAGTAATGTCCGTCATCGAACTGAATCAAGCTTCCATCGCAGACGTTGGCCCGGCCGAGCCAACCTACGACGCGCGTCCGCAGATCATCGTAGAGGAAGACCGAGAAAAGGTGTTCAGGCTTGTGGCGTGCGCGGTCAGCATGCTGAAGGAAATCCGCCCCTGTATCATCGAGTCAGATGGGGTGCTGCGTCATGCCGTAACCAGACAGCCGATTACGGAGGAGTGGCTGTCCGTGTATCTGCCGAAGGCTATCGATTTCCTCTACATGCCGCCGCATGACAAACAAGACGGCCAGGTGCCGTATTGGCTCCCGCGTATGATCCTGCAGCGCGTCCAGGATTTCTCAGACCACATGTGGTTCGTGAGGTACTAGGCTGCGTCGAATTCGCGTCGAGGGGCGGCTGAAAAGCCGCCCTTTTCTTTGAGGTTTGATAAGATTTTATGCCCATTTGGGTTATGCTCGGGGCATTATCTCCTCCCGAAGCCAGCCAGGGCGTCGGGGGTTTCGAGCGAAGGACCGGGCCAGCCCTGGCGGCTTTCGTCCGGTCCTACCGCCCGCGCCGTTTTGAGGAAGGTGTTGGGGATGCCGATCGACAAGAGCACCATCAAGAAAGGCGTGTTCATCATCGGTGGCGACTGTCCTGTTCCACTCATCACCAAGGACCATCCCCCGCCGGTCCGCTATGGAGCGCCGACCCTCGCCGCCACCGCGCAGGCGCTCTATGCGATGAGCGGCGGGCTTGCGACCGCCGTGCTGATTCTCCTGTCGCGCGGTCTCTACGGACAACTGGGCGGACAGCCTTCCTGGTCATGGCGCTGATCTGTGCCCTGGCGCTGCCGCCGGCGCTCCGATTTCGCCCGGGCGCCTGACCGGCGTGGCACCCCAAAACAAGACTTTGGCAGGCTTCAGCAAGCGGGGTGCGGGCGCGGCCGTCTACACTTCTGTCAGCGGAGGTGCTGCGTTCTCCTTATGCGGAGTTCAGGGGTCCCGTACCAGCACCAACCCCTGGCGTTTTCAAGATTGGAAAGGCTGTCGAAATGAAAACCGTTTTCGCCGTGCTGCTCGCTTGCGCCATCCTCGCGCCGGGCCTCTCCGAGGCCAGCACGAGTTGCACGACCAGGAAATCCGGCAGCACCACGATCACCTCGTGCTCCCGCACCGGGCACGGCTACGGCTTCTCGACCTGCCGCTCCTACAAATCCGGCAGCGTTCGCAAGACGTATTGCCGATGATGGACTGGATCCCACGCGAGCGCAGCATCGCCATCGTCCGCTCGCGCGGCTTCGTGAAGGACAAGTTGCGGCGCATCGCGCGCGAGAACGGCGTGGCGGTGCTGGAGCAGGACACCATGCAGACGCTGGGCGCCCGCGTCATCAGGGCGCTGGCCGAAGCCTCCAGAGCGGGAGCTGCATGATGGCATACCTGATCGTGCTGTTCGGAATTGGCATCTGGGCCGCCTGGCCGCTCGAAAGCTCGACCGCCGGCTTTATCGGCATCGTGTTCGCGGCATTGGTGTTCTGGTTCTGGCTGTGCGCCAGATTCCCCATGCTCGCCATCTTCTTCTTCGGATTCCTGCGCGGCCTGCTCGGCGGCAGGCGGTGGTGACATGACCTGGTTCCTCATCCTCTGCGGCCTGTTCGGCCTGGTCATGGGCCTGCGCGGCGGCTCCTCGCAGGCGAACACCTGGGAGGAGACCGACGCCGAGCACTACTACGACGGCGGCGACTTCGATTGCGACTGCGACTACGACTTCGATTTTGGCGGCGACTGCGAATGAGCAACCCATAGCAAAACAGAGGAGATCAAAAGGACCTTCGCCGTACTTACGCTGACGCTCAAAACCAACCTCGACAAGTACGTCCAATGGCTGGACGACTTCATCGACAACGCCACGGATCCCAATCTGGCTGCCTAAGCAGACCATGGGCCGCGTATAAGAAGTGTCGCCCGAAGGGCAGAGGGTATGAATTACGAGCTCGCGAAACAACTAAGCGACGCCGGATACCCGCAAGGCGGAGAGGGCAAATGGGTTCTGCCACCCGACACCATTATCGCTCGCCGTGAGGATCGGGTTTACGTTCCTACCCTCTCCGAACTCATAGAGGCATGTGGAAGCAATTTTCAGGCCTTGTTCCGCGAACAAGACCGATGGACCGCACAGCAAGAGCTCCCCGCAAATGATCCAAGTGGGGAGTTTCACATCGCCACTGCGGTTACATCCGAAGACGCCGTAGCTCTTTTGTGGCTTGCTCTCAATAAAAAGGCGTGAACTCAGTGAAACGCCTTCACGAAGACAAGAGGCTGATGAAAGAGTCCGCAGGTTGGCTCATCGCCCGCTATGCCACATCAGTTGCTAACTCCACCGGCTCGACGATCGACGGGTCGTCGTTCTCCGGCTTGTTGACGCGAGTTGAGATCGGCCACATTCGCATCAGGGCGGCGGGGAACGGCCGCATCAGTTCGCGCGGATCAGGCTCATCGCTCAACCAGCGGACATAATCGGCGGGAGCTAGGATCACCGGCATTCGATCGTGGATGTCAGCCACCAGATCGTTGGCGTCGGTAGTGATAATCGCGAAGGTCCTGATCCATTCACTGGATGCCGGCTCCTTCCAGTTCTCCCATATCCCGGCGATACCGAACGGTGTGCCGTCCTTCATGGCGATGGCGTAGGGCTGCTTTGCCCTCTGTCCCTTGACCGCCTTCCACTCGAAGAAGCCGTCTACTGGCACTATACAGCGCCGGTGGCGGTAGGCGTCGCGGAACGTCGGCAGTGTCGCAATCGTCTCGCATTTAGCATTGATCGGCTTGCGCCCGCCCGCGAGGTCCGTGCACCAGTGAGGGAATGAGTCCCCAACGCAGCGGGGCGAGAGATACTTCACCGGTCTTATGGTTGCGCCGGATGACCAGCAATTCCTGGCTCGGGGCGGCATTCCATCGAGGCGGATAATTGTGCACGCGGCTGTCGTGCACATTGATACCCTCCACCAGGCCATAGCGAAGCGGACCGCTGCTCTGAATTACTCTCCCGCACATGTCGGAGAATGTAGGTCACCAAATGCCATCATCAACGCAGCGCGCTGACAAGGCGAGATAGACTAGCCTTTAGCATGCCGCTTCAAGTCCTCGACGCGCGACAGGTCAATTTTTTCGCCCTGGTCGGCACACTCGTGCGAGCAATAGAAGTGGCCGTCGTTGCCCCTGGTGCAAGTGCCCTTGAAGGGCATTCGGCAAGACGGCAGGAAACAGCAGAGCGGGGACCCTGCTTGCAGATAGCGGGAAACTTTCGGCTTGTCGGTCATCCCGCCCCCGCTTTCTTTCGCTCGGCGAGCCTTGAGGGCTCGTTTGGCACGGTGAAAAAGACGCGCACGTTCCGCCTTGCGCATTTGGGGCACTTAAGGACTTCGGGGAGCCGCAGGATCGGGAAGCGCTCGCCGCGCGTCCACACGAGCGTCGTCAAGTCCAACTCTACGGTCGTATCGCACCAACGCACGAGCCGCTCTGATCGCTTTGCGGGCCCTAACCACGAGCAGCGCGCGGTACACCGCCAGCCGAGCTTCCATACTTCACCCAATGTTTCGACGGGCATGAGGTCCCGTTCCGCCCAAGCGAAGCAGCCTATAGAACAAAACAGGAACTAGGAGTTCAAGCCGACTCCCAAAATGCGCCACTGGGTCTATATTTTGGGTGGCCGCTGCGGCGGCCATTTCCGTGTGTAGCGTAGGAGTTCGGCCTATGGCCCCGCGCCCGAATTGGAAGGGCTACCTCAAGCTGTCACTCGTCGCGTGCCCGATCGCCCTGTATCCGGCGACTTCGACGACGGAGCGCGTCTCGTTCAATCAGATCAACAAGAACACCGGCAACCGAATCCGCTACCGCAAGGTGGATGAGGAGACCGAAGAGCCGGTGGAGCAAGCCGACATCATCAAGGGATATCAGGTCGAAAAGAACGTCTACGTCCATGTCGAGGACGAGGACTTGGAGGCGCTGCAGGTCGAGAGCACGCACACGATCGAGATTGATAAGTTCGTGCCGCGCAAGCAGCTCGATGAGCGCTACTTTGACAGCCCGTATTACATCGTTCCGAACGATAAAGTCGGCCAGGATGCGTTCGCCGTTATCCGCGATGCTATGAAAGGCAAAGGGGTGGTCGGTTTAGGCCGGGTTGTCCTCGCCAAACGCGAGCGGCCGATCATCTTGGAACCGTTCGGGAAGGGCATGCGCGGGATGACGCTGCGTTACCCGTATGAAGTTCGCGACGAAAAGGAATACTTCGCTGAAATTCCCGACATGAAGATCCCCAGCGATATGCTCAAACTGGCTGAGCATATCGTCGAAACGAAGTCGGAGGATTTTGACCCGACCACCTTCGTAGATACTTATGAAGAGGCGGTCGTGGAAATGCTGCGCAACAAGCAAGCGGGCAAGGCAATCAGCAAGACCGCGACGAAGGCGCCAGGCAAACCGGTCGGCAATGTCATCGACCTGCTGAAGCGCTCGCTGGAGATGGAAAAGAGGAGCGGCAAGACAAAATCTCCGCCGCTACAACCGGCGCTACCGAAAGCCAAAGCGAAAAAGCGTATCCGGGCGTGATGCCGATCAGTGAACACTTCTTCTTGCGTCGAATGCGGTTCACTTGACCGCTGGCCATAATGCTCTCCGCAGATCAGGTCCCAATCTAAAGGGCACACTTTGAGGTACGGTGACCCAAGCGGGCTCCCCCCGATCCCCGGAACGACCGTATCTGCATTACGTCGTCATGTCCTCGCCAATTCGTTGAAGCTTGATGAGCTATGCCCGCTAACCATTGCCCTGCACGCGCCGTCGCGCCTCAATAGGCGTGCCCTTCGTCTGGAATGTTCAAGACCTCGCCGCACGCCTTGCAATGCACGGCGTCCGGATCGTGCCGAAGCAGCGCACACTTCGGACAGCGGAAGCGCACCTTGTTCGGGCTGAGCACTGCGCGCGCCAGCCCAAAGAACAGCGTAACCCCGAAGATCATGATGACCACCGAGATCAACCGACCCAGCGTTCCCGGCAGCGTGATATCGCCGAAGCCAGTGGTCGTGAGCGCGGTCACGGTGAAATAGAGCGCGTCGGCGTAGTTCCGGATGCCCGGGTTGATGGCGTGTTGGGTTTCATAGACGAACCCGGTCATCACGAACAGGAACACGGCAAAGTTGGCGATAGCGATGATGATTTCCTCATGCTGCCGGAAGTAGTCGAAGTCATCGCGCAACCGCGACAATAGCTGGTAGCTGCGTAGCAGCCGCAGCGTGCGCAGAATCCGCAGGAAGCCGCCAGCTTCACCAACCAGCGGCGCCAGAAAGGAAACGATCGCGATGGCATCGGCCCAGGTCCACGGATTCAACAGATCGCGCAGCCGGTGTTCGCTGATGAAGAGACGGGCGCAAAAATCGGCGAGAATGACAAGCCCGAACAGGATGTCCAACAATTCGATCAAGAGGTTGCGCGGCACGAAGGAGGTCGCAACGATGAACGCTAGAGCACTTTCATGATTCGTGGCGATAGCCTTGGTTGGCGAGGTAGTTTGCGCATTCTTGCGGTCTGACCTCGGTGAGGACTTCAGCAATCGCTGCGATCAGAGCTTCGACGGTTCTGGCGGCGGCCTTTCGCAGCAGGGCTTTGAGCTTGGCGAAGAACTGCTCGATCGGATTGAAGTCGGGACTGTAGGGCGGCAAGTAGCGCAACTCGGCGCCTGCGGCTTCGATCGCTTCGCGGACGCCGGCGACCTTGTGGCTTGCAAGGTTATCCATCACCACGATATCGCCAGGCTTAAGGATCGGGACGACGAACTGTTCGACATAAGCGCGAAAGCTTTCCCCATCCATCGGTCCGTCCAGCACACAGGGCGCGGCGACCTCGCCGAGCCGCAGTGCGGCAACGAAGGTCGTCGTTTTCCAATGTCCCCACGGCACGCTGCAAACGAGGCGCTCGCCGCGCGGACAGCGGCCGTAGCGGCGCGCCATGTCGGTCGCCGCACCGGTTTCGTCGATAAAGACGAGGCGTTCCGACTTCAGTTCGGGCTGGTTCGCACGCCACCGATCGCGGGCCTCGGCGACATCCGGCCGATCCTGTTCGGAAGCGCGCAGTGACTTTTTTTGAGCGGCAATTTGAGAAACTTCAGCCTGTTCCACAGGCAGCCGATGCTGACCTTGACCTTGCATTCGTCCGCAAGCCAGACCTGCAGCTCCTCGAGCGTCGCATCCGGATGAGCCGCCACGCGGGCGCGAATGGCTTCGTCGTGAGGTGCGAGCTTCGGCTTGCGTCCCGCTCGGCCCAAACGCGCCGTCGTCTCACCGGTCGTTCGCCGACGGCCAACGACCTTGGACACGTAGGATACGCTGACCAGAAGCACCCGCGCCGTCGCACAGACACGCGTTCCTGCATCGACCGTCGCAATCACGCGTTCACGCAGATCCTGGGAATAGGGCTTGCCCATCGGCGATTCTCGCAGCCATTGGCACCGCTACCCAAAATCACAAATCAGCCCCGTTGGGTATCCATCCAATTCCGCAAAACGTGAAAATGCTCTAGCGTCGTCAGGTCGAAGACGAGAAGAGCATAACGAAAACGATGGGCGTCTGCTCCTGTGCCTTCGTAAAGATGGCGCAGCCTGAGCTGGATAAGCTTGGCGCGAGACGCGCACGTCATTCCGCCGCCTCGATCCCCGTCTTCCGCGTTGCGCCTCACGGCCAAGAACCGGGGTCCGAACCGCCCGTGGAGCTCTGCTTCGCCGTCACCACGTCCTGGGCTCAGGCAGCGTCAGCGTACCGGGTCAGAGCAGTGTCTTGAAGGGGCCCCGCGGTTGGAACGGACATTGCAGCGCTCTTCGGGTCATATCCGTCATTGCCCCGAAGACATTCGCCGGATCGTTTGGCATGTCCACTTCGGCCAATCGCGGACATCAGCTCGAACTATTTGACTACGGCTTGGCTTCGGCCGCAGCTGTGCCGGGGAAGCCGCGAACAGATCGACGGCATCGGCGAAGCCCTTGAGCTCGCGCTTGCCCCGCTCGGCGAAACGCACATCCGCGCCGGCGACCAGGTCCTTCACCGTTCGCGTGACCAGGCATTCGCCCGGCTGCGCCAGCGCCGCCACCCGCGAGGCGATATGCACGGCGATGCCGCGCACGTCGTTCGAGCCGACCTCGACCTCGCCGGTATGAAGGCCAGCCCGGATTTCGACGCCTAGCGAGCGGAGAGCGTCGATCAATGCCAGCGAACAATGGATGGCGCGTCCCGGTCCGTCAAAGGTGGCCATAAAGCCATCGCCAAGCGTCTTGACCTCGATGCCGCGGAAGCGCGCGAGCACGCCGCGGAAGACCGAATTGTGAGTGTCCAGCAGCTCGCGCCAGCGGCGGTCGCCCATCGCCTCCGCGCGTTGGGTTAAATCGACAATGTCGGTGAAGAGAACCGTCGCCAGAGTGCGTTCGGCGCCGGCCGGCGGCCTGGCGCCCGTCAAAAATTCCGTAATGTCGTCGAGGACCTCGTCGAGATCGTCGCCGAGATAAGGCAGATGGTTGTTGCCCGGCAATTCCAGCAGCCGGGCGTTCGGGATGCTGTTCGCGAGATATCGGCCGCCTTCGACATTGACCACCGGATCCTGCGTGCGGTGGATCACAAGCGTCGGAACGCGCACGTAGGGCAGAATTCCGGAGATATCGATCTCGCTGTTGATGCGCATCAGCGCGGTGACGGCGGCCGGGCTCGCGCCGGTGCGCTCTCGTTTCGCAAACCATTCGCGGAACACCGGATCGTTGGCCTTGGACGGCGCCCAGGCGCCAATGTTTGAGCCGGTGCCCCACTTGGTTTCTGCGTAATCGAAGAACCCGTTCAGGCGCTCCGACGTAGGAAACCATGAACTGAAGCGAGCGAACGCGCCCCACAGCACCAGTGCCTGACAACGCTCGGGATAATGCGCGGCGAATAATGTCGCGAGCGAGCCGCCCTCCGACAGGCCGAACACCGCCGCGCGCTTGGAGTCCGCAGCATCCATCACCGCGCGTGCATCGTCCATGCGCTCGTCCATGGTGGGCAGGCGCTCGAGGCGGTCGGAGAGGCCGGTACCGCGCTTGTCAAACATGATGACGCGGGAGAAGTTGCCGAGCTTGCGCAGCCATCGCGCGAACGATGGCTCCTCCCAATAGACCTCGATGTTGGAAACAAACCCCGGAAAGAATACGAGATCGATCGGACCGTCACCGAATACCTGGTAGGCAACGTGGACGTTGCCGCTCTTCGCGTATCGAGTTGTCGGTAACGCAGAAGGGCTAATCATGCCTTATGTTATCGGGACCGAGCGCATTCCAAAATAGCCGATCGGATAAGGGCGGCTGAAAGGGCTGCTGGGCAGAGTATGCTTACCCTTTCGCCTGCACGATTTCACATCCGCTTTCTGGGACATACCGACAGGGGGGAGCTGTTGCCGGGTTTCGTCCCAGTCGCGAATGACCCACGTCGGGCGCCGCACTCGTCAGGCGCGGCGTGAGAACATTTAAGAGAATCGGAATCGTCGATACGTATCACGACCCCGACTTGTGTACTGCATCGGCTACCTTGATGGTCGCGGGGATGAGCCCAATTTCCTTGAAGGTGTCAGCGATCCTCTGTTGTTCGTCGATCACCTCGCTGTTAATCGGCCGAACGTCGAAACCTCTGCGAGAAAGCGTAGCCTCCAATACGGTTACCGGAAATCCAGCAGCGGCACTGAATGTTTTTGCTGTGCCCGGAATATCCGTTGCCGCTTGCGCGAAGACATCGCGCGTCGCTGCGAACACTAAATCGATCAGCTGCGGATCCGCCAGAGCAAACGGCTTAGCCACGAAGAAGAAATCGTTATTTGCGACGAGGCCGGTGCCGTCGGCGACGGTGCGCGCACCGACGGACATCTCGGCGGCGGTCCGATAGGGTTCCCAGATCACCCATGCGTCAATGACGCCCTTCTCAAAAGCCGCGCGTCCCTCGACCGGGGTCAGGAACGCTGGCTCGACATCGCTATATTTTGGCCCGGCCTTCTCAAGAACTCGCACGAGTAGGTAATGCACGTTTGAGCCCTTGTTCAGTCCGATCTTCTTGCCCTTGAGATCGGCGACCGTCTTGATCGGACTGTCCTTTGGCACCAGGATCGCCTCGGACTTCGGCCCGTCGGGCACGTATCCGATGTATAGAAGCGGCTTGGGCGAAGATCGGCGGCGCTTCGCCGCTATGGGCGAAATCGACCGCGCCTCCCTTGAGCCCTTCGAGAAGCTGCGGCCCGCCTGAAAACTCCTGCCAAGTGACTGAGTAACCGAGCGGCTTCAGTTGCTGTTCAAGAATCCCGTGCGCTTTCATCAGCGCGAACGCGCCGACTTTCTGATAGCCCATGCGCACCACCTTCTCTTGCGCGATCGCGATGGCCGGGGCGGTTGATGCCAGCATGGCCAATCCGGTAAGAACTGACCGACGTGTAAACATGCCGATTATCCTCCGTAATTTTGATCGTTAAGTTTCATGGCGACCCCGCGTCGGCACACGAGTGCGGATGCTCAGAACTCAAACTTCGATTGTATGGAGGCCCGCCGTAAGCACCCACGCCGCCGTTTGAAATCGAGCAAGACTTCGGCATGTCTCGCTGAGGCGGCTCCAGCTTGGAGCCTACTCAGTTGGACGTCGAGGCGAAAGGGGCTGTATGTCGCCTTCCCTTCGCGTTATTTCGTGGCGACACAGGAATTCGGTCGCTTTCGGGGGCAGAGTAGACATGAGCCGCGCAATGGCACGCTTGCCGTCACGCTCGATTTGGTCACCTCGACCGGCGCGTCCGAGGAGAGCATTCAGCTCGCGGGCGTCGCCGGCTCCTTCACCGCCACCACGGTTCGCTCAACGGCATAAGTTCCGAACCCTACCAGCGCGGTGGCCGTACTAAGTTGGTTCGCTAGCGGACATAGCGTGCGGTGAAGGAACCAATTTGAGGCTCGCGCGTGAATCGAGGTAGCGCTGCTCATGGGGCCGGGGCTCTGCAACGGAGAGAGGCTCACAATGTGCGACTACAGTCTTCAGAACGTGAAGTCGCGTGCGGCCCAGGTCGGCGACAAGCTGACGACGCGAAACTTCGGCACCGGAACGCGCGGCTTTGCGGCGCCGGAAGATTCGACGACAGCGGTTTGCCTGCTGCCGGGGACCGAGCTTGCGTTCTGCGAACCGGTCGCGATCGGCGGCCACGACCCGAAGACGATCGCGCACAAGACTGCGATCTTCCGCCAGGTCGACAAGGAACAGCCGTCGAGACATCACGACGCGCTGGAATTCCCGGACGGTGAGACCGTTCTGCTGACGTATCTGGCGGAGCATCAGCACGCGACCGTGCTGCAGTTGCCGGTGCGGCCGGAGACCGCGGCGGAAGCCGAAGCGCAGAAACGTGTGGCGTACGTCGGCTAGAGCGCCGACGTCTATCGGTTGACAAGCGAGACATTGCGCGGGCGGGGGTATCGCTCGCCTGCCCAGCGATGACCTATAGCGCCGTGCGCTTTCACGGTTCTTCACGCTCATGCTTACCACCTTCAGCAACATCATGAACGGACCGCCGAGACAATCCAAACCCTCCATGCCTTCACTCGATCGCCAAGTTGAATTCCTTGGCGCCACAGCATCGCGCGCGGCAATCGCTGCCCGTCTCTTCGGTTCGTTTGTGCTATTGCCGCTGGTGATCGCGCAGGGTGCCGCGACGCGCCGTCGCGTGCCGCCCCACCGCGGGTTGGTGCCGGGCGAGGGAAAATCCATCCGGCTGCTCGCCATCGGCAAATCGACTGTATGCGGTATTGGGCTCGCGAGCGGAGACGAATCGGTCGCCGCCACAACGGCACGAGCGCTGGCGCGCCTAACGGGTCGTCCGATCGCATGGCGCGCGGAGGGACTTTCTGGGGCAACGGTCAGTGATGCCCGAGGGCAACTCCTGCCTCGCATCGCGCCAGAGCCCGCCGACCTGATCGTCGTCGCCTTCGGTGTCAACGATGCAACGGCTTATCGTTCGCCGGCGACTTTCGTCGATGATCTTTCCGAACTCGTGACAGCCGCGCGGAGGCACGTTGGCGACGCAGCAGTTGTCGTCGGGGGTGTCGCTCCCCTTAATTGCTTTCCGGCTCTTCCTTGGCCCCTCCGTCATATCCTAGGCTGGCGCTCAGCTGCGCTGCAGGCGGCGGCCGATCGCCTAACTGAACGCTTGCCGCGTCTCGTTGTGGAGCGAATTTCAGCGCTGGAACCGGACCTGTTCGCGAGCGATGGATTCCATCCGAACCGGCGAGCGCATGCGATTTGGGGCGAGCACATTGCTGAGCTGGCACTGCCGCTCATTGGTTAATTAGCTGCCCGGTTACGCCACGACTGCGCACCGCATTTCTTTGCGACCGATCGGGGTGGCAAAAGGCCTGCCGTTATCTGTAACGATTGAGTGGCTCCAACATAAGCCGGCGGCCCAAGCTATGGCGGCGAGTAATGAGCGCACCGTAACTGTGTTCGGCGGTACCGGATTTCTCGGCCGTCGCGTCGTCCGGCACCTTCGTAACCATGGATTTTCCGTACGTATCGCATCACGGCACCCGAATCGAGGACGCGAGCTTTTCGGTCTGGATGATCCGCAAGTTCAATCGGTCGAGGCCGACATTCACGATGAGCGGTCAATCGCCAGCGCGCTCGTTGGCGTATACGGTGCAGTGAATGCAGTCAGTCTCTACGTCGAGCGTGGACGGGAGACGTTCCATTCCGTGCATGTTGAGGCCGCCGAACGTGTAGCCGCTCAAGCACGTCGAGCCGGCATCGAACGCCTCGCGCACGTTTCAGGAATAGGTTCCGACGCTGCGTCGCCCTCGCTTTATATACGCAAGCGTGGCGAAGGCGAGCTGGCGGTCCGTACCGCCTTTGTCGACGCCGCACTCATACGTCCCGCGGTGATGTTCGGACCAGATGATGCGTTTCTCACAACCATTCTCGACCTCCTCGGCCGTTTTCCGGTTTATCCGATGTTCGGCCGCGGGCGCACCAAATTGCAGCCGGCCTATGTGGAGGATGTGGCGGAGGCAATTGCAAGGGCTCTGCAACGGACGGATATGAGGGCGATCACGTTCGAATGCGGCGGCCCTCGCATCTACACCTACGAGGAATTGGTCAGAACCATCGCAAACGAAGCGAAACTCAAATGCTTGTTGATGCCGTTTCCGTTTGTCGGATGGCACGTGCTGGCTTGGCTTGCGGAAATGCTTCCGAGGCCGCCAGTCACACGCAATCAAGTGGAACTGATGCAGGTTGACAATGTAGCCTCACCAAAGATGCCCGGATTTCGCGACCTTGGAATTGCACCGCACTCGGTCGCGCAAATTCTCCAAGAGAGCTTATGGGACCACTGATCACGAGGATTCAGGAATCCTGGAATGGGCATGAACACTCTCCCTTCGTGGCACGTCACTGTCTTGATCAAGGCGTTTCTGTTCTCCACGCAGCGATTGCGCAGAGCTCAACAATGCTGACTTCGCCGCGAACGCCGCCTTAGATCACGTGCCAAGCGCAAGCACGAATCGCCCGTGCCGAGCTCGTATCGCCAGCTCGGATTGATCAGACGACCAAGGATTCGGTCCTTTGTTTCTCTGTCACGGTTGCCTCGCCCTCGGAGACTGGCAACTGCAACACGGTCACGGTCTGCCCTTCGCACAGATTGGTAACTCGAACGATCCGTCCATCCGGGAATTCCAACGCATCATGATGCGTATGGCGTTGGTCCAGATCGACCTGCCGGAATCGGGCCACCTTCTGCCCAATCTTTCCGAACCGAAGGCTCGGCATAATGCGACTAAAAACGTGGCCACATTCCGCCTCCTCATCAAAGGCAATCTCGGTACCGGGAAGGAGGCATACTGCCACATTCGGTTCTCCGACTGCAGCAAAGCCACGTGTGACGGAATTGCTGAATTTCGTTGTCAGCAACTTGTCCCCGAACTCGAGCCGGTCTCGATGCTACGGAATGCAAGCTGTAATCGCACATTTGAAGATCCTCCCATCATCGGTGAACAGCGGAGATCGTTGTCCTTCTACAGGACTGATAGCTGGGTCGAATGGCGCTCTTATGGCGCCGATGACTTGATCTCTGTATTCAAGCGAATTTGAATTGAAGAACGTCATTGGCTTCGCGCGCATTATTGTCATCGATATGGGCTCGTCATTCGAATAGGCTTCGTCATGGTTGAAGTGCGTGCGCATTTCGCGCGCGCTAGGAATATTTCGCTGATATGTAAAAAGCGACAGATGGTGGAACAGCGTTACCCTGCACCCGTTAGCTTATAAGCTGCTTTGTTGAAGCCGCTCACATTGATCCGGCCGCCCCTCGAGCGCGTCGGCGGCCTTTGCCGGTCTCGAACGTACAAATTCTCGAAGATCTGAAGCTCCTCGGACTTAGTAAACCGGGCGAGCCACCAAGCTCACCAGCCGGTCGAAATATAGCACGCTTACCAGCGAGACCTGAAAGGAGCGCTTCCGAGCCGACGCGATGCGGCGGAACACAATTCTCCGATTGCTGATTGTCACTCCCAAAGGAGAAACCATGACAAACGAACATGACGAGCTGGAGCAACGTATCCGCGAAAGAGCCTACAAGATCTGGTTTGACGAAGGATGTCCCGACGGCCGCGACAAAGAGCATTGGGAGCTCGCGAAGCTCGCCATTGCCGAAGAAGATGGACAGGCTGCTACGCTTCTTCCTCCGGAAGCGCCGCAGCCCGAAACGATCGAAAATCAGGACGAATTTCCGACACTCGTCGATCAAGGCGAGGGGCACAATCCATCATCCCTACGTCGGCCGCAAAAAAAGCCGAACCCGGCGGCGTAGGCGGCTGATGGAACGTGCCTGGGTCGGCGTTTAAGTCCGAGGCCAAAATTCAAATCCGCCAGTGATCCGGCGGGATGGCAGCGCCGTGAAGTGCCTGCATTCAACAACCGCCGGCACCGCGCCTGCCGGGGTCGAGAGCCGCGCGACTTAACCGACCCGCCGTCGACGGACGGCAGCTGCTCAGGGCCTCGCGCAGCAGCCGCTCCAGATGGGCGGCAGCAGTCCTCGCCGCATATCAAGTCGTTCAGTTAGCAGCCCCTTTATTGCCGCGCGGCTGCGGCAACCAAATTCACAACAAAACTTTCCGCCACAGCCCGGGCCCTTTGCCCGGGCTTTTCTTTACTATCAGTATGCATGAGTGGGACAGCCCGAGTGACCTCAAGTTGTCGGCGCCGATTAGCGAAGTCACTGTCTGGGCGTCTACATATCAATGGACTTCCTTCGCCGCGAAGCCGACATTGAGCGTCGTCTAAAGTTGCGGACTGCGCGAGCAGTGCAGCCGTCAGTTTAGCGGTCCGTTATCCGGCCATTGTTTGAAGACGGCTGCGTGGCCAAGCTGATGGAGGGAACGATGCTACTTCGCATCATTCGCGGCAAACTGAAACCGGGAACATGGGACGCATTTGAGCAGGCTTACAAAACCTCGATCTCGAATGCCGGCGCGGTCGAAGGTCTTTGCGGACGCTGGCTGGTGCAGGACCTCGATGATCCCGACTCTGGGTCGACGATTAGCCTGTGGACGACCAAAGAGGCGCTGCGAGCCTACGAAGACAGCGACTTGTTGAAAAACACGATCACGGCCAAGCTGGCACCGTTCTTTTCCGGACAATATGAAACGAGAAGGTGCCAGGTCCGTTTTGCGGAGGGCGCCCCCGCGCCGAATGAATGGTTGGGCGCAGGTTGGGGTGACGATTAGTCTTCACTAGGGATGCTGAAAAGAGACAGATTTTGTAATTCAATCAGTGGCCCGCTTTGTCCCGATCGCTGGTGTGATGTCGTATTGTGGCATTGGTCCAACGACCGGTCATGAGGAAACTCGGTTTGAGGGGCGCCTATGGAACTGCCGGAGGATATCCGTCGTGAGATTGAAGAGCGCAGCGACCCGACACGATCCTGAATGTGGTAAGCCAGCTGCAAAGCGATGGGGTCAAGATCACGCGTGACGTGCTCGCCGCGATCGTGGCAAAGATCGCGATCAACCAGATTCCGCGATAGTCGGTCGCACACGCGTGCTTCAATCGCCCCTATGCCGGATAGTGGGGCGCCCCTAAAAACAAATCTGCGACCAAGCGCGCGCAAAATTCTATTCAGCAAACGTCTGAGAGGCTAATCTGGTTTTTGCGGGGCACCGACTTCTCCGCTTCTCCTCACGACTTCCAGATCCATTGGTAGGCGCTGATAGGGCCATGTGCCCATCGCCCCTAGCAATCTGCGCCCTGATTAACGCGCGGCACCTCATTGACGATGCCGAAAAGGTCAAGTTGCTGATGCTGATGCTTGCGGACCTTGCGCCGCGCAACGGTGCGGGACGCGGCTGGCGCGTGTCTGGTTTTTGGAGAGCGAAATATCTAATGCGGGAGGGCACCTGCAATCGCGATCCTTCAGAGTTGGTTTTCACGCTCGCCGTTGCTGACCCTCGCGGTGCGGCCTGGCCTTTAGGATTTCGGGGTCCGGGATTGCTTTAGCGACCCCCTCACCCAATTCCTGCATCAACCATTGATCGGTCCAGGGTCCGCGCCAGCAGTCCGGCATACAGCTTGGTCAGCCTTTCGCCATCCCTCGATCTCGTACAGAGATCGAGGACCAAATCCGCCCAGCGCTGAAAAGGCCGACCCAATGTCTGCTGAATGCAGGGCGCAGAATGTTCCCATCGGCCTGCGGGTCTCCGGAACTTTGGGGTGATTCCGGGATTTAATGAATAGTGCGGTATTGCGCGCCGCGCGCGATGCCGCTTTCAGCTCAACACCAGATATGCCGCCTGTCGTCGCAAACGGCGGCATCACAGGAGGCTCTCATGAGCATCAAGCGGATCCTGGTTCCACTTCCCGGCTCAGCCAGTCACACCGGTCAAATTGAAACGGCCCTGTCTGCCGCGAAGGCGTTGGGGGCTCACGTCCAGGCACTGTTCATCAATCAGCCGCCGCCGGTCGCGCGTGGCGGCCTAATGGTCAGCGAACTGGGACGAACGGCGACCGTCGCATCGGTAAACTGGTACGCCGAGGAACAGGAGCGAACTGCGCGGGACGCGCGTGAGCTTTTCGCGCAGGCCTGCGCGGCAGTCGGCATCCCGATGCTATCGGCGAACGACGGGCCCGGCAGCCCGCTCGCAGCATCCTGGCACGAAGCCGAGGGATCGTATGTGGAAATCGCAGTGCAACGGGCCGCTGGCTTCGACCTAGTGGTCGCCGCAAGCGCCACCGTGATGGAATCGCTCATGGCCATTGCCGAGCAATCGCTGCTGCAGACCCGTCGCCCCGTGCTGTTGGCGACGGCTCGCCCGCAGAGTGATCTGACCGACAGCGTGATGATCGCCTGGGACGAGAGCCCGGAATGCTGGCACGCGGTCTCGGCTGCCATACCGTTCATGCAACTCGCCAAATCAGTGCGGGTCATCAGCGTCGATCGGGACGCCAGCAATCGCGAAGCCTCGCAGGCGGAGGTGCTTGCCTATTTGCGCTGTCATGGCATCGGTGCGACCGCGCAGGTGGTTGCACCGGAATTGCGCTCGGTGGGCGATACGCTGCTCGCGGCGGGGGCAGAGCATGAAGCCGGCCTGCTGGTCATGGGCGCCTATTCCCACAGCCGCCTGCGCGAGATGCTTCTGGGCGGGGCCACGCGCCACATCCTGAAGAACGCTTCGGCACGCCCCGTTCTCTTGGCGCATTAGCCCTCGTCACAGTGCAATCCAGCTCAGGTTGCCCGCCGACGCCAACGCTATGGCGGGCTTGCTCACTCGCCGAGGGCGGGTTGGGGGCCGTGCGATTAACGCACCGACGCTGCCAAACGCATCCCTCCAGCGAATCTCAACCCAGCCCTGTCCGTCATCATGCGGCACCGAGGAATAGTCATAGTCGTGGTCGCCGCTGACGACTTGCCTGTAGCCCTCCGTCGCGGCGTACCGATATTTTGACGTACTTGCGTTCGCCGCTCACGTTCTGCCTCCTTGCACTTGTTTCTCACCGGGGTGACCGCGTCCAGTGCGTCCAGTGCCTATTCGTCGGCATCGGCTTCTTGCGTCATCCATCCTACTCGCAGAAACTTGACAGCGAGCGTTATGGTCGAGCTCTCGAATGCGATGGAGGTAATCATGACCTACAAATCACGCAGGTTGGCCGGCATCCTTCTGATAGTTCTGCCGACCGTGATGTTTGGTGGAGTAAGTATACTTTCCCTTTTGATCGGCGATCCGACCTACATGCAGAACCCGTTGCGCCAGGATCTTTGGCGCGCCGGGCATGCGCATGCTGGCGTATGGCTCATCCTGGCACTCGTGGCGCTCCGCTATGTGGATGAGGCCAACCTCTCCAACTCCATGAAATGGCTAGTGCGGGGCTCGATCCCCATCGCCGCCATCCTCGTTCCAGCGGCGTTTGTGCTGTCGCCCAATGCCACAGCGCCGAACGGATTAATCTACCTCGCCTATGTTGGCGCTGTGCTGCTGGCCCTCGGCGTGTTCATCCTCGGCGTCGGCCTCGTCAGGCATCCGGCACAAACATCTTGAAAAGCGCACCGGGACGAGCTGCATCGGAATGCACGCTCGGCGAACAGCCCAGGCGATGCGCGCCATCTTGTTGGCAAGCGCCGGAACCCGCCATCCTGTGGCTTGGCTACCTCAAAGCCGGAACTGCTCGTGCCTTGCATCTTGGTCGTGGCCCATCGGGCCGCGAGCCGCGGGTGACGCCTCACATCGTAGCGGTCATCCGGTACGCCTTGCGCTCGCGGTGCTCAATACCTACGCCGGCGGGTACTGGGAAGATCGGGAATACAACTGGTTCAGCGGGCTGTGATTAATCGCGAGAAGATCGTGCAATCGAGACGGCGCTCAAGCGCAAAAAGCAGCCGCGATTATTCGGGCATTGATGAGCCGTCCTGTATCGCTTCGTGCAGGCGCTCGCGATCGAATCGGCCGAGACCTCGCCTGAAGCCGTCACGCCATGTCGAGAATTCAGGCCGCCAGTTGAAGGTGCGCTTGAACTTGGCGTTTGAGCCTCCTCGAACGTCAGTCATCATCACAAAGAGATGTTCTGGCAGGATTAGGCGTGCCAGAAAGGCCGGTATGCGAAAGGGCGGCTTCGCACCCACCGCCTTTGCGAGTTCTGGCAGCCACTCCGCAACCGGCGCAGGTCCATCGTCGACGACGTTGAAGGTGCCTGTGATGTCGCTCTCGACGGCCGCTACCGTCGCTCGTGCAACATCGGAGATATGTATGTGTGCTTGGAAATGACGCCACAAGCCGACATTGATCAGACATGTGCCAAAATGTTCACGAGCCGGTTCTTGCACAGATCGCCAGGATCGACGTGCTGAGCGGTCAATCGCGAAGGCCCAATTCGGCCAGCTCAATGTCCGCTTCGCTCCGAAAGCGAGCGAATTGCTGTGTCGCCGCGAAATGACGCGATGGGCGAGTTCCGGAAGTATCGGCTGTTTACATTAAATTTAGCGCACGAGAGTGATATTGGCGGCTCCCAAGATGTGGTCGAGCGAAGGCGGCGGTGCCTGCAGCTCGGAGCGCTGCGCCTTGCGCCGCTCGTCGAGCCAGTTTGGGAACCACATGGCGATCTGAGGGAAGGCGAGCACAAGCACGACGCAGATGACCTGAATGACCATGAAGTCCGCCATGCCGCGGTAGATCAGCCGCAAATTCCACTCCTTGACGACCTGCTTGAGGTAATAGGCCGACATTGCGACCGGCGGGGAAAGGAATGCGGTCTGCAACACCACCGCGACGATGCAACCGAACCACACCATGTCGTAGCCCAGCCCCTTCGCCACGGGAGCGAGCAGCGGCAGGAAGATGAGTACGATCGCCGGCCATTCGAACGGCCAGCCGAGCAGGAAGATCACGGCGAGCAGCAGCGTCATCGTGCCCCATGCGGGCAGCGGCGCAGCCAGCAGCGCGTTGGTGATCCAGGTGGCGGTGCCGAGCCACGCGAACACGGCGCCGAATACGTTCGAGGCGACCGCAAGGAACAGCACCATGCTGGTCGTCGCGAGCGTGTTGTAGCAGGCGTCGAGCAATCCCTTCCAGGTGAAGCGTCCGTAAGCGATGACGAGCAGGATCGCGCCGAGCGCGCCAAGTGCCGCGGCCTCGGACGCGGTCGTCAGGCCGGCCAGAATGACTCCGAGCGTCATGATGGTCAGGACGGTGACCGGGAGGAGGCCGACGAGGCATTCCCAAAGCACGACTTTCATCAACTCCGGGCGCTCGTCCATAGGTACGGGCGGCCCGAGCTTGGGGTTCCAGAAGCTGCGCGCCAGCGTGTAGACGATGTACATGCCGGACAGCAGGAAGCCCGGCCCGAACGCGGCGGCATAAAGATCGATGATCGAGATGTCGAGCACCGGCGCCATCACCACCAGCATGACCGAAGGCGGAATGAGAATGCCGAGCGTGCCGCCCGCCGCGATAGCGCCTGCCGACATGCGCACATCGTAGCCCGCGCGGATCATCATCGGCCCGGCCATGATGCCGAGCAGCGCGACCGTCGCGCCGACCGTACCGGCTGCGATGCCGAACAGCGTCGCGGTGACGATGACGACGACATAGAGCGCGCCGCGCACCGGCGCGAACAGGTCGCGGAACGCCTTGAACAGCCGTTCCATCAGCCCCGCCTGATCGCAGACATAGCCCATCAGGATGAACATCGGCACGGCGACAAATTCGTCCTGCTTCATCAGGCCGAAGGTCTGCAGATAGGCGAGATTGAAGACGCGCACGCCGAGGCCGAAGTAGCCGAAGATCAGCGCGAGGAAGAGCAGCGTGAAGCTGATCGGAAGGCCGATGAAGATCGCCGCCAGCATCACCAGCAGCATTGCCATTCCGAGAAATTCGAGACCGGTCATACTTCGAGCTTCTCCCGATGCTCGAATTCACGCCCGTAGCGGATCTGGTACAGGCACTTGAGAACTTCAGAGACGCCCTGGATCATGAAGAGGAAGGCCGAGAGCGGGATCACGGCGCGGAACGGCCACATGATCGCCCGCCACAAGCTCTCCTGCGAGCGTTCACCGGTCACGTATGAGTGGATCACGTCATCGATGCTGATCGTCATCATGGTGATCATCACCGGAAAGAACAGAACCAGATACGAAACGAGATCGATGATGCCTTTCGTCCGTTCGGAGTAGTTGTCCCAGAAGATGTCAGTGCGCACATGCGCGCCCTTGTACAGCGCATAGGCGCAACCGAGCATGAAGGCCGAGCCATTCGCCATCGAGCTCGCCTCGAAGACCCAGACGGTCGGAGCACGGAAGAAATAGCGCGCGACCACCTCGTAGGTGATCGATACGACGAGATACAGCATTGTCAGAGAGATCAGCTTTCCAGTGATATTGGAAAAGCCGTCGATCGAACGAATGATCGCGTAGTAAATTGGCGGGAAATCCCGGCTTGGGCCGCCCGCAAGCGGCAATCCGGCGTCAACAGACATCGAGGCTTCCCCTGTGCCGATGTCACGAAAGCTCACATGAGCGGGGTTCGCGGCAGCTCGCCTTGATACGGACGGGCGCCCGAGTTGTCGGGCGCCCGCCGCATGCGAGGCTAGAATGGCAGACCGCGCTACTTGCCGAGGTAGACCTTGTCCTTCCAATAGTAGTTGCCGGCCAGGTCGTACGGAGGGAACCAGGACAGACGGAACGGCACGACCGAGCCCGCATAGGCCTTCTGGCTCTCGATGACCTTCTTGTAGAAGGGGTTCTTCTCGGCGTACTCGGCCTGGATCTTCTCCCATTCGTTCAGGAAGTTAATCAGAACCTCATCCGGCATGCGCCGCATCTGCACGCCTTCCTTGAGCAGCTCCTGGCAGGCTTCCGCGGTTTCGCGATTGAACGCCTGGTTGCGCATCGTCGTCGCGTACACGGACGCCACCTTGACCATTTCCTGCAGGTCGGCGGGGAGCTTCGCCCAGACCTCCTTGTTGAACATGAGCTGACCGCCGGTCACCGGCTCGTGCATGCCGGGCGTGTAGTAGAACTTGGCGGTCTTGTGCAGGCCGAGCTTCTTGTCTTCGAGGCAGTTGATCCATTCGGCGCCTTCGATCACGCCGCGCTCCATCGCGGGCACGATTTCCTGGCCCGGGATGGTCACCACTGAGACGCCGAGCCGCCCGTAGGTCTCGGCACCGATGCCATAGATGCGATACTTCAGCCCCTTGAGGTCGGCGAGGCTCTTTATTTCTTTCTTGAACCAGCCCATCCCCTGCGGGTAGTCGGTCGGAATCGGGAAGCCAGTGATATTGAGCTTGAGGTGGTCCTTGTAGAACTCCTCGAGCAGCTTCATGCCGCCGCCGTCATAGTACCAGGCGTAGTAGTCGTTGCCGTCCATCCCGAACAGCGGGCCATGCGACATCGGGATGGTCGCCGTGTTACGGCCCTGGATGTAGCCGAAGGGCGCCATGCCGACGTCGAGCACTCCCTTGGAGGTTGCATCGAACACCTCGAACGGCGGAACGATTGCGCCGCCGGGCAGCGTCTCGACCTTGAGGCGGCCGGCGGACATCTTTTCCACCGTCTCCGCCCACAGCTTGAATATCAGGTGGAAGTTCGAAGCAGCCGGGTGCGACGATTGACCCTTCAGGACAATGGGCTTTGCGGCCTGTTGGGATTGCGCCGGGCCGGTGGACGAGAACGTGAGGGTTGCCGCGACGATAGCGAGCAAGGCCGTGATGCGCTTGCGCATTTTCCGTTCCTCCTTGGTGTGCCCTGTTGTTGTTGTCGTGGGGCGATTGAATGCTGGACCCCGCAAGCCTAGGTGAGGTGATTTCGTGATGTCAAATGGCTCCCGGGCCAGCTTGGTGAACTTGTCCGCGCAAAAAGCCCATTGGAAGGCGTCGCGGAGTCACCGAAGATGATCTAGGGTCCACACTCATTAAATCCACCATACCAGGGCGGCAGCCAAGCAGACGGAGGCCAGGTAGTTTCGCGCCAATTTATCGTAGCGGGTGGCAATGCGTTCGGCCGCCGAGCGGTGAGCTTTGCGTGGAGTCGATCATTTGCGTGTCCGCAGAGCGACCGTTGTTGGCCAGCTCCCGGAACAGGTTTTCCCAGATGCCGCGCCGCGCCCAAAATCCAGGCCGCGTCTTCATCTCGGGACAGAAGCGCGGTGTCGTCGGCGCCATCAAACGCGAACTGCGACGTCGAGCCGCCATCGAGCCCGTGATCGGCCACATGAAAGCCGAAGGTCACCTCGGCCGCTGCTACCTCAAAGGCCGTGCCGGCGATGCCGCCAACACCATCCTCACCGCTGTCGGCTACAACCTCCGACGCGTCCTCGCCTGGCTGAGGGCTCTCTTGCGAAAAATCCTGATCGCAATATTGCGCGCCTTCATCATCCGATCAGCGCTCAATCCGGCTTGTTAACGGACGACGATCTACATTCTCGATGAACGCTACAAAATGCTCGGCCAGTTTCTGCCGGAACGGTTCAAAGAAAGCTGGACTGAGGGTGGGCGCGACATAGATAAGTTAATTACGGCAGAGCGCAGACGCAGCCGCGCAATCAGATCAAAAGCGTGCGATTTCGTTTCGCCGCACCCGACAATCATCGAAATCCATCATCTCCGGCCCATTGCCGAAGGCAAACGGCAGACGGTGCTTGAAGATGTGATCCCGCTTTGCGCGAATTGCATTGCCATCGGTTGGCGCATACGCAAGAGCCTCCGATGCCGATTGATGATCTTCGCAAAAAGAGTAAGTCGGGGTTAGCTGCGAGGGCTTGCGCAAGCTGAGCACAGGTGTGGCCCTGGTACAGAACGGACCGACGGATGGGGAAATGGTAAGGTGTCACCGTAATTTCAGCGCATCATTACCAAGCAATCAGGCGGACGTCCAAGAAGGAGGATGCAATGCGGAAATACCTGAAACTATTCGGTCTTGCACTCGCCGCGGTCACACTTGCGGCACTGCCCCTCGCTGCACAAGAATTGACCGGCACGCTGAAGAAGATCAAGGAGACCGGCAGTGTCACCATCGGCCACCGCGATGCCTCGATACCGTTCTCCTACTATGACGACAAGCAGCAGCCGGTCGGCTTCGCCCTGGATATCTGCAGGCACATCGTCGATGCGATCAAGGCTGAGCTCAAGCTCGACAAGATCGACGTCAAGTACGCGCTGGTGACCTCGGCCAACCGAATCCCACTCATGGCGAACGGCACCATCGACCTCGAATGCGGTTCCACCACCAACAATGTCGAGCGGCAGAAGCAGGTCAGCTTCACCAACTCGCACTTCGTCACCGCCAGCCGGTATGTGACCAAGACGGCCAGCAAGATCGTTAAGATCGAGGACCTCAAGGGCAAGACGGTGGTCTCGACCTCGGGCACGACGAATATCAAGCAGTTGAACGACGTGAACAACGAGCGCAAGCTTGGCATCAACATCCTGCCTGCGAACGGCCACGCCGAGGCGTTCTTGATGGTCGAGACTGATCGGGCGGTCGCCTTCGTGATGGACGACATCCTGCTCGCCAGCCTGGTCGCCAGCTCCAAGACGCCGGCGGCCTACCAGATCTCCTCCGATGCCTTCTCGCTACCCGAGCCCTATGGGATCATGCTGCGCCGCGACGACCCCGCCTTCAAACGTGTGGTCGATGCCGCCACCGCGATGCTTTACACCAGCAGCGAGATCAACAACATCTACGCCAAATGGTTCGAGAATCCGATTCCGCCGAAGGGTCTTAATCTCAAACTGCCAATGGACCCGGCGCTGAAGAAGACCTTCCAGAACCCCACAGATAGCGGCGACCCGACCAAGTACTGAACGCTCGTCAGGAATTGCGCAGCGAACGACGTCGGCTCATAGTCGCCGGCGTTCGCGGTTTCTGGAGCGCCGGCGGCAGGAGACGGCAGGAGACGGGTGAACTATCACTGGAACTGGGGCATTCTTCTCCAGCCCTCGCCCGAGGGCCAGGGCACCTATCTCGACATGCTCCTTATTGGGCTCGGCTGGACCGTGGCGACCGGGATCTGTGCCTGGATCGTGGCGCTGATTTTCGGCTCGATCGTCGGCGTCGCCCGCACACTTCCTTCGAAAACCGCGGAACGCCTCGGCTTCGCTTATGTCGAATTATTTCGCAACATCCCGCTCGTGGTGCAACTCTTCCTGTGGTATTTCGTCCTGCCCGAGCTCGTGCCGGACACCTGGGGGCGCTGGCTCAAGCAGCTCCAATACGCGTCCTTCTACACCGCGGTAGTCGGTATCGGCCTCTACATGTCGGCCCGCGTCGCTGAGCAGGTGCGCGCCGGGATCGCCTCCATGGCCCGCGGTCAGCGCCATGCCGCTCTCGCGGTCGGGCTGACGCCGGCGCAAAGCTATCGCTACGTGCTCCTGCCGATGGCCTTTCGGATCATCCTGCCTCCGCTGACCTCGGAGTTCTTGAACACGATCAAGAACACGTCGGTCGCGCTGACGATTGGCCTTCTCGAGCTCACCTCGCGGGCCCGGGCAATGCAGGAGTTTTCGTTCCAGGTATTCGAAGCGTTTACGGTCGCGACCGTGATCTATCTGCTGTTGAACCTCGTCGTGGTCGTCGTTGCGCGCTGGCTTGAGCACCGCGTCGCCGTGCCCGGCTATATCGCCGGCGCGCGATAGGAGGCGGCCATTTTCACGGGCTTTGACTTCGAGGTCATCTGGCGGTCGCTCCCCTATCTTTTCCTCGATGGCATGGCCTTCACGCTGCGCCTCACGCTGTTTGCCGCCGCGGGTGGCATCGTGCTGGGAACGCTGATCGCCATGGTCCGCCTCTCGCGCTTCCCGCTGCTGTCAGCTGTGGCGGCGGGCTATGTCAATTTCTTGCGCTCGCTGCCGCTCGTGCTCGTCATCTTCTGGTTCTATTTCCTCATCCCCTGGGTCTGGCAATGGGCAACTGGGGCCGAGCGTCCGACACCGGTCGGCGCCTTTCTCTCGGCGCTGATCACCTTCACCCTGTTCGAGGCGGCCTATTACGCCGAGATCATGCGCGCCGGAATCCAGTCAATTCGCAAAGGACAGGTCGCCGCCGGTCACGCACTGGGCATGACATACTGGCAGGTCATGGGTTACATCGTCCTGCCGCAGGCCTTCCGCAACATGGCGCCGGTGCTGCTGACCCAAACCATCATCCTGTTCCAAGACACCTCGCTGGTCTACGTCATTTCGATTACCGACTTTCTTGGAGCGGCGAGCAAGGTCGCCAATCGCGACTTTCGTCCAGTCGAGATGTATCTGTTCGCTGCCGTCGTCTATTTTGCGATCTCCTTCACCCTATCCAGCTTGGTGCGACGACTTCAGGCGTGGATCGCCATCATCCGTTGAGCCCGTGCGCATGATAGAGATCGTAAATGTTTCCAAGTGGTACGGCGATTTTCGGGTCCTGCATAACTGCGCCACCCGGGTCGCCAAGGGCGAGGTGGTGGTGGTGTGCGGCCCGTCTGGATCGGGCAAATCCACGCTTATTCAGTGCGTCAACGGACTGGAGCCGTACCAGAAGGGCGAGATCCACGTTGATGGCATCTCTGTCGGAGACCCGCGAACGGATTTGCCGAAACTGCGCGCGCGCGTCGGCATGGTGTTCCAGCATTTTGAGCTATTCCCTCACCTTACCGTCACCGCCAATCTGTGCCTCGCGCAGACGAAGGTGCTCGGCCGCAGCCGCGACGCGGCGATGGAGAAGGCGATGCGGCTGCTCGACCGGGTCGGCCTCAGGGATCAGGCGGGGAAGTATCCGGGCCAGCTCTCTGGCGGGCAGCAGCAACGTGTCGCTATCGCGCGCGCCCTCGCCATGGACCCGATCGCCATGCTGTTCGACGAGCCGACCTCGGCGCTCGACCCGGAGATGATCAACGAGGTGCTCGATGTCATCGTGGCCCTCGCGTATGACGGCATGACCATGATGGTCGTCACGCATGAGATGGGCTTTGCCCGCAAGGTCGCCGATCGCGTGATCTTCATGGACAAAGGCGAGATCGTCGAGGACGCGACGAAGGGCGATTTTTTCGGCAAGCCTCGCAGCGAGCGCGCACAGCAGTTTCTTTCCAAGATCCTGCAGCATTGAAGACTTGCTTATGTGGCGGCATGACCACCAGCCGGCACGGACAAGGACGGCTGCAAATTTCCGTCTATAAAAGGAAGCTGCCGTTAGCTAGCTTCGAGCAGCTTCCCGCGAGCCAGCAGATTTGCGACTGAAGATGGGTACCATCGACCGCCACGCGCCGACCGAATGCCTCGCTCATTGAGCGCAAACGAAATATCCCGCAACGTCGTCGCTCCCGTGTCGCGGATCGCCTGGACAACCGGGATCAGCCCGGCTGCGAATGTGTGCGGCTCCTTCGACCTGGATTCTTCGGCCAAATGCGCCCGCTTCCGCGATATTCGTGGGATTTCCGAGCTTGATGCCGCTGGCTTTCTTGGCCGCCAGCGCAGCTTCCGCGCCTGCAGCGTAATGAACTCGCGACGCTTCATTCGATCACCTCGTCGGCGCGGGCGAGCAGGGTTGGTGAAATGGTGACACCGATTGCCTTGGCGGTCTTCAGATTGACGGTCAATATGAACTTCGTCGCGATCTGCACCGGCAGGTCAGCCGGTTTTCGCCCTTTGAAGATTTTATCGACAAAGACTGCGGCTTCCCGCGCGAGCGCCAGTTGGTCGGCTGAGTAAGCCATCAGGCCACCGGAGATCGTAAACGCGGCATTCGGAGCGAATGTAGGCAGTCGGTGCTTGAGCACCAGTTTGATAATAGGTGAATGCGGCAAGCTGGGCTGGACGATGGCGGCGGACACGCCCTCTCTTTCCATCTCGGGAAAAACTGTATCGAGCTGTCCAATATCCGAAACCATAACGGGCTTGATCTCTATGCCTAAGGTCCGGCCCGCAAACTGAATGTTTTCAAGGAAACGCTGGCCAAACGGATCATCTGGCACGCTGGCCAGCACCGCGACCCGCCGCACCGCCGGAAGCACTTCTTGAACCAGTTCAAGATTCTTTGCGCCGAGTTCGCCGCTGATGCCGCTCATTCCGGTGATGTTGCCGCCCGGACGGGCGAGACTTTCGATCAGCCCGGTCCCGACGGGATCTCCAGAGGCGCCCATCACGATTGGAATATCCGTCGTAGCGTCCTTCGCTGCCATTATAGCCGGCGTTTGGAACGCGACGATCAAGTCAACCTTCAGCCTGACCAAGTCATTTGCCAACGATGGTAACTTGGCGGGCAGTCCTTCAGCTGAGCGCAATGCGAGTGTCACGTTCTGGCCTTCGACATATCCAAGATGTCGAAGTCCTTCTTGAAGTTCCTTTATGAGCGGCGATACGTCGGCGTGTGCGCCAACGACGAGGATGCCTAATCGGTATGAACTCGGCTGCGCCCGCGCAACGAGTGGCATCGTTGCCACGCCGACGAGAGCCGCGATGAAATCGCGCCGCCTCATGCCTGCCCCAGGTTTTGGACGAGCATGTTAGCGGCTTAGCCGAGCATTCGGGAGGGGGCTCGCTGTCCGCTATGGGTCCAGGCTGTGTAAAAACGCGATCGGGTTGGTGGTGACGTAAGCTTCGATCCCGGCGGGATTGTGCGACTTGGCGCGGCCAATTCGGCAGAAACGGTCCGCGAAGAGGCCTGATGGCTTCTTGAGGCGAAGCACGCGGGTTTATTGGGGCTTATGAGGCCCGTCTTAGGTGTGGATCGCCGCCATCAATCCGCTGACGCCCAGCATGCTCATCACGCGTTTCATGTTGTAGGCCAGGACGTGCAGCGCCATCTCGGTGCCGACGTGCTTGAGCGTTTTCATTTGGAAGTGTGTCGATCCCATCCACGACTTTATCGTCCCGAAGGGATGTTCAACCGTCTCGCGCCGCTGGCGCATCTTCTCCGGATGCTCGTCGAGCCGCCGCTGTACCGCATCGAGAACGGCCTCATGCTCCCATCGGGTGATCCGTCGCTCCTTGCCGGTGGTGCAGCTGTGTTTGATGGCACAGCTCTGGCAGACGTTGGTCCAGTAGCGGCGCAAAACCAATCCGTTTTCCTCGGTTGTGGCATGGTGGCTGAGCCTTTCACCGGCGGGACAAATGTAGATGTCCTCATCAGCCACGTAGCGGAAGTCTTGCTTGCCGAAGCGCCCTTCCGCCTTTGAGTTCGAGGTCATCGGCTTGGGCAGCGTGACCGTGATGCCCGCGTTCTCGCAGGCCAGGATTTCCTCGCTACTGAAGTAACCGCGATCGGCGACAGCATCGAGGTTCTCCACGTCCAGCGTTGTCTTCGCCGCCTTGGCCACGGTTGAGAGCTGCGACCGGTCGGTTCCGACGTTGGTCACCTCATGCGTGATAATCAGATGATGTGCGGCATCGACTGCGATCTGCACGTTGTAGCCCACCACGCCGGAGCCGCGGCCGCTGGTCGCCATTGAGCGGGCATCCGGATCGGTCAACGATATCTGCTGGTCCGGTGCCGCGAGCATTTCCACCTTGAGAACATTGAGCCGTCGCATCTGCTCCTTCAGCTTCTCGATCTTCTCTTTCAGGCGGCTCGTCTTGGTTTTGAGGGCCTCGGACGGCTCCTGCCGGTCGGCGGTGTCGAGTTGTTGCAGATAGCGCGTGACGCTTTCCTCGATCTGCGCCATGCGCCGCTCCATCTTGGCGCGTGTGAAGTTCTTGTCGCGGTTGTTCACCGCCTTGAACTTGCTGCCGTCAATCGCCACGCTGGCTTGCGTGAGCAGGCCCATCGTGCGGCAGAGTGCGACAAATCGGGCGCAGACCTGCCGGATCGCGCGACCGTTGTCCTTGCGGAAGTCGGCAATCGTCTTGTGATCGGGAGCAAGCCGGCCCACCAGCCACATAACCTCAACGTTACGCCCGGCCTCCCGCTCAAGCCGACGGCTCGACTGCACCCGGTTGAGATAGCCGTAGATGTAGAGCTTCAGCAGTACCGACGGATGATACGAAGGACGGCCGGTGACCTCGGGGGCGACCCCGCTAAATCCAAGCTCAGCCAGTTCGAGTTCGTCAACAAAGACGTCGATGATGCGAACCGGGTTGTCCTCAATGATCCAGTCTTCCAGCGATTCAGGAAACAGCGTCCTCTGACCGCGATCCGCTCCCTCAACGAAACGCCTCATCCGATCCTCCCGCAAATCGCGTGAGAATCTTACCGCCAGAATCAAATCCAACGACGCGTTTTTACACAGCCAGGGTCATTCGCGTCGATTTTGGCCTGCCCAAGGCGATGTCCGCTTTCCCCCCGATAGCGACCAGAAGGCGGACGTTACCGGATGTCCGCTGATTAGCGCCAAATGTCGTCAAGGGCTAACTGCGGCCGAGAAACCGGAGCTTTGGCATCGCTGGCAGCCGGAAATCTTGAAAAGCGATTAGCGAGCGTTTGGTAAGCGTTACGTGGGTGTTGCGTCGACCGGTTGAGCCGGCACGCCGAAAGCGGACATCAAGGTGCTGGGCTGCATCGATGACCTGGCAAGCGCTGGACGTCTCGGAGGAATCTCAGTGGCCTATTACAGCCGATGACCATCAGCACTGAACTGTCCGAGCCACCACCTCAACCGCCATTCCACGATTTCAACTCGCGCGCGGATGCCCGCCTTAGCGTAGGGATCTTCCGCCTCGAAGCGAGCGGCCTCGTCGTATCGAACAACGATGCTCCACCGATGACGGTTCTGCCATCTAAAGCCAACAGCGCGCCTGATGCGAGAAGTTTTTTACTCTGCGCCGCGAGGTGGGTACGGTGGGCATCGCGCACCTCTTCGCGCTTCGCTTCCATACCCTCATGATCGTGTGCGAGAATGAGATATGGCATCTGCCGGCTTCGGCACAGTCTTGATCTCGGTGTCTTGGGCTACATACACAATCGTTAGCATCCGCTGAAAAAGGACGGAGCGCGATTTCTCAGGCAACCTATTGAAAGTGGCCTCCACAAAGGCCTCTACCAATTCCACCCCGTTGGCTTTCCATAGGCACCAGCAGCATTCCATGAACTTTCTTTCGGCAGGATCGCCGCCGGCGGCGAAGAGCGGTTGCATGTCTTTTATCGACGATCCCAGTGATCGCCTTAGCTCTGCGTCCACTTCGCGTTTCCCGGGCATGATCCGACCTCAAGACAAAAGTCCACGTTGAATCCGTTCTCGCGCAATTCGACTGCTTCGTTTCTTGTAGGTCCCACAACGCTTCATTGAGCCGCCTTGGCGATTGCGCCTTGCTGTCGTGAAAGGGGTTATCAAGATCATGAGACTTAGAGGCCGCGGGGTCTTGAGTGACTACTTTCGGCATAGGCGCGGCTGCGTCCTGTCTCCCGAATGCAGCCCATAATTTCTGAAGCGCTCCCATAAATCCCTTTCAGGCGATGCCTTGCCATTTTCGTTGCGTGGCAACATCGAAGCGCGAGCGAGCACTTTGCCCAATCGGTTCTGCACGATTGGATCAATCGCATATTCCAACAGCCCGATCGGTGCCTTCATCTTTGCGAGCAGTATTTCATGCAAAGCGAGATCAGGTTGAATTTTCATTGGCGAACCCTTCACCAGCACAACCCCTTCGAAGCCATTTTGTTCAGATCCACTGGAGATATCGTCCGAAGGCCAACCGATACGCCGTCAGGGCAAATCGGGGTCTCGTAGGAGCAATGAGGCTAGTTGTGGGACGGCGTCGGTAGCATTGGTCCTTTTCATCTGCCGCCCTCCAAGCGCGGGGCAAGTTCAGACAATCTGAGCCACATAATTTGGTCGTCTCGATGGTCCGCGCGGACGTTCGCGGCTACATCACTGTTCCTCAATCGCTGCATCAAGCGCCTTCGCTAGACCTTTGGCCCTCGAAAGTGCCGCTCGTCGTTTTTCCTCATCGGACATATTGCCCGCAGCAACTGTGACCATACAACGGACCGTGTCGCTGCCTCGGGTCAGGACTATGGAGAATTCGTCTGTCTCGCCGTTTCGGGTGACTTCGACTCTGTCCATACCTACTCCTGCTTTGGCTCAGACATCCGTGAAGTGCGCCATGTCCCAGAGCGCAGGGCCCTCGCCGCCGCATGCCTTTTCCCGGAAGCCAGAACGCGTCCTAACGGTTCTGAACATAACAGACCGGGGCTCGCGGTATGAAAAAGATCGGTCGGATTATGCATATCCGCGTTGGGTCAAAAAAAGCGGACATCCCTCCGCTCGGCTTTGTGTCAGCTAAGAGCCTGACTCTGGAACTTTACGTTGCGCGGCTGAGCTTTGGCCCGGCGAGCCGCTTGAGCATGATGCATATCATTGCGAGCTTGGCATAGCCTTCGGCGATGAGGGCGAACGCTTCATAGTGAGCCATCAGGCGTCGATTGCGTCGCAGCCAAGATAATGTTCGCTCGACGACCCACCGTCGACGTACCACCTTGAAGCCGCCTTCGTTGTCCGTGCGTTTGACGATTTCCAATTCGACCGGTTGGCCAGCGAGTGCCGCTTTGAGCTTTGCTCCAGCATAGCCGCCATCGGCAAAGAGTTTTGCAATCCATGGAAACAGACAACGCGTCTTGCGGATCAGGTTGGCAGCGCAGTCGCGGTCCTGGATGTCGGCCGGGATCACCGCGATGCCGAGAAGGAGCCCAATCGTATCGACGATGACATTGCGCTTGATGCCCTTGGTTTTCTTTGCCGCGTCGTATCCGACCGGATCCCTCTGAGGCCCCCTTTTTCAGTCGCTTTCACAGCCTGCGTATCGATGATCGCAGCGGTTGGGCTCGCCTCGCGGCCCTCCATCTCGCGCACCTTCACAAGCAGTATGTGGTGGATACGGTCGAGTACGCCGTAGCGCGTCCATTCCCAAAAATAATTGTAGACGGTGGAGCGCGGTGGAAAATCCTTCGGCAACTGCCGCCACTGGCATCCCGTACGCAGCACGTAACGCACGGCATTCATAGCCTCCCGCATGTCGGTCTCGCGATGCCGGCCACCCGGTCGCTGCGGCGGGATCAGGGGCGCAATGATCGCCCATTCCATATCCGTCATATCGCTCGGATAACGTTCTTTACGCGGCACATGCTGAATGCGCGCTTCCTTGGTCCACATGGGCAGCCTCCGATCGTCGATTCGGCTGCCATAGACAGAATCACAACAGATTCCGCAAACTCAAGAACTTTCAATACAGGCTCTAAGATGTAGGCTACAAATCCGGTACCGGATGGATACGTGGCCGGGGTTTTAAATAGACCCGGTATCAAATCTCCGTATCCGATTGTCGTATCGAGCGTCGCTGCATCGAACCGGCACCACGTAATGTCCGATTGGCACTTAGATCGTCGATTTCGGCGGTCAAACGTTCATCCTCTTTTTTGACGCGGCGCTAACGGTCGCACACGCGGTTCGACGCTTCGCCGGGTGCCCTCCTAGGGCCTCCGCCTACGCGGATAGCGCCTTTCCGATCAACGGCTTGGCTTTGCGGTGGCCTCGGAGTGTCCCCCAATGCGCGCCGGTCTCGGCCCGCAGACGAAAGGGGCAAGCCTGCGAACCGAAATCCCGGCGCGGCTGCACGATGAGGCAAGAGGATCTCAACCGCAGCGCGGGCTGGGCTGACGGAAAATCTGGCGCGTCAGCGCAAATAAATGGCCGCAAATCGCAAGGCTTCCCGACACGCACTCGCGGCCTCCACATTTCGCGACCGCGCAAAGGCGGTTCGCTGGCGGTCCGACCCATTGGTGCCCGCCCCCCGGCACCCACCCGATCGCAGATGCCCGCAGCCGCGGATCGCCTTTCGCTAAATTTCTGAATTTTCGGAATCAACAGCGCGAGGAGCGATCACGAACTTTACGACGGACATCATCCAGACGATGGAGAAACATTTCAGAGCCCAAATGGCCGAGCAATCTTGACCACTCGCAGGCTTCGCAAAGCCGCAGACTACGAATCTGGGGGTCAGGAGTTCGAATCTCTTCGGGCGCGCCAATTAGCCAAATAAATCATGGCGTTGGACTTGATGCCCGATACATGTTGCAACCTCTGCGACTTGTGTCCGTACAGTGTCCGCTTCACAGGTGTCGCGGCCTTCGGGCGTTAGGGTAGCGGGCGGGGACCGTTCGGCGCGTTAGCGAGCCTGCCCGTTGAGCCGCAGTCCGACGATATTGGCGAGCGC
Source organism: Vicinamibacteria bacterium (assembly GCA_963806705.1). GTDB lineage: Bacteria > Acidobacteriota > Vicinamibacteria > Vicinamibacterales > JAENWD01 > JAENWD01. The sequence goes on from CAWDZE010000029.1 coordinate 91,053, forward strand.
CTCGATCTCGGACCGCTGCTTGGCGCTGAGCGTCGCCACGAAAGGCGCCGCGGCCTCCTTGAACCGCTCAAGGCTGCTCGGCCCCAGCCTTGGAGGATTGCCGTGCATGCGATCCCATACAACTTCACGGAGCGACGCTTCCATCTCATGCCAGTACGGAACCTGCTCCTCGGTCAGCTTGAGCCGACCCTTTATGCTTGCAATCTGCGCGTCGTTGAACACCGCGTTGGCAGGCTGCGGCCGGCGTGGCGGCGGACGCAACCGCTGGACCGCAGTCACCGCCGCGATGAACTCATCGGTCGACATCTGTGGCATTGCGGATGGCCGGGGCAGCGGCTTCTTGTATTCGACGACCGGAGCGGACTCCCATCCTTCGGGGAACCGGCTGGTGATGGTCTCGTTTGGCGTTTCGGCGGGATTGATCAGCCGATCCGCCACGATAACGATCGCACCCACCACGATCACAATCACAACGCCGAATAGAGCGACCCTGATCATCATCAGCGTCCGTGCCAGCCTAGCCCCTTTGCTTCCCGGCAGCCCCACCCTCAGCTATTGTTTACGACGTTCCAGGCCTCCATCTTGGATATTCAGCTAACACGATAGGGATGCAAACGATGTTGAAATTCTATTACAGCGCCGCGCCCAATCCGACCAAAGTCGCGCTCTTTCTCGAAGAATCCGGGCTGCTCTACGAGCCAATCCCGGTTGATACTCGCAAGGGCGACCAGCACAAGCCGGAGTATCTGGCGATCAATCCGAATGCGAAAGTTCCCGCCATCGTCGATGGAGACGCTGTTGTGTTCGACAGCAACGCCATCCTGCTATATCTGGCCGAGAAAACGGGCAAATTTCTGCCGGAACATACCTCCAAGGCTCGAGGCGAACTGCTTTCGTGGCTAATGTTTGTTGCGTCCGGCGTTGGTCCTTATTCCGGTCAGGCAGTGCATTTCCGCAATTACGCGCCGGAGAAGCTGCCCTACGCGATCAATCGCTACGCTTTTGAGGCACAGCGCCATTTCGGGATTCTCGATGTACGACTCGCCGAACGGCGTTACATGCTTGGTGACACTTACACCATCGTCGACATGGACGTTTGGGGCTGGGCGCGTCTCATCCCGAACGTTATGGGCGAGAGCGCATGGGACAAATTTAAGAATCTTAAGCGGCTCGTCGATGAGATTAGCGCACGACCGGCGGCCCAGCGTGCTGTCGCACTCAAAGACAAACACAAGTTCAAGATGGAGATGGACAGTGAGGCGCTCGACGCGATGTTCCCCCACCTGAGGGAGAAAGTCGCTTAAGGCAGGCATTCTACCGGCCGGAAGCCAACGTAACCGGGATAAGCTGGTTCACGGTCGAACTCGCGCACAAGCACATCGAGGTACTGAATGGGAGCTGCGCTGATGCGGTGCTTGTGGATCCGAACAATGCAGAAAGTAGATTTTACGAGAAATCCGCCCAAGACGGCGCGCGCGCTCGGCCGGCGGTTGCTTTTTTCTCAAAGCTGGCACTGTGGGGTGAAATCGACACTGCGTTCGCGACACGGCTCAGCGCAAAATCGTCGACCTCGTATGAGCTTTGCGATTGCTGCCACAAGCGTTAACGCGCGTTAACGAAAAACTTTGGAACGATAGAATCTGCGGCTGGTTGCAGAGGAACAGCCAGGGAGAATTCCAATGTGGATTTATGCCGTCACCCTGATGCCCTTTCTCGCAATCGCATCAAGTGTCGCTTTGATCGTTACCGTGGCGGTCGTGATCATTAGCCAGCCCGTTCGCATTCGAGCGACGGGCTTCTGCTAACGGCGGACCGCTACATCACGACATTGTGGGCGGATGCCTCATTCCGCTTTGTGCCATGTGTGGACGGCTCCAGGTTGGCAAGAGTTTTCTTCACCTAAGCAGCATTGGTCGGTGCAGCCATGTGTTCGGCCTTTTAGATGCGGCTCACATGACCGCTGGCCATAATGCCCTCCGCGGATCAGATCGCGGTCAAAAGCACGCATTCGAGAAATGCGATTTATCCTGACCGCCGGATCGACCGGCTCTGCATTATATGCTGTTATGCTGTTCGCCCTCCCAACCTTCACATCACGCCGGTTGTCCGACTTGATCTGTCGATCCGCACTTGGCCAACTGCTCGTCCAAGACTTTGCTCGATATAGTCCCGCGCTGCGGCTTGGGGAATCGGAACTGCGTGCTGTTTCCAGCGTTGTTTTGGTGGGCGCTGTCAGCTCAACACGGAGAGATTTGGAGCCTTGTGTTCTGTCACAAGGAATCCGGTCGCTGAAATCAAGTTAAGGGCCAGTAGAACACATGCGCATCGTGGCTCCTGCCGTGGGATTAGTTTGTCTGAGCCTGCCTGCCTTTGGAGCGCAACAGGCGAGCGAAAAACAAACCGTATTGATTGGCCCTTGGACCATCAGCACCACCCATCACGCCGACAAGTTCGTCAGTTGCTCCATGAGCCGATCTGCATCGGATCTGGAAATCACCTTTTTGAAAAAGCAAGACGGTCTGCTCCTAACGCTTGACTCGCCAAAGTGGAAATTGGAGCGCGGAAAAACCTACACGGTGAATTTGTTGGCAGGCTCGCGAGCCGCCGAAGCCAAGGCGTTGGCTGAGAAGACCGGGGTCACGATTGCATTCGCTGATGGGGCTTTCAACGAACGCCTCCGAACGGCGAATGTCCTCGAAGTAAGGGGTGAAGGCGCCACGCTTCGCGTGCCGCTAGACAAAAGTGCGATCGCATTCGATCGGCTGGAGGCGTGTTTTGAAAGGAATATCCGGGAAAGTCCGGAAACCAACCCGTTCGTGGCGCCGACACGCAAGCCCTGAAGATGATACGCCGGACGCAAGCGGCAGTACTGCTGGGCACCCGTCACCGCTCGCATATAAGGGAGAGCCACACAGGGCCGCCGGATCTTCTGGTCGAGGAAATCCAGCAATCGACGGTGGCAAAGTATTGGCTGACGTCGGCGCCCTTCGCAACTAGTGCCGCCAAACGCTTCAGGTTCGCTCGCCACCTTCGCTTCACAAACAATCTTGCCGTGTCGTCCACAATGCAGACGCTGGTCTCCTTGACCGAAACGTCCAGTCCCGCAAAATGCTCCATGCTGCGCTTCTCCTTCTGATGCTTGAGGCCGCAAATGCGGACCTCGTTTCACCATCAGCCTGAAGCGCAGCACCCAAAATCCTTCAGCCATCAACAAGCTGCCGGCCGATTACCCCATCTTTGGGTGGTGGTTTCAACTGGTCGCAACACCTTCCGCTACGGCCAGCTGACCCGTACATCGGCGATTACCGGAAGATGATCGGAAATCGCGCGCGCCGTTACATCGCTGCGCCCGCTGAGCAGCGCATCGGCGGGGCGGCAATAGATCCGATCGAGTCGCAGTACCGGACAGAACGAGGGGAACGTACGGTGTCGCGTGCGGCCGGGTAGTGCGCGAGAGAGCGCCTTGCGCACCGACCCGGCCCATAGCCAATCATTGAAATCGCCAAGTACCACCGTGGTGATGGCGGCGTTGTCGACCAGCTCCAGCAGCGCCTCGGCCTGGTTACTGCGTTCACCCCTACTGAGGCCGAGATGGGTGGCCACGACGCGCAGCGGCCCTTGTGGCGTTTCGATCTCGCAGCGGATGGCCCGCCGCGGCTCGCGCTCCGGAAACGAGATGTCGCGGATTTCGTTGGACTGGATCGGCCAGCGGCTGAACAGGGCCTGACCGTACTCGCCGTCCGCGGTCGTTATAGTCTTGGCACCGACGTTATGGGTGCTGATTGCCTCTTGCAGAATAACAAACGGATTGCCGCCCCCTGCGATGACGCGGCGCGAGTCGATCTCCTGGAGCGCGACAATGTCGGGCTGGTGGCGTTGGATCAATTCGACCACGCGGTTGAGATCGAAGCGGGGATTGCGGCCGACCGCGCCGTGAATATTCCAGGTCATCACACGGACGGTTCCGCTCAAGACGCCTGGCTCCACAATCGCGATACCAGCGCCTGCACCCCAAACGACACTGCGATCCAGCCGACCACGGCCGTGACCAGCAGCGTAAGGTCAAGGAGCGAAGGGTCGCTGACGATGGCAACCATACGGTGCCCCAGCACCGATATCACGATCAGACCCGGCAGCATGCCGAGCGCCGTGCCGGCCACGTAATCGACAAGCTTGATAGCGCTGGCGCCGGCCGCGAGATTGACGAACGTGAAGGGCGCGACCGGCACGACGCGGATCGCCGCAACTGTCAGCACGCCTTGCCGCTCGAACTTGGCCCGAATGCGATCGAGCCGCGCGCCCAGCATGCGCTTGAGGGCGCGCTGGCCGAACCGCACCCCGAGCCAATAGGTCACCAGCGCGCTCGCCAGCACGCCTAGCGCCGCGTAGAGGAAGCCAAGCCAAGGGCCGAATGCTGCGGCCGTCGCAGCGATCAGGATTACGACGGGAAATGCGACCAAGCCCCCCGCCACAAATGTCCCGACCACGAAGGCGCCTGCCCAATGATGCCGATGGGCGACGTCGAGCCAGCCGCGTACCAATTCGGGGTTGGCCCATTCGGCGAGCGGCGTGACGTACCAGGCCAGGGTGAGAATGCCAACCAGGAGTGTGGCCAGCGCCACCTTCCAAGCCACGCCGCCCGACGCCGGGCCAAACCGCTTCCACACATCGGCCATGACGTCGAAAAGGTTGAAAGGCCGCACCGGATCGGCAAGTTCCTCCACATACTCCGCGAACTCATCGTGGTCAGGCTCGCCGTCGTCGATCGGGCGAAGACTGTGGCCGTTGGCGGTCAGTGTGTCGGCCACGGCGAGCAGCGATCGGTGCTTCAGCGCATTCGCAACTTCGGCGGCGCTGACGCCGCAATGCTCGCCCAGCAGCCGGTTACGTATTTCGACGATGGCCCTCCGCTGCGGTCCGCTCTTCGCCTCGATCGCCAGATCGCACTCGCTGTCGGCTCCCATCGAGCGATTGTTCATGTTGGCGGAGCCGATCCGCAGGAAACGGTCGTCGATCGCCATGACCTTGGAATGGATCATGGTCTCGGTGCCGTCCTTGCCGTCGTCGACATGCGGATACATCAGCCGCACCCGGTGGCCGCCGGTTCGCTTGAGGGTGTGCCAGAAGCGGATGCGGCCGTTGCGCATGGTCTTGGATTCGACCCAAGAACTCGTGCTGGTGCGGCGCGACCATCAGCACTTCGAGCCTGCTGCGCTCGCGGAGCCGCCTGGCAAGGCACTTTGCGATCGGCGCCGAGGTGACAAACTGGTTCTCGATGTAAATCGAGCGCTCGGCGGCATTGATGGAATCGAGAAACAACCGCTCCGCCTCGCGGATCTCCTCGCGGCCCGCGTAACGCGGTTGCGTCCGTGCGATGCCGACATCGACGCCGCTGAAGTCGGGCCTGACGCTTTCCGGCCAGGGATCGCCTTGCGGCTCGACATCGAGCTTCGCGCAGGCGGCGGCGGTCGCCCAGCGCTCGCAGGCGATCTCGGCCAGCGCATGTGCTGCCTTGCCGTCCACCATCATTTGCACGTCGTGGAACGGCTTGAAGGTATGGCCGGACGGATCCACCCGGGCCGGATTGTCGGAGGCGTGCGCGGCGGTGTCCCAGCGGCGGATCGTCAGGTCGAGTCCGCCGCAGAACGCCAGCGCATTGTCGACCACAATGATCTTCTGATGCTGCGAGCAGCCGAACGGCACGATGTTGTCGAGAGAAAGACTGATTTGCTCGGGAGTACTCCATTGCAGTGAAAGCCTGGGCGAAAGCTCGCGCTCGTTGGCATAGAGCAGCGAATAATTCCACAGCAGCAAATTGATCTTCAGCTCGGGCCGCAGGCGGACTAATTCAGTGAGAAAATCGGCGAGCGTGGCCGGCAAGCCGTCATCCGGCTGGTTGGTTTCGCCGACCAGACGCATCCGGCTGTCGATGTCCCAGCCGAGCACGAAAATACTGTGGCGTGCATTGCGGAACGCCTGGCGCACCGCGGCGAAGAACGCCGCGCCATCGATCAGCGCGGCGGCGCGGTTGGCGCGCTCGATGCGCCAGACGTTGCGTTTCGCACGAAGGATTGAACAAGCCATGCTCCTGCAACGCAGACTTGGCGTTTTGGTTTAGTCGCGGCAAATAGTTATTTTGTCGCAACAGCTTGGGGCCGCTGCCCTGATCCGAAGTCTTGCCAGCTTGAGACTAAGCGCGAACTTCCTAACGCGCGTGCTGGTGTCGATGCCCCTCAAGTCATCATTTGAGCAAGGCAAAGGGCATTGTCACATTAGCGGGATTTGCTTCCAAACTCCGCCAGTTTCGTTCCATGGCGCTGTAGCATTTTCAATCACTTAGCAGGCTCCGTCAAAACCCGAAAACCTTTGCTGCACTAACGGGACAATGCCGTCGGCGCCTCCGTATACCACGGCGCGGGTGCTGTCCGCCTCAATCACCCGCGCCGGGATTTGGTGAGAAGTATTGGAATTTGTCCGGCTTCCCCTCCCACTCCTTCCAGTCGGACGGGGGCGTTTTTTTGACGATAATATTTGGCCAGATTTTCGCGTATTCCGCATTCAGCGACAGCCATTTCTCAAGTCCCGGCTCGGTGTCGGGCTTGATCGCGTCGACCGGACATTCCGGTTCGCAAACGCCACAGTCGATGCATTCGTCAGGATGGATGACGAGCATGTTCTCGCCCTCGTAGAAGCAGTCCACGGGACACACCTCGACGCAGTCCATGGTTTTGCATTTGATGCATTCGTCGTTGACGATGTAGGTCATTTAAGCGTCCTTCCAGCAGATTGCGGAGGTCAACTCATTCACCATGTGCGCCATCGCGATGCTCGCTCGTTGGCTGAAAATGGACGCATAGAAGACCAGCGTCCTCGGGCTCGATCGGAACGCCGAACAGTAGACATTTGAGGGACGAGAGGGTCGCGCTGGTTAAGTCGCAGCGGGTTTCTCCACCGAGGTACGTGCAGTCCTGGCAAGCACCGAAGCGCCGATGCGCCCCACTAGCAGCTACCGTGGTCAGCACTTGGTGTAGGGCGTGGTGCATCGCGGTTTGCACTTTGGCGTCAAGCGAGTTCACGGCGCGCACCAGAACTTCGAACGGATCGCGCGCAACCGCTTCATTACCTTTGTCCGTCAATCGGAGACTGACGCTTCGCCCATCCGCCGCGGATCGGTGTCGGACCAAGTACCCACCTGCCTCAAGTGCCTTGATGGCTTGCGATGCGGTGCCACGGGTCGTCGCTTGAAATTCCGCGAATGCCGACGGGGTCCGGGAGAATGAGTTGGCGCGGGCGAAGAAGCGCAGCGCCATCCATTGGGCAGGGCTGAGGTCGCCGTCATAGCCGTCGGCTTGCACGATCCGCCCCAGCAGCAGCAGGAGTTCCGCCGTTTCGCGCGCTGACATAATTGCCTCTTCAATATAATAGTGTTTCGAAATCAGCTTGACAAGCGACCGGATGGTGATAATTTTGTTTCGAAACTACTTGGAGGGCTTGATCATGGCCCGCACCGCGACCCTGCCGATCCTTACAGCCGAGCCCGGCCTCACCCATTATCTTGAGGAAATCCGGCGGTTCCCGATGTTGGATCGCCAGGAAGAATACATGCTGGCCAAACGCTGGCGCGAGCACGGCGACCGCGCGGCGGCGCACAAGCTCGTCACCAGCCATCTGCGGCTCGTGGCCAAGGCTGCCATGGGCTATCGCGGCTACGGCCTGCCAATCTCCGAGGTGATTTCGGAGGGCAATGTCGGCCTGATGCAGGCGATCAACCGTTTCGAGCCTGACAAGGGCTTCCGGCTCACGACCTACGCCGTGTGGTGGATCAAGGCCTCGATCCAGGAATACGTCCTGCGATCATGGTCGCTGGTGAGGATGGGCACCACAACGAACGAGAAGAAGCTGTTCTTCAATTTGCGCAAGGCAAAAAACCGGATTTCCGTTTTCGAAGAGGGCGACATGCGCCCGGACCAGGTGAAGACCATCGCCCGCTCGCTCGGTGTCACCGAAATGGACGTGATCGACATGAACCGCCGGTTCGGCGGCGACGCGTCGCTCAACACCGCGATCCGCGAGCACGGCGATTCCGGCGAGTGGCAGGACTGGCTGGTGGACGAATCCCCGAACCAGGAGACGACGCTCGCCGCGAGCGAGGAGTTCGGCATCCGCCGCAAGGCGCTCGCCTCGGCAATCTTGGTGCTGAACGACCGCGAGCGGCGCATCTTCGAGGCGCGCCGGCTCGCCGACAACCCGGTCACGCTCGAGGCGCTGGCCGAGGAGTTCGGCGTCTCGCGCGAGCGCGTGCGCCAGATCGGGGTGAGCGCGTTCGAGAAGGTGCAGAAGGCGGCCAAGAACCGCGTCGCGGCGATAGCCCCCCCGGCGCAGGTGCGTTAGCTTCCAGCCCTCTCCCGTGGTCGGAGAAACTGACGATGGACGTGTCGCTTGGGTACGTTTTAGGGCAACCGAACGACGCGAGAGGGGCGCCGCTCACCGGGTGCTGATCGAGCCATCGCTCGAAGATCCATGCACGGCACTTTGCGTCATCGATCGCGCGCCCAAGCGGCGCGCTGCAGATGGAAATTTATCCGAAGTTTCATAATGAAGTCGGGGTGCCGATCGTGCGCATTGGCTCCCGCGAGTTCAAGTGCATTGGGGATAAACCGCCGCAAGATCACCCACACATCTACCTCAATATGGGCGATGCCAGTGAGATCAGCTGCCCCTATTGCTCTACGCTATTCCGTTTCGATCCGAGCTTGGGCGCACACGAAGCTGATCCGGCAGATTGTGCTTACGGTGACATGGACTGAGTTGAAAAGCAGCAACGCCGCTTCTCTCGTCATGCTGCCGGCAGCCAACCAGCGCCAGGCGCCATCGTCCCGCAGTCTCGGGGCGGTTCACGATGGCCACGAACGATCCGAATTCGGCAGGATGCAAGCGTCACGACGGCCGAACCAACGATAACGGTTACGCGCGACCAAGTCATAGATCGCGTCGCGGATCACCCGTGGGATGAAGTGGAAGACCCATGTCCACTGCCAGCGCGGAAGCTCGCGCGCAATGCTGGATGCGGCTCGGAAATTTCATTGGGTCATGTCGATAACTCGATGTCAGTTTGGCTCCGATGAGCTGACCTCAGTGAGGGCACGGCCAGGTGCGTTCGATGCCCAAAAACGACATTCACAGTGCCTTGCTCCCCGAAAAGACCTCAGGTTTTGAGTGGTGTTCCGTTCGTTCAGCATCCGGCCTTCTATAGGTACCGAGAAACTTATCCCAGAAGTAATGGATCACTGCGAAATTGCTGTCCGCGTGCCGGTGATGAACGAAATGTAGTTCCTGCTTGCGTCTGAACCATGCAAACCGCAGAAGCCGCGACCCCTCTACGTGGTATTCCTTATCGAAGAAAACGTGCGCGTAGAACGACGCCGCACATGCGATTAGCTGAACCACGAAGAGATCAAAGGGCAATACAAGGTATGTACACGATCCTACCAAAATCACAGGAATGAAAAAGAAGGGCGTATTGTTGCCTTCGTCACCGAGATACGTCTGTGAGACGAGATGATCTTTGGAATAGTAGGTGTGATGGAAGTTGATGTGGTTTTGGAAGAACCTACCGCCCATTGGATGGTGGCCGAGCTTGTAATGCATCAACGTCTGCGCAAATGACATGATCAAATGCGTAGCGACGGCAGTTATGAGAAATAGTGCAAGCTCCGGAAGGAGCATTTGGAGCATGACCGCTTCCTCCCGCTCAAGGAGCAAATTACGCGATCTCACACACCCGAGGAAGAGGTCTCATGGCCCGGGTGCCTTGGGTGCTTGAATTGAGATGCAATGTCCGGAATGAGTCCTTCTCGCCGGTTCCCGCGATGTCCAAATTTGGTCCGCTCATCCCCCAATTGGCGATGATCTCGCGGTGCCGCCAGCGGTCATGAAGGGCCAGTCTGCTTCAACGACACGTCCAGTCCACATAGTATTCCATTGGCGCTCTCTCCATCGCTGCGAGACCACATGAGGATGGCCTCATACGTTCCTGGAGAGCTGATTCCCAAAGCCTGAGTATGGCTCGATCCCGGAATTACCGCATGTTGCAAACTATTTTCACGACCAAATCGCGCAACGTTGATTAAAAAACGAACGCAGACTTGCAGCATATTCAAAGAAGCGTTCAGGCGGATTCGATTGTTGCGCTCTTGCAACGCAACAAAGAGTTTTGCAACACAATCTGCCCAATAGCCGACATCGATCCAGTGCGGTTAAGGTCGTTCATATGAGGGTTGATTTTTCAGGGACTTGAAGCAAGCGCGCCTTACCGCGCCTTCTCATAAGGATACATCAACTTGCCCGACTCGTATTCGGCAGGCGCCACCACGATCTGGGTCGAGATGTCCTTGAACTGGGCAAGGTCGTTGCTCTTGATGTTCTGGAATTGGACCTGCAGCATGCGCGACCGCGCCCATTCGCCGTTGGTACCGAACCTCACGTCGCCGAGCACGGTCTTGAAGGCGTTGGCGCGGATGTAGTCGCCGAGCTTGGAGTCGTCGAGGCTCGTGGTCGCCACGACCGCCTGCTGGAGGACCTGCAGCTGGGCATAGGCCCACGGCACCATGTAATAGCCCAGCGCATCAACGCCTTCGATCGCCGCGCGCGCTTGGTACTTTTTCATCAAGTCGTCCACGCCTGCGAACTGCATCTTCGGAACCGGCAGCCAGTAGTCGTAATTGGTCCAGCCGTTGAGCAGCGGACCGAGCCGAGCCTTGATCGCCGTGCTCTGCAGGCCGACCATGGCACCACCGATCATTTTCGGCTTGAAGCCTACCTCGTTGACCGCGCGAACCATGCCGACCGAGTTGGGCGGATAGGAGCAAACGATGACGAGGTCCGGATTCGTCTCCGCAAACGCCCGCACCACTGGCACGAGGTCGGTGGTTGCCGATGGATATCTGCGGTCATAGACGACGGTGAGGCCGGCCACCTTGGCATTTTCGCGCGCGCCTTCGCAGGCATGCAGGCCGAACTCCGCGTCGGCCGCCACGATCGCCACCGTCTTCGGCTTCGGGTTCTGCCGCACCGCGACGTCGAAGAAACCCTTGGTGAAGGACGGCTTCGGGTCGGGCCCGGACGGAATCATGCTGAAGTAATTCAGATAATTGAATGCGCTGTTCACCGCGTTCCCGAACAGACTAATGAACACCTTCTTTCGCTGCATTGCGATCGGCAGGGCCGGCGCCAGCAGGTTGGTGCCGTAGCCGCCGATAATTAGGTCGACCTTGTCGATGTCGAGCAGCTTGGTATAGACGCCGGGTACCGTCGCTGGATTGGTTTGATCATCATAATGGATGAGCTTCACCGGACGGCCGAGCAGCCCGCCTTTGGCATTGGTATCCTCCTCCCAGATTTTCTGGGCGAGCAGGGCGGACCTGCCGTTGGAGGCGAGTCCGCCCGTCAGCGCCATGCTGTAGCCGATCTTGATCGGCTCGCCGGTCTGTGCCGCCGCTGAGGCCGCGAAGAGCGCGCCGGCGAGCGCCAAGATAGCGATCGCGAACGGTCTCATTCGATGATCTCGTCGGTACTTGACGACAGCCCGGGCGGCACGTCGAGGCCAAGCGCCTTCGCAGTCTTTAGGTTTATCACGAACTCGAACTTGGTTGGCTGCACGATAGGCAGATCGGCAGGCTTCTCGCCCCTGAGAATACGACCGGCGTAGGTGCCGGCCTGACGACAAGCATCGGTGAGGCTCGTGCCGTAGCTCGCCAGGCCGCCGGCCGCGGCAAACTCACGTCCTTCATAAATCGCCGGAATGGCATAGCGCGCTGCTAGCGCAACGACTTGATCGCGCTCGCTGTTAAAGAACGGGTCGGAGCCAACCAGCAGCGCTCCGGCGCCTGACGCAGTCACAGTTGCGAACGCTATGCCGATGTCGCGCTCGGTACTCGCGCTCAGGATGCTCACTTGTTGCCCGAGGGCGCGAGCGGCATCTTGAACACCCCTCAACTGAGTTTGAAAATTCGCATTGGTTGGGTTGAGCAACACCGCGATCAACCCAGCAGCCGGAACCAGCCCGCGGAGGAGGCCCAGTCGCTTTCCCTCCAGCACCTGCTGAAAGATGTACACCCCGGTTGCATTGCTGCCCGGCCGATTGAGGCTCATGACCAGGCCGGATGCAACCGGATCGACGCCAGTTACGAAGACAATTGGAATCGTTGTGGTTGCCGCGTATGCCGCAAATGCCGAGGCGCCGCCTCCCGCCGTAACGATCACGGCCACACGCCGGCCGACAATATCTCCGGCCAGCGTTACAAGTCGATCAGTCTGACCATCCGCCGAGCGGAAATAAATCGCCACGTTCCTGCCTTCGATGTAACCGGCGTCTTTCAGGGCCTGGCGGAACGCCGTCATCAGGTGAAGATCAAAGGACTGGCCGTCGAGAAATCCGATCACCGGCATTGCCGGCTGCTGCGCGTGGGCGGCAAGCGGCCACGCGGCGGCCGCGCCTCCGAGCAGCGAAATGACATCGCGCCGTCGCATGGAGCCCCATTTGCGGCGGCAGAATGCGGAGGCCCGCGGCCTCCGATCCAAACCGGCATTGGTTCTTTGGATCAATTTTGTGCCTACCGACGGCACCAGGCTGCCAGTTTGATTGAGAGCGGCGACTTCGGTGCATCGCCGTTTTTAAGGCAGCTCTCAGGCAAGCAAGACGCTTGACCGCACGGAACCTTACGCTGTTTCGGGGGCGGTGCCTATGTTCGCTTTGGGTCACTCGCGCCATTTTAGGCCGGTTCGGCGGACGTCCGCTTTACCCCTCCAAGCGACCTAATAGCCGACGCGGTGACACGTCAGAAAGGTGCCAATAACGGCCGTTGCATTCAATCATCTCGTCAGCGTGAGCACACAGCGTCTGTGGCACGTGCGGCCGCGCGCCTTGCCGGTCGTCAGGTTCACGACGAGGTCGAACTGGGAAGCCAGAGGCCGCCTTGGCTCATTCCACCAGGGCGATCACGCGCACCGGACTTGCATCTCCACCTTTGATCGCGAGTGGCACGGCCACGACCGTGAAGCGGTTGCTGCCGATCTGCGACAGGTTGGTCACGAACTGAATCAGCGGCAGGTTCTTCTGCATCAGCGCCAGGTGATTGGCGACCCACACCTCGCCCGGATCAAGCTTCACGCCGCGCCAGAGTGGCTTCTCCGGGAACATGTCGATCGCCAGCCCCGCCGCGCCCTTGTTCGCCACATATTCGGCAACGCCGCGCTCGAGATAGGGCATCTGCTCCCAGAAACCCGGCTTGCCCCACATCTTGTCGGTCCAGCCGGTGTTGATCATGACGATCGTGTTGGGACGGATCTCGACGCCGCTTTCGGCGACGTCCTTCACCGTCACGACGGAGTTAGGCCCCTTGCCGGGCAGGTTGATCAGCACGCCCTCCTTAACGAACTGCGCGACGGGCATCTGATCGACCGATATTCCCTTCTCGACCATGTGGCGCGGCGCATCGATGTGGGTGCCGTTGTGCACCAGGATCGAAAGCACCGAGTTCATCGAACGGCCATTGACCTGGTGATCGCTGCTCAGCGTCATGCCTTCGGCGCGAACCGCTTCCTTCTGCGCCTCAGTGATGGACGAGATCACGCTCACGCGGGACGGATTGTCGAGATAAGACTTGAGCCCGGGGATGGGAGCCATATTGCTTTCGATGGGCAACGTCAGGTCCACCACCCGGCTGAATTTTAATTGAACGGGCGCCTGGGCCAAAGCAACCGATGCCGGTCCCAACGCGAGAGACAGTACGACAAGCATTCGCGTCTTCATCAGATTGGCCTCCCCACAGTGCTGGCGACGTGCGCCCTTCCATCGAAGCTGTCGGCATCGATCGCCGACCGGCCCAATTCTAAGCTATGAGGTAGACTTTGTCCGTCATCCGCAGGCTCGATCGGAGATGTCCGCTCTCTAATCGGCCGGTGGGGGTCAAGCGCTTTCAGACTAGCCGGCTTGGTGTCACCAAGGTGTCACCAACAAAGAAGACATCGGATTTCCAGATTTTGGCGCCCTACCCTGAGCGGAAGGCAGCAACGGAGTTGCAGCTCGAGAACGATGCCAGCGGCCAGAGTTGCGGCGCGCGCGCCACCGTTAACGTGCCTTTCTCATTCCAGCTGAACACACCGCGCGCCGCCCGGATGCGGCAGAGCATTGAACGTAGATCCGTGGAGAACCTCCGCTCAAGGTTGCGGTATCGACGTTTTCGACCCACTCAGACAAGAAGACTCAGACAAGCTACGCCAACACGTTCGGCGTCGGAACGAGAATGTATAACTCCCATTATCGAATATTTGGTCGCGCTGCGGCGCGAAACTCATCCACCAGAAGTTTGTCAGTGCTGCTGCCAAGTTCCCAAGAACCTTCTGATCTCATTTCCGAAGCTCCGCGTTAAAGCCTATTCGACGATGACGCCTGACGCCTTCACAAGCGGTGTCCACTTGCGAAGCTGGCTGGCCATATAGGTCGCCATCTCGTCAGGGGTCGTGCCGACCGTCTCGGCTCCGACGATTTTTAGGCGGTCGATGATCGAGGGGTCCTTCACGCCTTCGCGCAAGTGGTTTGCGTAGATTTCAATGGTCTTCCTGGGTGTTCCGCGTGGTGCCACAAGGCCGAACCACGACGCCGCATCGGCGTCTATAATTCCCAATTCAGTGAGCGTCGGTACATCGCGAAGCAGTTCGGACCGGGACTCGCTCGCGACCGCGATCGCACGAAGGGTCCCGACCTGTGCATGCGAGAGAAATGAGGGAATCTGCTCGAACACGAACTGCACCTGGTCAGCGAGCAGACCAAGAATCGCCGCAGCGGACCCGCGATATGGAACGTGGGTATACTCCAGGCGGAACTGAGCCTTGAGCAATTCGCCATAAAGATGCATCGGCGTACCAATCCCGCCAGAGCCGAGGAAATACTTGCCTGGATTGGCCCTGATCAGCGCGATCATTTCCTGCCAATTCGTCGCCGGAAACTTGGCATTGACGACCAGCACGTTGGGAGACTTGGCGACGACGGAAACCGGAATGAAATCGTTCGCGGCATCGAACGGCGGTTTCTTGTAGAGAGTCGGCATGATCGAAAACAGCGACGCATTCGCAGCAAAAAGCGTGCAACCATTGGGTTCCGAGGCTTTGACGGCTTCGATGGATGTGATCGCGCCAAGTCCACCAGCCCTATTCTCCACCACCACTGGCCGTCCGATGCCAGCGCTGATCTTTTCTGCTCCAAGCCGTGCGATGAGATCTGGCGTCCCGCCCGGAGGCCCACTGACGACGATTTTCACCGAGCAATTGGGTATGTCCTGTGCGTTAGCGCCGCCTGCCATTGCCACCGCAATCATGCTCGCCAAAGCAAACCCGCCAATCACGCCCATTCTCTACTCCCGTTCAATCATGATGGCTCGCTGGTCGCATCGAGCAGGGTGCTCATTTCACTCGAGCTTGATTCCACTTTCCTTGAACACCTTGGACCACCGTTCGATCTCGCTTCAATAGAATTGAACGAATTCTTCGGGCGAGCTTGTGGTGCCGTTGATGCCAGCCTTTTCGAGTTTGCCGAGGACAGCGGAATCCTTGTAAGCCTCCGCTGTCGCTCGATAGATCTTTTGCCGGACGGCGAGCGGTGGGCACGCCGGTTCGCACGCCCGACCGGCGCATGCGACGACGATGAATTTCCAGAGCGCTATGCGAATTTCATTTTTCAGAAGATTGTCGATAGTTGTCTAGCCAAACACCCCGGCGCATCGGCCCCATCAGGTCGCGACTTACTTCGCCTCGGCTGCCTTGATCCCCGAGCTTTCAACAAGCTTTGCCACTCGTGGCAGATCGGTCGCAAACAGGCGTGCGTGTGCCTCCGGGGTCATTTCCCCTTCAGGAAACGATAGGGTTCCAAGCTGCTTCAGCTTTTCCAACACGCTCGGGTTGGAGAGAGCTTTGCGGAGCGCCGCATTCAAAGCGCCAACCGCTTCCTTGGGCGTGCCCTTCGCCACGTAGAGCCCGTGCCACATCGTGTAACTGATCTCAGGCATGCCCAGTTCGGCCGTGGTCGGAACGTCCTTCAACTGCTCGAGCCGCTCCGTAGACGTAATGGCAATGCCATGTAATTTCCCCGCCTGGATCTGCGGCAGCGCGTTTGTAACCTGATCCCACAGAAGATCGATTTGACCAGCCAGGAGATCGGTGATCGCTGGTGCCGACCCGCGATATGCCACAAACGTGGGTTTGAAGCCGAGCACGTTACCCATCATTACCCCGCAAAGATGGCTATTGGTGCCGATACCGCCATGCGCGAAGTTCGCCTTGGCGCCTTGCGTCCTTATCCAGCTCACGAAATCCTTCGGATCGGCCCCGGGGATCGACTTGCGGCCAACCAAAAGCATCGGCGCATTGTTGACGAGGCCGATCGGCTCAAAGGCCGTTGGCGTGTCATACCTCAAGTTGGTGAACAGGCTCGGCGCCGCCAAGAGCGCGACGTGATTGATAAGAATGCTAGATCCGTCGGGTGTCGAGCGGGCGACGCGTTCGTTAGCCAGGGTTCCACCGGCTCCGACGACGTTCTCAATGAGAACGGTCTGGCCAAGCGAGCGGGACATCTGGTCGCCAATGAGCCGCGCCACAGTGTCCGTGCCGCCGCCCGCCGCGTAGGGTACCACCAGCGTCACGGTCTTGGAGATCGCCTGCGCTCCGGCCTGCGGTGTGAACACAGTAAGTAGGAGGCCGATGCAAGTCAGCACCTGCCGGCAAAGTCGATCTATCAAGACCGCCTCCTTCTTCAGAAGCAACGTCGGATCTCCGTGTACGCGTGCTCCTTACGAGAAGCTACCCCGCCGCGAACCACACAGTAAATACCACCACGCCACCTGCTCTGCCGTAAATCGCTGCTAACCCGTCGCCTTATCGATTGCGACAATCAAAGCATTTGCCGGAAATGGCTTCCGTAGGAACGCGATGCATCCCGCTTCCATCGCCTCCTTGCGCGTGGACTCGCTATCGACGGCGGTGATGAATATGACGGGAAGCCGGGAACCGGATGCTGCGAGCCGGCGCCGCAGTTCGATGCCGAACATTCCGTCCAAATGAATATCGACCACGAGACTAACTGAGTTGGTCGGAGCAGCGGCGAGGAAAGTCTCGGCGGAAGCAAAGGTTTCCATATCAAAACCTTTGCGTCGAGGAGACGCCCAATCGCTTTGAGCGCGCCGCCTTGTCATTCGATCACCTCGTCAGCGCGGGCGAGCACAGATGGCGGAACCGTGAGGCCGATGGCCTTCGCAGCTTTGAGATTGACGACCAGCTCGAACTTGGTCGGCGCTTGCACCGGCAGGTCGGCCGGTTTCTCGCCCTTGAGGATGCGGTCGACGTAGCGGGCCGCCTGTCGGTACTGGTCAATTGAGTCAGGTCCGTAGGAGATCAAGCCGCCGCCAGCGACGAAGAAGCGCAAAGGATAAACTGCGGGCAGCTTGTGCCGGGCCGCCTGCGAGATAATCAGGCCGCGATGAATGAACGCGATCGGGCTGGCCGTCACGATCAGTCCGCCGTTCGGCAAGCGCGCAAAGGCCGTGATGGCACGCTCGATATCGCCAGCATCACGCGCGTCGATCGGGCTAACCTCCACTCCGAGCGAGGGCGCCACGGATTGTATGGCGCCCAATTGGCCAATCCCGACGGCTAACGCGGGATCCCGAAGTACGACCGCGCGCGTCACGTGAGAACCGAGTTCTTTGAGCAGTTCCAGCCATTTTCCGCTCATGCCGTATTCGATGAAAGTAAATCCGGTGGTGTTGCCGGTGGGTCGCGCTAGGCTTGCGACGTAGCCGGCACCGACGGGATCGGTGACGTTGACGAACACGATCGGCACGGTGCGAGTTGCCTGTTGCAACGCCGCCACCGCCGGACTGGCGGCGGCCAGCACGACATCCGGCGCGAGCGCCACCAATTCCGCTGCGTATTTACGACTGGCTTCGGCATTGCTCGCGCCCCAGCGGATATCGATCTGCACGTTGCGGCCGTCGGTCCAGCCCAACTGTTGCAGTTGCTGCACGAATGCCGCGCGGCGGGCCGGCGATTCTGGATCATCGGCTGCGAAGGACAAAAGAATGCCGACGCGCCGTACCCGCTCGGGCTGCTGCGCGCGCGCCACAAGCGGCATCGTCGCCACACCGCCCAGCCCTACGATGAACTCGCGCCTTCTCACTCGATCACCTCGTCGGCGCGGCCGAGTACCGACAGCGGAACCGTGACGCCATCCGACCCTAGCACCCAGGGGATGTATTTGGTGGCCAAGGTCAACAATATGATACCAATGATATGCGGAGGGAAGCGAACCTACGAGCAATTCATGTCTCGCAATATCCAATATTGTCGCCACGCCGTTGTCCCGGCTGCGCTCGCGGCTATCCTAACCGTCGCGACCGGCGATATGACCTTCGCTCAAGGTCCCAGCGTCCATCAGGCGACGCTCGCCGAACCGAACCAGAAAACCCAGGAAGTCAGCACCGAGGACGTGCGGCGCATATTGGCCGACGGCAGCGCTATCCTCATCGATCCCCGAAAGCGCGCCGAATATGTGGCGGGCCACATCGCGGGTGCGAAGAATGTCGCGCCCGAGCCCGGCGCTCCGCCGGCTGCCTTTGCTGCCGCGGTCGAGCGTCTAGTCGGCGGCGACAAGAGCAAGGCGCTGGTGCTCTATTGCAACGGCCAATACTGCCAGGCGAGTCGCACGATCAGCGACCAGCTCGTCGCCGCCGGCTTTACTAATGTGAGGCGTTACCAGCTCGGCATTCCGATGTGGCGCGCGCTCAATGGACCGGTCGAGATCGAACTCGAAGGCATCCTCCGGGTCCACAAGATCGATCAGACCGCCATGTTCTTCGATGCTCGCACGGCCGCGGACTTCGCGAAGGTGAGCCTGTCGGGGACGCACAATGTCCCGGCCGACCAGCTTGCGACTGACGGGCTGCGCAAGGCGCCGATGCCGAGCAACGATTTCAACACGCGTATCGTGTTGTTCGGACGCGATTTCGCGCAAGCGCGAGCCCTCGCTGACGCGGTCGGCAAGACTCCGTTCCAGAACGTCTCGTATTTTCCCGGCACATTCGAAGCCTTGGCGGCGGCGGTGAAGACCCAGTAAACTTTGCACGCGGGCGCAAGAGGTTTTCCCAGCTAATCCTTGCGCCAACTGCTCAGTGCATTCCGCAGTTTGATGTCCGCAACGGGTCGATACTGTTGAAAAAGTATCCAAAATGGATCTGTGGAATTGGATTGTGAAACAATCGAATCCAAGCAAATGGGTTTTTGAATCGATGTTGCTGGTTCGGTGCTCGCCTTGAATTAATGTTGCTGAGGTCGCCCCCTCAAAATCCTTTTTCAACAGTATCGGTCAAAAGCAGACTTCGACACCCAAGTTTCGATGTCTGCTTTACCCCCGAAAGCGGACATCGACGGGCAACCAATCCATGTCCGCCAAAGCACTAAATCGCTGCGCGATAGCCCGCTGAGGCGGGGCCCGTGACGATCTGCACGGCAATCTGGGTGGAGATGGCCAATAGCGGGTTGGGCGTCCTGTCTTGAGGATCGAGGTGTCGTCAACCTCATCCCAGACAGGAGTTGCCTATGAGTACCGATACTGTCAGCCCGCTGCGCCAGCGCATGATCGAGGACATGAACGCGCGCAAGCTCTGTGCGGGCACGCAGACAGGTCATATCCGCAGTTGCAAGCGGTTCGCCGCGTTTCTCAAGCGGTCTCCTGACACGGCCACCCTTGAGGATATCCGCCGTTTCCAACTGCACTTGGCCGAGACCGGAGTGAGCATCTGCACCCGCAACCGCATCATGACCGGGCTGCGGTTCTTGTTCCGCGTGACGCTGCGGCGACTGGATTTGGCCGCCGAGATCTATCACCTCCGCGAGCCGCAGAAGATTCCACTGGTGATGAGCCCGGACGAGACCAAGCGCCTGTTGGCTGTCGCCAGCAGTCTCAAGGCCCGCATTCTGCTCAGTCTCGGCTATGGCTGCGGATTGCGCGCGGGCGAGGTAGTCCGGCTTAAGGTCAAGCATATCGACAGCGCGCAGAAGATCATTCGCATCGAGCAGTCCAAGGGCCGCAAGGATCGCAATGTCATGCTGTCGGCCGAGACGCTCGATCTGTTGCGCCAATGGTGGCAAGTCCGCCCATCGCGCCATGATGCCGGAACGCCCTTGGAGGAGCGCTGGCTGTTTCCCGGCCTTAGGTCCGGCAGGCCGATGACCACCCGCCAACTTAACCGCCTGTTTCATGAGGCGGCCGACGCGGCCGGTATCAGGAAAGGCGTGACGCTGCACGCGCTGCGCCACAGCTTTGCAACCCACCTGCTCGAACGCGGCACCGATATCAGAATCATCCAGGCGCTGCTGGGCCACGACAAACTGGACACCACGGCGCGCTACGCCCGCGTCGCCACCGGCATGATCGCCAGCATCGAGAGCCCGCTCGACCTGTTGTCCGAGCCACGCAGGAAGCCCAGGAAGAGCGAGAAAGATCAGCCGTCGGCGTAACAGCCCGCGGCCATGTCCCGTCCAGCGCTGGAGGTCGCGGATATCTTCCGCGACCACGGGGCGGCGTGGCGCAGAGCCAATGCCGGTCACGTCAGCCTCGACCACTTGAAGGTGATGTCAGCCATCGAGCGCTGCCGCACGGCGGCACTCGGCGGCCATGTCGCGCGCTGCGAGAACGAGAAGTGCACTCACACCATCATTGCCTACAATAGCTGCCGCAACCGGCATTGCCCCAAGTGTCAGGGCGCTGCTGCACGCGAGTGGCTGGCCGAACGCGAGGCCGAGCTGCTGCCGGTGCCGTACTTTCATGTGGTCTACACATTGCCGGCCGCGATCCGCGACATTGCCTATCAGAACAAGGCGGTGATCTACCACCTGCTGTTCAAGGCCTCGGCCGAGACCACGCTCACGATCGCAGCTGATCGCAAGCATCTCGGGGCTCGCATCGGCTTCATGTCGGTGTTGCACACCTGGGGCTCCGCGCTAACGCACCACCCGCATGTCCATATGGTCGTGCCGGGTGGCGGCCTGGCGCCGGATGGGTCGAGGTGGATCGCGTGCCGACCGCGCTATTTTCTGACCGTGGAGGTTCTCTCGGCGCTGTTCCGCCGGCTGTTTCTGGAGATGCTGATCGCGGCGCACGACGCCGGCCGTCTGCAATTCTTCGGCGACCATGTGCGGCTCGCCGACAAGGCGGCGTTCGATGCCTATCTAACGCCTTTGCGCCAGATCGATTGGGTGGTCTACGCCAAAGAGCCATTCGCCGGGCCCAAGCAAGTGTTGCGATATTTGTCGCGCTACACCCACCGCGTCGCGATCTCCAATCGCCGGCTGCTGTCCGCCGACCAGAACAGCGTCACCTTCAAGTCCAAGGACTATCGGATCGAGGGGGCCGCCCGGGACAAGACGATGACGCTGGCGACCGACGAGTTCATCCGGCGCTTCCTGATCCATGTCCTGCCGAAAGGCTTCCATCGCATCCGACACTATGGGCTGCTCGCCAGTACCAACCGAGCCGCGAACATTGCGCACGCTCGCGAGCTGCTCGCCGTGCCGTCTCGCCCAAAACAACCCGACACGCCCGAAGCAACAATCGACCAACCTCGCGTACTGTCGCAGCCATGCCCGTGCTGCGGCGGCCGCATGATCATCATCGAGACCTTCGAGCGCGGCTGCGAGCCGAAGCACCGGCCCACACCACCTTCGGTGGCGATCAGGGTCGACACCTCATGATGCCGTCACCGCCGATCAACGACAGCTACGATACCTGCAATTCCCGCTGGCTCTCAGCCAGCAGCGCCCAAGTTCGCGTTGATCCGCTCGATTGCCCCGGTCGCAATACCAACCTGGTCGTTCTACCCGCAGATCGCTCGTTCACCCCAACGTGCTCACACTGGCTTTGCAGAAAACCGATCGCGGCAACCGATCCTGTCCAACCTCATCAACCCAAAACCCGCGGCTAAATCCCCATAGCATCCGCGGCACCGCCAGTGCCCACTTCCCGCGATTTCCTGCCTTGGCGCTTTTCGGACGCCGGTCGCCGGAGCGCGTGGATGGCATCCCATGCCGGCGTCCGAAAACCTGCACAATAGCGGACATGCAGGATGGGCTTTGTGAAAAGAGCACTGGCCGTGAACTGGGCACAAGATCGCGCAACACCGAGCTGCTTGAAGCAGGGGCTCACACCGACCGCACAAAGGTCAAGATGGGGGATCAGCGCGGCGCGATTGCCGCCTTCGCAAAACCCGTCTTGAGTGGCTCGACGGCATTGAGGGTGACTTGCTGGGCGAGCGCGGCAAGCTGCTTGCTCTGCTCGGCCAGCGTCTCCAGTTGATGCCGCGTATGGCTAGTTGACACGTCGACGAATTCCGAAGGCGACTTCACGCCAGCCAGCTTTTGGACAAATTCGACGTACGATTTGATGTTTGCCTGAGTGAATTCGGCGACCTTACCGCTATAATCTTGCATTCCCTTGAGCGCAGTCGAGCAGCAGTCTTGCACGGCGTGCGCCGCTTCATTCGTAGCAGTGCTGAATGTTTCAAGCGCTTCCTTGGAGCGCTCGGCGCCAGCTTCTATCGTGTCGCGGAACTGTACCGTGTGGCTGGCGGATTTTGGTTTGGTGCTCGTAGTCATGGGCCTTCCTTCCGACACTTTGTTGCAGGGGTTGGGACGACAACCGACGTGAACTGTTATTCCGGATCGCAGTCGTTGGCTGGAGGCGCAGTGCGGCTCCGGTCGCTACTCGTTGACATTGGTGGCTGATCGGCTTTCGCTTGTCGCGAACGGTGCGCTTCTTGGAAGCGTGGAGCTCCAATTCGCCGTAAAACAGCATCGGCGGAAGCCGGAGCAGCGTCCGTAATTCTGCGGCCTCACTATCGTTAAATCGGCCAACAGGGCCAGCGGGATATTCCGGCACGCCCCTAGGTGTCTTCATTGCGCGCAGCAGCGCGCGCAAAGCGAACTCGGGTTCAATTCTCATCGGCAGAAGCCTTTCACTAAGGCAACAACCTCAAGGCTCATTCGTTCAATCACAGGCCAAAGACGCGCCACGCCAAGCTCATTCCTGTGGCTTTGGTAGGCTTTACCCCCAATAGCGGACATCGGGCGGCTGGGCTCCGATGTCCGCTAAGTGCCAGAAGCAAAAATTGCGCTGCTAGAACCGAATGTATGAGCCCAGCCCCGCGTAAATTGAGTCGGGTTGCCATTTGCCGGCTGGATGAATTGCAGGTTGCCGATGCCGGGAACGAGGGATTCGCTGCACATTGTAGAAAATCTCCACCCCTGCCGAGTCAGCAAGGCGGAAGGTGCGTCGTCCGGGGATCAGGCTGCTGCCGCCGACGCCGACGTATACGATTTTACCTCCCGCCTAAACATCACCATCGCTGCCGCACGCCGGTCAATTCCGCCACCGCGCCTGCGATCGCGGGCGCAACGAGCGGCGTCGCCATCTGGCCGGCGCCGGTCGGGTGATTGTCGGTCTGGATCACCTCGATGTGCATCGGCGGCACGTCCTTCATGCGCGGCACATGGTAGTCGTAGAAGTTGCTCTGCTCGACCACGCCGTTCTTCACGGTGATGAGCTCGGTCAGAGTGACCCCTAGGCCGTACACGATGCTGCTTTCCTGCTGCGCGATCACGTTGTCCGGTTGCACCGCCACGCCGCAGTCGATGGTGCACCAGAAGTTATGCACCTCGATCTCGCCGGTTGAGCGGTTGAGCGAAATCTCGGCGATGCCGGCAACGGGCGCGAATAGCGCGCCGCGGTGATAAGCGGAACCTAGTAAGCCTGCTGTCCGTTCTTCCTACATGCCAAAAGAACCGATCACCGTTCCTACACCGGAACCGGCCGAACCTAAGCGCGAACCGCCAGTTAAAGACCCGCAGCCCTCCACAGATCCCGTGGAGCCGCCTCCAGGCGACCCACAAGAAGACAGGCCTATGCATGACCCCGTTCAACCCGGGCAGGACGTGCCACGCTCCCAGCAATCTTAGGCGATTTCTCCAGCCGGCGCTTTGGCTTTTTGCGCAAGCTTTTTCTTCGGCGGAGCGCTAGCTGCGACTTGTCGGTCTAGCGCTTCCTTCGCTAGCCGCAACTCCCGCAACTTCGCAGTCTTATTTCGTGTTGCGAGTTCAGCGGCGTAATAATCTTTCATCGCACCGATATTTTCCGCTTTTTGCATCTCGCGTTTTTTTAATAGTGCTTCATATGCTTGGGGATCTTTCATCATCTCTCCTTAAATGTTGGCTCCCTCACTCGCAGCATTGCGTCAGGAGACGCGTGCATCGGCGTACTCTTCTCACTCAGCGCTGTAGTGGCTGTAAGCCGCCGCAGGTACGGTGCCTCTCCAGCGCTAGGTCCAGACGGATTTCGCGCGGCGCCGCGGCCCGATTGAAATATAGGAATTATTTAGCTTTTGGGGAGTCCGGACGCGCGTTGGCTCAATGCAGGACGCTAGGCTTATCCACCAGGTCCGCCCAATGGCGTGCCATACGAAGTAAGTTGGCCTTTATGTCAGGCTCAACAACGTCGGCGGCTAATTCTTCGCACTCCGCCGCTAAGTTCAGGCACATCAACTCGTGGACCTGAGCTTTTGATTTGGACATTGCGTTCCTCGAGAAACGGCGGGAGACGCTATCGCGTCTCTCAGTCGTCGGCTGGCCAGGCGGTGCCGGTGATGAGGTTAAGATGGGGACGAGCGTATTGCTTTACGAGCCTTATTTTTCCTGTGTGGAACACGCGGCACCACGGTACCGAACAGAGGGCTTCACCGCCGCTGCCCGCGGGCGTCAGGATGCCTCCCTTCCTGAGCCAGGCCCTCGCATCCGAGATGTGTCCATGCCCGCTTTGGGTCGATACTGTTGAAAAAGTATCCAAAATGGATTCGCGGGCCTCACCGCTGCGGAAAAATCCGATCACCGGCATCGCCGGCTGCTGCGCACGCGCCGCGAGCGGCATCGCCGCCGCACCCGCAAGCACCGCGATGAACTTCCGCCGCTTCATTCGATCACCTCGTCGGCGCGGGCAAGGAGCGTCGGTGGGACGGTCAGGCCAAGCGCCTTGGCGGTCTTGAGATTGATCACTAGCTCGAACTTGGTCGGCGCTTGTACCGGCAAGTCGGCTGGCTTTTCTCCTTTCAGAACACGATCCAGGTACGAGGCTGCGCGACGATAGAGGTCGACTAGGTCGACGCCATACGACGCAAGGCCGCCTTCGATGGGATGGTACCGAAATCCATAGACGCTTCGTAACCGATGCGTGTTGACGACCGACACAATCAACTGACGCTGCGCGCCCATGACCGGTCCGGGGATAAGAATCACGCCACCATTCGGCTGACGGGCAAAATCACTCACAGCGCGTTCAATGCCGGCTGGGTCACGCACCGCTGTTGGAAAAATGTCGACCGCGAGGCGTCGGGCTACGGCTTCCATCACCGGCAAGTACCCGGTCGAGGCTGGATTGGCCGGATCGTATAGGACGGCCACACGAACAATCTGTGGCGCGAACTCCTTGAGCAATTCCACCCATTTCGCGCCAAATGGGAATTCGAAATGGGAGAAGCCGGTGATGTTGCCACCAGGCTGCGCAAAACTCTCCACAAACCCCGCACCAACGGGATCAGCGACCTGGGCAAACACGATCGGCAGGCTGCGCGTCTCGCGCTGAAGCGCCGCCACAATCGACGTGCCGCCGGCCAATATGACGTTCGGATTGATAGCGACCAATTCGGCTGCGTAGGTGCGGGCCAACTTTGGATCGTCGGCCGACCACCGGTATTCGATCCGGACATTTCGGCCTTTAATCCAGCCCAGTTCGCTAAGACGCTCCCGGAGCGCCGCCAAGCGCGCCTTAACGTCCTCGTCGCCTGGAGGCGACCCAATTAATACGCCAATGCGAACTTGACTGTGCTGAACCTGCGCACGCGCAACGCCCGACGCAGAGACTGATGCGCCGCTCAATGCCGCGAGGAAATCCCGCCGCCTCACATTCGTCTCCGAAGGCTCTGTAGGCATCGTATCGACCTAAGCCGGTACTCCGACAGAGGGCCACTCATAACGAGCCTATGTTTTCCGCTTTGCCCCCAAAAGCGGACATCCGATCAGCGCGTTTATGAGTACCACGCCCTAGTATCGCCGCCGAAGCCGAAGGCGAAGCTTGTTGGATGGGTTAGTAGGCTACGCGGCCTGCTTTTTCCTGCGTCGCGTCGTGCCATGCTTAATATGGGAACGTTCGTCTCAACGGCACGTTGGCATTCGTCGGCGGACCACAAGGAATAAAAATGCGCCTCGACAAATCGAATATGCACGAGCGACGTCAAGCCATTCTGCGGGGCATGAAAAGCCCCGCTAGTTTACTCCTGTTGGCTGCCTCTATCTCCGCCGTTCTGTTCGCCTTCGGGTTGGGGATGCACGTGTAATCATACGCCGGAAGACACAATGACAAGAGAAGAAACCGAACGATATTGGTACAGGGTGGTCGCGATTGTTCTGATGGTGGGCTGCTTAACAATGGGCGCTGTGCCTCTTATGAAAAGTACTTTCTTTCCAGCGGAGAGAAGTCGGAGCTGATTTAACAGTCCGGGATGGGCTCACCCACCATAAATGCCCAGCGGCTGCGCCGGCGTGACCGTGCGAAGCCGTATGCGTGGTGTCGAAATTAGAATTCAGCCGGGAGGTAACCGTTGATCTCAAGGCCGATGCAAATTTCGACGAGCGTTGGGGTGGTCCAGATCATGTTCGTCTCCCTCAAATGTGCCAACGAAGCTTAAGTCGGACTGGATTGTCGCACAACCACGTTCCGTTGAAAAAGGAACGGCAGCGCGCTGATGACGGAAGCCCCGGCTCCACTTGCAAGAAGGCCGAGGCTCCGGCCGAGGGCCCGTAGTTGGGGGTTAGGGGGCTTGGGCCCGTCGACCTGGAGCAACGCGAACCGGCCCTTGGCGGTTCCAAAAACGAAGCCCCGGCCGGTGGACCAGGGCTCCGTCGAGCAACCATCAGAAGTCACATAGGAGACTTGACGTTTCATCAACGAGCCATCCTGCTGGGCGTTCCGTTCAAAGTTTCTTTTTTTGGAAATTTTCCCAAGCGCCAATGTGGCACCTGCGAATCGCCAGGCACTTCTGCTCGCGGGCGGGCGAATGCTATGCTGAGCGTCTGACGCCAAGCGCGTCCATTGCCAGTTGGCAGAGCTTGTCGGGATCACGTTCGCCAGTTTTTGCCAGAGCGATTATTCGCTCGGCAATGACTTCTCGGGCGACGTTGGATTGTCCGCTGTCGTGGAGCTCACGGATCACGCTGTCGAACGCTTCTCCCATGGCTTTGACGTGGTCGGGGTTAAAGGTTGCGCCCTTGAGAAACGGACGTATCAGCATTGCCCCAGTCCCTCTTCCAGCCGCAACGAGTTTAGCGGCCTAATTGGGCCGAGCAACGCAAAAGCCCGCACCTCACTCATGCCGACCTCCACGGCCCGGCTGAAGCTTACTGGAAGGCGGTGCGGCGCGCGACCATCGCAGATGTCCGCTTTGCGCCCCCGTGATCATCCGTGATCATCATTTAACAGCGACGATGTCCTCTAGCTTCCACGTCTTGTCGAAATACGGCGCTGCCGGTCCGTAGAAACGGAAGATTGGAAACCAACCTTTGCCGGGGACTGTCTTGATCCAATTGCTCTTCTGCTTTGGCTCATCCGGGCCAAAAACGATGTCAATAGAGCCGTCAGCATTGGTGAGGGGCTTCGTGTAAACGCTGACTGAAGGGAACGGCTGGCCGTTCTGTAATTCCGACCTGCTAAGCGCGTCGTAGACGACAACCGACCAGAAATTGTTCACCGGTATGTTTGGCAGAATATGAAGTTTGTAGTTCTTTCCCCCGTCAAGGAAATTCCCGTCAGCATCCCGATAGGTCCAAAGGTATTGCGAACCTTGCCCGATGTTCTTCTCCATCATTGAGGGCGAGTTGCCAGCGGCCATGTAGTAGACGTTGTTGCGCGCGTCGATTTGTGGAGTGCCTTCTCGCATGAACGTGTACGTCATGCCGTCCGGGACGTGCTGCCACTTGCGATCCGGATAGAACAAAACGCCCGGAAACGCCGATGCGTACGTATTGGCGCGCGCCATTGCACCACCGAGGCGCGCTGCTTCAGACAGGAGAGCCCTTGTTTTCTCATCCGGGTTGAAGGGCTTGCCCTTTTCAATGCCGATCGCCTGCATCTGGAACCGCTCCAACGGTCCGAAACTGTCTAGAGGTTCCTCGTCAACAAGCATCGCCAGCAACTCAAAAAAGCGAAGGTTGTCAGGAAACAGCGTGTCGATGTCCCGCCGGGAGCCGTTCATGAACTCCATTGGAGGCGGCGAAGATGCCTTGGCAAGTGGATAGACCTTGATTTGCTTCATCAAGCCGACCGCTTGATCAGTCTTCCCATCCACTTGAAAACCTCGCACCGCGAACGCCACTGAGTATGTGGGAGACCGAGCGACGAAGTATCCTTCGGGCACGGTGCCTGAAAAGTTAGGCGGTAGAATGAGGAATTTTCCGCCTTTACCCTTGTCCGCCCCCAAGGGTCCGATGTCGGCAAGGTAACGCTGCAACCCGTCTTGGAGGAAGCCGAGCATATGCGGCGGGGCTTCGACAACCGTCGGCCCATCTGTTTTCAAATCGAGATGGCTCATCGCATAAACCGTTTCGGCGTTCGCGGTCAGCAACACCGTCTGAGCATCCATCAAGTTTTCCCAGATCACCACCTGTGTTGGGTTCTTCGATCCAAAATGCGCGCATACCCTCGCGCAGGGCAATCTCGCTAACGGGCATGATCTGCGTCAGATAGACTTCGACCGCTCGATTGAATTTTTGAAGATCGAGCAATCGTTGGGCCGTGTCGCCAACGGGGTACCCGTTCTTAAATTCAAAATCGCCGGAGCGCGTCCTCAACGTCTCGGTGTTGAGCCATCCGTGAGGCTCCGCTCCTTGTGCGCTGGCGGCGAGCGGCGATGCTGTCGCGCAAATGAACACCAGTGTTGTTGCGAGAATGCTCTTCTGCATGGTTCTCTACTCGACTGGGCCCCCCAATCTCCGGCTCGACAATTCCGTCGCAACTTAGCGGACATCCGATCTGCGCGTTTATGCGTTCTTGGACAGGCTGGGGTCGTAGAAGTGCGCAGCGCGATACTCGCCATCCACGCCGAGATATTGGTTTTGAGGCAGGGCAGCTCCTCGCCAGTCCGTGCTGCCGCAGGGCCAGCGGGCTATTTATTTATTTAGACCCGCTCGGATTTGTATCACCCGTTCCGCTCGGCAGCACCGTGTTCGGTGACAAATGCCCCGGGCTGGGAGAGCCAACTATTCCGCGCACTGGCGCAGTCGAACTTTCCGTCCCCATGTCTCCCGGCAATTCCGTAGGCAGTGTCGTGGACGATGCTGTTCCATCGGCCGTATTGCTTCGCGGCAAAGGAGGATACACAGCGCTGACCGCGGGCGGATACACCGTAGTCGCTGTGCCAAACCCAACTGTCGTCGGTGCGTGCTGTGAACCGACAGTGTACCCAACCAATCCACCAACGCCAAGCAACACAGCTCCAAGTAACATTCCCGTTATGGTGTTTCTGTCCATGTCTGCTGAAACGCGCCGAGGAACAGTTACGTTCCATCCCCCGCAGGATGCGGAACATGCTCCGGGACACCACCAGAACCCTTATGGGTTCAGAAACGACGTGCGATTGAGCGGCGTGATGTAAGGGACCGGGACTACTGCAAGTCGTCAGTGCCCACGCCATGTCCGGGCCTGGCACGGCTCCGCTCCACCTGGGCGATGACAAGCTCTATCTCGCCATCGAGAAAGGGCCGTGGTTGCAGGACGAAGGGCAATCCAGATTCCGGGAGTTGTACCCGAGCGGCGGCAGCGGCACGCTCCGCTGCCGTGCCGGGCGCGGCGGCCAGAACCAGTTCTTCGTCCCGCGTGAGCTTGCGGAGCTGCTTCCCATCTCGAATGCGCATTGCGTACTTGCGTAGCGGAAGCCCGCTCTCGCTCAAGTGAACAAGCACCTGTTCGTTACCCAGGCGCACGCAGATCTTGTCTGTCATGCGCGCCATCTAAGCGGCATGACGCCGAGAAATCAATCTGAGTGATTAGCCCGCCGCGATGCGATTGGGTCGATCCCGTTGAGCAATTGCAGACGCGCGGCGCTCGCCCGCTTTCGTGCCTCGCGCAAATCGACCATGCGCGCACTGCCCAAGCCAAGCCAGCGCTCTTTCCCTTGGCACTCGTACCGCATCTGCCATGATGCGTTGCGTGGGTTCTTGACGACCAGAAGCAAGCCTTGCGCCGGGCCGTATGTGTCGCGGTGGCGGCCGACAATGGTCAGCAAGCGGCGGAAGTTGTGTGCTGTTAGGATCATTGCTCATCCGCCGCCACGTTGTCGTTGGCAGATGATCCCTTCGCGAGGCCCTTGAGAATGTGATCAACCTCAATCGGTTCAAATTCGCTCAGGAGGTAATACAGCCATTCGCGTTCGGACTTACACTTTTGCCGGACCTCCAAGATCATGCGCCTGTCCTTGTCAGTGACCGGGCCGAGCGTCACCGGCTTCGATGGTAGATACGGCATGAGCGCCTTCAACTGATCCGGCTCGTGAGCGGCCAGAAGCCAAACGATCCAATCGCGTTCGGTCGCGTATGTTGCTCGGATCGCCGCGTATTTGTTCTTGAGCGTCGCATCGTCATTCATCACTCTACCTCCTCATCCGCCGCCGCCAAGTATTCAAGAATGGCCGCGACCTCTTGCGGCGAGTAGCGAAGCAGGAGTAGCTGCCGCCACTCCTCCTCCGTCTTGCACAGTTGGCGCTCGTGCGTGAGCCAGCGGCGCTGGTCGGTGGTGAGCTTTCTCGTTTTCGATTTTGGGATAATAGTTTTGGCAGGCATCGTGACCTCCCCTTCAGGTTGCGGTGCTCAGTGGCGGGGTGGCGTTGACGCGCCGCCTCGCCACGCAATCGTGACGAGAGATATTATATCGGGTCAACCTTGGGTCGCGGACGATATTTTAAAATCTCCGGAAGCTGCCGGTTCCCATTAGTCGCGTTCGGACCTATTTTCGCGCGGCGCGGCGTAGGACTATTTGCCCACTGGGGCGGTCCCATCGGTCCGGGTCAGCCCGAAAAACGAACCGGCGGGGCTGCAAAGGGCTGGCAAACGGCCTTCTAGCGTGGTGTTTAGGGGCGATTTCGAGCGGTTCCCGGTACCGCAGGGAACTTAGGTCCGGATCGGACCTTTTGGGACTATGGTCCTGTATTTACTTTTACTATAATGCCAGTTAAATCTAAGCGTATGAACCCAACTATCGCCTATTATCGCGTGAGTACCGAGAAGCAGGGCCGCTCCGGCCTTGGCCTTGAAGCCCAGCGCGCAGCGGTCGAAGCCTTCTGCGCGGCGGAGGGCCTAACGATCCGCGACACCTTCATTGAGGTTGAGACCGGTAAGGGTGCGGACGCGCTCGACCGTCGCCCGCAGTTGGCGGCGGCGTTGAGCGCCGCCTCGATGTTTCACGCGCCGATCATCATCGCCAAGCTCGACCGGCTATCGCGCGATGTTGCCTTCATCTCAAGCCTCATGTCGAAGCGCGTGCCCTTCATCGTCACCGCCCTGGGGAAGGACGTTGACCCGTTCATGCTGCATATCTATGCGGCGGTCGCCCAGAAAGAGCGCGAGATGACTTCAGAGCGAGTGCGGGTTGCTCTCGCTGCGCTCAAAGCGAAAGGCGTCAAGCTCGGCAATCCGAAGGGCCGCGATACGTTTGGTGATGAGGGCCGGGCGCGGGCACATGCTCAATCCGTCGAAGTGCGGCGGGCCAAGGCCCTAGCACGGGCCAAGGCCCTGACCCCGACCATCCGCGAGCTACGGACGGCTGGCGTTACCAGTGCGAATGGGATTGCCCGCGCGCTCAACGAACGTGGCATCGCGACCGCGCGAGGCAAGCGCTGGTCCGCGCGCGCCGTCATTGCCGTTGAGAAGCTTATCTAGCTTCTGTTCCAATCGCTGGTACTCATCTGGAAACCGAGCAGCGCACATCTCTAGATAACCACGCACGCCGTCCTTGCCCTTGCCATCAGAGCCGTGCGCCGCTGCTCCGCGCATGATGCTATCTGCGATAAATGGCTCAGGTTTCATCTTGCTTCGGCGCTCCGGGGAAGACGGCAACACCACTGGCCGCTAGGTCTTCCGGTGATGGCGGTGACGGCTCGTCCACGACGACCGGAGCATTCACCAACGTCTGAAGCTCGGGGACACGCGCGGCCCAAGTTTCCTTGGCTTGCTCTTCGGTCAAGAAAGAGCCGTGAGGAATCGGCACAATGTTGACCGAGCCAATGAACTCGCTCCTTGTGGCTTCGACCGCTGCGGTGGCTTTGATCTGCAATGGTAGTAATCGAGCGAGCAAGCGCGCGAAAACTTTGGGATGTTCGGTTGCGAGATATTGGCAATAGCCGGGCAAACCACCTTCGCCTTTGCCATCGCGGCCGTGAGCCTCTGCGCCGAAGATGATTCCTTCTTTTATGTCGCGCGTAATCTTGTTTGGTGTGCCGAGTGCGCGATGTGGATTTGATCCAGGGAGAAATGTCCCGTCTTGGTTGCGCAAGGCTTGTTGTTTACTTTTCACCGTACTCTTCGGATGCTTTGGGGCCTTAAAACAAATAAGCCCGGAAACCTGGGGTAGAGTTTAATCCCGTCTTGGCCCGGTCCGATAGCCGGACGGGTTTCCGGAGGATCAGGAGGGACGGTCCTTTTCGACCGTATCGACCTTAAGGCATTAAAACGCCTATACGGTCTATAAGTAACGATCCACCTGATCCTCCGGAACGCTCCCAGCAGAGGCGGTCAAGCCCCTACGCTCTAAGTCGGTGGATCCTCCTGATCCTCCGGGTCCGCTACGCTCTAAGTCGGTAAATCCTCCTGATCCTCCGGGTCCGCCGCTTTAAAACGGAACACTCGGGTCATCCTTTGGAGGAGGAGGCGGCGGCGGCGCGTCCAGCGCTACCTTTAGACCGATGTATCCAGCCCGGTCCTTATTGTCCCCAACCTTTGTCGCTTCGAAGCCTCGATCTGCGAGCATTTGAGAAAAGCGTTTTCCCGATCCGATGAACTCTCCGTACCGAGTTGCCCAGCCCGACCATGAATTATACAACTTGGCGACGGCTTCGCTCGCCTGTGGGTCAAGCTCGCAGCATTCATCAATCCATCGTCCGACGGCATCCTCAGTCGCAAGATAACTCTCCGTGGCAAATTCAACTACCTTGGGCGCCACTAATCCCTCGCGTTGCCAAATCAGACATCCCTCGATCATCCAGGCGAGAATGCCGGGCCATTCTGCTTTGAGCTTTTCACCAAGGTCATTGTCCCGATCCTCATCTTTGATCCGGACCGTGAACGGGATCAGTTTGATGCGCCGGCGTATCGCATCGTCAACGGACTTCAGCCCCGGCTTGTAATTGCCATAGACCATCAAGGTGAACTGCGGGACGTATGTGAAGAAATCCTGCCGCATGAACCGTGCGCGAATTTTGTCACCGCCAGTCAGGTTCTTGATCTTGGATTCCGCCCAACGCCGCCCCTGTTCAGTTTCGGCGGCGGTGACCAACCGCGCACCGCGCAATCCGGCCAGCTCGGTCGGATGACGATCATGGATTAAGTCCACGAATGTCTCCATCGGAGCGGTCGTGTGATAATCACCAAGCACGTTGGAGATCGTCTCGATGAACACGGTCTTGCCGTTTTGCCCTTTGCCATGAAGGAACAGAAGAATTTGTTCTCGCGTGGAGCCGGTCAGCGCGTAGCCGCAGGCGACTTGCAGGAATTTTTGCAGTTCCAAATCTCCACCGGTCACGGTTTCGAGAAACTTGTGCCACAAGAGACATTCTCCGCCCGGCGCGACGGCGGTCATCATCGTCATGTAATCTTTTGGTTCGGCTTTCCGCGTCTTGCCGGTTCGAAGGTCGATGATCCCTTCAGGCGTGTTGAGCAGCCATGGTTCAGCATCCCACTGCTCGACCGTCGCGGCCAGCCGCCGGTCGTCGCTGGCGAGGCTAACGACGGCAGCCCTGGTCCTGGCGCTGGCGATGGCCTTTCCGTGTGCGCTCTTATTGGTCCGCGTTGCAGCCTCGCGACAAACCGAGCGCGACAGGTCGAACACCTTGCGGGTCTTGTCTTCTTCCCACCGCGAGCCGTCCCAGCGGTACCACTTGCCCCACTGGGCGACGTGCCGCAGATCATCGGCGTGACGCTGCGCGAAATCCAAGGCCAGGGCTTCCTCGGAGAATGCTGGCGCATTCTCGCCAATCTGATCGGATGCCACCTTCGTAGTGTTTGCACTATCGTCCTTTGGCTCTGTTGCCCCTTCAATGCACTTCTTAACCGCGGCATCACCTTGTTGATTCCATAAATCCCAGAAGTCTGCCTTTGGCGGTATTGGCAGTACCGCAAGCTTGGCGTCGATTAATAACGCTGCTTCTGTTGCGGCTTTGACACCCGGATTGTCCCCATCATCATTGTCGGCGGCGATGATAATCTCACGCGGCAGCGGGAAGCGTGCTCTTAGCGCCGTAGCCACCGCCTTCAGGTTGCCGCTGCCCATTGCCGAGATCACGAAGTTCTCTAGCAAAGCGGAAACGTGGATCGCGTAGCCGGTAGCGTAGCCCTCACAGATTACGATTGGCTGTCTGCCACCTTTCCCACGTGGCCATTGCCGGCCGACCAAGTGATAGCCGCCAGTCGTGACGGCATCTGGCGGAAACAACTTGAAGCCATCAGGCTTGATGCGCTGGACCGTCTGAAATTCATCCGTGCGCGCATTATAGATTGGCACCAACAGATCTTTTTTATCGATCTTGAGTTGGTTGATGCTCTTGATTGCCTTCTTCACGAGGTATGGATGGTCAAGGGGTGCCGCGGGCGACACGGCATAAAGGTTCAAGGCTTCTTTCCGCGCTTTATCCTGCGCTTCCTTCTTTTCACGCTTCCGGCGTTTGCGTTCGTTCGCCGCAGCTTGACGGTCCTCATCCGTAAGGTTCGCGCTGGCGCCATTTGGCGTCCACCTTTTAAGGTCTGTTTGATTTCGCCAATCCTTGAACACGCCTTCAATGCGGTCACCAAACACTAATTTTGCTGACCCGTGCTTCTTGCCATCCCGGTCGTCAGGCAGCGCAAAGTTATGCCATTCCCCATCAGCCGGTATTTCGTGTTCACCGTAATCTTGGCTCGCAAGCCACTCTGAAAACTGAAGCTCGGCTTCTTCCTTCGTCATGGCCGGGCCTCCCGATACTTACGGGGAAGGCAGGCGGCGCAAGCTGCTTTACTTTTTACAAACTTCGGGCGAGAATCAGGCTCGTCGTGTTCCTGATATCTCGCCCTCGCGCCGATACCCTCGGCGCGGGGGTTTTGCTTTAGGGCCATAGCGCTCTCGTTTGTTTGTCATGCTGTTTTCCTCCACACGGGGTAAATTGGGTGGCGTCCTTCGCGCTGATTTGCGCGGTCGGCCAACGTGCGCGGCGTAGGCGCGCTCACGCACCGCCAAATAAGAGACCATCGCGCCGCGCTGGTAGCGCACGCACATTTGACGGCCGATCTTCACGTGCCGCCACGGCAG
Source organism: Vicinamibacteria bacterium (assembly GCA_963806705.1). GTDB lineage: Bacteria > Acidobacteriota > Vicinamibacteria > Vicinamibacterales > JAENWD01 > JAENWD01. The sequence continues at coordinate 126,742 of CAWDZE010000029.1, forward strand.
GCCTTGGCCTTGCTTGCGGCCCGAGCACAGAGACCAAAAGGTGATGTTGAGCAGCTTCATCACTTCACGTGTGCTGAGCAGGTCACTGGCCGCGCCGTTGGCCGCCAGGATTGCCCTTAACTTGCTGGCACGGGGATCAAGGGCCGTTCGTTTCAGCAACATCATCCTCCCGCGCGCACGGGTTCGCCGGGCGGCGCTGTTTAGCTGGACCTCTACACACGGGGATTAAGAATCGTATCGAAGTCTTCAGAGCGGAGCTACAGCTATTTTTCAGCGCTACGGCTGAGATCGAAACCGCTAGTTTTTCACACCAGCCGTAAGTTCGGTGGACCACGATCATCCTTCAGCCGTTCCAACTCCTTCAGCGCCCACGCCGCAGCTTCATCGGTGACAGTGCCGACCGGCGCGCCATGAAGATCGACGCGCTCAGCACCAGGCGTACACGCGGCCAAATAATCTTCTGTCCGGGTCCAAGCACCGATGGCGTCGCTTAATGTACGTCCATGCGGCGTCTGAAAGACATAGCGCCCTGGGCCGCAATCACGTGGAAACATTTCGCAAGCGACCATCGGACCGATGCCGATCGCCAAGGGTTTGGGCGGGTGACAAAACGCCAACGGCCACCGACACCGCAGCTTTTTGTGCATGCGCGCAATAGCACCGGGCGTTGATCGTCTGTGTTCGTGTTCAAACATGGTGGTAGCCGTAACGGGGCGACCGCTGTAACCGCTGCACATCGGTTCGCGAGATGCCGATCCAAACGTTGGGGCTGTTGCGTTCTAACGTGATGTCGAAGTTGAGGTACGATGCCGCGGCAATCAACTCGCCATTGGCGACAATGCACCTGTCGTAGCCATTCGCACATCCCCACCGTTCGGCGTACAGCGCCAGGGCATATGAGATGATCGGTGGATTTTTCTTCTTCCTGCAATTGCGAAGGAATGCCAACGCAGTTTCGACGCCTTCCAAGTCAAACTCGAAACACTCGACCGTGGCCCTGGGGTGCATTATGCCGGGGCCGCACAACGTGGGCAGCTTCTTCTTAGCAACCTCGATGGCTTCTTGGGCTTCATATAGGCTCATCACTCACTCTCCATCCGAGACAACTCATCAAAGAGCGAACGATGCCCGTTATGTAATGTATCGTATTGAACTTGGGAAATTCACATCGGATGGCAACTTGTTCCGCTGCTAATGCTTCTTCGCGGCTGTCAAACCGTTCGATTAGGATTTTGACGATGCTGTCGAACCAAGAGGCATGCTTGCCGTGCTGTTCTTGCCGCCTTAATGGCTCTAGTGAAATGCCCACATAAAGAAGATCGTCCGCCGCATCATAATGCCGGTAGAGACTACAAGGTTGAGGAGGCGGCGGCGGTGGAGGCAACCGCTTGACCGTCTTCAAATCAGCAGAAGGAATTTGCGACATTGCCAACTGCCGCGCCTCTTCATAAGTCATTCCTTCGCCGAAATCATCGGCGATGCCCAAAGGGGTGTGGCGATAGGTGTTGCCACTGCCGCGATATTCTCGCAGCAGCCAAACGCCGGGTTGGTGATCACCGTTCCTACGGCGGCGATAGCCGAGATGCCGTTTGGAATATACCAGCACTTTCCAATGTTCTTGGCGTCCAGGCTTCAATGTGAGCCGTACCGCTGGCGAATGGTGAAGGGCCTCGCGCACTTGTCTAGGCATCACGGCACCTCCACCACCTCGGCCTCGGCCTCAGCCTCAGCCTTGGCACGATGTTCAGCGGTCGAGGCAAATTCACCACGCTCAAGGAGCCAGGCGAGGACGGCATCCCGCCGATACCGCACCATGCGCTTGCCAAGTTTTATGAACTTTGGGCCACTGCCATCGTGCCGGCTCAGCTCAACAAACTGCTCCGAAACGTCCAACCAGTCCGCAAGCTCTTCCGTCGTGAGCAGATCATTTGGCGCACCCGATGCCGCGGGCACGCACCTGAGCTGATCCGTGTGCCGGTCGAGGTGATGGGATTTTTTTGCTTTGGCTTTCGCCTTAGCCACTGTTGCGCGCTCCCTTCTTCAGAACAGGGGCGCGCAAAAACAAAAACGCGCCCAAACCGAGCCACTAAGGCTCTTCGGTTCGGACGCGCCCTAAAGGGTCTGTCTCAGGTTGCGGGGTTACGAATAAGAAGACTAGCTGAGGATTAGAGAACCGTAAAGCACCGTTGCAGGCCCTTTCAAAGCCTCTCGCGCTTTAAATCACCTCAAGCTGCACAACGTTTTCGCCAACAACTTCGGCGTTACACAACTTCAGCATCTTGGCGGCGACCTTCTGCATGATCTCGCGCCAATCCTCAGGCGTCTGGATGATGTAGCCAAGCGTCACATCGCTGCCGGTCGAATGATTCAGCATTTGCTTTATGTGGTAAATCTGGATGCCCGCCGACTGGGCGACGGTCGAAAAAGTCCGTCGCATATCGTGCGCGGACATCTTGACGCCACCGGTCGCTCCCTTGATCAGCGACCAACATCGAACATTCGCGGTTAGATGTTTGTTGGCGATAGGGCTTGGGAGCACATAGCCGCCCGCGTTGCCGATATTCCACCGCGCCAACAGCAGGCCCAATACGTAGTCCGACATTGGCACGTCGATATTGCGCCCATTCTTGGTGGCTCTGGCCGGAACGCGGATCAGCTTCGCGCCAAAGTCAACATTCTCCCAGCGCAGGCTCAGGGTTTCGCCGCGCCGCATCCCGGTGAACAACAGGAGCAAAACGTAGTCCCGGACAATCGGGTCTAGCTCCATCACCGCCCGATAGAACGCGGGCAACTGTTCGGGGGTTACGTGCCGGGTGCGCCGTGGCTCCGGGTACCATTGTCGCTTCAACCTCCGGACTGGATTTACCTCCAGGCCTGGCACACGGTCGGCGGCAAAATTCCAAATGATGCCGAGGGTGCGCATTGCAAAGTTGGCGGTTGTCTTCCCGACAATGCGGGCCAACTCGCGATGTTTCGCCTCGACCATGTCGCCCGTGATCTCGTGCAGCGGCAAGTTCATCCAATCCTTTAGGGTCCGCTCAATTTGCCGGTACATGCGGACGCTGTCGGGGCGGAGGTTGCGCACCTCGATGTAGCGTTCCAGCCAGCTTTGCAGCGTTACAACGAGCGGCTTACGCTTGCTTGGCCTTGGGTCGATGCCTTTCCGCATCCCATCAAGGAACCCCTTGGCACGGTCCTTTGCCTCCTTGAACGGGATCTCATTGACCGCCGCGAATGGGTGGCGCACGGGCTTGCCACCCTTAATGATGGCGCGCTGCACAACATACATTCTGCGGTTGGTAGTCTTTGAACACAGGACGCCGAAGCCCGTCAGGGCCGCGTCCCAATAAATGGTCTCCATCCCTGACGGGTGCGGGGCCTTCATCCTTAGGATGGCCTTCTCGTTCAGATGCAGCTTTGGCATGCGCTCCTCTCAATAAGTTTTTCCGGGGGTATTTTGGCTGTCGATGACGTGTTTATTTCTTGGATTAGTTTACGACGCGGAACCCTGTAGAGCCCTAAAAATAGAGCAGGATCAAAGGCTTGGCGACAAGTTATCCCCTGTCTTAAAACCCCACAAGGCTCCCTGTCGAAAAGGAAAGGTTAACCGCCGGCCGGTCCCATAGGTCCCGATTCGGGGGCCACCCGTTCCCCGTGTGATTTCGGGGACTTGACCGCTCATGACTGATTTTGCCCTAGAGCCTGGACGACACAGCCTGCAGCGTGGTCTGGCCCGCCGCCTGCTGTTGGGGCTGTCGATCCTGGCCACAATCGTGCTGGCCGGCGGGCCGATCGTCTACATGCTGTGGCCGCAGGCCAAATCGGTCGCCCCCGATGCCCCGTCGCTGCCGATCAATGTCGGTGGCGTCGCCTTCAACGTGCCGCCCGCCGCGATCCGCTTCAAGCCGCAGCGCCGCGCCGGCGCACAGGCACGGGTCGACCTCGTCTTCCTGTGGCCTTCGCTTGAGCCGCCGCGCCCAATCAACGCGATATCGCCGGCGGACGCACCCAAGGTCACCGAGCGCATCTTCGTGACGCTGGCCGCCAGCGACAACACGCTGCCACCGACCGAGCGGCTGAAGTCGATCTATCCGCGCTATGTGGTCGCCGGACCCGCCGTCGACATGCGCGGACTGCAGGTGCGCTCATTCCGCGGCGGCACGCCCTATCAGGGCGAAGACCTGGTCTACGACGCCTCCGCCCCTGCCCGCATGCTGATGCGCTGCACCCAATCGTTCGGCGCGACGCCAGGTACGTGCCTGCACGAACGGCGGCTTTCCGGCGCCGACATCACGGTGCGCTTCCCGCGCGACTGGCTCAATGACTGGAAAGCCGTCGCCAACGGGATCGATCAGCTGATCGCCGGAATGCGCCCTGTTGGCGGCTAGGAGCATGATCCCGAAAAGTGGAATCCGGCTTTCGGAAAAAGATCATGCTCAAGCAAAGATGGCCTGGGGTTTGGTTCAGCGCAGCTGAAGCAGACCCTAGGCCGAAGGTTCGAGGTCGACGTCGAGGATCGGCAGTTCGAAAATATAGGACTTGCGGCCCTTCTCGTTTTCCACGAACAGCACGCCGAGAAATTCCTCGCCGATATAGGCCTCCAGCGAATCCGTCTTCTTGGGACGGGTCACGACGCGAATTTTTTCGTTGTCGAACTTGTTGCGCAGATAGGCGCTGAGCACCGGGACCGGCTGCAGGCTCGGGTCGCTGCTGACCTGGATGACCATCCGGAAATTGTACGACAGGTCGCCGTCCTCATCGTCGAGGGTGAGCTGGCCGAGATCGTCCTCGCCGACAAACACCTCGGCGGTCTTGCCGCCCCTGGGCACCACGCGGATGTGCGGATTGCCGAACAGCTTCCGCAGGTAGGCGTCGAGCTTCTTGACTTCCTGAACGTCCACGCTGCCCCCTTACTCTAGTGCCCCGGACCCGACGTTCGCACGATTGCTCAGCAGAACTCCGGCGAACTTCCGAACCGCAACGCTAGCCGCAAGCCCTGCTGGTTCAAGCAGGTATGGCCGGCTTCATCAAGTGTGCGGGAACATGTGGTCCATGGTCCGCGACGGCTCCTCGCAGGGCGAATCGCCGACGATCTTGGCCGGCACACCTGCCACCGTGACATTGTTCGGTACCGGCTTGATGACAACCGAGCCTGCCGCGATGCGCGCGCAACGCCCAACCTCGATGTTGCCGATGATCTCGGCGCCGGCACCAATCAACACGCCATCCGCAATCTTGGGATGTCGGTCGCCGTGATCCTTGCCGGTGCCGCCCAACGTGACGCCATGCAGGATCGACACATCGTTGCCGATCGAAGCGGTTTCGCCGACCACCAAGCCGGTCGCGTGATCGAGGAAAATGCCACGGCCGACCTTGGCCGCCGGGTGGATATCGCACTGGAACACCGCCGAGGAGCGGCTCTGCAGGTAATAGGCGAAGTCCTTGCGACCCTTGTTCCAGAGCCAATGGGCAAGCCTGTGCGTCTGAATGGCGTGGAAGCCTTTGTAGTAGAGCACCGGCTCGATGAAGCGATCGGTCGCCGGATCGCGATCAAAGGTCGCAACGATATCGACCCGGAAGGCCTCGCCGATCTGCGGCTGGTCCTTGAGCGCGTCGGCATAAGCCTGACGGATCAACTCACCGGACACGTCCTGATGGTCGAGCCGCTCCGCGATCCGATGCACCACCGCGGTCTCCAGCGTGTCGTGGTGCAGGATCGACGAGAAGATGAAGGTGCCGACCTCCGGCTCGCGGCGGACGATGTCCTCGGCTTCGATGCGGATGCGCGCCCAGACCGGATCAACCTTGTCGATCGCCTTGATGGTCTGGCTGGTGTGCTGGGCCATGGGTTGCCTCCGAAGACATGTCCCTGACGACGGGACGCCGTTCTAGCACAGGTGGGGGCAGCGCAAACCTATCGCAATGGAACAGATTGATCTTACAGCAAAGCCAGCCACTTACTCCCGATTTTCAAGGCTGGATAAGAACGCCTTAATGGCGCTTGCGAACTGATCGTTGCGGTCGCCGGCGACCATGTGGCGGGCGCCGCTGACATCGACGTAGGAGGCATGCGGCACCAGTTCGAGGAAATCTTTGGCATGCTTCTCCTGGACCAGCTCTGAGGATGCACCTCGCACCAGTAGCGCCGGCACCTCAATCCGCTGCGCTGCCGCGACCAGCATTTCCTCGACCTCGCCGCCGGCCGGGCCGACCCGGCGACGCCCGTCGAGGAAGCGCGGGTCCCAGTGCCAGCGCCAGCGGCCGTCGGGGTGCAGCCGCAGGTTCTTCTTGAGCCCCTCATGGGAACGCGGCCGTGGCCGGTGCGGCAGGTAGGCGGCAACTGCCTCGGCGGCCTCGGCAACGCTGGCGAAGCCCTCGCGCGCGTGCTCACGCATGAAGCCCTGCACCTTGGCAACGCCGCCAAGATCGACCCGCGGGGTAATGTCGACCAGCACCAGGGCTGAGAACACCTCCCCGTTCGGCCGACGACCAATGCCGCCCTCGGCCAGCATCGAAGCTATCCCTCCAAGTGACGCGCCGACCGCAACCGGCGGCGTGCCGGTCTGCCGCGTCAGGGTGTCGGCCAGCATCCGCGCGTCGGCGGCGAAATCGGGAAAGCTGTAGGCGCCGTCGGCAACCCATTCGGAATCGCCATGGCCGCGCTGGTCGACCGCGTAGGCGACGCGGCCGAGCTTTGCGATCACCTGGTTGGTCTTGCGCCAGGCGTGCCGGGTCTGGCCGCCGCCGTGCAACAGCAGGACCGGCGGCCCCTCCTCCCCGGTCACGTCGCCGACCAGCTTGTTGCCGCTGGCGCCGATGAAGGTCACTGGCCTAGGCGCAGCCGTCATGGCCTTTCCTCAAGAAACTTCAGCACGCCGGTTTTGAACCCCTTGTCGCCGACTGCGAGCATGTGGTCGCGATCGGGAATGGTCAGCGCCTGCGCGCCGGGGATCAGCGCGGCAAGCTCATCCGCGGAGCCCGCGATCGGGTCCTTGCTGCCGGCCGCGATCAGCACAGGCACCTTGAAGTTCGCCACCTCGTCGCGGGAGAGCACCTGACGCGAGCCCCGAATGCAGGCGGCCAGCGCGCGCCGGTCCGACTTGGTCTGGTCGGCGAAAGCGCGGAATGTGCGGCCCTGCGGGTCGGTCACGTCAGCCAGCGATGGCGCCTCCAGTGCCTCGGCGATGCTTTCCGGCAGGCCGACGCCTTCCACCAGATGCATGCCGAGCCCGCCCAGGATGGCGGAGCGCACCCGCTCGGGATGGGCTTGCGCCAGGAACGCGGTGATCCGCGCACCCATCGAATAGCCCAGCACGTCGGCGCGGCTCAGCCCAAGGTGGCCCAGCAGCGCGCGCGCGTCCTCCGCCATGCGGTCGGTGTGATAGTCGGCGGGATCGTAGAGCTTGGTCGACTGGCCGTGGCCGCGGTTATCAAGTGCAATAACGCGGCGGCCTGCCCGCGTCAGCGTGGTGACCCAGGCAGGCTGTACCCAGTTCACCTCCTTCGAGGAGGCGAAGCCATGCACGAGCAAAATCGGCTCGCCCTCGCCCTCATCGAGGTAGTCGAACTCCACGGCACCGTGAGAAAAGCGCGGCATGCCAAAGGTATAGACGGCAACGCCGAATTCGCGCCAGCCGGATCGCTGCGGGTCAGGCCCGCTGCTCCATCATTGCCTGATAGCGCTCGCGCCGCCTGGCTTTGCCGCGGTCGATGGCGCGCTGGGTGAGCCGCTCGGTGGCGCTCTTGGCCGACGACAGCAGGCCGAACAGCGTCAGGACGGCGCCCATGATCCAGGCGACGAGATTGAACGTGGCGAGCGAGAGCAGGATTGCGCCGCGGCCCAGCGTTTTGAGGATCGCCCGCGTCTTGCTGCCTTTCTTCTCAGCGAGCTTGGCGACGCGCGCCATGTCGCGCGGGCCTTGCGCGAGCTTGAGCCCGTCGAGCGCGGCCTGGGTGCCGGCCTTGGATTGCACGCGGCCGACGTCGTTCGCGAGCTTCATCAGGCCGTCCGCTTTCTCGGCCTTGACCACAGTGCGGGCCTCACGGATTGCCGTGGTCGGGTCGGCGATCGCGGCCCCGGCACGCTTGAGCGCCGACCAGTCGATAATTTCGCGCAACGAGCGGCCGACCCAGTCGGCCATGCCGGCGCTGATCCGTCCGGTGCGGCGCGCCGCCTTTACCGCCGACAATCCGACGCGCGCCGGCGTGGTGACTCCGATCGAGGCGTAGGTGCCCGCGGTGATGGCGAGGCCAACCACGGAAAGCCCAAGCACCAGCTCGTCGGTCGGCTGACCGCTGATGTAGCGCGTGCCCTCGCGTACCGCATCGCGGATGTCGCCATAGACGAACAAATCGCCAAGCGCGGTGCCGGCGAGACCGACGACGTTCTCCGGCTCCCCGGTGATCAGCCCCCGTGCGAAGCTCTCGATGTGTGCGGTGGCGGAATTGGCGCGATCGACCGCTGCCGTCACCTTCTCGGCAAGGGCTGCTGGCACCGCGATGTTGCGCTCGCGCGCGAGCTCCAGATAGCTGTTGGCGAGATCGGCGTCGTTGGCGGCGAGCGCCGCCTCGATCTCACGGATCGCAACGGTGCGGTCAAACACCCGTTCGAGCGCGAGATCCGCGATCACCGCCGGATCGTCCTCGCTGGCAAGCAGCGCCTCGGCCTCGATCGCCAGCGGCACGGCAACAATTGCGCCGATTGCAAATAGGATAATGCCGGTGACGGCAAGCTTGAAGCGCCCCGGCCGAGGCTGCGGCTCAAGCGGTGGGTCGAGGCGTATCACCATCGCCATTCCTCTTCGCCGATTCGCATGCGCGGCGCACGTCAGCCGCCACCGCAAATTTTGGGCGTGGATGGGAACGCCCGCAATTTCAACGCGTTCCGTTTACCTGCAAGTTTAGACATTGCCGCAACGGATCACTAGGAAAGCTCGGTCCGGCTCGTTATGGTGCGCCCGCTCCGGTTATAAACGCCCGACCAACGCGGACAATCTATGGCTGACCACGTCGTCCCTCACTTCCATAACGATCGCGGCGTCGCAGTAATTGAGATCGGCGCGCGCGAATTCAAGTGCGTCGGGGCGCTGCCACCCAACGACCATCCTCATATTTATCTCGATATGGGCGACGACAAGGAGATCATCTGCTCCTATTGCTCGACGCTCTATCGTCACGATCCCTCGCTCGATCCCCATGCCGCACGGCCGCCGGACTGCGCCCTGACCGAACCGGTCTGAGCGCTGGCGCGCCGTGGCGCCTTCGCGCAACATCATCGTCGCCGGGGCCGGGATCGGCGGACTGACCACCGCCTTGGCCCTTGCGCAACGCGGCTTCCGCGTCGTGGTACTCGACCAGGTGAAGCAGCTTGAAGAGGCCGGCGCCGGCATCCAGCTGTCTCCCAACGCCTCGCGCATCCTGATCGGGCATGGCCTCGAGCAGCGGCTTGCCGCCGACGCCATCGCGCCCGAAGCCATCGAGGTGCGCTCGGATCGCGGACGCCTCCTGAGCCGGATTCCGCTCGGCGATGTCGCCGCCGAGCGTTATGGCGCGCCCTATTGGGTCACGCATCGCGGCGACCTCCAGGCGGCACTGGCCGAGGCGGCCAAGGCCAATCCCGACATCGTGCTCAAGCTCGACACGCGGGTGGAAGACTTCGTTGCGCACGGCCACGGCGTCACCGTCGGCTGCCGGCACGGCCCTAATACCGCGGACGAAACCGGCATCGCGTTGATCTGCGCCGATGGCCTGTGGTCGCGGCTACGATTGCGGCTCGGCCATCGCGAAAAGCCGGTGTTCCGTCGACGCACCGCGTGGCGCGCGCTGGTGCCCGCCGCAAGCGTCGCGCCCGACTTGCGCAGCCATGTGGTGCGGCTCTGGCTCGGTCGCGGCGCCCATCTGGTGCAGTATCCAGTGAAGTCCGGCGCGCTGATCAATATCGTTGCGATTGTTGGCGACGCCTGGGATCGTCCGGGCTGGAGCGAAGCCGGCGCGCGCGAGGAAATCATCGCGCGCTTCTCCCCCCGACGCTGGGGCGATCAGCCGCGCGAACTGGTCGCAGCACCGCAGCAGTGGAATAAGTGGGCGCTCTACGACCTGCCACCGCTCAGGCGATGGGGCGACGGCCCCGTGACACTCGTGGGGGACGCCGCCCACCCGATGCTGCCGTTCCTGGCGCAAGGCGCTGCGATGGCGATCGAAGACGCCGCGGTGCTGGCAGCATCGCTCGCTCGCACGCCGGACGACATGCCGGGCGCGATGCGGCGGTACGAGCGCGAACGACGCAACCGCACCCACCGGGCGCAGCGCGGCGCGCAGCGCAACAGCCGAGCCTATCACCTTACCGGCTCCGCGGCGCTGGCGCGCAATCTCTATCTGCGTGCGGTCGGCGGAAAGATGCTGCTTCGCAGCTACGATTGGCTTTATGCTTGGCGCCCGACGCCACCCAAGAGCTGAACCATCACATGTTTCCGACCACGATCGCCGGCAGCCTGCCGAAACCCGCTTGGCTCGCCGAGCCGAACAAGCTGTGGCCGCAATGGCGTTTGCAGGGCGCCGACCTCGAAACCGGCAAGCTCGATGCAACGCTGCTCGCGCTCAAGCTGCAGGAGGACGCGGGCATCGACGTGGTGTGCGATGGTGAGCAATCGCGTCAGCATTTCGTGCATGGCTTCCTCGAGTTCGTCGACGGCATCGACTTCGCGCACAAGGTCGAAATGGGAATCCGCAACGATCGCTACAAGGCGATGGTGCCGACCGTCACCGGCGCGCTCAGGCTCAAGGGCCGCGTGCACGCCCCCGAGGCGCGCCACGCCCGCGCCCACACCGGGAGGAAGTTCAAGATCACCCTGCCCGGGCCGATGACCATAATCGACACCATTGCCGATCAGCACTACGGCGACCGCGTGAAGATGGCATTTGCGTTCGCCGACCTGCTCAACGCCGAAGCGCGCGCGCTGGAGCAGGACGGCGTCGACGTGATCCAGTTCGACGAGCCGGCGTTCAACGTCTACATGAAAGAGGTCGCGACCTGGGGGATCGAAGCGCTGCACCGCGCCACCGCCGGCCTCACCTGCACGACAGCGGTGCACATCTGCTACGGCTACGGCATCAAGGCCAACATCGACTGGAAAGCGACGCTCGGCGGCGAATGGCGGCAATACGAAGAGATCTTTCCCGCGCTCGCCGCGAGCAAGATCAGCCAGGTGTCGGTCGAGTGCCGCAACGCCAAGGTGCCGGTCGAACTGCTGTCGCTCCTCAAGGGCAAGGAGGTCGCGATCGGCGTGATCGACGTTGCGACCGACGCGATCGAAACGCCGGAGGACGTTGCCGCGACCATCGAGACGGTGCTCAAGCACATTCCCAAGGAGCGAATCGTGCCGAGCACGAATTGCGGCATGGCGCCAATGCGCCGTGACATTGCGGCGGCGAAGCTCGTCGCACTCGGAAAAGGCGTAGCGCTGGCCAGGCAGCGATTCAGCTAGCCCAGCGAGCGCCTCCACATCGCGATCTAGAACACCGAGCGCTGACTCGGCTGCTCGCTTTCGAAGCTGCAGCGCTTCCTGCCGAGCTCGGCCACGATGGCCTGACGCTCGCCGACAGTCTGCTGATACTCGGTGCGGTAGACCATTTGCCCGATGGCCTGGCCGCCCGTCCCCTGCGCCGCACGCGCCATCAGTTCCTCCAACTCCTTCTGCCGCGCGGCCTGTGCCCGTTCGGCCGGAACGAGATGCTTGCAGCTGTGGTAGGCATATTTGCCCGGCGTCACCCAGACGCTGCCGCCGAACTGCTCGCTCAGCGAACCACAGCCGGCGAGCAGCGCCAGCACCGGCAGCGCTGCAACAATTCGGCAGTTCAGACCCCGTTCCCCGATCATGGCTCTGGCTTGCCCCGACCTGATGGCTGATTGATGGTGCTTGCCCGCAATCGCAGAGACAGCATGAGACTACGCTCACAAATAATTGAAATCGAACGATAATCTCGGGCTCCGGGACTGAAAAGACACCGGCCGGACGCCGCCATCACCGCCGTGGCACGCTGCAGTGGTAGCGTTGACAGCCGGTTAATCCGCGCCTGTTAATCGGTTTCGGGTGCTTTCGGGTAGGGACGAGTGATGAGCGAGTCGCGTTTTTTTGAGCCGCCGTCGGGGATGACCATCGGTGAGATCGTCGCGTTGACCGGAGCGCAGCCTCGCCCCGGCACCGACCTCTCGCACCGCATTACCAACGTCGCGCCCCTCGACATGGCTGGTTCGGGAGACATCAGTTTCGTCGAGAGCACCAAGTATCTCGACCGTCTGAAGACGACGCGGGCCGGCGCCTGCTTGATCCCCGAGCGGTTCGAAGCCCAGGCGCCGGACGACGTCATCCTGCTGCGCAGCCGCGAGCCGCATCGCGACTTCACCGTGGTGGCGCGCCAGATGTATTCGTATGCGCTGCGCCCCGCCTCACTGTTCGACCAGCACTGGCGTCGCGGCGGGCGCGCAGGTTCATCCATCGGCAAAGATCGACCGCGGTGCGACGGTCGACCCCGGCGCAGTGGTCGGGCCGCGCTCCGAGATTGGCGCCGGCACGGTGATCGCCGCCAGCGCGGTAATCGGACCGAAGGTGCGCATCGGCCGCGACTGTTCTATCGGCGCCAACAGCACCATCACGCACGCGACGATCGGCGATCGCGTCATCGTTCATCCGGGTTGCAACATCGGCCAGGACGGCTTCGGCTACGTGCCGAGCGCCAAGGGCCACATCAAGGTGCCGCAGATCGGCGGCGTGGTCATTCAGGACGACGTCGAGATTGGCGCCGGCACCACGATCGACCGTGGGGGCTTGCGCGACACCGTGATCGGCCAAGGCACCAAGATCGACAACCTGGTGCAGATCGCCCACAACGTGGTGATCGGCCGGCATTGCATCATCGTGGCGCAGAGCGGCATCAGCGGCAGCGTGACGATCGAGGACTTCGTGGTGTTGGGCGCCCGCGTCGGCGTCATCCCGCACATGACAATCGGCAAGGGCGCGCAGATCGCAGCGCGCTCGTCGGTCGCGCGTCCGGTGCCGCCCGGCGTACGCTGGGGCGGCGCGCCGGCCAAGCCGGTGCGGCAATGGTTCCGCGAGATGATGACGCTGGAGCGGATCGCGGCGCGCAGCGAGACGGTCGAAAGCCCGCCGATCAGCGACGCCAGCCAGGGCGACGATGCGCCGGCGAGCGCGCCGACCCGTTCACGCTAGATTTCGTTACATTGGTGCCGACGCCCAAATTCGAACTGGGACGGGGCTTTCGCCCCTACGGATTTTAAGTTTTTCCGAGCCGCTTTAGCCGCCTCAACGCACTCAAAGGGTTAGCCCGGAAAAGTGTTGCTGTCATAAACCGTTACGCCGTTTTCCTCACCTTTCGCGTTCCCCTCGCTTGCCTTCCGATACCGTCTGAAATACGTTTCGGGCGCTGACTTATTGCTGACTTGGAGACCCCAACGGACAACAACGGATTTGGTCCGGCAACGAGTCAGCAGGAAGTCAGCACAGGCTGGCGAGGGGCTGATGGCCGAGCGGCTCACGGATCGCGGCATTGCCGCCCTGAAATACACCGGCGGCGGCCGGGCCTCCGACTTCCATTTGACAGCGAAGTGTCAGGCCTCGCGCTTCGCATCTACCCGACCGGGCGCAGAGCGTTCGTGTTCCGGTGGCGCGACGCCGGGCGCGAGCGGCTCAAGACCATTGGCGCCTTCCCGGCTTGGACCATCGGCAAGGCACGCGACCACACCCGGCGGCTGCGGCTCAAGGCCGACATCGGCGAAACCATTGCGCCGCAACGCGGCTCGCGCGTCGAGGATCTGGCCGAGCGCTGGCGCGCCGTGGTCGACCTCACCCGCCGGCCGCGCACGGCGGCAAGCTATGCCCAATTGCTTGACGCCCACATCCTGCCGCGGTTCGGCAAAGGCGAGCCGAAGGAGATCACCCGCAACGCCATCGAGCTGTGGCATGGCGAGATCGCCAAGCGCACACCGGGCGCTGCCAACCGCGCCATTGCCGTGCTCTCGGCGTTCCTGTCGTGGCTGCAGCACGACCGGCTGATCGATCACAACCCGGCCAAGGGCATGCGGCGCAAGCCGGAAAATCAGCGCCAGGTTTTTCTGGATGCCGGCGAGATCGAGGCCGCCCACGCTGCGCTTGAGTCCGACCACGACCGCCGCGCCGCTCTCGCGCTTCGGCTTGCCCTGCTGACCGGCTGCCGGATCGGCGAGGTGCTCAACCTCAATGCCAAGCAATTCGACCTGAAGCGCGCGGTGTGGGTCAAGCCGGCGGCAACCACCAAGCAGAAGCGCCTGCACATTGCGCCGCTGCCGAAGGCGGCGGTTGGCATCGTTCACGAGCTGCTGACGGTCGGCCCGCCCGATTACGACGCCTGCCGCCGCACCTGGGACCGCGTCAAGGCGGCGATCGGCCGGCCGGACGTGCGCATCCACGATCTGCGCCACAGCCGCGCCAGTGCGCTCGCCAGGGGCGGCGCATCGCTGATGCAGATCGGCCGCGTGCTCGGCCACACCGCGCCGGCCACCACCGCGCGCTATGCGCATCTGGTCGATCGCGATCTCGTCGATCTGGTGGAGAGGTCGTGACATGGCCAAGCGCGGCCGGCCACGGGCGTCACCTGATTTCACCAAAGGCGAAGCGTGGGAATTCGGGCGCTTGGTCGAGACCGAAATTGAACGTGGCAACGGTATCGACAATGCGATGAACATCGTTCGGCGCCACAATCCGTGGCGCTGGCGCTCCCGGCGCAACATGTTCCGGCTATGGCAGAATTATCAGATCGAAATTATCAGGCGGCACTATCCTGCTCTTCGGATCGACCTTCGAAATCGTGCCACGCGCCAGGATCTTCTTGACGGAATCAAAGCAAATAGCGCCTACGATGAATGGCATCAAAGAAAATCTGGTGAGAATCGAATGCGATAGCAACGGCGATTGGAAGGTGGTTTACCCCAAAGGCGAAAGGGCTTTTGATTATAGATTTTCCTCTTTTTTTGGCACTAAAACCTTGTCCAATAGGAAGCCTTCGAGTTCTTGACCGGAGGCTTTCCATGAGTATCGACGTTGAACGCGACCCGCCGCCCATCGGCTATCTGCTCGACGAGCTCGGTTATCTCGAAGAGCCGGAAGCGGCCGCCGCGGTGGGCGTCACCCCCAAGACCATGATCGACTACCGCAAGGCCGGCAAAGGGCCGGCCCATGTCGAGCTGGCGCGGAAGATCTTCTATTCGCGTGAGGCGATCGCGACATGGCTCGCCAACGGCGGCACGCGCGAGATTGAAAATTAAACCGGCCGGGCCGCTGGCGATGCGGACCGGCCGGGAACTCAACTGTAGCGTGGCGTTACAAAGTTTCCATTACGGAAATACTCCGCACCCGTCAAGCGACCGGCCTTCAGTAAAGGAGGCCGATCAGTGGACAGCGTTGAGATTGAGGCCTGGCAAGTTGCGCTGCAGAAGCACGGCGCGCGCCGCGTGGTCGACGTCCGATATGCCGTCTGGCAAATGGATGGCCGTTGGCATCTGAGCCAATACGGAATTTCGGTCGATCTACATCAGATGCCAAAATTGATCGCCGATTTGGAGGCGATCACCGTGGCGGAGGCGCGCTAATGCCACCGCCGCG
The DNA here is from genome assembly GCA_963806705.1 of Vicinamibacteria bacterium. Taxonomy (GTDB): domain Bacteria; phylum Acidobacteriota; class Vicinamibacteria; order Vicinamibacterales; family JAENWD01; genus JAENWD01. The sequence goes on from CAWDZE010000029.1 coordinate 142,395, forward strand.
CTTGCCGTCGAAGGCTGATGTTGAAGCCGCGGTGGATCGCGCGATCGCGCGATCCGATAGCGCCGCGGGCATAGTGTCTGGACCCACTGGCGAACCGATCCTCACCATCGCCATGCTGCTGGCCGATGCGGCCACCAACCCTGGCGCGCCGTTCACGCCGGAAGCAATTCTGCTGCTCGCGCATCTGATGCGCGACGATCGCGCTCGCTACGAGATGGCTCGCGACAAGCTCAAGAAGCATGGCATTCGGGTCGGCGAGCTCGACAAGATCGTCAAGGCTCATGCCGGCGCGGGCGACGAAATATCCGCCGGCGCGGCGTTGGTGTGGGACGAGGAAGCGCCGTGGTTCGCGCCTGTCGACGGCGCCGCGCTGCTCGACAGCCTGCGTGACGCGCTCGGCAAGTTCCTGGTGCTGCCGGAGCATGGCGCCGCCACCATGGCCTTGTGGACGCTCTCGGCATACGGGTTCGACTGCTTCTCGATCCGCCTGCCCCCAAAACCGCCCGAGCCACCGCCGGGCCAAAGCGGCGTCCGGCCCGGCGCGGTCACTCGGTCACTGCGAAGAGCTGTCCGGTGGTCTCGGCGGCCGGGTCGCTCCCGACCGACGCTTCCGCAGCAGCCCGCGCGATCGCCGGCCAACCGCGCCCCACCAGGTCGGCGACCGCCAGCAGAGGCCGCCACTCCGAGCCCGTCGAGCCCATCAGAGGGGTCATAAGACGCTGCCCGGCGCGCTCCCGCTGTTCGCCACCGGACTTGGCGCACTCGGCTGCTGCGCGGCGTTTAGCCAGGGCCGACACCGTGTCCATGTTCGACGATGCGAAGCCGGAAGTGCAAGCCATCGAGCAACGGCTGTTGGCGGCTTGCAACTTCAAAGCCGACAAGCTGGACGACACGCTGTCCGCTATCGCCAACGTCACCACGTTCGTCATGTCGTTGCTGTGCCCTGACTGCCGGAAGGTTATCGCCAAGCAATTGCGCAAGCGTGTTCCGCAAATGCTATCCGACGCCAACCGGCTGGCGGCAACGGCAGGACCGACAGAACCCAGGCACATCCATTAGCCAACCATGACGCACCATTCCCGTGACCCGTTCTATGGACGCTACGAATGGAAGCGCACGCGCCGCCAGGTTCGCTTGGCCGCTGGCTTCCGCTGTTCGCAATGCAATGCACTAGTGCCGCAAGGTCTGCACGTTGATCACAGAAAACCACTGCGAGACGCCCGTGCGTTGGCTTACGAACCGTTGAACTTGATGACGCTTTGCACGCAGTGCCACAACGCAACCGAACCAAGAAACGGAACGCCGCAGCGTGGATGCGATATCGATGGCAACCCACTGAGTGCGCTGCATCCTTGGAACCGTGGGGGGATGGTCGAAAATAACTAGCCTTTTGCCTGTCCGGCGGCCCCCGCAATCGCACGTTCACATCTTGGGTCAGTCAGTTTTATCTGGCGGGCTAATTTCGGGGTAATTTCCGGGCTAAATCTTTGCGCTTAACCGGAGCGTGATCGATGAAAACCTACGCCCTCCCAACGCTCAGCGACCGCGAATGGCGCACAATTTCCGCCGTCATTCCGCGAAACGCAGCAGGCCCGCGGCCGCGTTATGACAGGCAGATTATTAGCGCCCTTTGCTACTCGAGGGCGGCGCGCTGTTCCCTAGAAAGCCTGCCGCCGGGGTATCCATTGCCCGCGTCCGTTCGCACAAGGACGAAGCGGTGGGCGCGTGCTGGCGCGTTGCCGAAAATCTTGACGGCGGCCAAGCCAGCAATCGAACGAATGCACGCCAATTACTGGGGCCGGTTATCCGACCTTTCGCCGTGGGGTAGCGACTGGCAGTTTAACCGGAAGGCGACCGACCGGGCCTTTGCGAACTTGCCCCGGCTGACGCATCGCAGGTAGTCGCAGCACGAGCAACAGCCCCGGAGGGGTGCGGCCCTCCGGGGCCCGACCCGGGTGGCGTACGGGGACTCGCTGTCAACCACCGAGGCTGACAGCGAGATACGCGAGACTGCTGTGATGCGGTTGTTAAAGTCTGCCAAAAGTTTGTTCGTAGGTGCCAGGCGAAATGGCTGGGTTTTTGGCCGTTGACGACGCTGCGGCGGCGTTCCGGCTAAGTCTGCACCGCAGTCGCCCAAACGAAAGGGCGCGCTCGCCCCCGAGGGGAAGTGAGCACGCCCTCCTTGGCATCATCACCTCGGAGGGGAAACGATGCCTGCCCACGATGCTGGCCCCGACAGGGTGACGAGTAAACGCGAGCTACTGCGGGCCCTAAGGCTTGTGCGGTTGGCGCCGGAAATCCGCTAGTCGTTGCGTTCATGCTTGCCAACGTGCGGAGGTAGGCGCATTATTGCGACAACGTATTTCGCGCTGCGGTTAGGACGCTGATCGCCAAGGCTACGAAATACGGGGCAGCCCAGCACCATGTTGTGCGGCACTTTTGCCGAGGGGTTTGCCATGTCCGATCTTTACGAAATCAATCGAGCCCTGCGCGATATCCAAGGGCGCACAGCGAACCTCGATCATCGTCTCGCGAAGCTGATCGCGCCGTCTAATCCGGCAGCGTCGGGCGATCGGTTTTTCAAGCTAGCAACCGCGTTCGTGTTCCGCCTCGCAGGCAATTCTGATCGAGCCGCGCGGATCGAGCGCAGCGTGGCCAGTCCCGCAACGACAACAGTCGCCAGCTCGGCGCAAGAATTAACGTCCACCACGGTCGGCGGGCTGCTGTTGTCAATCGCGAAACAGAGTGCGTATGCGGCGTTGGCTGCACGCACGCCGGCTTTCATGATTTCGCCCGACGTTCAGCGCGTCCTGATCGGCGGCGAAATTTTCCCGCGCGTCGGCGCCCTCGCCCAGCGCGTGCTCGCTGTAGTCGGTGATCTCGATGGCCAGGCCGGCGTCGTGCGCGAGCGCGTCCACGAACGCCGCGATGGGGCCGTTGCCCCGGCCCTTGACCACCCGCTGGACGGTCTCCAGCTTGAGCGTGGCCTCGATCGTCGTCTCGCCCGTCTCCGGCGCGGTGGTGAGGATCGGGTGACCGATCAGCGCCACCGGCTTGGTCGGCTTCAGGTACGTCGACCCGAACGACTCCCAGATCTGATCGGCGCTGATCTCGGTGCCGCTGGCCTCCGTCAGCTTCTGGATGACCGACGAGAACTCGATCTGCAGGCGCCGCGGCAGGTCGAGGCCGTGCTCGAACTTCATGATGTAGGCGACGCCGCCCTTGCCGGACTGGCTGTTCACCCGGATGACCGCCTCGTAGCTGCGGCCGACGTGGTGCGGGTCGATCGGCAGGTACGGCACTTCCCACATGTCGTAGTCCTTGCCGAGCGCCTCGAAGCCCTTCTTGATCGCGTCCTGGTGCGAGCCGGAGAAGGCCGTGTAGACCAGGTCGCCGACGTACGGATGGCGCGGGTGGACGGGCAGGCGATTGCAGTGCTCGACGATCCGCCGCGCGTTGTCGATGTCGGAGAAGTCGAGCAGGGGATCGACGCCCTGGCTGAAGAGGTTGAGCGCCAGCGTGACCACGTCGACGTTGCCGGTCCGCTCGCCGTTGCCGAAGAGCGTGCCTTCGACGCGGTCGGCCCCGGCCATGACCCCGAACTCGGCGGCGGCCACCGCGGTGCCGCGGTCGTTGTGCGGGTGCAGCGAGAGCACGATGCAGTCGCGCGACTTCACGTGGCGGTGGAACCACTCGATCTGGTCGCCGTACACGTTGGGCGTGGCCATCTCGACCGTCGCGGGCAGGTTGAGGATGACGGGCCGGGCCTTCGTCGGCTCCCACACGTCCATCACCGCCTCGCAGATCTCCACCGCGAAGTCGAGCTCGGTGCCGGTGAAGGTCTCCGGCGAGTACTGGTAGTGCACGTCGACCTCGGGCATCGTGCGCGTCAGCTTCTTGCAAAGCTGGGCGGCCTTCACCGCGATGTCCACGATGCCCGCCCGGTCCAGGCCGAACACCACGCGGCGCTGCAGCGTGGAGGTCGAGTTGTAGAGGTGCACCAGCGCGCGCGGCGCCCCCCGCAGCGACTCGTAGGTGCGCTCGATCAGCTCGGGCCGCGCCTGGGTGAGGACCTGGATCATCACGTCGTCGGGGATCAGGTCCTTCTCGATGAGCTGGCGCACGAAGTCGAAGTCCGGCTGGGAAGCCGAGGGGAAGCCGACCTCGATCTCCTTGAAGCCGCACTTCACCAGCAGGTCGAACATCCGGCGCTTGCGGTCCGGGTCCATCGGGTCGATCAGCGCCTGGTTGCCGTCACGCAGGTCCACGCTGCACCACCGGGGGGCCTTGGTGGTCACCTTGGTCGGCCAGGTGCGGTCGGGCAGCGGTACCGGCGTGAACGGCCGGTAGAGATGGAACGGCATCGGGTTCGGTGGACCTGCTTTCGGCGCCATCGGGCGTCTCCTTTCAAGCGACCACACGCATCGAGCGACCAACGCACACACGCAGAAAAACAAAAAAGCCTCCCCGGACTTCGGGAGAGGCTTTTCAGGCGCGCACCCGGCGAGGGTGCGCGCCTAAGTCAGTAGCAGGTTCGCGAGCGGGAGTGTCCCTCTCGTCGACCTCATCGTCTCGGCGATGGTGAACTGCATGACCCCGGTATTCTGCCCGCAGCGGCCTCGTCTGTCAATGACGGAGGTTGGAGGAGATCAGCCGGCGGCGCAGGCGTCGGCCCAACGGGCGGAGCATCAGGATGACGACGCCCGAGGCGGAAATCGCTGCGCCGGCCCCGATCGCTGACCATATCGACAGGGGGAGCGGCCCTAGTCTCAGGGGGTCGCGTGGACTCGAAGTCAGTTCCTGGTAGACGGCGGTCTCACGATCGAGGATCACCAGGGTCTCTCCCGCCAAGGCGGTCAGGAGCCCGGCCACGATGAGACCATGAGCCAATCGACGCATATCGCGAACTGCTGCAAGAACCGCGCACGGGCTCGGTGCCGGAATGACGCTTCTCGCTGACGCGGATTCGCGGTCTTGCGCGTGGCCGTCGGCACCGCGCGCGGAAAGCGTTTCCCAGATGGGACAAAACCGATAGGGGTACTGCCATCGCGAACCGGCGAGTCCCGGGTCAGCCGACGCGCGATTGGCTGGCCTCCGCGCCGCCGCCGGCACTGCCAAATCGGTAGATGCGTGCCGCGTTGTCATGGAACAGGGCCATCCGTTCGACCGGGAGCCGGTCGGCCACGAAGCGCTTGAAGTCGTCGAACAGCGCGCGATAGCCGACGCACAGGCCGTCGACCGGGTAGTTGCTGGCGAACATGCAGCGATCGGTGCCGAAGATCGCAATCGCGTCCCGCACGACCTGGCGGTTGGCGTCGCGCGGCCAGGTGTGCGTGCGCTGGCCGAGACCGGAGATCTTGAGCGCGACGTTGGGCTCCCGCGCCGCCCGTTCGAGCATCTGCCGCCAGGCCTTCAGGCCATCGAGACTGCGGTCGGTTGGCAGTCCCGTGTGGTTGACGATGATCGGGGTGCGCGGGAAGGCATGGGCGAGATCGGCCGCCGCGTCGAGATGCCACCACGGCGTTTGCAGATCATAGGACAGCCCGTGGCGCTCGAGCAGCGCGTAGCCGCGCCGCCAGCGCGGATCGTCCATCGAGCCCGCGGCGCCGCGCCGAGCCCCCGAGGGCGCGGCGGCGGCCGCCGGCTTCTGGCGGATGCCGCGGATGAAGTCGAATCGAGCGTGCCCCGCCAGCACCTCATCGACGCCGGGATCTTCGAATCGGGCGTGACCGATCGCGACGGTGGGCAGGCCGTGCTCCGCGCGCAGGGTGGCCAGCCAGCGCGTCTCGCCGACCTCGTCGGCGGTATCCCACTCCGCCTCCATGTGGACGGTGGCGACGACGTTGTGACCCTTGGCGTCGGCGCGGAAGTCGGCCGGCAGATAGGGACGCCGGAGCGCCGCGTAGTCGCCATAGCGAAAATCGGGAAGCGGCGCGGTCGACAGCCAGGGGTGCGGCGTACTGGGCGGATCCCAGAAGTGTTGATGGGCGTCGATGATCGGAAGATCGAGCACGTCGCGGCGACCCTACTTCTCGGAGATCCTCCGGCCGATGCGTTTTTCGATCACGTGCGTCACCGCCGAGAAGTCTTCCTTGCCCCAGCCGCCGGCCACCGCCTCGCCGTACGTCTTCTGGGTCTCCTCCAGCATCGGCGTCGGGACCTTGGCCGAGCGGGCCAGGTCGAGCGCGAGCCCCGCGTCCTTCAGCATCAGCTCGGCGGCGAACGTCGGCGAGAAGTCGCCATCGAGGATCCGCTTCACGCGGCGATCGAAGTACGTCCCGAACGCCATGCCGCCGCCGTTGCGCACGACATCGTAGAACACCGCGCCATCGACGCCCGACTGCACGCAGGTGGCCAGCGCCTCGGCCACCGCCACCGAGACGACCGCGGCGAGCCCGTTGTGGAGGAGCTTGACCCGGTTGCCGGTCGCCGAGGGCCCGACGTACATGTGCAGGCGCCCCATGATGTCCAGGTAGGGCTTGATCGCGTCCAGTCGCTCGCGCTCGCCGCCGACGATGAAGAAGATCTCGCCGGAGACGGCCTGGGGCTGCGAGCCGAGCATCGGCGTGTCCATGTGCACGATGCCGCGCGCCTTGACGCCGGCGGCGACCTCGAGCGTTGCCTCTGGGCTGACGGTCGAGCAGTCGCAGGTGATCAGGCCGGGACGCCCACCGGCCGCGATGCCGCCGGGAGCGAGATAGACGGCGCGCACGATCGCATCGTTGGGCAGACAGGTGAAGAGGACCGACACGTGCGCGGCCACTTCGCCGGGCGACCCCACGACCCTGACGCCGGCGTGCTGGCCCGCCGCGGCCGCCGCCGCCGGGCTCGCGTCGTACACGACCAGCGGCACGCCGGCCTTGGCGAGGTTGGCCGCCATGGGACCGCCCATCGTCCCGAGCCCGATGAATCCGACGCTGTCAGGCATGGTAGGCCTCAGCTCGCGGGTGGCTTGCGGTCCGCCCAGGGCCGCGCGGTCTCGAACGCGCGCGCCGCCTGAAGCACGGTGAGGTCGGCGAAGCGGCGGCCGACGATCTGCAGACCGACCGGCAGCCCGCCGGGCGTGAAGCCCGCCGGTACCGTGGTGGCGGGCTGGCCGGTGAAGTTGAACGGGTACGAGAACGACGCCCAGGGGAACCAGTCCCACGCGTGCTGCGGCCAGCCCTCGGGATTGAGACGACCGACCTGGAGTGCGGGAACCGACGTCGTCGGCGTCAGCAACAGGTCGAAGCGCTCGAAGAGCGGGCGAACGCTGTCCCAGTAGTCGATCTTGCGCCCGCGCATGGCCACGTAGTCCTGGGCGGTGATGCGCTTGGCCTCGTCCATGCACGCCACGAGCCCCGGATCCATCCGGCTGCGCCACTGCTCGAGGAACTGGCCGTAGTTGCCGATGTAGTGCGCGCCCCAGATCAGCCGGATCATGTCGCTCGAATCCGCGAAGCCGGCCTTGACCTCTTCGACCTTGGCGCCCAGCGATTCGAAGGCGCGCGCGGCGGCCGCCACCGCGCTGGCGACTTCCGGATCGACGCGCAGCGTGTCGAGATTCGGACTGAAGGCGATGCGCAGTCCACGCACGCCGCCGTCGAGCTTGCCGACGTAGTCGGCGGGCGGCGCCTCCAGGCAGGTCGCGTCCCAGTCATCGGGCCCGGCCATCACGCTCAGCATCAGCGCGGCGTCGGCCACCGTGCGCGTCATGGGCCCGGCGTGCGTGGCGTAGTCGTTGTTGGAGACGGGCCACAGCGGCACGCGGCCGTAGCTGGCCTTGACGCCGACCAGGCCGCAGAACGAGGACGGGATGCGGATGGAGCCGGCGCCGTCCGAGCCCTGGTGCAGTGGCCCGAGCCCCGCGGCGGCCGCCGCGCCGGCGCCCGCGCTGGAGCCACCCGTCGTCGTGTTGGTGTTCCACGGATTGCGCGTGATGCCGGTGAGGGGGCTGTCGCCGAGCGCCTTCCAGCCGAACTCCGGCGAGGTCGTCTTGCCGAGGAAGATCCCGCCGGCCTCGTGCAGTCGGCGGACGTAGGGCGCGTCCACGTCGGGCACGCGGGTGGCGAAGATGTGAGAGCCGCCCATGGTGCGCACGCCCTTGGTGAACGCGAGGTCCTTCACCGAGAACGGCAGGCCGTGCAGCGGACCCAGCGGCTTGCCTGACATCACGGCCTGCTCGGCCGCGCGCGCCGCGGCCATCGCGGCGTCCGCGGTCACGGTGCAGAAGGCGTTGAGCGTCGGATTGAGACGCTCGATCCGCTCGAGCACCGCGCGCGTCAGCTCGACCGGCGACAGCTTCTTCGCACGGATGAGCGCGGCCAGCTCGGTCGCGGGCGTGAAGGCGAGATCCGTCGGTGCTCATTGTAGCGGGCCCCGCGAGGCCGGCTCGAAACGCAGGTGGCCTGTTCGAGGAGCGCGTGGCTTCGTGGCGCGGGCTTCATTGGCCGGTAAACCCCTTGCCCTCGTCGGCGAGGCGGTTGAGGAGCGGGGCGGGGGCCCAGAAGGTGTCGCCGCTGGCCTTCTGGAACTCGAGCATCTTGTCGCGCAGGGCGCGCAGGCCGATCTGATCGGCCCAGAACATCGGGCCGCCGCGATAGACCGGCCAGCCGTAGCCGTACACCCAGATGACGTCGATGTCGCTGGCCCGGATGGCGATCTTCTCGTCGAGGATCTTGGCGCCCTCGTTCACCATCGGATAGAGCAGGCGCTGCAGGATCTCCTCGTCGGAGATGGGCCGCCGCGTGATGCCCTGCTGCGTCGACACGTCGACGATGATCTTCTCGACCTCGGCGTCGGGGATCGGCGTGCGGTCGCCCTTCTCGTACTTGAAGTAGCCGCTTCCCGTCTTCTGGCCGAAGCGCCCCAGCTCGCAGATGCGGTCGGCCACCGGCGACTTCACGCCGCGGCCCTTGCGGATGCGCCAGCCCACGTCGAGACCGGCCAGGTCGCCCATGGCGAACGGCCCCATCGGGAAGCCGAAGTCGGTGAGCACCTGATCGACCTGGTGCGGCAGCGCGCCTTCCAGGATGAGCTTCTCGGCCTGCTGGCCGCGCTGGTGCAGCATGCGGTTGCCGACGAAGCCGTAGCAGACGCCGACCAGCACCGGCACCTTGGCGATGCGGCGGCCGATCGTCATGGCCGTGGCGATCGTGGTCTTCGACGACTGCTTGCCGCGCACGTTCTCCAGCAGGCGCATGACGTTGGCCGGGCTGAAGAAGTGCGTGCCGATCACGCTCTCCGGCCGCTTGGTGGCCGAGGCGATCTCGTCCACGTCGAGCGTGGAGGTGTTGGTGGCCAGCACGGCGTCGGGCTTGGCCAGGCCGTCGAGCCGGGCGAAGACCTCCTTCTTGATCGGCATCTCCTCGAAGACGGCCTCGATGATCATGTCGGCGTCGCGCACCGCGTTCCAGTCGGTGGTGCCCTGGATCAGGCCCATGCGCTTCTCGACGTCGGCCATCGTGAGGCGGCCGCGGCTGGCCGTGGCCTCGTAGTTCTTGCGCACGATGCCGAGCCCGCGGTCGAGGTTCTCCTGGTTCATCTCGACCACCGTCACGGGGATGCCGGCGTTGGCGAAGTTCATGGCGATGCCGCCGCCCATGGTCCCGGCGCCGATGACCGCCGCCTTCTTGATGTCCTTGGCCGGCGTGTCGGCCGGCACGTCGGGGATCTTGGCCGCCTCGCGCTCGGCGAAGAAGAAGTAGCGCTGGGCCTTGGACTCCGGCGAGGTGATCAGCTCCTGGAAGAGCTCGCGCTCCCGCTTGATGCCCTGATCGAACGGCAGGCTCACCGCCGCTTCGACCGCCTTGACGATGTTCTCCGGCGCCTTGAAGCCGCGCGTCTGGCGCGCGACCGACTTGCGGAAGTTGGCGAACACCTCCGGCTTGCCGCGCACCGCGGCCAGCTTGTCGTCGAGATCGCGGATCTTCCGGAGCGGCCGCTTCTCGTTCAGCACCTTCTCGGCGAACGCCACGCCGGCGGCCGTGAGGTCGCCCTCGACGATCTCGTCGATCAGGCCCGACTTGAGCGCCTCGTCGGCCCGGATCGGATCGCCGCTCACCATCATCTGCAAGCCCTTCTCGACACCGACCACGCGGGGCAGCCGCTGCGTGCCGCCGGCGCCGGGGAGGATGCCGAGCTTCACTTCCGGCAGGCCGAAGCGCGCGTCCTTCACGCCGACCCGGTAGTGGCAGGCCAGCGTGACCTCGAGGCCGCCGCCGAGCGCGGTGCCGTGAATGGCGGCGACGACCGGCTTGGGGCTCGACTCGATGAGGTCGAGCACCTCGTGCAGGCCGGGCTCGCGGGGTGGCTTGCCGAACTCCGTGATGTCGGCGCCGGCGATGAAGGTCCGGCCGCCGCACACGATGACGATGGCCCCCACCGCGGAGTCGCCGATCGCCTGCTTCACCCCGTCGCGCAGCCCCTGGCGCACGTGCTGGCTGAGCGCGTTGACGGGCGGGTTGTTGACGGTGAGCACGGCCACGCGACCGCGGCGATCGAGATCGACGGACTGGGTCAAGGCTGTCATAGCTGTTTCCTCTCGGTTCGGGTCGGCCTGCAGACGCGGGGATGGTATCACGCCCAGAAACGCTACAATCCCGCCCGGGCCGGCGCGATCGGCGTCGGCGCCGGGAAGGGGGACGCGTGCTCGCAGCGGTCGGGATCAGCCAGCGATTCGGCGGCCTCGCCGCCCTCACCAACGTGAGCGTGGACGTCTCCGCGGGGGAGATCGTCGGCCTGATCGGCCCCAACGGCGCGGGCAAGACCACGCTGTTCAACACGATCAGCGGGCTGCTGCCACCCACCGAGGGCCGGGTGCGACTGGACGGGCGCGACGTCACGGGACTCCCGGCGCACCGCATCGCCCGCCTGGGGATCGGGCGGACGTTCCAGTCGCCGCGCCTGTTTCCCTATCTGACGATCTTCCAGCACGTGCTCCTGGCCGCGCGGTTCCGCCCGCGGTCGGAGGCCTCGCTGCGCACGAAGGCGGCCGACGAGGCGGAGGCCACGCGCGCGCTCGAGCTGGTACGCCTGGAGCACCGCGCCGACTTCCCGGCCACGCGCGAGCCCACCGGCCGGCGCAAGCTGGTGGAGCTCGCCATGGTGCTGGCGGCGCGGCCGCGGGTCCTGCTGCTCGACGAGCCGATGGCCGGACTCAATCCGGGTGAGGTGCAGTTCGCCATGCGCCTGATCCGTCGGATCCGCGACGAGCGCGGCGCCGCCGTCTTCTGGATCGAGCACGTGATGGAGGCGGTGATGGGCGTGGCCGATCGCGTCGTGGTGCTCCATCACGGCGAGAAGATCGCCGAGGGGCCGCCGGCCGCGGTGGCCGAGAACCCACTGGTGCTGGACGCGTACCTCGGGGAGCGGGTCGCCTGAGTCCGGGTCCAAAGGGCGCGGGGCTGGAGGTCGACTCCGTCCAGGCCGAGTACGGCGACGTTCCCGTCATCTGGGAGGTCTCCCTCGCGGTGGGGCCGGGGGAGATCGTCGCGCTGGTGGGATCCAACGGGGCCGGCAAGACGACGCTGCTGCGCCTCTTCTCCGGTCTGCGCGAGGGCTTCTTGAAGATCACGCGCGGGGCGGTGCGGTTCCGCGGCGAGGCGCTCGAGGGTCTCGATCCGGCCGAGATCGTGAGTCGGGGAGTCGCGCACGTGCCCGAAGGCCGGCACCTGTTCCCGGGCCTGAGCGTGCGCGAGAACCTGCGGCTGGGCGGCTACCGGCTCGGCTCGCGGAGCCAGCTGGCCGAGGCGCTCGAGCGCGTGCTCGAGATGCTGCCGTTTCTGCGCGGGCGCACGCGCCAGCTGGCCGGCACGCTCTCGGGCGGCGAGCAGCAGCTCCTCGCCATCGGGCGAGCCCTGATGGTGCGCCCGGCGTTGCTGATGCTGGACGAGCCGTCGGTGGGACTGGCGCCGCGCATGGTGGCCACCGTGTTCGAGCTGGTGGCGCGCATCCGCGCGACGGGCGTCGGCGTGCTGCTGGTCGAGCAGAACGTGCGCCAGGCGCTGGCGCTGGCCGATCGCGGCTACGTGCTGGAGAACGGACGCATCGTGCTGCAGGGATCCGGTGGTGAGTTGATCGAGCACCCGAGGGTGAAGCGCGCGTACCTTGGCCTTTGACCCCGGGACTTTGACTTCAAAGGAGACCGTCATGCGCAATGCGATTGCACGCAGGACCTTCCTGAAGCTTGCCGGCGGCGTCACCGCGGCCACCTGGCTTCCGCGCCGGGCCAGCGCCCAGGGGCCGATCCGGATCGGCTTCACGCTCTCGGCCACCGGCCCCTACGCCGTCGGCGCCGGAATCACCCAGCGGCCGAACTACGACCTCTGGCTCGACCAGGTCAACGCCAAGGGCGGGCTCGCGGTGGCCGGCGGTGGGCGGCGGCCGATCGTGTTCGTGGAGCAGGACGACCGCAGCGAGCTCGAGACCATCGTGCGCAGCTACGAGAAGCTGGTCAACGACGACAAGGTCGACCTGGTGCTCCCGCCGTGGGGCACCGCCGCGAACTTCGCCGTGGCTCCGATCACGAACAAGGCCGGCTATCCGATGATCGGCCCCACGGTCGGCTCGCTGAAGCTGAAGGACCTGAACCTGCCGTACTTCTACGCCATCCTCGCCCAGCCCGACGCGATGATGCTGTCGCTGGCCAACTTCCTCAAGGACGTCAAGCGCCAGCAGAAGCTGAACAAGGTGGCCGTCATCTACGTGAACGATCTCTTCGGCCTCGAGCACCACACGGCGCTGATGCCGCTCCTGAAGGAGGGCGCCTTCGAGGTGGTCGAGGAGAAGAGCTATCCGCTCGGCGTGAAGGACCTGACCGACGTGCTCAAGGGCTGCAAGGCCAAGGGCGCCGAGATCCTGATCGGGCTGAGCTATCCGCCCGACACGATCCTCATGACGACCCAGGCCAAGGCCGTCGACTTCAACCCGCCCATCTTCTACACCGCCGTCGGCACGGCGTTTCCGTTCTTCCGCGATCGGTTCAAGGGCTCGGCCGAGGGCGTGATGGGCGTGGGCGGCCTGGAACCCCAAGGTCAACTTCCCCGGCGCCAAGGCGTACTTCGACGCGCACGTGGCCAAGACCAAGAAGGAGCCGGACCGCTGGGCCAGCGCCTTCGCCTACGCCTCGCTCCAGATCGTCGAGGAGAGCGTGGCCAAGGTCGGTCTGGACCGGGCCAAGATCAAGGCGCACATCGACGCCACGGAATTCACGACCGTGGCCGGCCCGTCAAGTTCGCCAAGGGCGTGAACCCCGCCACGCCGGGCATGGTGGGGCAGTGGCAGAAGGGCGAGTTCGAGGTGGTGTGGCCGCCCGAGCGGGCGACCGGCAAGGCGATCGTGCCGAAACCGAACTGGGCGGACTAGTGGGAGCGGCGTGAATCTGGCGCTGATCCTCGACGTGGCGGCGGGAGGCCTCCTGCTCGGAGGCCTCTACGCCCTCATCGCCGTCGGCCTGAATCTGCAGTACGGCCTGCTGCGCGTGCTCAACGTCGCCCACGGCGAGTTCCTGATGCTGGGCGGCTACCTGACCTATCTGCTCCACGTGAACGCGGGGATGGACCCGCTGGTCTCGCTCGCGGTCAGCGTGCCGGTCGTGTTCGCGGCCGGCGTGCTGGTGCACACGCTCCTCTACCGGCGGCTGCTGCGCCAGGAGCGGACGCGGGAGGAGCTGGAGGCCAACTCCCTGCTCATCTCCTTCGGGCTGCTGTTCATCTTGCAGAATGGCGCGCTGCTCGTCTTCAGCGCCGATATGCGCGGCTACCAGTACCTCGACCGGCCGCTGCGGATGCTCGGCACCGTGTTCCCGACCAATCGCGTCGTGGCCTTCGCCGTGGCGGCGGTGGTCACGGCGCTGCTGATGCTCTTTCTACGGGGAACGCTCACCGGCGCCGCCGTGCGCGCGCTCATGCAGGACCCGGTGGGCGCGCGGCTCGTCGGCGTGCGGGTGCCGCGTATTCACGCGCTGTGCTTCGGTCTCGGCGCCGCGCTGGCCGCGGTCAGCGGCTCGCTGCTCAGCATGCTGTTCGAGCTCACGCCGTTCGTCGGGCCTGCCGTACACGATCACCGCGCTCGTCGTCATCATCCTGGGCGGGCTCGGCAGTGTCGGCGGCAGCCTGCTCGGTGGTCTGATCCTCGGGGTGGTGGAAGCGCTCGGCGTCTACTTCACGCGCCCGACCTGCGCATGGTCATCAGCTACGGCGTGCTCGCCCTCGTGCTGGTCCTCCGTCCCTACGGGCTCTTCAATTCCATGGCCCGCCGGCCCGGGCAGGCCGAGGGGGCGTAGCGGTCGATGGGCTGGCGAGGGGGACGGACCCGGCTCGGACACCGGGTGCGGCGCGCGCTGCGGGGCAAGCGCGCCTGGGTGTGGGCGGCCGCGCTGCTGGCGGCGCTGGTCGTCCTGCCATTCCTGGCCCCCACGTACTATGTCGCGCTCGCCCTGGCGCTGCTCGCGGATGTGGCGCTGGCCTCGGCGTGGACGCTCTTCTCCGGGCCCACGCGCTATCTCTCGCTGGCGGCGGCGGCGTTCTACGGCGTGGGCGCCTATACCACGGCGCTCATCGGCGCCCGGATGGGGTGGTCGGTCTCGATCGTGGCCGGCGCCGCGGTGGGCGGGCTGCTCTCGCTGCCCGTCGGTCTGCTCGCCCTTCGCCTGCGCGGCCCCTACTTCGCCATCCTCACGTTCGGGCTGAGCGAGCTGGTTCGCCACACGGTCATCTGGTACGAGTCGAACGTCACCGGCACCGTGGGACGCGTCCTCGTCCTGCCCATCGAGCGGCGGACGATCTACTGGGGACTGCTCGCCATCGCGGTCGCTCTCGGTGGCGGCCGCGATGCTCGTGCGTCGCTCGCGGTGGGGCCTGGCGCTGCTGGCGATCGGCGGCGACGAGGAGCGGGCCGAGGTGCTGGGCGTGCGTCCGACCGGCGTGAAGGTCGCGGTGTTCGCGCTGTCGGCGGCGCTCATGGGCGCCACCGGCGCGGCCATCGTGCCGCGCTGGACGTACATCGATCCCCACATCGCCTTCAACCCGCTCATCTCGTTCCAGGTCATCATCATGGCGCTGCTCGGCGGCGTGAGCCGTCCGGCCGGGCCGGTGGTGGGGGCCGTCGTCCTGGGGCTGCTCTCCGAGCTCTTTCTCCTGCAGTTCCGCTACGTCTACATGATCGTCCTCGGCGCCGTGCTGATCCTCGTCGTCCTCGGCCTGCCCCACGGCATCATGGGCTGGCGCTCCCAGGAGCGCACCGAGGAGCTCGTCCGACGCTGGCGCTGGGCCCTGGCCCGAAGGATTCCCCGGAGGTTTGCGATGCGGCGACAGCATCAGCTCTTCGTCAACGGCGAGTGGCAGGACGCCCCGGGGGGCCGCACGTTCCCCGACGTCAATCCAGCCACCGGCGAGACCTTCACGCGGATCCCCGCGGCCGACGCCGAGACCGCGCGGCGGGCGGTGGAGGCGGCCGAGCGAGCGCGGGGCGAGTGGGGCGAGCTGCAGCCGGCGGTGCGCGCCGGTCTCGTGCTCAAGGCCGCGCAGATCTGGGAGCGGCGGAGCGAGGATCTGCAGCGCCATCCTCACCACCGAGACCGGCGCGGTGCGGGCCAAGGCGGGATTCGAGGTCGGCTATTGCACCGAGCTGATCCGCCAGGCCGCCGCGCTCACGTACCAGGCGAGCGGCGAGGTGGCGCCCTCCAACGTGTCCGGCAAGATCAACTACTTCGTGCGCAAGCCGGTCGGCGTCGTGTCCGTCGTCTCGCCGTGGAACTTTCCCTACATCCTCACGCTCCGCGCCGTCGCGCCGGCGCTGGCGCTGGGCAACGCCGTGGTGCTCAAGCCCTCCGAGGAGACGCCGCTGGCCGGCGGGTTGATGGTGGCCGAGGTCTTCGAGGAGGCCGGGATTCCGCCCGGCGTCCTCAACGTGATCACCTGCGCGCGCGACGAGTCGAGGCGGTGGGCGACGTCATGGTCACGCACCCGCCGTGGGCGTGGTGAGCTTCACCGGCTCCACCGCCACCGGCCGCGCGCTGGCCGAGAAGGCCGGGCGCCACCTCAAGCGCATCGTGCTGGAGCTCGGCGGCAAGAGCCCGATCATCGTGCTGGAGGACGCCGACCTCGACCTGGCGGTGAGCGCGGCGGCCTTCGGCGGCTTCTTCCACCAGGGCCAGATCTGCATGGCGGCCACGCGGCTGCTCGTGGAGCACTCGCTGGCCGATGCGCTGGCCTCCCAGCTGGTCGAGAAGCTGGGCACGCTCAAGATGGGCGATCCGAGCGATCCGCAGACGGCGATCGGTCCCATCACGAGCCCGACGCAGCTGGCGAAGATCCAGGCCCACGTGGACGACGCGGTGGCGAAGGGGGCCAAGGTGCTCGCGGGCGGCCGCCGCCGCGGGCCGTACTTCGAGCCGACCCTGCTGACGAACGTGACGCCGCAGATGCGCTGCTACTACGAGGAGACGTTCGGGCCGGTGGTCGTGCTGACGCCCGTGAAGAACGCCGACGAGGCCGTTCGCCTCGCCAACGACACCAGCTACGGACTGTCCGCCGCGATCATCACCGGTGATCCCAAGCGCGGCATGGCGCTGGCCGAGCGGATCCAGTCGGGCATCGTGCACGTGAACGACTCGACCGTGCACGACGAGCCGCACGCCCCCTTCGGCGGCATCAAGGGCTCGGGCCTGGGACGGCACGGCGGCCGCGCCGCCGTCGAGGCCTTCACCGAGGTCCGCTGGATCAGCCTGCAGACCGAGCGGCGCCACTACCCCTTCGACCGATGAGCGCCGTCGACGGCGTGCTCTTCGATCTGGGCGGCGTGGTGATGGACTCGCCGCTGCACGCCATCGCCCGCTACGAGCGCGACCACGGGCTGCCCGCCAACGCCGTCAACCGCGTGGTGGCGACCGCCGGCGAGACGGGCGCCTGGGCCCGGCTGGAGCGCGGCGAGCTGACGGTGGCGACGTTCTGTGCGCCGTTCGAGGCGGACTGCCGGGCCCAGGGCCTGACCGTGGACAGCGCCCGCCTCATGGCCTACGTCGCCGAAGCGGGTGTACCGCGGCCGCAGATGCTCGAGGCCATCCGGCGCATCCGAGCGCAAGGCCTGCGGGTCGGCGCGCTGACGAACAACTGGAAGCGCGAGGATGCCGAGGACGACGTCATGCGCGATCGGCTGCGCGCGCTCTTCGACGTGTTCATCGAGTCGCGGGTGGTCGGGCTGCACAAGCCCGATCCCCGGATCTACACGCTGGCCTGTGACGCGCTGGGCGTGGCGCCGGCGCGCACGGCGTTCCTGGACGACATCGGACGGAATCTCAAGCCGGCCCGCGCGCTGGGCATGACCACGATCAAGGTGGACGATCCGGATCAGGCGCTGCGCGAGCTCGGGGTGCTGCTGGGTTTCGCGCTGGCCTGAGCGCGCGAGCGGACGCCCGGTGCCAGACCTACGTGCTGGCGGCGTGGGGCGGGGGCAGGTCGCGCAGGCGCAGGCTCGGCCACAGGAGCGTGCGGCGCGACGTCTCCAGCTCCGGCTCCGACGTCTCCCGTCCGTCGCGCTCCACCGCGATCATCGTGCAGCCGAGCGTCGTGTTCACCCGGAACGTCGAGCTCCGCCGATCTCCGCGACGACGATCGGCCGCCGGTCGGCTGGAGCGGCGGCGCTCTCCCGCGCGCCGGTCGAAGATGACTTCGACCCGCGGAACTCCGGAGAGGCGACGCGAGAGATAGTCGAAGAGCTGAAGATCAGCGCGCGGCACGATGACCAGGTGAGCGGGCGTCATGGCCGGGATTGTTGCACACTCACCCGGTTTTCGTCTCGCGAGAAGTTGTCGTCTCGCACGAAACGCCGCTGCTCAGCAAGCGGGCGACCTCGTCGTCCCCGAACCCGAGGCCGGCCAGGATCGCCCGGCTCTCGCTGCCGAAGGCCGCGGTGGCCGGGGCGGGCGCAAATCCATCGCCGCTCAGCCGCAGCGGTGGCGCGAGCACTCGTATGGGCCCGACGGCCGGATGCGCCAGGTCGTGGACGAAGCCGTTGGCCACCGCTTGCGGATCGTCAAGAATCTCGACAGCGAACTTCACGCCGGCCGCCGGAATTCCTCGCGCATCGAAGATCGCCTTCCACTCGGCGGTGGTGCGCGAGGCCAGGATGTCTTCGGCCTGCCGGCGCAGCGGCGCGTAGTGCCGGTCGGCCGCCTCGCGGTCCGTCAGCGGTCGGCCCTGGGCCGAGTCCTCGATCCCGATGGCGGCCGCGAAAGCGCGCTGCAGGCCCGGACTGACGCAGGCGACCGCGATGGTGGCGTCCCGGGTCGTGTACGTGCGGTAGTAGACGCCGACCATCCCCGGCGTGCGCGTGGTGGGCAGCACCGCCGCCTGCTCGGCGTGCGGCCGGCCGGCGCCGCGCGCCGCGGCCAGGGCCTGGAGCGTGGCCGCGTGCACCGGGCCGTCCGCGCCGGCCACCCGGACGAACGAGTTGTTCTGCACGAGCAGGGCGGCCATCAGCAGCGCCACGTCCACCTCGCCGCCCCGGCCCGTGCGCTCGCGACGGAGCAAGGCGGCGGCGATCCCGAAGGCCAGGGTCAGCGCGCACACGTAGTCGGCCACCGGGGCGTCGCCGGCGGTGGGGACGCCGTCCTGGACCCGGCCGAGCGTGGCCATCAGGCCGCTGCGCGCCTGGATGACCATGTCCATGCCGGCGAGCCCGGCGTCGGGCCCCTGCCGCCCGAAGGCGCTGACGTTGCCGACGATCAGCCGCGGGTGCTGCTCGGCCAGGCTGGCCCAGTCCAGGCCGAGCTCCTCGGCCAGGCCGGGGCGAAAGTTGGTGAGCACGACGTCGGCGCGGGACACCAGCCGGTCGATCACGCGCCGCGCCTCCGGGTGGCGCACGTCGAGCGGCAGGGTGTGCTTGCCCTGATTGCGCGAGATGAAGTGACGCGACTCGCCGGGCGCCAGCGGCGCCAGGTGGCGCACCGGATCGCCGTCGAGCGACTCGACCTTGATGACGTGCGCGCCGCCGTCGGCGAGCAGCTGCGCGCAGAACGGGACTGCGATGAACTGACCGAACTCCACGACGTGCAGGCCGGCGAACGGGCGAGCGTCGTCCATGACGCGCTAGCCTAGCATCCATCTCAGGTCGTCGGCCCCCGGCTCAGGTCGTGGCCCCCGGCGCCAGCCAGAGCTGATGCGAGATGACGGCGAGCGGGGCGCGCGGGTCGAGCGGCCGCAGCAGCCCGCGGGTGTGGCGGCGGCCGTAGGCGATCGCCCGGACGGTGGGCCGGTCTTCCTGCACGCTCAGACCGCGGTAGCCGGCGGAGCGCAGATCGGCGTACATCGCCTTGAGCGAGCTTCCGCATCGCTCGAGAAATTCCCCGTGCACTTCGATGAGCAGCCGCTGCACGCGCGCGTGCGACAGCAGATCCCGCATGCCGTGGACCACCGCGCCTTCGGCGCCCTCCACGTCGATCTTGACGAAATCGATCATGTCCATCTCGTGCTCCCGGGCCAGATCGTCGAGCGTGCGTACCTCGACGATCCGCTCGCCCGTCGGCGCCTGCATCGCGGCCGCACTGGGCGGGCCCGGCCGCAGCCACGAGCCGCCAAAGTTGCCGGTGCCCTCGTCGTAGGCGACCAGCTCCTGGTAGCCGGTGGTGGCGCCGGCGGCGACGGGCAGGGGCGTCACCTGGCGGGCGCGATTGAGGTCGACGTTGTCGCGCAGCGCGCCGAAGAGCCGGGCGTGGGGCTCCAGGCTCAGGACGGAGCCGTACGGACCGACCCGGGCGGCCGCGATGAGCGTGAAGTACCCCCACTGCGCGCCGATGTCCACGAAGGTCATGCCCGGCTGCAGGATCTTGCTGATCAGCAGCGTCTGGGTGGGCTCCCAGCTGCCGGCGAAGGCGGTGCGCGATACGACGTCGGCGGTGTCGCAGACGAAGGCGAGGCCGCCGAGCTTGCGCGGCAGACGGGTCACGAAGCGCGGCGGCAGAACGCGGCAAAGCGCATACGCCGCGCGAAAGCGGCCCCTGGGAAGGCACCGGATCAGCGGGACAAGCGACCGGAAGGGCAGCGGCAGCGGCCCGACCATCGTCCGCACTATACGCGAGCTTCTGGTATGCTGCGCGCCGTGAGTTCGGGCCTCGAAGACCGGTTCCAGACGCTGCACGAGATCGTGAAGGCCGCGCGCACCACCCTGGCCCCGGGGCCGTGGGACTATCTGGTCGGCGCGACCGAGACGGAGACCACCCTCCGCCGCAACCGCCTGGCCATCGACTCCCTGGCCTTCCGTCCCCGCGTGCTGCGCGATGTCTCGAAAGTCGACGCCACGTCGACCTTCCTGGGCAAGCCCGTGCGCATTCCCGTCATGATGGCGCCCATCGGCTCGATCGAGAGCTTCACGCCCGGCGGCGGCGCGACCGCGGCCCAGGCCTCGGCCGAGTTCGGTGTGCCGCAGATGCTGTCCTCGGTCTGCAACCCGGGACTGGAGGCGGTGGCCAAGGCCGCCGACAACTTCCGTATCTTCCAGCTCTACGTCCGCGGCGACGACAGCTTCGTGGACGACCACGTGCATCGTGCGGTCGCCAACGGCTACACCGGCTTCTGCATGACCGTGGACACCGCGTCCTACAGCCGTCGCGAGCGCGACCTGGCCCGGCGGTTCGTCAAGCCGTGGCGCCTGCGGGCGACCGGCTTCGACTACCAGGCGGGCCTCAGCTGGAGCAACGTCAAGCGCTTCAAGGACACCCACCCGAGCGTGCCGCTGATCCTCAAGGGCATCGCCACGGCGGAGGATGCCGCGATCGCCGTCGAGCACGGGGTGGACGTCGTCTACGTCTCCAATCACGGCGGACGTCAGCTCGACCAGGGGCGCGGCTCGCTCGACGTGCTGCCGGAGGTCGTCAAGGCGGTCGGCGGCCGCGCGCGGATCATCGTGGACGGCTGCTTTCAGCGGGGGACCGACGTCGTGAAGGCCATCGCGCTGGGCGCCGATCTCGTGGGCATGGGCCGGATGCCCTGCTTCGGCCTGGCCGCCGCCGGAGCCGCCGGCTGCGTGCGGATGCTCGAGCTGATGGAGGACGAGATCCGGATCGCGCTCGCGCTGCTGGGGGTCGACCGGCTCAGCGCGCTCAACCCGTCTTATGTGCACGCCGCTCCGCCCGTCGCGCTGCCGCATGTCTTCAGCGCGTTTCCGCTGCTCGACGGCCCCGACTACTAGTCATGGGGGGCCCCGATATGGCCCCCATAACCCCCAGCGCTCGTCACGCCCCGGGGAACCCGGGGCGCTCCTCGGTTCTGCGCTCGGTTTGGAGCCGCGACGAAGCCGTGGCGCCCCTCGATACTCCGCGCGTTCGGCACTCTGACGGGTCACGGGTACCTGGCTTGCACGTGACCGCGGCTGGAGGTGTGTCATGGCGCAGGACACCCAGGTGGAGCGGATCAGCGTCGCAGACGCCAGAGCGGCGACGAGCGCCGGGCGCGCGTTGCTCGTGTGCGCGTACGACGACGCCCGATGCGCGCGCGTTCGACTGGAGGGGGCGATCACGCTGAGCGATCTGGAGCGGCGTGCGGCGTCACTGCCCAAGAGCCAGGAGCTCATCTTCTACTGCGCCTGACCGAGCGAGGGCAGCGCCGCCGGTCAGGCGGCGCGATTCCGCGCGATGGGATTCCAGAACGTCAAGGCGCTGAAGGGCGGGGTCGAGGCCTGGCAGCAGGCGGGGTATCCCATCGCCGCCTGAGCCCGCGTTTCACGCCTCCCGGCCGGGCCTGATCTCGTATGCTTGGCGCGCGGAGGACGTGTGGCCGGGGATCGAGATCCGAAGTCTGGGACGCCCGAGAACGATGGATTCGTTCGCGTCGAGGGCTGCGATCTGTGCCGGGCGGCGCGGATCACGCCCTGGTATCACGAGGACGAGGTCTGCTGGGTCGCCGAGTGCGACATCTGCGAGACGCCGATGGTCGTGTGGCGCTTTCACGGCACCACGCCTCCCGAAGACCACCTGCGTCACATGCAGGCCAAGCTCCGGGAAGTCGCCGCCGCCCGCGTCGGTGAGTTCTGGATCGACGACCACATGCGCAACATCCCGGACCACTTCCACGCCCACGCTCGGCCCAAGGGCGGCTTCTTCGGACGCTGAGCGCTCCGGCGCCCAGCGGCTCGACGGCAACCTAGACGGGACGCTCCTCGATTGCGTCGACGCGATCCGAATAGAAGGCCAGGTGGCCGGCGATCGCCGCCACGTCGGGGTAGGGGACCTCGTAGCTCCACACCGCGTCGTCCAGGACGCGGCGGCCGGTCCGGATGCTCCAGTAGGACGCATCCCCCTTGTAGGGACAGTGGGTGGTGCGCGCCGAGCGGATCAGACGCGTCATGTCCACATCGTCACGCGGCACGTACTGGACATCCGGCGTCCCTGGTGCGCGCATCACCAGCGCGCGCGTGGAGTCGGCGATGACGAGGCCGTCCACGCGCACCTCGACCCGGTTGGGGTTCGCCGCGATCGTGATCCCGGCTTCGGCAGCTGCTCGGATGCTGGCCATGGTCGTGTTTCCTCCTGCGTATTGCGGAACGACCTCAGCCTACCACTGCCGTAGCGCGGTCATGGTTGCGGCGGGGGCCCCGCCGTGCTAATGGAATCGCCACCATGAGCATTTTCCACTTCGAGCTGCTCGCCCTGCCACCCGAGGCCGAGGCCTTCCGGGACGAGGTCCGCGCCTTCATTCGCGCGGAGATGGGTGACCGGCCGTCGGTCCGGCGGGCGCGCTCGTGGGGCGGCCACGATCCCGAGTTCAGCCGCAAGCTCGGCGCGCGCGGGTGGATCGGGCTGACGTGGCCCAAGCGTTACGGCGGGCAAGAGCGCTCGTTCCTGGAGCGCTACGTGCTGCTCGAGGAGCTGCTGGCGGCCGGGGCGCCGGCCGGCGCGCACTGGGTGGCGGAGCGCCAGAGCGGGCCGCTGCTGCTGCGCTTCGGCACCGAGGCCCAGCGCGAGCGCTTCCTGCCGCAGATCGTGCGCGGCGAGCTCTCGTTCGCCATCGGCATGAGCGAGCCGGACTCGGGCTCGGACCTCGCCTCGATCCGCACGCGGGCGGTGCGCACGGACGGCGGCTACGTCGTCAACGGCACCAAGGTGTGGACGAGCAACGCCCACCGCAGCCAGTACGCGATCGCGCTCTTCCGCACCGCGGTCGTCCCCGACAAGAAGCACGAGGGGCTCTCGCAGTTCCTCGTCGATCTCGAAGTCGCCGGGGATCACGATCCGGCCGATCATCAACCTGGCCGGCTCGCACGACTTCAACGAGGTCATCTTCCAGGACGCCTTCGTGCCCGAGGACATGCGGGTGGGCGGCGAGGGCGACGGCTGGAAGCAGGTGACGACCGAGCTGGCCTTCGAGCGGAGCGGCCCCGAGCGCTACCTCTCCAGCATCGCGCTGGTGGTGGAGCTGATCCGCGCCGCCGGCCGCTCGCCCGATCCGCGGGCCGCCGAGGTGATCGGCCGGCTGGTGGCGCAGCTCGTCACGCTGCGCCAGATGTCGCTGTCGGTCGCCGGCATGCTGCAGGCCGGCCAGAACCCCAACCTCGAGGCCGCGGTCGTCAAGGACGTCGGCACCACCTTCGAGCAGTCGATCCCGGAGATCGTCCACGCGCTCCTCGACCTCGAGCCGACGATCGACTCCGGCACCGACCTGCAACAGACGCTCGGCTACCTCGTCCAGCGCGCGCCCGTCCTTCTCGCTCCGCGGCGGCACCCGCGAGGTGCTGCGCGGCATCATCGCGCGCGGACTTGGGGCTGCGATAGTCGAGTCGAGCTTGGGATTCGCTGCTCGCCCCGACCGTCACGCGGCTCTTCGGTGATCTCGTCACCAAGGAGCTGATCGAGTCGGCCGAGAAGGGCGCCTGGCCCGACAAGCTCTGGCGCGCGCTGGAGGAAGGCGGCCTCACGCTGCCGCTGGTGCCGGAGGAAGCGGGCGGCGCGGGCGGCAACTGGGCCGATGCCCACGTGGTGGTGCGCGCCGCCGGCAAGCACGCGGCGCCGGTGCCGCTGGCCGAGACGATCCTCGCCTCCTGGCTCCTCGCCCAGGCGCGGCTCGAAGTGCCGCTCGGCCCGCTGACGGTGGCGCCGGTGCGCGAGGGCGAGCCGCTGCGACTCACGCAGGCCGGCGGATCGTGGCAGCTCAGCGGGACGGCCACGCGGCGTGCCGTGGGGCGCCGCCGCCGGCCACGTCGTCGTCGTGGCCGAGGTCGACGGCGCGTCGATGGTCGCGCTGGTGCGCCAGGGCGCCGGCCAGGCCACGCGCGACCGCAACCTCGCGCTGGAGCCGCGCGACACGCTGGCGTTCAGCGGCGCGCCGGTGGTCGCCGCGGCGCCGGCCGGCGCGCGGGTCGGCGCCGACACCGTGATCGTCCACGGCGCGATGATCCGCGCGGCCCAGATGGCCGGAGCGCTGGAATCGCTGCTCGAGCAATC
Organism: Vicinamibacteria bacterium; assembly: GCA_963806705.1. Classification (GTDB taxonomy): domain Bacteria; phylum Acidobacteriota; class Vicinamibacteria; order Vicinamibacterales; family JAENWD01; genus JAENWD01. The sequence goes on from CAWDZE010000029.1 coordinate 166,807, forward strand.
GGTCCGGTACGCGACGGAGCGCAAGCAGTTCGGTCGCCCCATCGGGAACTTCCAGGCCATCCAGCACAACCTGGCGATCCTGGCCGGCCACGTGGCCGCCTCCGGCATCGCCGCCGAGCACGCCTTCGGCGCCGCCGATCGGGGCAACCCCGCGTTCGAGGTGGCGGTGGCCAAGGTCCGCACCGGCGAGGCGGCCGGCATCGGCGCCGGCATCGCGCATCAGGCCCACGGGGCGATCGGCTTCACCTACGAGCACTCGCTGCACTTCTCCACGCGCCGTCTGTGGTCGTGGCGCGCCGAGTTCGGCAGCGAGAGCCGCTGGGCCCAGCGGCTCGGGCGCGAGGTGGCCGCGCGCGGCGCCGACAATCTGTGGAGTGAGCTCACCGCGCGCTGAGGGCGCGCTCGTCTCGAGGAGGAAATCATGAGCGACACGCCGTTCGATCCGGGAGTTTCCCGACGTGACCTTCTCAAGACCGGCGCCGGCGCCGTGGCGCTGGCCGTCTCCGGCGTGCAGCTGGCCACACCGGTGCAGGCGCAGACGCCCAAGAAGGGCGGAACGCTACGCCTGACCTTCCAGGCCGACCCGCTCCACTTCGATCCGCACCAGACGATGTCGTTCGTGACGATGTGCCCGCTGTCGCTCTGCTACAGCCGTCTCGTCAAGGTGAAGGCCGGCCCGACGGTCAGGCCGATGACGTATCCGGTGGAGCCCGACCTCGCCGAGTCGTGGACCCAGGCGAACGACACGACGTACATCTTCAAGCTGAAGAAGGGCGTGCGCTGGCACAACAAGCCGCCGGTCAACGGCCGCGAGTTCACGGCCGACGACGTCAAGTTCACCTACGAGCGATTCCTCACGATCACCGGCAATCCCAACAAGCCGGTGCTCGAGTACGTCGACAAGATCGAGGCGGTCGACAAGTACACGGTGAAGTTCACGCTCAAGGAGCCGAACGCCTGGTTCATCGACCTGCTCGCCTCGACGTCGACGTGGATCATCGCCAAGGAGTGCGTGGAGAAGTTCGGCGATCTCAAGAAGGTCGAGTCGGTGGTCGGGACCGGTCCCTGGATGCTCGATCGCTGGGAGCCGAACGTCAAGATCGTCTTCTCGCGCCACCCCAACTACTACGTCGCCGGGGCTGCCCTACGCCGACAGCGTCGAGTGGCTCATCGACAAGGACCCGGCCTCGCGGCTGGCCACCTGGCTGAGCGGCAAGAGCGACTTCGGGCCCGAGTACCAGCACGCCGTGCGCTGGCTCGACGCGCCGGTGGCCCGGCAGCGCAAGCCCGGGCTGCAGACCGCCGAGTACACGTGGTTCACCAGCGGCTCCATCGGCTTCAAGATCGCCAACCCCCCGTTCAACGACGTCCGGGTCCGGCGGGCGCTGTCCCGCGCCAGCAACCTCGCCGAGGTCTTCGAGTCGCTCGCCTTCTCGCAGGGGCACTGGACGCCGAACCCCGCGGTGCCGGCGGCCTTCGCCGAGTGGTCGATCCCGATCGACCAGCTCAATCCCGAGGGCCGAAAGCTCTACGAGTTCAGCACGGCCGAGGCCAAGAAGCTGCTCGCCGAGGCCGGCCATCCGAACGGGTTCAAGACCACGGTGGAGGCGCCGTCGGTCGTGCTACGGGCCGGACTTCGACGACTTCGTGGCCGATCACGATCAAGAACTGGAAGGCGGCCGGCATCGACGCCGACCTGAAGCTCAAGGAGTACGGCGCGTTCATCTCCAGCACCATCTTCGGGAAGTTCGACAACATGTTCCTCGGCCTGCGGGGCGCCTGGGCCGACCCCGAGGCGTACTTCTACCGCTGGTTCATGCCGGGCCAGCCGCTCAACGTGTGGGGCGTGAACGATCCCGAAGCTCACCGACATGATCAAGCTCCAGCGGCGGACCTTCGACGTCGCCAAGCGCAAGCAGGTCGTGTTCGACATCCAGCGCTATCTCGCCGACCAGGCCCTCTTCGGCGTGGACGGCTCGATCAGGATCCTGTCGGCGTGGGACGCGCACATCAAGAACTACGGCCCCAACAACGGCTTCGACTACGGCGGGCGGCTCATGGCCGCCTGGATCGACAAGTAGAGGAGCGGTCGAGGCGGCACAGCGGCCGTCATGCGGGTGTACATCCTCCGCCGCCTGCTGGTCGCTGTGCCCTCGCTGCTGATCGCCTCGCTCATCGTCTTCACGCTGCCCCGCCTGATCCCCGGTGACGTCGTGCAGCTCATGCTCGAGGAGAAGGCCTACGGCAAGGACCTGGAAGATCTCCGGGCCAAGCTCGGCCTGAACCGGCCCATCCACGTGCAGTACTTCGACTGGCTGGGCGCGGTCGGTGCGCGGCCAGCTGGGCGAATCGCTGTGGACCCGCCAGCCCGTGGTCGCGGAGCTGACGCGGCGATTGCCCGTGACGCTCACGCTGGGGATCATGGCGACCTTCGTGGCCATCGCCATCGGCATGCCCATCGGCGTGCTCGCCGCCACGCGCCAGGACGGCGCGCTGGACTTCTTCGCGCGCAGCGCCGCCATCCTCGGGCTGTCCATCCCCGGCTTCGTGCTGGCGATTCTCGTGACGCTGCTCCCGGCCATCTGGTGGGGGTGGACGCCGCCGCGCTTCGTCGGCGTTCGCGAAGGACCCCGCCGGTCACCTCGCTCAGTTCGTGCTGCCCGCGATCATTCTCGGCGTGGCCTCGGCCGCCGGCATCATGCGCCTCACGCGGGGGATGCTGCTGGAGGTCCTGCGCCAGGACTACGTGCGCACGGCGGCCGCCAAGGGACTGCGCGGGCGCGTGGTGGTGCTCAAGCACGCGCTCAAGAACGCGCTGATCCCGGTCGTCACGGTGCTCGGCCTGCAGGTGGCGGGCATCGCCGGCGGCGCGGTGATCATCGAGTGGATCTTCGGCATCCCCGGCATGGGGCAGTTCCTGGTCGACGCCATCGTGCAGCGCGACTATCCGGTGATCCAGGGCATCAACCTGGTCATCGTCACCATCATCGTCCTGACGAACCTGTCGGTGGACCTGCTCTACGCCGTGCTCGATCCGAGGATCCGGTACTAGCCGTCGATGGCGAACTCCGTCCAGACGCTACCGGCGCCGGCTTCCCAGGCGCTGCCGCGCGCGTGGCGGGTGCCGGCGATGGCGCGCGTGGTGCTGAGCTTCGCGCGCCGCAAGCCGCTGGGCGCCATCGGCGGCGTCATCGTGCTGGGGCTGCTGATCATGGCGGTGTTCGCCGGCCAGATCGCGCCCCACTCGTACGACGCAGTCGGTCCGCGGCAACCGCATGAAGCCGCCGAGCGCCAAGTTCTGGATGGGCACCGACAATCTCTCGCGGGATGTCTGGAGCCGGGTGGTCTACGGCGCGCGGATCTCCGTCACCGTCGGCTTCGCCACGGTGGCGCTGGCCACGGTCGATGGCCACCGCGGTCGGCGTCTCCAGCGCGTATCTCGGCGGCGCCTACGACATCGCCGTGCAGCGCGTGGTCGACGCCTGGATCTCCTTCCCCGCGCTCGTGGTCATTCTCTCGCTGATGGCCGCGCTGGGCCCGGGGCTGCCCAACCTGATACTGGCCCTGTCCATCCTCGGCGCCGCCGGCGCCTCGCGCGTGATCCGGGGCGCCACGCTCTCGGTGATCGCGAGCCCCTACGTCGAGGGCGGCGCGCGCGATCGGCGCCGGCCACCTGCGCATCGTGCTGCTCTACGTGCTGCCCAACGTGCTCGGCACGATCTTCATCCTGGCCACGATCGGGCTGGGACAGGTGATCCTGGCCGAGTCCGCGCTGTCGTTCCTGGGCTTCGGGATTCCGCCGCCGTATCCGTCGTGGGGCGCGATGCTCTCGGGCTCGGGGCGGTCGTTCATGTACCACGCGCCGTGGATGGCGCTGTTCCCGGGCGCGGCCATCTCGCTGGCGGTCTTCGGCTTCAACATGCTGGGCGACGCGCTCCGCGACGTGCTCGATCCGCGCCTGCGCGGCGCGGGCCGCCCGACCGCGATGATGTAGGGTCGGTCTGCGCCGCCGGCTGATCCTCAATCCGACGCTGCAGCTCGGCGGCGCCGTCGCCGAGCTCTCGCGGCGTGGCATCGGCCGCGAACGGGTGGAGCTGACCGATCTCCGCGCGGTGCGCTATCTCCTGTGGGCCGCAGCGGGCGAGGGACCACGGCCACGGCTGGACGCCGCCCTCGAGCGCGAGCTTCGCCGCGCGGGCATCCTCATTCCCCCCGCCCGGACACCCCGCGATGTGTGGCTCGATGCGCGCCTCGACCTGGCGCCGGCGTCGGTCTCATCAGGCTCGGGTCGTCTGGATGCTCGTTGCGTCCTGTCTCGGGGCCCTTACGTGCCGCCCGATATCGCGGGCGGCGCAGACGCCCGCGAGCCCTTTCTTCCGGCTGAGGACATCCTGTGGGTCGCGGCCGCCGGAGCGCGGCTGGCGCTGCCGTACACGCTCACACCGCGCCTCGCGCGCGCGATCGCCCGGACGTACGGCCGTCCGCAGACCGTCTTGCCGCCGCGCGCAACGGCCGCGCTGCGGCGTGTCGGCGCGATCGACGACCGGCGAGAGGCGGCGCGGCGACGCGAGGCGTGGCGGCGTCAGGAGCAATCCTGGCGACGCGAGCTCCGACGGCACGGGGCCGTGGTCTTGCGGGGACTGTTCGAGCCGACGTTCCTCGCGGCCGTGCGCGCGTACTACCAGCGGATCGAGCGCGAGGGCTATCTGCTCGTCGGCGATGCGCGCCGCCGGGGCGCGCCGCTGCTCTACGACGAGCCGTTCACCGACTTCATGAATGGTCTCCTGGCGCCGCTCGTTCGCCGCCTCACAGGCGAGCGCGCGTCCGCGACGTTTTCCTTCCTGCGGGTCTACGATCCGGGCGCGGTCCTTCGCCCCCATCGCGATCGGCCGTCGTGCCGCTGGAATATCGACCTCGTGGTGGGGGGTGAGCCGGCGCCCAGCCGGGGCAACGCGTGGCCGCTGCAGATCGACGGGCGCGGCGGGGTCCGCTCGGTACGGCTCGGGCTGGGCGACGGCGTGCTCTATCGCGGCGAGCGCGTGCGGCACTGGCGGCGCGCGCAGCCGCGAGGGCGAACGACCGTGCTCGCCGCACTGCACTACGGTCGTCCGGCGCGTCACTCCAGCTCGGCGAGCTGAGCGACGGGGACCGGGACCTCCTGACCGTTGCGCTCCGCCGACACGTAGCCCGCGTAGAGCGTGGCGACCGTGTCGTGGGCGACGAGCGCGCCCGACTGGGGCGCGCGTCCGCCGGCGCAGCATTCGATGAAGTCCTGCACCTCGGCGTAGAAGCCCTGCTGCCATTCCTCGTCGGCGGCGGGATGGCTCCAGCCTTCCTTGGTGCCGGTCTTCTCCACCACGTAGACGTCCTTGAACTGCGCGGCCGCCGGGTTGTACGTGTCGAGCAGGTTCACCGGATTGAGGCGGCAGGTGGTGCGGTGGTTGTTGGCGAACACCTCGAGCCAGTTGTGCACGCCGCCCAGCACCAGCTCGGTGGCGTAGACGTCGGCCACGGTGCCGTCGTCGAAGGTGACGTGCAGCTGGCTGTAGTCCTCGATGTCCTCGTAGTCGGTGCGCAGGAAGCCGCGATCGCGGTAGCCGGGCAGGCGCGTGATCTCGTGGGTGCGACACGACACGGTCGCCGGCCGGATCGGCCGCCGGTTGCGCGCGCGCCCTTCGACCTGCTTGAGGTAGAGACACGCGCTCAGCGGATGGCAGCCCTTGCCGACCAGCGCGCCGCCGCCGGAGTGCCGCCAGATCCCGTAGGTCGGCGAGTGCGAGCCGCTGTGGGATTCGCCGCCGAGCATCCAGAGGATCTGCGCGTCGGTCTTCTCGAGGATCTCGCGCTCCTTCTGCACCGCGGGCGCGTAGATCCAGTTCTCCGCGTAGGCGAGGACGACGCCGCGGCGGCGGGCGGCGGCCACGATGCGTCCGGCGCTGGCCAGCGCCGCCTCCAGCAGCGCCGCCTTGGCCGCCCGGTTGCCGGCGAACGCGCCCTCCTTCGGTCCGAACGCGCCGGTGAAGGGCTTCTCCACCACGACGTGCTTGCCGGCCTCGATCGCTTCCAGCGCCACCGGCTCGTGCGTCGCGGGCGGCGAGCAGACGTCCACGATGTCCACGTGCGGGAGCATGGCGGCGAGGCTCGGATACGCGGTGGCCCCGCTCTCGCGCGCGAACGCCTCGCGGCGCTCGGCGGTGGGCGAGACGACGCCGGCCAGCCGGGCCTCGACCCCGTACACGCGGCGGTAGGCGAGCAGGTGCAGCCGGGCGGCGAAGCGCGAGCCGACGACGCCGATGCGGAGCGCGGCCATCGTCAGCGCTCCAGCCGGCGGAAGATCGCGAGCCCGATCACGGTGGACGCCATCACGAGCGCGGCGAAGACGATCGGCGCGGCCGGATCGCCGGCGAGGTCGCGCACGAAGCCGGCGGCCGGCTGGGTGAGCGCCATCATCACGTAGAAGAGCGTGTAGAAGACGCCGAAGCCGGTGGTGAGCCGCTCGGACGGCAGCGCGCGGGGCAGCAGGGCCATCAGGCGGCCCGGGGGCGGGCCGATGGCGAAGCCGACCAGGCAGAAGGCGAGAATCGGCGGGCGAGGACGGGGATCAGCAGCGTCATGGTCGGCGGCCACCAGGCTGCCCGCCACGATCATGCAGCGTGGGGCGCCCCAGCCGGTCGCTGAGCAGACCGCCGAGCGGGATCGGAGAGCATCGTCAGCCAGATGGCCAGGCTCACGATGCGGCCGGCGTCGCCGAGGGCGGTGCCGCGCGCGATCAGCAGGCCGGGACCGAAGACGATGATCGCGACCAGGCTCGCGTTGAAGCAGCCCCACGCGAAGCCCGCCGCTGAGCGCCAGCCGCAGGTCGCGGCCGCGCAGGGCCGACGCGGGGCGGCGCCGCGCGGTGCCGCCGGGCGCGCTCGCGGAACGCGCAGAGGATCAGCACCAGGCCGACCGCCGCCGCGATCGCGGTGGTCATGACGGCCGAGCGCCATCCGGAGCCCGGCGGCCACGCCGCCCAGCGTGGCCGTGGCCAGGCCCAGGCCCACCGGCCAGGAGGTGAGCATGACCGCCAGCGCGGTCGACAGCTCCTTGCCGGCGAACCAGTCGGAGATCGATCTTGGCGAGCAGGATGTTCATGAAGACGGCGCCGATCGCCGCTCACGACGCGGCCGGCGATGGCGCCGGCGAAGCTGCCGGCCGCTCGCGGTGAGCACGCCGCCGGCGACCATGAGCGCCAGGCCCGGCGACGACGACCCGGCGCTCGCCGAAGCGCCGGCCGATGACGCCGCCGGGGAGCGCGAAGAAGGCGCCGGGCAGCATGTAGAGGCCGACGAGCGTGCCGAGCTGCGCGTAGCTGAGCCCGAGATCGGCCGATCATGAGCGGCGCCGACCGAGGCCACCGACTGGAACTGGAATCCCATCGACGTCCGCGTGACGAAGACGAGCGCCAGCGCAACCCAGCGATTGGCCATGTGCGGGCATCATAGTCGGACCCGCCCAGCCGGACCAAGGCCGCGCGTGGTATCCTCGCCGCCTCATCCGAGTCGAACCAACCGTCGTGTCCCCATCGGTGGGAGGGCAGCGCCATGACGCACGCAGCAGCGCTACGCGATGCCGGTCGATCCGCGCGAAGTGGATCATTCCCGGCCAGTTCGACTCCCTCATGCGCTGGGAGTACGAGGACGGCCGCGCCTCGCTCCTGAAGCTGTACGAGAAGGGCAAGGAGCGGCAGTGGGACGGCAACACGCGCATCGACTGGTCGCACGACCTCGATCCCGAGAATCCGCAAGAGCTTGCCCGACGAGCCGATCTCGATCTTCGGCTCGGACGTCTGGAACCGGCTGACCAAGCAGGAGCGGGCGAACCTCCGCCGCCACTTCCAGGCGTGGCAGCTCTCGCAGTTCATGCACGGCGAGCAGGGCGCGCTTGCTCTGCACCGCGAAGATCGTGCAGCAGGTGCCGAGCATCGACGCCAAGTTCTACGCGGCGACGCAGGTGATGGACGAGGCGCGCCACGTCGAGGCCTACGCGCGGCTCCTGCACGAGAAGTTCGAGCTCGCCTACCCGATCACGCCGACGCTCAAGGCGCCTGCTCGACGACGTGCTGACCGACTCGCGCTGGGACATGACCTACCTCGGCATGCAGGTGCTGATCGAGGGCCTGGCGCTGGCCGCGTTCGCGTCGATCCGCGACCACGCGAAGAACCAGCTCGCCGCCGCGGTGAACGCCTACGTCATGCAGGACGAGGCGCGCCACGTCGCGTTCGGCCGCATCGCGCTGCGCGACTACTACCCGCAGCTCAGCGACGCCGAGCGCGACGAGCGCGAGGAGTTCGCCGTCGAGGCCTGCTACCTCATGCGCGACCGCTTCCTGGCGGTCGAGGTGTGGGAGACGCTCGGCCTGCCGGTCGACGAGTGCGTGGCGGATGGTGCAGGCCTCCGAGCGGATGAAGCTCTACCGCTCGCGCGCTGTTCAGCCGCATCGTGCCGACCATCAAGGACATCGGCCTGTGGGGCCCGCGCATCCGCAAGGCCTACGCCGACATGGGCGTGATGGGCTACGCCGAGATCGACGCCGAGGGGCTGCTGGCCAAGGACGAGCAGGTGGCGGCCGAGTTCGACGCCCGCCGGCGAGCCGCGCGGCATGAAGTTCGGGATCTTCTACGAGCACCAGCTGCCGCGGCCCGTGGGGCGAGGGCGACGAGCTGCAGCTGTTCCAGGACGCGCTCGACGCAGGTCGAGCTGGCCGACCGGCTCGGCATCGACTACGCGTGGGAGGTCGAGCACCACTTCCTCGAGGAGTACTCGCACTCCTCGGCGCCCGAGGTGTTCCTGGCCGCCGCCTCCCAGCGCACGCAGCGCATCCGCCTCGGCCACGGGATCGTGCTGATGCCGCCCGGCTACAACCAGCCGGCGCGGGTCGCCGAGCGCATCGCCACGCTCGATCTCGTGTCGCGCGGCCGGGTCGACTGGGGCACGGGGGAGTCGGCCTCGCGCGCCGAGCTGGAGGGCTACGGCGTCAATCCGGCCGAGCGGCGGGCGATGTGGCGGGAGACCGTCGAGCAGGTCGCCAACATGATGGTGATGGAGCCGTACCCCGGCTTCAAGGGGCAGTACTTCTCGATGCCCGCCCGCAACGTGGTGCCCAAGCCGGTGCAGAAGCCGCATCCGCCGCTCTGGGTGGCCTGCTCCAACCGCGAGACGATCCACCTGGCCGCGCAGCTCGGCATCGGCGCGCTCACCTTCGCCTTCATCGATCCCGACCGAGGCCAAGCAGTGGGTGGACGACTACTACGAGACCTTCAAGCGCGAGTGCGTGCCCATCGGCCACGCGGTGAACCCGAACATCGCGATGGTCACCGGGCTTCTCCTGCCATCGCGACGCCGCCGAGGCGCAGCGCCGCGGCGCCGACGGCTTCCGCTTCTTCCAGTTCGCGCTCGCCCATCACTACGTCTTCGGCAAGCACACGCCGGGGCGCACCAACATCTGGGACGCCTTCCTGAAGGTGCGCGAGCAGCTCGGCACCGAGGTGCTGGGCGGCGGCGTGGGCTGCATCGGCACGCCCGACGACCTGCGGCGGCACGCTGACGACGCTTCCAGGACGCCGGCGTCGACCAGACGATCTTCATCCAGCAGGGCGGCAGGAACCGCCACGAGCACATCTGCGAGTCGCTGGAGCTGTTCGCCGCCGAGGTCATGCCGGAGTTCCACGAGCGCGAGGCCGAGCGCGAGCGCCGGAAGCGCGAGGAGCTGGCGCCCTACGTCGAGGCGGCCATGGCGCGCAAGCAGCGCATGCGCCCGCTGGCCGACGACGAGATCCCCGTCCAGGAAGCGTACGGCAACACCGTGGCCCTGACCGACGAGGACATCAAGAAGATGCCGGAGGGCAACCGCCGGCGCGTGCTGACATTCCGCAAGATCAGGGAGATCGCCGACCATGCCTGACAGGCCCGAGCAAGCCGAAGTTCTCCGCGCCGACGACCGCCGCTTCGACGCCATGCGCAACGAGCGACTGGCCCGAGCTCGAGGACTCCCTCGCCGACGATCTGGTCTACGTGCACTCCACCGCGCGGGTGGAGAGCAAGGGCGAGCACGTCGGCAACCTCAAGGCCGGCAAGCCGCACTACCGCGGCATCGCGCCCCGCGACCGCAAGGTGCGGGTGCTCGGCGGCGTGGGCATCGTCAACGGCGTGTCCGAGATGCACGTGGAGAACGCCGGCAAGGAGCAGCGCTTCACCGTCCGCTACCTGGCGGTCTACGCCAAGGCGGGCAGCGACCTGGCGCATGACCGCCTGGCAGTCGACGAAGGTGCCGGACGCCTAGCGTCAGAGATCCCTCCGCGCCGAGACGTCCGCCACGGGGCCGCCGACACACCGGCGGCCCCGTGCGTTAGAATGCGCCGGACAGTCGCCGTAGACTGCGAAACCCAGGAAGGGCGGAATCCCACGATGAGCGATCGGCAGCGCCTGGAAGACGTCGGCTACATGACCTGCATGACGCTGACACTGCTCGGCAACTACGCGCAGACCGGGCACTTCGGCGGCCCGCTGGCCTACACGCCGTTCAACGTGGCCGCCCACCTGGCCGGGCCCGAGCAGGGCGGCCTCCGCTACGACTACCGGCGCCCCAAGCATCCCTACGGCGACAAGTTCATGCTGGCCGCCGGCCATTGCGCGCCGACCTGCTACGCGCTGTGGATGATCCTGGGCGAGGCGCTCTACCGCAAGCACCAGGCGACGGGCGACCAGCGCTACTACGTCGCGCCGGACGTGGCGATGCTGCCGGTCGACGCGCTGGGATTCCGCCGCGGCGCCGGCGCGCTGAAGACGCTGCTCTCGGATCAGGGGCTCGACCGATCATCCGCTGTTCGCCCAGGCCAAGGGACGCGGCATCCGCGCGCTGTCCGGCCACATCGAGTCCATCGACCTCACCAACGACGTCAACGGCGGCCCGTCGGGCGTGGGGATCGCGACGGCGGCGGGGAAGGCCGCCTTCTGGGACATCGTCGGCGCGCCCGATGGGCACGCCGAAGATCATCGCCTTCGAGGGCGAGTTCGCGATGACCGAGGGCCACGCGCAGGAGATCAAGACCCAGGCCATCGCCCTGCAGGTCGGCAAGCGCCTGCGGATCTTCCTGTCCGACAACAACGCCGGCATCGACGACTCGCTGATCGGCGGCGTCGTGCCCAGCAAGTTCACGGGCTATCGGCTGGTCGACCAGTGGACCTCGTATGGCTGGAACGTCTTCACGCTGCCGGACGGTCACGACTACGACCAGATCGTCGCCGTGATGAAGAAGATGGAGGAGTGGGACCCGACGGATCGGCGCCCGATGATCGTGATCGGCAAGACCATCAAGGGCTACTGGCCGGGCGCGGTCAACGGCAAGATCCCCGGCGCCGGCGATCAGGTGGTCGGGTACCCGAGCCATCCGTACGCGATGAAGATGAACTCCGAGTACTTCGTCGTCGCTGGCCGAGACGTTCGAGAAGAAGTACGGCGTGGAGTTCGCCGGCATCCGCAAGGGCGCCGGTGACCGATCCGCGCGAGCGGCTGGTCCAGTTCAAGACCAACATCGACGTGGTGATGTCGGTGCTCGAGCAGAACGGCCTCGGGCGACTGGTGGCCGAGCGCCTGGTGCAGATCGGCGACACGGTCAAGGACGAGCTGCCGACTCCGCACGACGTGAAGCACGACCCGTTCCTCGACGAGCGCCTGAGGTCGCCAACCTGCCCGAGGAGCCGCAGACGCTCACCGTGAGGAACCCGGTCTCCGGCGCGGAGAAGCAGCTGAAGATCGCGCTGTTCCGCAAGGCCGGCGAGGTGGCGGGCGCGCGCCGCGGCATCTCCGAGATGGTGAAGTGGATCAACCACGTCACCGGCAATCGCGTCATGACGCTCGCCGCCGACCTGTCGGAGTCGATCAACCTCGAGCACGGCAGCATCTGGGGCCACTACGATCCCGAGACCAATCCGGTCGGGACGCGGCTGAAGGCGGCGATCCAGGAAGCGGGCAACGTCTCCAGCGCCATCGGCCTGGTGAGTCAGAGCGCCTCGGTGGACCCCGACAAGTTCGCGGGGGTGTGGGCGTTCAGCGGCACCTACGGCGCCTTCACGCCACTCATGTACACGCCGGCGCGCGTGTGGAGCCAGCAGAACCAGGACAGCAAGTTCCGGACAGGCGTGCTGCACATCCTGGCCGGGCACTCCGGCCCCGAGACGGCGGCCGACGCCCGCACGCACTTCGGCATCTTCGCGCCGCAGGTGTGGAAGCTCTTCCCGCGCGATCAGGTCATCAACGTGAGCTTCTGGGACTACAACGACGTCGCGCCCGGCTACTTCGCGGCGGCGGAGATCGCCGCGCGCGAGAAGAAGGTCGGGCATCATCGTCATCGAGGTCGCGCGGCCGGACTTCAAGGTGGCCGATCGCAGCACGTTCGCCGACAAGGATCTGCGCGCGGCCGCCAAGGGGCTCTACGTCATCCGCGATTTCGCACCGGGCCAGCCGAAGCACGGCTACGTGGTGGCCCAGGGCTCGAGCGCGACCTTCAACCTGGTCGAGCGTGCTGCCGAAGCTGGAGCAGGCCGGCGTCAACGTGAAGGTGATCGCGGCGATCAGCGAGGAGCTGTTCGACCGCCAGCCGGCGGCCTACCGCGAACGCCGTGCTGCCGGCCGGAGGCGCGCCAGGACCTGATGTTCGTCATGAGCGGCACGCGGCGCATGTGGCCGCTCCGCAACGTCGGCTCGCTGACCGACGACTACTCGCTCACCGCCGACTGGGGCAACCACTGGCTCACCGGCGGGACTGGAGGCCGACGTGATCACCGAGGCGCATCTGGACGCCGAGTCGATCTTTGCCGGCGTGCGGCGCTTCGCCCAGGACCGTGCCGGAGCGTATGCGCCGTCAGCGCGCGCTGCTGGACGCGCTGGGGTAGGGTCTGACCGGAAGAGACCGCTCGTTCGAGGCCGCTCGTTCGTGTCGACCGACGATCGGAGGCCGCTCATGATGATGCGGATCGTCCTCGTGCTCCTGGGCGTGCTGCTTGCCGCGACCGCGCAGGCGCAGGACAAGCCCCGGTACGGCGGCGAGCTGGTCTTCCTCGTGCCCTCCGAGCTGCCCTCCTACGACGGGCACCGCGAGGGGACCTTCGGGATGGTCCATCCGCTCGCGCCCCACTACAACACGCTGCTGCGCATCGATCCCATCGACCGGACCGGCACCCGCCCCGTGCCCGACCTGGCGGAATCGTGGACGATCTCGCCCGACGGGCTGATCTACACGTTCAAGCTGCGCCAGGGCGTGCGGTTCCACGACGGCAGCGTGCTGACGTCGCGCGACGTCAAGGCCAGCTACGACAAGATCATCTTCCCGCCGGCCGGCGTGATCTCGATGCGCAAGGGCAGCTACCAGGTCGTCGAGGTCGTCGAGGCGCCCGACCCGCAGACGGTGCGCTTCCGGCTCAAGTGGCCCGAGGCCTCGTTCCTGATCAGCCTGTCCTCGCCCTACAACTGGATCTACAAGGCGGACATCCTGGCCAAGGACATGCGCTGGTACGAGACGAACGTGATGGGCACCGGGCCGTTCAAGTTCGTCGAGCACGTGAAGGGCTCGCACTGGGTGGGCAAGAAGAACCCCGACTACTGGGACAAGGGCAAGCCCTACCTCGACGGCTACCGGGCGCTCTTCATCAGCTCGTCGTCGGCCCAGGTGGCGGCCATCCGGGGCGAGCGCGCCCACATCCAGTTCCGCGGCTTCAGCCCGGCCGACCGCGACACCCTCGTGCAGACGCTCGGGTCCGAAGATCACCGTGCAGGAGAGCGCCTGGAACTGCGTGCAGCTGGTGACGATGAACCACGAGAAGAAGCCGTTCGACGACAAGCGGGTGCGCCGCGCGCTGACGCCTCGCCGTCGACCGCTACGAAGGCGTCGAAGAACCTGTCCCGCATCGCCGTCGTGAAGGAGGTGGGCGGCATCCAGGTGCCGGGGACGCCGTGGGCGACCCCGCCGGCCGAGCTGGAGAAGCTGGCCGGCTACGGCAGGGACATCGCCGCCAACCGGGCCGAGGCCGAGCGGCTGCTGCGCGAGGCCGGCGTGCCCGATGGCTTCGCGTTCACGTTCAAGAACCGGGGGATCCCGCAGCCGTACGAGCCGGTGGCGATCTGGCTCATCGACCAGTGGCGCCAGATCGGGCTGAACGTCAAGATGGAGACCATCGAAGCCTCGGCCCACGTCTCGATGCTGCGGCGCGGCGACTTCGACGTGGCCAGCGACGCCCAGTGCAGCTTCATCGTCGAGCCCGACATCGACCTCCAGAAATTCCAGTCGACCGGGATCTCCGACAACAACTACAGCCGCTACAAGGATCCGGTCATCGACGACCTCTTCCTCAAGCAGGCCCGCGCCATGGATCCCGAGGAGCGCAAGCGCCTGCTCCGCGCCCTCGAGAAGCGCCTCCTCGACGAGGAGGTGCACTACTTCTACTCGCTGCAGTGGCACCGCATCGTCCCCCACAGCGCGAAGGTGCGCGGGTGGACGATCACCCCCTCCCACTACCTCAACCAGCAGCTCGACACGGTGTGGCTGGCGGAGTAATGCGGATGTTAGCCCCTCCCACGGCGCGCAACCAATACTGGCCGGTACGTAACACCATCGAGCCGTTGGATTTCAATGAAGGAGCTCTCCTCCAGCAGCGAGACTAGCCGATCAATCGGGACGGCGTAGTATCGCGACGAGCCCGCAGTCACCGTCGTGGGTTTCGAACCGCGCCCCTCGCGGATGAAGTACATCGCCACGTCATAGAAGTCGCCGTCCCAATCTCGGGTCTGGACGACGAAGTAGCGGTCGTCACCGTCCGAGCGGAATCCGTACGGCACCAGCTGTGGCGAAGATCTCCCCTCCGTCAAGTAGTCGCGGACGCCGAGGATCGTGATGCCGCCAGGTCGGATGCATTGGTGGAAGTTCCCGAACGTCTCGCGGATCGCGTCGTCACTGAGCAGGTGTGGGATGGAGTTGTCGGCGCTGAGCACGACGTCGAATCCTGATCCGTGAACCTCCGCGCACCGACGCATGTCCGCGACCGTGAAGTCGATGGCGAGGTTGCGTTGAGCAGCTTCGCGACGAGCGCGCTCCACCGCCGCCGGCGATAGATCGGAAGCCGTGACCGCATACCCGAGTGCAGCGAGACCGAGGGCTTGAGTCCCGATCCCGCATGAGACGTCGAGGATCGACTGCGGAGGCGGGCCCACATGTTCGCGGATGATGGCGTCGAGTGCCGCCGCCTGTCGAGCGATGGCGGCGTTCCAGTCTGGATAGACGAGGTGATAGAGCGTCGCGATCTCGTCGTACATGTCAGGGGCTCGGAATCAGTCCCAGTTCGGCCGCCCTCACGGGCCCACCCAGCCAAGGGCTTCGCACCATGTCGTCGCGGAGAACGCGTCCGGACGCTGGGCCCACGCGTCGATCTCGGCTACCACCGCATCAAGTGCCGCCTGATCCATCCAGCCCTCTGCCAGCACCGTGCGGGCGAAGCCTTGCAGCTGTGCTTTGAGGAAGGCGGCGTGGCGAACGGTCTCATCCGAGGTTCCCGCACTCTCGACCGACGCACGACCGTCGGCACGCGCGAACCCTGCCTCCAACAAGTAGCGGCGCAGGTGGCGGCCCGAGAACGGGTCGCCGCCGTTGTGCTGCCTGACCCGTACCCGGACGGTACTCCACTGGTCGAGCAGTGGCGTCGTGGGGGCACGGAGACTTGCGCCCCAGTCCGGGTCACGTACTCCGGCGACTCCGACGGGCCGTAGCACGCGGCGCAGCTCCGCCAGCGCCCGCACCGGCTCGCTCAAGTGCATCAGCACACCATTGGCGAGGGCAACGTCGAAGGAGGCGTCCGAGAAGGGAAGTTCGTAGATGTCCCCAACTTCGAAGCGCACGGTCGTCGCGCCACGCGCAGAGGCCAACGCTCGCGCTTGGTCGATCTGAGCACGCTGAATGTCGATGCCGACCACTTGGCCAGGAGCCACGAGCCCGGCCAAGTCCAGCGTGATAGACCCGGGACCACAGCCTACGTCGAGCAACTGCATCCCCGGATGCAGATGCGGTACGAGGAAGGCGGCTTCTCGGGCTGCCGTTCGAGCGGCCAACTCCAGCTCGAAGGCAGGATTCGACGCCTGAGAGTACACACCGGCCGCCCTCACGGACCTACCGCGCTCGGACTCCGACTGGGCGGCCATCCTTGTTTGCTCCCTTCTAAGTGCTCTGGCTAACGCCGGCTGCTCAGCGGCCGAACGCGAGCAACGCGAGCCTGCGGACCGCTGGAGCGACATAGGTAACAATTTAGTCCAGGGACATGGGTAACACCCAAAACACTGGTAGGCACCGAGGAAGTGCCGATGCCGTGGCGGGAGGCGTCACCACGACGTTGGCGCGCTTGTCGAAGCTCTCTGCAGCACGGCCAAGCGACCGCTGGCAGCCCTATATAGAAGAAAAGACGACCTGGGAGTCGTAGACTTCAGTCCGAATGGCTACCTTCTCGGCTCATACCGCATCGCCACCGCCCCCGAGCCGAACTCCAGCCGGCTCACGAGCTTCAAGTCGACACGCTTCGATAACCCCGCGAACAACGTCGGCCCATGGCCCGCTACCCTGGGATGGACGACGAACTCGTACTCATCGATCAATCCCAGCTCCGCCAACGCCTGCGGGAGCTTCACGCCTCCCACGAACAGTCCCTTGCCCGACTCCCGCTTGAGCTGCTGAACGGCCTTCCCCAGATCCCCGCGCACGAGCTCCGCGTTCCAATCGACCCGGTCCAAGGTGCTCGACACGACGTACTTCTTCGCCGCGTCGATCGTCCGGGCGAAGGGTTCCATCCAATCGGGCCTCGCTCCCGTCCGCGCCGGCGGCCGCAACGCTGCCTCCATCATTTCATAAGTCACGCGGCCAAAGAGGAGGGCATCGGCCTGGCCGAGGTTCTCGGCCGCGTGACGATGCAAGTCTTCGTCCGCGGCCATTGCACGATGATCGCAGCACCCGTCCAATGTGACATTGATGGAATACCGAAGGGGTCGCATTACGTGCTCCTGAAGCGGGCTAACGAGGAATGCCGTACTCGACTGGCCGCTGCCTGCCGCCGACGACCTGATTCGGAACCACAGCAAGCGATCCGCGGCAGCAGGTCCAGTGCAATGGCGGGTTATGTCGCGGACCGTGCGCGGGATGCACGTTCGAAGATTGCAACCTCAACCGCGACGCGCCGCCTCGATCGCAGCGATGTCGATCTTTTTCATCTGCATCATCGCATCGAACGCGCGCTTGGCGACAGCGGGATCGGGATCGGTGATCGCTTTCGTCAGGGCGATCGGCGTGATCTGCCAGGACAATCCCCATTTGTCCTTGCACCAGCCGCACGCGCTCTCCTGGCCGCCGTTGCCGACGATCGCGTTCCAGTAGCGATCCGTTTCGGCCTGGTCAGCGGTCGCGACCTGAAACGAGAACGCTTCGTTGTGCTTGAACGCGGGTCCGCCGTTGAGCCCGAGGCAGGGAATGCCCATCACGGTAAACTCGACGGTCAACACGTCCCCTTTCTTCCCCGACGGAAAGTCTCCCGGTGCGCGGTGCACCGCGCCGACGGACGAATCGGGGAAGGTCTTGGCGTAAAACCGCGCCGCGTCCTCGGCGTCGCCATCGTACCAAAGGCAAATCGTGTTCTTTGCTTGCTTGGCCATGTCACTTCTCCATCGTGATGAGCCCGAAGCTGCAGAAAACCGATGCGCTCGCAGTCTTGGCCGACATTTGCGACCAGTCAAGCCACAGTACCGTCGGAATGTCGAGCGACTCCCGTGCGACATAGCGACGGGCGCGCTCAGCGGCCGGGGCGAGTAACGCGAGCCTCGGGCCGCTGCAGCGCGATGTTCGACGGCCACGGTGCCGGTTCAGCCACCACTACTCGACCTCGGCGATCATTTCGATCTCGACGGAGATGTTGAACGGTAGCTCAGCCATGCCGACGGCGGAGCGAGCATGTTTACCGACCGCCTCACCGAAGACCTCCACCATCAAATCCGAACAGCCATTGATGACCTTTGGTTGGTCGGTAAACCCGGGCGCAGAGTTGACCATCCCGAGCACCTTTACGATCCTCTTCACCTTGTCAAGACTTCCGAGCGTCGCGCGGGTTGCCGCTAGCAGATTGAGACAGGTCGAACGAGCGGCCTGATAGGCTTGGTCAAGTGTCAGATCTTTCCCTACTTTCCCTCTAGGGTCGGACGAGGCCGGACCTGCGCCGGAGAGAAAGAGGAGGCTGCCGACGCGTACGGCTGGGACATAGTTGGCGACAGGCGTGGACGGCGTTGGTAGGCTGATGTTCTTCTTGAGGTTCTCTTCAGCGCTCCCGAGGGTCTGCGCCGAGACGCTCGCAGGGATGACAAGGGCCACGATCAGCGCTCTCGCCAGTATTCTCATCGCATCTCCTCCTGGTCCGGCGGACGAGACTTTGCCTTCTGACCGCCTCAGGTCTTCATCGACCGCGGTCGACCCGCATGTGTCCATCGAACGCAAAGGCGTTGAGCGGCCGGCGCACGCGCGTGCGATCGGGCGCGGCGCTGTCATGCCGGCCAGCTCCAACAGCCTGTTAGACAGCTTCAACCTCGGCCCATCCGTAAGCATGCGGCTGCGTCCGCGACAACTCCGCCGAGACCGGCTGTCCCTGACCACAGGAAGGTTTGCCAAACCAGGCCGAAGTCTGGATCGGTCCATTTCGCCGAGACAAGCAGTACGCTTGTAATTAAACAGATGTACATCGACGCTGAACGAAAGATATGGCCGGCAACCCCACCCCGGCTTGCTCGGGCGATATGCCTAAGCATCCGACGGGCGACGAGCCAGTAGATGATGAAGCTACCGCCGGCCGATAGCCCGATCGCGACAGCCTTGACGAGCCAGTGGGGCGACGGCCAGACGAGCCAGGTCCCCACAAGCGCGAGCGCGAACGCGGCAATGAGTGCCGGGACCAAGGCCGCGATATACAGAAATGCAACGTCCATATTTGTTGTCATCGCCGAGAGACTCTTCACCACTTGGTCTGCCGCCTGTCTAACGCCGGCTTCAGCGGCGGCGCCGAGCAACGCGAGGTGCTGGCCGCTGCAAGCGGAAGTTAGGGTTCGAGCCGGCACCCAGGTGGACATTGTTCATTGCTCGATGACCTGATCCGCCCGCACCAGCACTGACGGCGGGATGGTCAGGCCGAGGGCCTTGGCGGTCTTGAGGTTGATGACCAGCTCGAACTTCGTCGGCTGCTCGACGGGCAGGTCGCCGGGCTTGGCGCCCTTGAGAATCTTGTCCACGTAGGTCGCGGCGCGCCGAAACAAATCGACAAGGTCCGGTCCATAGGACATCAGGCCCCCGGCATCGACATACTGCCTAAATGGGTACACCGCCGGCAGCCGGTTCTTGGCCGCCAGGTCCACGAGGCGTCTGTCGCTCGCTGTTGAACACGGGGGTTCGCAGCACAGCCAGAGCACCCGCGCGCGCCCTGGTCATGTCCGAGAAGGCCCGGTCGAAGTCCTCCGGGCCTCGCGCCTCAACGAATTGCAGCCGCACCCCCAGCGCCCGCGCCGCGACGTCTGCTGCCTTCGAGTCTCTCCTTCCTGGTACGGTCGGGCATGGCATCTGGCTTCAAGAGAAAGGCGACCCGACTGACCCCCGGAACGGCCTGCTTGAGCAGTTCCAGCGACTTGCCGACGAGCTCCGGCGAGAAGGTGGACAAGCCCGTGACGTTGCCGCCCGGCCGCGCAAGGCTGGTGACGAGCCCCTCCGCTACCGGATCGCCAACAGCAGGGAAGACAATGGGGATGGTCGCTGGTCGCTTGCTTGGCGGCCAGGGCGCCGAGTGTGCCCCCTGCGGCCACAATGACATCAACCTTGAGCGCAACCAGTTCGGCCGCGAGAGCGGGGAGCCGCTCGGGCTTCCCCTCGGCATCTCGGTATTCGATCACGAGGTTACGGCCCTCGACGTAACCGAGGTCACGCAGTCCTTGGAGGAAGGCCTCTCGCTGGCGGGGATCGGCGGTCGCCCGATCGAACCCAGGTAGCCTATTCGAGCGATCTTGGCCGCTTGCTCGGCCTCGGCCGCAATCGGGCTGAAGAGCGCACCGAGGAGAAGGGCGATGCCGAAGGCGAGCTTCAGCCCGATCATCTCGACTCCGGGCCTTCGAACTTGTTTCCGCGGCGCTCTCGGATTGGACCCACCTCGCTCTGGTCTCGTCCTCGAAGCCTAACGCCTGAATTAAGCCGACCCGCGAAGCGGGTTCGGCTTGAATGAATTGTTAGGCCGCACTTGCGCGCCATTTCAGTGCTGCCCTTAGGACTGCGGGTCGAACCCGAAGACGCGCAATTCTTGGTCGCAGCGACAGGCCTTGGCGATGCGCGCCGCCCACGCGATGGCCTCATCGCGCGAAGGCAGTTCCAACACGGTGAAGCCGCCGTCGAGCGTGGGCGCCCAAGGATAGCCGCCCATTGCAACCGCGCCGTCAGCAGAGACGAGTATGGGCGGTACGTCCTCGTCGATTCCGCCGCCGAAGACGTAAACACCGGCGGCTTTCGCCTCATCAATCACAGCGTGTGCGTCGAGGCCCACCGCTCCCCATTCGCTATCGGGCACAACCATCGCCGCGCTTGGAAAAGAGATCAGGTACTTGGCCATGGTGCTCCTTCTGGGAATTGGTGGCGGTCGTGAAGCCTGTGTGCGGCCTAACGCACCGTATGAGCTGCGGCGCGAAGCGCCGTCAGCTCGATGCGGTTGTTAGCCAAGCAGTCGATCGTAGTCGGTATGGCTACCAATCCAGAACCAGACAAGCGCATCCGGTGCTTCCACGGCCAAAGCGCGGTAGTGGGCGCCGATCCGAGCAGACCAGAACCTGCCGACCTTCTTGAAGTGAAGGGAAGGATACCGGGGTCCTGCTTCAGGCGCGCGTAGGCTTGATCCGCCAGCGCGCGAACTTCGGACGGCAATGATCGATACAGCGCCCAGAAGTCTGGGGACGCGTGGTGGGTCAGAGGGGTGTGGTCTTGCCGGCGGAGTGATCACGAAGGGCCTTCGCAGCAAGGTCATCGAGGCGGCCGGCCTGGGCGTCGCGCTCAATTTGCCGATCCCAGGCCGCCCAATCGTACTCCAGGAACCAGGCGCGAAACTGCGCAAGCTCGTCAGGGGAGAGCGCCTGCACCTCTTGCTCGATCTTCTCGATCTTGCCCATCAGTGATGTACCCGTGCCCTCAGTCTAGCATTCGGCAGGGCGGTGGCATCCAACCCCTCATTCTGCTGGCTAGACAGTCCGAATGGATACACTCGCGCAATCAGCGGATACCGCCGAGCTCACGGAGCCTGGCCTCGTAGCAGCGCGGTTCTCGGCTGGTGGTGAGGCTCTTCAGGACGTCGGCGACGAACTGGTCGGTGTTCACCTCGGGCGGTACACCGATCGTGAACTGGGCGATCCAGGCGCCTCCCGCCGGCAGATACCACCGTGGGACGATCGAGGCGCCGGCGGCAGGTACCGTCCAGGACCAGGCGCCCGGAACGCCACAATACGGCATGAGACTCCACGGGGCGCCTGCGCGCTCCTTGGCGTAGAGCTCGCCGCTTCGCTCGGCGGCCTTTTGGATCGCGCTCTCCACCGAGCCACCACCCATCTCGGCAATGCCGAAGAGGAGGACGCCGACCATTCCGTTGTCGTCGAGCCGCCGAAGGACGCCTGGCTCACGCCCGAGTCGCCAGATGCCGGGAACCTGAAAGCCGTAGCAGAGATGCTTCGAATTGATCTGGAAGTAGTGCGTCACGCCGGCCGTTCCCACCTGCGAGCGTGACACCGGTTCGCGGATCGTCGGAACGAAGTACTCCGTCCCATCCGAGTATGCCGGCAACTGCCCGCTTGCCGACGGCGCGGCGGCTGGCGCACAGCCGGCAAGCAGGAGACCCACGCATGCAAGAAGACGCCGCCTCGTCACTCACACTCCTCGCGCCAGAAGACTCATCACATTCGCCAGGAGCCGCAGCCCCACGTCCCCTCCCAGCGTCATGATCGACTCCGGATGGAACTGCACGGCCGCCAGCGGCAGCGTGGCGTGTTCGACCGCCATCACGACGCCGTCCTCCGTCTCGGCCGTCACCCTCAGCACCGCGGGGAGCTGACCGCGGATCGCGTAGAGCGAGTGATAGCGACCCGCGGTGAACTCGGTGGGCAGTCCCTCGAAAAGCCTCCCGCCCAACACGCGAATGCGCGAGGCCTTGCCGTGCACCGGCGGGTCGAGCACCCCGAGCGTGCCGCCGCAGTACTCGACCATGCCCTGCAGTCCGAGGCAGACACCGAACGCGGGGACGCCGCGACGGACGAGCGCCTCCATGGTGCCGGCGACGTCGAAGTCGCTCGGCGTGCCGGGACCCGGTGAGAGCACCGCCAGGTGCGGCTTGACGTCGTCGTACGCCTCGGCCGGAAAGCCACTGCGCAGCGTGACGACCTCGGCGCCGGTCTGGCGCAGATAGTTCGCCAGCGTGTGCACGAACGAATCCTGGTGGTCGACGAGCAGGATGCGCCGCCCGGCGCCGGTGCGCGCCACCGGCGTGGCCGTGCGCCGCGCGGCGCCGGGGCCGCGGCGGATGACATCGAGGAACGCCGACGCCTTCAGCTCCGTCTCGGCCTCCTCGGCCTCGGGGTCCGAATCATAGAGCAGGGTGGCGCCGGCCCGCACGGAGGCCAGGCCGTCCTTGACGTGGATGGTGCGCAGCGTGAGGCCGGTGTTCATGTTGCCGTCGAAACCGAGCAGGCCCACGGCGCCGCCGTACCAGGCGCGCGCCGAGCGCTCGTGGTCCTCGATGAACTGCATCGCCCACGCCTTGGGCGCGCCGGTGACCGTCACCGCCCACGCGTGAGCCAGGAACGCGTCGAGCGCGTCCATCTCGGGCCGCAGCCGCCCCTCCACGTGGTCGACCGTGTGAATCAGGCGCGCGTACATCTCGATCTGGCGGCGGCCGATCACGCGCACACTGCCCGGCACGCAGATGCGCGACTTGTCGTTGCGGTCGACGTCGGTGCACATCGTCAGCTCGGACTCGTCCTTGCTCGAGGCCAGCAGCGTGAGGATCTGCGCGGCGTCACCGATGGCGTCGGTGCCGCGCGCGATCGTTCCCGAGATCGGGCACGTCTCCACGCGATCGCCGTCGACGCGCACGTACATCTCCGGCGACGCGCCGACCAGGTATTCGGACTCGCCCAGGCTGAGCAGGAAGCCGTACGGCGAGGGGTTGCGCTCGCGCAGCCGAAGAAACAGATCGGCCGGCGAGGCGCTGGACGCCTCGAAGAACGTCTGGCCCGGCACCACCTCGAACAGGTCGCCGCGCTTGAACGAGGCCTGGGCGACGCGGACCATCGCCGCGTACTCGCCGGGGGCGTGATCGCACGGTCGCGGCGCCGACGGCGCTGGCACGTACGGCCGGCTCCCGCCGTCACGCGACAGCCCCTCGGTCGAGTGGCCGTCGGTCTCGAACTCGTAGCGCCGGCGCATGGCCACCTCGCGCCGGTGATCCACGATCACGAGCTCGTCGGGCAGGTAGAGCACCAGGTCGCGCTGGTCTGGACGCCGCGGCAGCCGCAGGCGGATCGGCTCGAACTGGAAGGCCAGGTCATAGCCGAAGGCGCCGTAGAGGCCCAGGTGCGGCTCGTGCGGATGGCGGAAGAGGTCGATGAGCGCACGCAGCACGGAGAAGATCGACGGCTGGCGGCTGCGATCCTCCTCGGCGAAGCGACCCGCCGGTGCGCGCACGGCGCCGTCGATGGCGTCGCCGGTCGCCGCGAGCCGCTCCATCGCGGTCAGCGCGCCCAGCACGCGCGCGACGGGCGGCAGCAGCACACGGCCGCGCGCGTTCAGCGCCTCGACGCGGAAGTCGCGGCCGCGGGCCACCAGCACGAGCGGTGGATCGACGAAGCCCATGTCCCAGCGCGTGTAGCGGCCGGGGTACTCGTAATTGGAAGCCAGCAACGCGCCGCGACGCGTGTCGAGCGCAGTGATGATGGGCTCGATGGCGTTGGCGACGGGGATGTCGTCGACGGTCCGGCGGATCCGGATGCCTCCGCCGGTCTCGTACTGGTCGGTGCTCATGTCCTGGCCTCCTCGGAGCGAGGGGCCGACCCCGGGGCGGCTAGAGACACGAAAGCCGCCCCCGTCGGGGCGGCTCCCTGATCTCTCTCGGTTCTACGCTCGCGCGCGCAGGTCGGGGAGGGCCGCCCTAGTGGGACGGCCACCACATCCACGACTGCGATCGAGCGCATCGGATTCACGGCGGCGATCCTGCCAGAATGGCGGCACCGCTGTCAAGCGATCGCGCAGTCACGCTCGGAGCGACCAGCCCGCGCCGCGAGCCAGCGCGGTTACACTACGACGCATGGCCATCGACTATCCGTGGACTGAAGCGCCCGCCTTCGGCACGGCGATCGAGGTCGCGCCCGGTGTGGCGTGGCTCCGCATGCCGCTGCCCTTCCAGCTCAATCACATCAACCTGTGGCTGCTCGAGGACGGCCCGGGGTGGGCCATCGTCGACACCGGCGTGGGCCTGCCCGATGTCCGCGCCCTGTGGGAGCAGGTCTTCGCCGGTTACCTGAGTGGCCGTCCGGTCACGCAGGTGATCGTCACGCACTTTCATCCCGACCACATGGGCAACACCGGATGGCTGACCCAGCGCTTCGGTGTCGATCTGTGGTGCGCGCAGGCCGAATTTCTCATCAGCCAGGTGGCGCACCGCACGGGCGAGCTCGGCGAGCACCATCCGCGTATGGAGCACTACCGGCGAAACGGCTGCACCGAGGAGCAGTTGATCGCGCTGGCCGGGCGCGGCAGATCACTACATCCGACTGGTGCCCACGATTCCGCCGACGTTCCGGCTGGTGGCCGACGGCGACACGCTGACGATCGGCGGCCGGCGCTGGACGATGATCGTCGGTCACGGCCACTCGCCCGAGCACGCCGCGTTCTGGTGCAAGGAGGCGGGCGTGCTGATCTCCGGCGATCAGGTGTTGCCGAAGATCA
Source organism: Vicinamibacteria bacterium (assembly GCA_963806705.1). Classification (GTDB taxonomy): domain Bacteria; phylum Acidobacteriota; class Vicinamibacteria; order Vicinamibacterales; family JAENWD01; genus JAENWD01. The sequence continues at coordinate 191,871 of CAWDZE010000029.1, forward strand.
CGAGCAACGTGAGCGTGTGGCCCGATCAGCCGCACGGCAACCCGCTGCGCCGCTATCTCGCCTCGCTCGAGCACTTCCGCGACATTGCGGCCGACGCGCTGATCCTGCCCGCGCACGGCCTGCCCTTCCGCGGCTTGCCGGAGCGCCTGGCCGAGGTCCGTACGCATCACGCCGCCCGCCTGGCCAACACGCTGGACGCCATCACCGAGGCGCGGAGCGCGGCGGAGGTCGTCCCCGTGCTCTTCCGCCGCAAGCTCGACAGCCACCAGCTCAGCTTCGCGCTCGGCGAGGCGCTGGCGCACCTGCACTACCTGGAGGCGGAGGGCCGCGCCGTCCGCGTCATGGACGCTGCCGGCGTCTACCGCTTCAAGAAGGTCTGAGGGCCATCGTGCGATTCGACAAGCTCGTGGGCGCGGCCCTCGCTGCCATCGCGCTCCTCGCCGGATGCGCGTCGCAGGGGGTCGAGAACTACGACGCGGCCCAATGCGGAGCGATGGGTGGCGCGCTCGTCCGCCAGTCCTCCGAGTGGTCGCAGCCGCGGTCCGGCTTCCGTGTCGAGACCCAGCGCTGCGTGTTCTCCCCAGCCCGAGCCTCCGCGAGAGCCCGTAGGGGCAAGCGCGGGGCCGGCGCACTCGCCCCGGCCATTGACAACCGCGAACGCCGCATAGTACCTAGGGGCGCGATTGCTCTGTGCCATGTCCCCACCCCTAACGTGGAGGTTCACCATGCGTCGCACCTTCGTGACGCTCCTGACCGTGCTGCTGCTCGGCGCCCTCGCCGTCTCGCTGCTCCCGGCCCAGGCTCAGCAGCCGCCGCCGGCCTGGAAGCAGGGCCAGCCCTCGAACATGGCCGATTCGACGCTGGCGCCGATCGCCCAGCCGCCCGCGCCCAAGGCGCCCGGCGAGATCCCCGTCGACAAGATCAAGCTGCCGCCCGGCTTCAAGGCCGAGCTGTGGGCCAGCGGGATCAACAACGCGCGCGTCATGACCTGGGGCTCCAAGGGAACGCTCTTCGTCTCCAGCCGCGTGGCCGGCAACGTCTACGCCGTCGTCGACAAGGGCAGCAGCCGCGAGGTGAAGACGATCGCCAAGGGCCTCAACCTGCCCAACGGCGTGGCCTTCCGGGACGGCACGCTGTACATCGCCGAGATCCATCGCATCACCAAGATGGTGGGGATCGAGGACAAGCTCGACAGCCCGCCGGCGATGGAGGTGGTCTACGAGACGCTGCCCAAGGACGCGCCGCACGGCTGGAAGCACATCGCCTTCGGTCCGGACGGCAAGCTCTACTTCAACATCGGCGCCCCCTGCAACATCTGCATTCCGCCCGACACGCACGCCAACATCTCGCGGATCAATGCCGACGGCACCGGCTTCGAGTACTGGGCGCACGGCGTGCGCAACAGCGTCGGCTTCGACTGGCACCCGGACAGCAAGGAGCTCTACTTCGCCACCCACGCCCGCGACTGGCTGGGCGAAGACGTGCCGAGCGATCGGCTCGACGTGGCGCCGAAGAAGGGGCTGCACTTCGGCTTCCCGTTCTGCCACCAGGGCGACATCCCCGACCCGGAGTTCGGCAAGGGGCGCTCGTGCGGCGAGTTTGCCGCGCCGCTGCTGAAGACCGGCCCCCACGTGGCGGGCAACGGCGTGATGTTCTACACCGGCTCGATGTTCCCGCCCGAGTACAAGAACCGGATGCTCCTCGCCCAGCGCGGCTCGTGGAACCGCGGCCAGAAGATCGGCTTCCGGGTGATGATGGTGACGCTCCGCCCGGGTGACGTGCCCAAGTACGAGCCGTTCGCCGAAGGCTGGCTGCAGGGCCAGGACATCTGGGGGCGGCCCGTGTACACGACCCAGATGAAGGACGGCTCGCTGCTGATCAGCGACGACTACGCGGGTGCCATCTTCCGCGTGAGCTACACCAAGTAGCTTGCCTCTGCTGTTCGCGCTGCTCGCCGTCCTGATGGCGGCGAGCAGCGCCTCGGCCGCGGACGCCGAGGCCGGGCGCCGCAAGGCCCAACCCTGCGCGGCCTGTCACGGTCCCGACGGGCACGCGACGATCCCCGGCACCCCCTCCCTGGCCGGCCAGCCCGCGTTCTTCACGCACTGGCAGCTCATCAAGTATCGCGACGGCCGGCGCAAGGACGAGCAGATGTCGCCGCTCGCGCAGAACCTGAGCGACGAGGACATGGGCGATCTCGCGGCGTTCTACGCGGCCCAGACGCCGCGGGCGCGCGGCTCGGCCGTCGATGCCGCGCGGGTCGCCGCCGGCCGAGCGCTCGTCGACACGTTCCACTGCTCGTCGTGTCACACGCCGAAGCTGATCGGGCAGCAACAGGTGCCGCTGCTGGCGGGCCAGGACCTGGCCTATCTGCTCAAGCTGCTCCGCGGCTTCAAGGCCCGCACCGCCTCGGATCTGGACGGGACGATGACGATGGCCGCCCAGCCGCTGTCGGCCGAGGACGTCGAGAACCTCGCCCACTATCTCGCCAGCCTGAATCCGGCCGCGCGCTGAGCTCGGACGAACGGTCGCCGGGCAACTCCCGCGTACCGGGCGGGCGGAAGGCGTTCGCGGTACACTCGCCCCGCGTCTCACGCACCGCGACCCAGGAGGATTGCGCATGACCGCCGTTGATCTCATGAAGCTCGAGCTCGCGCGCCTGCACAAGTCGTACGACACGTTCCTCGACGAGCTGACGCCCGACCAGCTCCACCGGGTGCCGGCCGGACACGCCAAGACCAACACCATCGCGTGGGGCGTCTGGCACTACGTGCGGACCGAGGACAACGTGGTGCGCTACATCCTCCAGAACCGCCGGCCGATCGTCTGGGCCGAGGGCGGCTACGCCGAGAAGCTAGGGCTGCCCCCGGTGGCCCAGGGCACCGGCATGACGACGCAGGAGGCCCAGGCCCTGCGCATCAAGGACCTCGGCCTCTTCCGCGAGTACGTGAAGAAGGTGTGGGCGAGCACCGACGAGTACCTCGGCAAGGTCGATCCCGCCACGCTCGACGCCACGGTGACGATCAAGCCGCTCGGTGACATGCCGGCCATCCGCGCGCTGGCCCAGGTGTGCGTCAGCCACGGCTTCACGCACGTCGGCGAGATCGAGCTGGCGCGGACGCTGGTGGGCTGATCGGGGATCGAGCGACCGACCACCTCGAGCACGACCGACGGGCGACGCCACCGCGCGTGACGTCGCCCGTCGTCGATCGAACCGCTACTGCACCAGGCTGCGCAGCTCCGGCACGACCCACATCGGCTTGCGGCCGGCGTGCACGCGCAGGATGTTGTCGAAGGCGTTGCGGAAGGCCTTGGCCCAGTTCTCCCAGGTCGGCCCCGCGGTGTGCGGCGTGATCGTGATGTTCTCCACGTTCAGCAGCGGGTTGTCCTTGGACGGCGGCTCGTCCGCCATCACGTCCAGGCCGGCGCCGGCGATCTTCTTGGTGATGAGCGCCTTGTGCAGCGCCATCTCGTCGACGACGGGGCCGCGGCAGGTGTTGACCAGGATCGCCGTGGGCTTCATGAGCGCGAGCTGGCGCTCGGAGATCATGTCCTTGGTCTGGGGCGACAGCGGCACGTGCAGCGTCACCACGTCCGAGCGCTTGAGCAGCTCGTCCAGCAGGACGAAGCGGACGCCGAGGGCGTCCTCCTCGTGCTCGGGCAGCCGGATGATGTCGTAGTAGAGGATGTCGACGTCGAAGCCGTGCAGCCGGCGGACGACCTTCTTGCCGATGTTGCCCAGGCCGACGATACCGACCGTCTTGCCCTCGAGCTCGTAGAAGCGCTGCTCGGCGAAGTCGCCGACCCGCCACTTGCCGTCCACGCAGTTCTTGTGCTGCCAGGCCAGCTTCTTGAGCGTGGCGAGGATGAGCATGACCGCGTGCTCGGCCACCGCCACCGAGTTGGCGCCGCCGTTGTTGGAGATCGGCACCTTGGCCTTCTTGGCGGCCTCGAGGTCGAGCGTGTTGTAGCCGGCGCTGATCAGCTGCACCAGCTTGATGTTCTTGCCGGCCGCGTAGAAGTCGTGGCTCAGCGGGTTGCGGCCGAAGCCCATGAAGTACTCGGCGTCCTTGGCCGCTTCCAGGAACTGCGGGGTCATCGAGTCGACCGGGACCAGCTCGAAGCCGGGCGGCGTCATCTCGACCGCGATGTCGTAGATGGGCTTCGGGAACTTGGGCGAGAACAGGATCTTGGTAGCCATCAGGCACTGGGCTCCGAGCCGACGACGCCGACGAACGAGACGCACTCGCCCGGCGCGCCACCGAGGTTATGGGTGAGAGCCAGCTTGCGGCCGCGACCCACGCTGGCGATCTGGCGCTTGCCCGCCTCGCCGCGCAGCTGCAGCCAGCACTCGAACAGCATGCGCAGACCGGAGGCGCCGATCGGGTGGCCGAACGACTTGAGGCCGCCGTCGGGATTGACCGCCAGCTCGCCGTCGAGATCGAACGTGCCGGCCAGCACGTCCTTCCACGCCGTGCCGCGGCTGGAGAACCCGAGATCCTCCATCAGCACCAGCTCGGTCGGGGTGAAGCAGTCGTGCACCTCGGCCATGGCCAGCTCCTGCCGTGGGTCCTTGATGCCGGCCTGGGCGAAGGCATCGGCCGCCGAGGCGACCACCTCGGGGAACGTCGTGTAGTCGTAGTCGGGATCGATCGGCCCCGCCGCCGGCCCGGCCACGAACGACAGCGCCTTCACGTACAGCGGGTTCTTGGTGTAGCGATGCGCGTCCTCGGCGCGGACGATGATGGCCGCCGCCGAGCCGTCGCTGACACCCGAGCAGTCGAAGATGCCCGAGCGCGCCCGCCACGATCGGCGAGCAGGCGATCGTCTCCTTCGACACTTCCTTGCGGAACTGGGCGCGCGGGATTGAGCGCACCGTTCTTGTGGTTCTTCCACGCGATGCGGGTGATGACTTCCTTGAACTGGGCCTCGTCGACGCCGAACTTCTTGGCGTAGGCCGGCGCCAGCAGGCTGAAGGTGGCGGGCGCGGAGAGCGCCGCCCGCGTGCCGTCGCCGATCCCCCCGCTGCCGGGCAGGCCGGAGAAGCCGGAGTCCTTCAGCTTCTCGACCCCGATGGCCATGGCGACGTCATAGGCGCCGGAGGCCACGGCGTAGCAGGCGTTGCGGAACGCCTCGGAGCCGGTGGCGCAGTAGTTCTCCAGCCGGCTCACCGGCTTGTAGTCGATCTTGAGCGGCCGCGACAGCGTGAGCCCGCTCTGGCCCGAGAACAGCGTGCCGAGCCAGAAGGCGTCGACCTGGGGCAGCTCGATGCCGGCCGAGGTCAGGGCCTCGCCGGTGGCGTCCACCAGCAGGTCGCTGGCGCTCTTGTCCCAGTGCTCGCCGAACGGCGTGCAGCCCATGCCGACGATCGCGACGCGGTCACGAATGCCGTTGCTGGCCATCAGTCTGTTCCTCCCCGGAGCGGCTTGGCCTTCCAGAAGTAGTTGTGTACGCCGCCGGCCGTGATCAGCCGTCGAAACGTCATGGTCACGCGATCCCCGATCTTCACCGCCTTGGGATCGACATCCGTCATCTCGGACTGGAACCGCCCGCCGCCCTCGAAATCCAGCACGGCCACCACCATCGGCGGCGAGGGTGAGAACGCCAGCCGGTCCACCGTGAACGTGGCGATGACGGCCGGCGTGTCGGCGAGGCGATCGGGCGTCATCTTGTCGACCGCGTGGCACTTCACGCACACGCGCTGGGGCGGCAGGTGACGCGTGCCGCACGCCTGGCAGCGGCTGCCGGTGAACGCGAACTTCCACGCCTCGGCCCGGCGCGCGGGCGGCGCCTCCGGCGCCTGCGGATCCGGCCGACGCGGCGGCTCGCGCTTGACGAAGCCGCGCCACGTGAGGAACGTGGGGTAGCTCACGCGCCCGCCGCCGCCGACCTGCGCGGCGATGCCGGACGGACGATGACTCACGCCGGTCGCCCGCCACACGCTGGCGTCGGCGCCGTCGGCCAGCGAGACCACCACGATGACGTCATCGCTCTTCGCGCGATCGAGCGTGTCGGCGAACAGAAGCCCGGCGTGGGCCGTGCCCGCGTTGCCGATGCTGGCGGTGAAATCGTCGCCCAGCGCTTCCTTCTTCACCCCGGCCGCCGCGGCCAGGCGCTTGACCGCGCGGCCGTGCGGCCCCGCGACGATCAGGCGGGTGATGGCGGGTGCCGTCACGCCCGCGCTCTTGAGCGCCTCGGTCAGCGCGGCCTCGCCGAGCGGGACGTAGGCGTGCTCGCCGAAGCGCTCCTCCCACACGCGCGAGGCGGATTCGCCGGGCAGCCGCCAGCGGTCGAGAAACTCCGCGGTCGCCGAGGCGCCGCCCAGCGGCTCGGCCAGCACGCGCGCGTCGGGCGCGTCGTCGGCGAAGAGGAATGCCGCGGCGCCATCGCCGCCATCGCGCTCGTCGCCGCCGCCCGGCAGCCCGGTGCGGATGTCGCTGAGCACGGCCAGCGCGGGACCCCGCGCGTCGCGCGCCGCGCGCATGGCGCCGACCGCCGAGCGCACGGAGCCGACGATGTCCACGGCGAAGGCCGAGGTCGGCAGATCGAGCGCGGCGTGAATGGCGGTCGCGTTGGTCTTGTCGAGATAGGCCGGGTCGGAGGTCGCGAAGTAGAGCGCCTGGGGCACGACGGTGGCGCCGCGCAGCGCCGCCCGCCCGGCCTCGACGCCGAGCGAGGTCGTGTCCTCGTCGTAGGAAGCCACCGCGCGGGTGCCGCTGCCGGCGGGCACCCCGAGCGCCTCGGCGATCGCCTTGCGGTCCAGGCGCCAGTAGGGCAGGTAGGCTCCGTAGCTGACGATCCCTCTCATAGCGCGCCCATCTTACCGCGAACCGGAGGCGCCGTTTTGTCCGGTCCCGGGGGGTGGCTTGACGTGCCCATGGCCGCGCCCTAGAGTCCCCGGAACGTACCAGACGGCCAGACCGACCCGACCGGCGAGGGAGAGCGGCCCATGGCGAAGGCGACAGCGAGAAGGCGGATCAGCCTCAGGGATCTCAAGGTCAAGAAGGGTGGCGCGACCAACGTGAAAGGCGGCGCGCCAGGGAAGAAATACATTCCCGCCCCATCGAAGGGGGGCACCCCGACCCCGACACCGGCGCCCAGCCCAACGCCCACCACCACCCCGACGCCTTCCTAGCTGGGGTCCGGGGCCGGCGAGCTCTCCGGCGCGGCGTCCGTCGTCTTCTGCGCGGGCACGAGCACCTGGAAGTCGACGAGCCGACCGACGACGTCGAGATCGATCTCGAGTCCCTGCTCCGCCTCGATCGCGGCGATGGCGGGTTCGGCGGCTCTCTCGTCGAAGTGGGGGAGCGCGTCGAAGAGCGCCCGCGGAATGGTGATCGGATCCATGTTGCTGTAGGTCGTGAGGCGCACGGCGGTGGAGTCGAGAGTGGTGGCGACAAAGGGGCTGCGGCGAAGCGGGCCCTCGGGAACTGCCGGCGCGCGCAGGCGCGCGTGGGCTTCGCGCACGAGCCCCGCGCGCAGACGAACCTGGGGCCCGGCCCGCTCGAGAATCTCGCGCCACGACAGGCTCTCGACGATGCCCGCCGCCGCCTCGTAGAAGGCGCGCTCGCGACCCGCCCAGCGGCCCCAGATCGCCCGGAGGTCCGCGGGCGCGTACGTTCCATCCTGACGTAGCGCCACGGTGTCGTGGCGCGCATCGCCGGCGGCGCCCAGCAGGAGCGAGACGGTGGCGGCGCCGACGTCGAGCGTCTCCACGCACTGCCAGGCGAGCGCCTGCTCGATCGCCTCCAGGAGTCGCCGGAGCGCGCCCCAGAAATTCGCGCCCATCGCGCCGCGGACGAACTTGCAGAAGAACGTCGCGCACACGGCATCGCGGTGCTGCCAGATGCTGCAGATACCGCCGTCCTGCTGGACGAAGTGCGGGCACAGGTACTTCTCGTCTTGACCGAACCCGGCGTCGGGGACGTGCTGTGCCGGCGAGCGGCCGAGCCCGAGCGGTGTCACGCCGATGCCCGTCGCGATGCGCGCCTCGACCGAGGCGCGACCCTGGGGGTGCCCGCGCTCGGAGTCGCAAAGGATCCGACCCACGAGGAAGTTCGGCAGCACGGGGACGAAGGTGCAGCACTTCACCCGCGGGTTGAAGTACACCGTTTCGGCGGCGGGCGGCTCCTTCGCCGGTGCGCACATCGCACAGTCGGCGCAGGTCGCGTGCGTCTCGGGCTCGATCGGCGCGCCCAGGAGATCGTCGATCCACCGCGCGTAGAGCGGCGGCAGGACCGAGGCGCCCGTCGCCGGCGACGGGCCGGCGACGGGCAGTCGCTTCATCGCGCGGCTGGCTTGACCTGCGCGTGGTCGGCCAGCACCTGGGCCACGCACGCGGTCACCTTCACGCCGGTCGGCAGATCGATGAACTCGTTCGGGCCGTGCGCGTTGGAGCCGGGGCCCATCACGCCGGTGACGAGGAACTGCGCCTGCGGGAACCGGTCGCCGAGCATCTGCATGAAGGGGATGGAGCCACCGAGGCCGCTGAACATCGGCGGCGCCCCGAAGTAAGCGCCGGAGGCGCGCTGGACCGAGTCGAGCAGCCAGGCCGCCGTCGCCGGAGCATCCCAGCCCGTACCGGGCCGCTCGCCCATGTCGAAGGTGACGCGGGCGCCGTAGGGCGGATTGGCCTCGAGCACTTCCTTCACGCGCCGCATGGCGCGCCCGGCATCCGCCGTCGGCGGCAGACGCAGCGAGAGCTTCACCGAGGTCTGCGGGCGCAGCACGTTGCCGGCGTCGGCCAAGGGCGGCATGCCGTCGACGCCGGTCACGGCGAGCGCCGGGCGCCAGGTGTTGTTCAGCAGCGCCTCGACCGGATCGGTCGTCACCGGAGCCATGCCGGCGACGAACGGCCACTTCTTGATGACGTCGTCGCCCAGCACCTTGGCCACCGCCCGCGCTTCGGCCACGCGCGCCGGCGGGATCTCGACGTGGCATTCCTCGACCAGGATCTTTCCCGTCCGCTCGTCCTCGAGCCGACCGAGCAGCTGACGCAGGATGCGGAACGACGACGGCACGATGCCGCTGGCGGCGCCGGAATGCACGCCCTCGGTCAGGACTTCCACCTTGAGATTGCCGGCAGTGACGCCACGCAGCGACGTGGTCGCCCACAGGTGCTCGTAGTCGCCACATCCCGAGTCCAGACACACGACCAGGCCCGGACGGATCCGGTCGGCCAGCTGCTCGACGTAGGCGGGCAGGTCGGGGCTGCCGCTCTCCTCCGAGGCCTCGATCAGCACCACGCAGCGCGAGTGGGGCACGCCCTGCGCCTGCAACGCCTCGATGGCGGTCAGCGCAGAGAACGCGGCGTAACCGTCGTCGCCCGCGCCGCGCCCGAAGAGCCGGTCGCCGCGCCGCTTGGGGACCCAGGGCCCGGCGTCCTCCGCCCAGCCGACCATCTCGGGCTGCTTGTCGCAGTGGCCATAGAGGAGCACGGTGTCGCCGCCCGTCCCCGGGACCTCCATGAGGATGACCGGGGTGCGCCCCGGCAGGCGGACGACCTCGAGCGTCAACCCCTCGATCTTGCGGGCGCGGGCCCAGTCGGTGATGAGGGTGACGGCGCGGTCGATGTGGCCGTTCTCCGCCCACTTCGTGTCGTACATGGGCGACTTGGCCGGGATGCGGATGTAGTCGGTGAGGGCCGGGATGATGTCGGCGTCCCAGGCCCGCTGGACGAAGGCGCGCGTGCGTTCGGTGTCGATGGTCATGGCGCCGAATATACTACTCTCCGAAGGACCCAAGGAGACGACGACATGCCGCTGATGACCATGCCGACGCGCGAGCAGGTGGACCCCGAGGTCCGCGCGTTGTGGGACGAGTGCGAGCGGACGTATCCCGCGTTCAAGCACCTGTGGGCCACGCAGGCGAACTCGCCGATCATCTTCCGCCACGTGTGGGGTCAGCTGCTGGAGCTCAAGCGCCGGAGCCCGGTCGCCGCGCGCCACTTCGAGATCGGCATCGTGGTCGCCTCGGCGCTCAATCGCTGCCGCTACTGCGTCTCGCATCACGCGCCGCTGGCCGAGGCGGCCGGTCTCACCGATGAGCAGGTCGCATCGCTCGCGGGTCTCACCCTGGAGCCGCTGAGCGAAGACCACGAGTTTCCCCGGCGCACGGGTTTCGCGCCCGACGACAGCCTGGTCGTCGACCTGGCGTACTTCCTGGTCTGGAGCGGGATCTATCCGCATGCGGCGGACGTGCATCCGCGCGTCGTCCAGCGGCTGCGCCGGCGCCTGCTGGGCCGGCTGCGCGAGCACTTCTCCGAGCGTCAGATCGAGGAGCTGACCTGGCGCATCGTGCAGTGCGTGGCCTTCAACTGGCACAACGACTTCTTCGAGCTGGACCTGGAGCCCGAGGTGGCGCCGCGCGAGACCGCGGTCGAGCGCCCCGTGGGCCGCGTATGAGCTACGTTCCGCCGGCGGGAAAGTGGGAGAGTCGACCGCCCACCGAGCTCGGTCTTCGGGCCGACGGGCTGGCCGCGGCCATCGCGTATCACCGGGCTCACGAGAGCCAGTGGGCCCGCGACTTCATGACGCGGTCCGGTCGCTTCATCGGTGTCGCGGACGAGCCGGCTGACTCCGAAGTGCTGGGTCCGGTGAAGCCGCGCGAGGATCCCAACGGCCTGGTGATCCGGCACGGATTCATCGCTGCCGAGTGGGGCGATACCGCCCGCGGCGACATGTCGTTCAGCATCGCCAAGAGCTATCTCTCGATCGTGGCGGGATTGGCCGTCGCCGGGGGACTCATTCGCGACCTCGACGATCCGGTCAGCGACTACAAGCTCGACGACGCCTTCGACTCGCCGCACAACCGGACGATCACCTGGCGCCATCTCCTGCAGCAGACGAGCGAGTGGCAGGGCACGCTGTGGGACAAGCCGGACACGATCGACCACAACCGCGATCTCGGCCAGAGCGAGCTCGGCCGCACCGACAAGGGCCGCGCGCGTCCGCTCAAGGCGCCCGGCACGCACTGGGAGTACAACGACGTGCGCGTCAACCGCCTGAGCCTCTGCCTGCTGCAGCTCTTCCGCCGGCCGCTGGCCGACGTGCTGCGCGAGGCGGTGATGGATCCGATCGGCGCCAGCGCCACTGGTCCTGGGAGGCCTACCGCAACGCCTGGATCGAGTGCGACGGCAAGCGACTGCCGTCGGTGCCGGGCGGCTCACACTGGGGCGGCGGGCTCTGGATGTCGACTCTCGATCACGCACGGCTCGGGCTGCTGGTGCAGCGGCAGGGGATGTGGGGCGAGCGCCGGCTGCTGGACGCGGCGTGGCTGAGCGAGTCCCGGAAGCCGTGTCCGATCAATCCGCAGTACGGGCTGCTGTGGTGGCTCAACACGGGCCGTGTGCAATTCCCGGGCGCGCCCGAGACCGCCTACGCCGCCCGCGGCGCCGGCAGCAACGTGATCTTCATCGACCCCGACCGCGATCTGGTCGCGGTCGTCCGCTGGATCGACAGGGCAAGCCTCCCAGGGTTCGTACACTTGCTGATGGAGAGCATCGCCGGCGCCTGAGCCGAAGCTTCTTGCCTCGAGGATGAAGGTGCCATCGTCGCCGCCAGTGTAGGACCAGAACGGCCGAAGGTGTGAGGCCCCCTGCCATCTTCAAGCACCTTGTGGGCCTCGTGCTGCTCGGCGTCGCTTTCACAGCTGGGGCTGCGCCGTCTTCGAACGTCGCCTATCGCAGGATCGACGTTCAAGATGCCGCCACGGGCGAGTTGTTTCCTGCTGCTCTTTGGTATCCCACCCGCGCAGCGCCTGCTCCTCTCTTCCTGACCGGGTCCCTCTCCGAGTGCAGGTTGCCCGCGATGCTGTGTCGGTTGATCGCGTTCGAGATGCAGGTGGCCAGCAATGCTCCGCCGGCTGACGGGAAGTTCGGGTTCATCGTCATCTCACACGGAGCCGGCGGGCTCGCCTTGAACCACCGAGACCTGGCGATGGCGCTCGCCTCGCATGGCTATGTCGTCGCTGCCCCTACGCACCCACGAGGAAAGGACAACGACATCTCCGGTGTGGGCGTGTGGATCGGGCGGCCGAAGCAAGTCTCCCGCGTCATCGATACGTTGCTGGAAGACACGGAACTCGGCTCCCACATCCAGCGGGAGCGCATCGGGGTCGTGGGACACTCAAACGGTGGCTACACCGCGCTGGCCGTCGCCGGCGCGAAGCCGAGTCCAGCTGCCAGTGTTGCGCACTGCCGACAGCATCCCGACGATTCCAGGTTCTGCTCCTCACGGCGGTGCTGCGACGCGGGAGGCCACCCGGAAGGTCGGCGATATTCCGGATGTTCGTGATCCTCGTGTGCGCGCCATCGTGCTCATGGCGCCGAATACCGCCCCCTTCACCGACGACGCGCTCGCACAGGTGGCCGTTCCGGTCCGGGTGTACGGCGCGGAGCGCGACGACCTGACTCTTGTGCGGTATCACGCCGAGCGCCTCGCGAAGGCGCTGCCGTCTCAGACGGAATACGTTCTCGTCCAACGGGCCGGGCATTTCTCGTTCGTCGCGAGCTTCCCTGGGATACTGAAACTCGTGGCCGGGGAGGCCGCGCAAGACCCGGAAGGGTTCGATCGCGATGCGATGCACGAGGCGATGAATTCCGAGATCGTCGGCTTCTTCGATCGAAAGCTGCCGTCGAGCCGCTGAGCGCGGACGTTCGTTAGTCGAACTGTCGGATTTGGGGAGCACGCTATGCCGGATCCCTACACGTTCATCGCGCAGGCCGACATGGAGATGCAGACAAGGCTTGCCGACGTACTCGAGCTCAGAGCCGCGGATCCACAACAGCGGGTCATGCTCGACGCCTATCTATCGGAACTGCAGCTTCCGAGCGCTGCAATCGCATTGGATGTTGGCTGTGGAACGGGAGCGGTAAGCCGCATTCTTGCCGAGATGCCCGGCGTTCGAGAAGTCGTCGGGATCGACCCCTCGCCAGTTTTCATAGAGAAGGCACGGGAGCTTGGGAAGGGCTCTTCACGGCTGTCTTTCCAAACAGCAGACGGTCTGGCCGTTCCGTTCCCGGATATGTCCTTTGACCTCGTCGTATTCCACACCACGCTGTGCCATGTTCCAGACCCGGAGCAGGCCCTTCGTGAAGCCTATCGAGTGCTTCGTGCTGGCGGCTGGTTAGCAGTGTTCGACGGTGACTACATGACGACCACGGTCGCCACCGGCGCCTTCGACCCGCTCCAGCGGGCCGTCGATGCCATGGTGGCGAACTTTGTCCAGAATCCGTGGTTAGCGCGACGCATAGGGAAAAGCCTGCGATCGGTCGGCTTTACCGTCACGAGCGTTCGCAGTCACGGCTACACGCAGACAACCGAAGCGCAATACATGCTAACCATCATCGATCGGGGTGCAGACGTGCTTGCTCGAGCCGGGAGTATTGGCGCCGAGCAGGCAGCCGCGCTCAAGAACGAGGCCCGCCGTCGAGTGAAAGATGGAGAATTCTTTGGTCACATCTCTTTCATGAGCCTGATTGCGCGGAAGCCGATCTCATGCTGACGGCTCAACGCATAGTACGAGGGTTAGTCAAATGGGATTCTCGATCACTTGGTGTGCGGTTCGCGACGGCAATGCGCAAAAGGTGCTGGACCAACTCGGCCTGTCACCAACTGGCGAAACGGAGGATGTTCCCGAATCGCTCATCTCGACTGCCACGCTCGACACGGGCTGGCGAATCATCTGGTACAACGAGTACGGATGTCCGTTTCTCCGGCCCGAGGACCTTCGTGTCATTTCGAATGACCAGGAAGTACTGATGTGCCTTGTCGAGGAGCACGTCATGGCGAGCTCCTCGGAACTGTGGCGCGGCGGCAAACGCCAATGGTGGATCTCACACGAAGGCGAGGACGGCCCAAAAGGGCTTGCGGCCGAAGGGGACCTGCCGGACTGCTTCGCGTCGATCAGGCGTGAAATGGAGGACGCTCAGCGCGCGGCAGGTGGGAACGCTGCTGGCGTTGACTACATCTTCGAAATCCCGCTGAGGGTCGCGCAAACGCTGGTGGGTTTCAAGCACGATGAAGTGACGCAGGAGCCATTCGTGGTGCTATCCCGGTCTGTGCCGAAGAAGGGGCTCATCGGGAGACTATTCGGCGCATGACGATCGAGGTATGAAGATGACACGAGTACGAGTCGAGAGCTTTACCATCTCACTTGACGGATACGGAGCTGGTCCGAATCAGGACATCGATAATCCGCTTGGTGCGGGCGGGACTGAGTTGCACCAGTGGGCATTTCCGACGCGCACATTCCAGCGGATCCTCTTTGGCGCCGACAGCGGCGCGACGGGGATCGATGACGACTTCGCCGCACGGGGCTTCAGGAACGTCGGTGCATGGATTCTCGGAAGGAATATGTTCGGACCGGTTCGCGGAGCCTGGCCGGACATGAACTGGAAAGGGTGGTGGGGGGACAACCCGCCATACCATGTTCCAGTCTTCGTCCTGACTCATCACGCGCGCCCGCCTATTGAGATGGAAGGCAATACCACGTTCCATTTCGTCACGGGCGGCATTCACGAAGCGCTGGATCGGGCGCGCAAGGCAGCCAACGGGATGGATGTGCGCATTGGCGGTGGGCCCCACACCATACAGCAGTACCTTCGTGCTGGCCTCGTTGATGAGTTGCATATCGCTATCGCGCCCGTCCTGCTGGGTGGAGGAGAGCGACTGTTCGAGGGAGTCGACTTGCGATCTGTGGGATACAGCTGCGTCGAGCACGTGCCCTCAGAGAAGGCAACCCATGTTGTGCTCCGACGCCAGGGGGCCTAAATGAGGACAGCCGGAGAATGACCGACAGCTACGCCCCCGCAAAGGCAGCGTATCGCGAGCTACGCGCCACGATCGGGCCCTGGGCCAAGGCAAACGGCTATCGGCGCTGGGCGGGAACCCAGGCGGGGTGGCAGAAGCCGATGGCGAGCAGCGGCTCTTGTTCAAGTTCGAAGGCGATAGCTTCGTAAACCCCGACACCGGGAATTCGTACCATGGCCTCGTTCAGCTGGAGCCCTTGGGTGCCCATGGGTCCACGATTCTGCGCCAGTCGGATTTCTCGCGCTGCCTCGTCCAGGCCGAGCTCGACGAGCTGGCGCAAATCCAGGGAGCGATCAACCGACGGCGACCGTCCCTGCCCTCGTATCTGAAGAAGGACGCCGCCGAGGACTCTATCCTCGGTCATAGTCTGCGCGAGCTGTACGACCCGGCGCCGCACTACCGGGAAGGGCACATGATCTCCTTCAGCTACTTTGGCCTTGAGGACGCACGAGAGTTCGCTGCGTTCATTGCTGCCGTGCTACCGCAAGCGCTCGAACGGTTCCTGCAAGGACACGTCGCCAAGCCAGTTGACAATACGCCGCCTCACCTGCGGCCCAAGTGGCTCACCACTCTGGCGAAACCAAGCGGCGGTTGATGAGTACGCGCGTGCCGTCGCACCACCGACCGCTGCGCACGGCAAGGAGATAGAGTGGACGACGACCTCGAAGCGATGAGGCGCGAGCAACTGATCGCCGAAGCGCGGCGGCTACGCGCGGGAATCCGGAAGCATCGGGACAGCACCGGGCACGCGCTCTGCTGGCATCACCCGGCTCTGTGGGGTCTCCTGCCCGAGAAGACAGACCCGCTGCCTACGGTGCCCACGTGGCCGGAGTTTCTCCGGGGGTGTCTGCAGTATCGCGAATCCCTGGATAGGGAATTGCCTGATGCGCCCCGCTCAGATGCGCCGTATCGGCCATAGTGGTTCAGCGACGAGCCGCGGATGCGGCGGGCCGCCCAACAATCGGCTTGAGCGGGCGGGAATGACTGCCCTGGTCGCGGGCCTACAACAAGTGACAGAGGAGAGATCGGCTCATGGGGCGCATCGTCAGTATTCACGAATACGACCTCAAGCCAGGCGTCAACGTCGGGCACTTCGAGCAAGCTCTCCGCGACGCTGAAGCACGCGGTCTGCTACAGCTCCCCGGACTTGTGGCCCATCACTTTGTCAAAGGGGCCAAGGGTGTCCGTCGCGGCGCCTATGCCGCTCTGTGGATCTACGAGAGTCGCGAGGCTTGGGAACACCTCTGGGGCACTCCCGAGCATCCCCGACCCTCTCAGGAGTATCCGGATTCCTGGAGGGTCTGGGAGGAAGAAGTGCTCGCTCCCTTCTTGGGGGATCACCCGGATCGAATCAGATTCACAGCCTACGAAGAGTTGAAAGGTGCCGCCGATCAGAGTACCGGATGAAGGAAGGAGGATTCCATGACAGAGCCATCTACAGTGTCTCTGTGCGGTGCCGCGACGGTGTTCGTCGTACAGGACGTGCTCCGAAGCGTGGAGCACTACCGCGATGTGCTCGGCTTTCATGCCGAGTTTACCTATGGCCAGCCGACGTTCTATGCCGGGGTTGAACGAGACGCCGTGGTCATTCATCTGCAAGCGGCAAGCGAGACGGAGCGGCAGCCCGGCCAGGGTGCCGTGAACATCTTTGTCACCGATGTAGACGCGCTGTATCAAGAGTTGAGATCGCGAGGCGCCAAGACTCTGAACGAGCCGAAGGACTACGCATACGGTATGCGGGACTTCGACATCAACGACCTTGACGGCAACCACCTGTGCTTCGGGATGGAGTCAAAACAGCAGCCACCAACGCAGTGAGACGACCGGCGGACGGTAGTCTGTTGAGTCCGATGTCAGGGATGGCGCTATGAATCCTGACAGTGTCATGCGCGTGGCCCGGCCGACGGATCGCCTGGCCGCGATATCCGAGATGTATGAGAAGGGACTCGGCGTTCGCGTGCTGGCTCAATTCAGAGATCACGAGGGCTTCGACGGGGTGATCCTGGGCCATCCGGGGCAGCCGCACCACATCGAGTTCACGACACGGCACGGTCACCGCGTGGGCAACGCGCCATCCGGGGAGCATCTGCTGGTCTTCTACATTCCTGATCAGGCCGAATGGCAGCGGAGCTGTGATCGCATGGTCGCGGCCGGGTTTCGCAGCGTGGCCTCGGACAACCCGTACTGGGATCGTCACGGCAAGACGTTCGAGGATCTCGATGGCTATCGCGTGGTGGTCCAGAACGCAGCGTGGACCACGTAGGCAGGCAAGGTCGGAGACCGTGGTTCAGGCCGTTCTCTTCGATGTTGACGGAGTTCTGGTGCACCCTTGGCGGTTTCGCGCGACCCTTGCGCGTGATCACGGGATTACGCCTGAGATGACGGCGGCATTCTTCAAAGGGCCCTTCATTCGGTGCGCCCAAGGGCAAGCTGACGTGCTCGAGGTGCTCCCGGCATTCCTGTGCTCGTGGGGCTGGCCCGGGTCGGCCGAAGATTTCGTTGCGAGGTGGCTGTCGGTCGAGAACGCTCCAGACGAGGCGGTTCTCGGCGTCGTCGCGGACATTCGACGATCTGGCGTGCCGTGTTTCGTCGCCTCGACTCAGGAGCGCCGCCGAGCGGAGTATCTGGCGGTTGAGATGCGTTTCGACCAATTGTTCGATGGGCTCTTCTTCTCATGCGACATTGGAGTCGAAAAGCCTAACGAGGGCTTTTTCAAGGCCATTGCTCATCGCCTCGGACGCTCGGGGACGGAGCTGCTGTTTATCGACGACGCGCGTGAAAACGTCGAGGGCGCCAGGGCGGCGGGCTGGTTCGCCGAGCAGTTCCATTAGCGCCGATGGCCTCCGAGCCGATGTGGCCCGATACACACGGCACGACTGACGACTGGTTTCTCGACAAGGACTGGAACGCATCCAGGCGGTCAAACAGGAGCATCAGGCATGAAGGTTCTCGTGAAGAGCGCGTGGGGTTCCGACGATCCGACCAAGTCAGCGTTCGCGTTCTTGCATGCGAACGCGCTGGCGGAGGCCGGTCACGACGCCCAGATCTTTCTGCTCGGCGAGGCGGTGTCGCTGATGCGTGATCCGGTCGCGAATGCCATCGTGCCGGTGGGCTGGCCGCCGCTGGCGGAGACCCTGCGCGCCACCGTGGGGCTCGGCATACCAATCCATGTCTGAGGGGCCTGTTCAAGGGCTCGGGGAGTCCTTGAGACGGATCTCGTAGGGAAGAAGGCTTCGTTTGCCAATCCGACGATCCTCGTCCAGCTCATCGAGTGGGCGGACAAGCTGCTCACCGAATGAGTTCGGCGGGAGCCGGAGGCGGGGCCGTTCAGTTCTTTCGAATATCCATGCGCGTGATCAGGCCGTCCGCGATCGTGTAGAGATGCTCGACCACGCCGTCGGAGATCACGGCGCCGGCCGGGTTACGCACGACCTGATGGACCCGCACCACCGTGCGTCCAGCGGAGTCGGTGTCGAAGCCGACCGGCTCCACGCGCGGGTCGATCACCCCGAACTGCCGCGTCCAGTACGCCCGCACGTCGGCGCGGCCGAGCACGCGCCCACCGTCCATGCCGTTGGCCCAGTCGACGTCAGGATGCAGCGTAGCGAGGACGCTCTCGATGTCGCGGGCGTTGAACGCCGCGTACACGCGCGTCAGCAGCGCGCGTACGTCCGGCTCGACGCTGGTCAGCGGATCAGCGGCGAGCTTCGGCGGCGCGCGCGCACGCCCTCGGCCAGCTCGTGGAGGACCGGCACCGTCGCGTCCCAGCCCAGGCACGCATCCGTGATGCTCTGGCCGTAGACCAGGCGCGCGCGGTCGGTGAGGTTCTGGCGGCCGTCCACCAGGAAGCTCTCCATCATCATGCCGATGATGCCGCTCTCGCCCTGGGCGAGCTGGGCGGCGACCTCGCGCACGACCACCGGCTGGCGCCGATGGTCCTTCTCGCTGTTGCCGTGGCTCGCGTCGATCATCACCCGCGGCGGCACTCCGGCGTCCCGGAGCGCGGCCAGCGTCTTCTGCACGCTGATGGCGTCGTAGTTCGTGCCGGTGGCCCCGCCGCGCAGGATGACGTGGCAGTCCGGGTTGCCGCGCGTCGACACGATGCCGGCCAGCCCCTGCTCGGTGACGCCCAGGAAGCGGTGCGGGTGCGCGGCCGCCCGCAGGGCGTCGATCGCGATCTGCACCCCGCCGTCGGTGCCGTTCTTGAACCCGACCGGCATCGAGCAGGCGGAGGCCAGCTCGCGGTGGGTCTGGCTCTCGGTGGTGCGGGCCCCGATCGCCCCCCACGAGACGAGATCGGAGATGAACTGCGGGGTGATCGGGTCGAGGAACTCGCAGCCGGCCGGCAGCCCCATCTCCGCCAGGTCCAGCAGCAGGCGGCGGCCCAGGCGCAGCCCTTCGTTGATCGAGAACGACCCGTCGAGGTTGGGGTCGTTGATCAGGCCCTTCCAGCCCACCGTGGTCCGCGGCTTCTCGAAGTAGACGCGCATGACGATGCGGAGATCGGCGGCCAGCTCGTCCGCGAGCTTCCGCAGCCGGCGGGCGTAGTCCAGTCCGGCTTCGGGATCGTGGATGGAGCAGGGGCCGATGATCACCACCAGCCGGTCGCTGGTGCCATCGAGGATCTCGACGATCTCCTCGCGGCCACGGGCGATCGTGAGCGCCGCCGTCTCGGTGACCGGCAGCTCCTCGAGCAGGATCGCCGGCGGCAGGAGCGGACGGATGCTCTCGACACGCAGGTCTCGGGTCCGGATCGGCATGAGCGGCGCCACCCCCTTGAGTTGAGGGTCCCCATTCTAACTCCGGCGGGTAGAATCCCGACATGCGGCCCAGCCTCGTGCGGCTGTCGCTCCCGGCCAACATCCTGGGCGCCTTCGTCACGTTCGCCTACTTCCGCTTCGTCGACCCCATGGCCATGACCACGGGTCGGCGGCCGGATGTGCCTGAGATCGCCTTCTTCATCGTCGTCGAGCGCCGTGCTGATCGTCGTCGGGCATCGGCTGGGCGATCGCCTGGATGCGGCCGCTGTCCTCCGGGCCGACGCCATCGGCTCCGGTCGCCGCGCCGATCCGCCGCCGCGCGCTGCAGGTGCCCTGGGCCATCGCCAGCCTCACGCTCGTCGGCTGGACGTTGGCCGGGCTGATCTGGGGGGTGTTCTGGCCCCTGTTCACCGGGACCTTCGAGCCGGCGCACGCCCTGCGCATGGTCTTCGGCATCAACATCGTGGCGGGCTTCGCGGCCACGGTCTTCGTCTTCTTCGCCGTCGAGCATCAGTGGCGCCGGCAGCTGCCGCAGTTCTTTCCCGACGGCGGGGTGACCGAGGTCCGCGGCGTCCCGCGGCTGCCGGTACGCGTGCGGCTGCTCGTGATCTCGCTGCTGCTCAGCGTGATCCCGGTCGCCGTGCTGGGCGTGCTCGCGTGGAACCGGGCGCGGGCGGCCCTGGACGCGGGCCCGGAGGCGGCCGACGCGATCGTCGCCAACATGCTGGTCAGCGTCGTGTTCCTCGCGGTGGTGGCGATCGTCGTGTCGATCGTCATCTCGCTCTACGTCTCCCGCAGCGTGGCCGAGCCGCTGGGGCGCCTGGCCACCGCGATGGCCGAGGTCGGGCGGGGGGATTTCACGGTCCGGTGCCCGGTGGTGTCGAACGACGAGATCGGCGCGGTCACCGAGGGCTTCAATCACATGGTGCGGGGGCTCGCCGAGCGCGAGTTCCTGCGCGAGACCTTCGGCAAGTACGTGAGCCAGGAGATCCGTGACGAGATCCTGGCCGGCCGCGTCGCGCTGGAAGGTCAGCTGCGCGACGCCACCATCCTGTTCGCCGACCTGCGCGACTTCACCCCGTGGGTCGAGGCCAGCGATCCGCGCGAGGTCGTGCGCGACCTCAACGCCTACTTCACCGAGATGGAGACCGCCATCCGGAACCACGGCGGCCTGGTGCTGCAGTACATCGGCGACGAGATCGAGGCGGTGTTCGGCGCGCCGGTGAACCAGCCGCGGCACCCCGAGCACGCGGTGCGCGCGGCGCAGGAGATGCGGGCGCGGCTCTCGGCCTGGAACGCCGCGCGGGAACGCACGGGCCGGCCGCCGTTACGCAACGGCATCGGCGTGCACACCGGCGTGGTGCTGGCCGGCAACATCGGCAGCGCCGATCGCCTGTCCTACGCGCTCGTCGGGGATCCCGTCAACGTCGCCTCGCGCATCCAGGGGCTCACCAAGGAGCTGGCCACCGACGTGCTGGTCAGTGGCACGACGCGTGCGCGCCTGAACGGTGAGTTGCCGTTGACTCCGCTTCCGTCGGTGCGGGTGAAGGGGCGGACGGCCGAGATCGAGGTCTACGCGCTCGGCTGAGCGCGAATCGCCAGCAGGGCGAGGCTGTTGGCGAAAGCCAGCGCCGGCGCCGTGGTGGTGAGCTTGGCGTCGAGCCGGCAGAGGGCCCGGTAGGCGGCGGCCAGGCCGCGCGGCGGGCGGGCGCCGTGCAGCACCGTGGATGGCAGCAGGTTGGTGACGCCGTGCAGACCCCAGGCGCGGACCGGCCTGAGCCCGGCGGCCGTCAGCATCCGGTCGAGCTCGCGCCGTCGGAAAAGCCGGAGCAGTCCGTAGCCGGGGTAGGGGAGCCGGACGCCGTCGCGCGCGAAGACGGCGCGCCACGCGGCCCGCGCGCTGACGCCGTAGCCGAGCGGATCGCCGGCGACGGCACTGGCCAGCGCCCACGCGAGGTCGAGGCTCGGACGGTGCTCGCAGTCCAGGAGCAGCCGGCCGCCCGGGCGCAACACGCGTCCCAGCTCGGCGAGCGCACACGCGGGATCGTCGACGAAGGACAGCGTGCTGCCGCAGCAGACCACGGCGTCGAAGCAGGCGTCGACGAACGGCAGCGCCTCGACGCTTGCCTGCGCGAGACCGGCGCGCGGCAGGCGCTGGCGGGCCACGGCGAGCAGGCCGGCCGAGAGGTCGATGCCGTGGGTCGTCCAGCCCAGGTCGGTGAGGATCGCCGACTGGAAGCCGGTGCCGCAGCCCGCGTCGAGCGCGCGGGCGCCGGCCGGAGCCGGACCGAGCTCGGCGCGCAGGATCGCGTGCAGGCGCGCGTAGAAGTGCTCGTACCACGGCTCGAGATCGTCATATGTCGCCGCCATCGCGTCGAAGAGATCGGCGACCGTCGAGGACATGGTTGGGAGTTTAGCGGCGAGGGAGGGCTTCGTGAACGACAAACGCACGGAGGCGTGGACCCCGCGGATCCCGATGCGCCCGCTGGTCAGTCCAGACGGCGGGGGCCGGCCCGGGGTCAGCGGGTTGCTCGATCGGATGCGCCACTCGGCATTCCAGGGCCGCAAGCTCGGGGAGGCCTTCGAGGTCTGGCAGCGCATGATCGATGGCGACGGCCTCATCTGTCTGGGCGTGGCGGGTTCGCTGGCCAGCGCCGGCCTGGGCCCCCTGGTGGTCTGGCTCGTGGAGCGGGGCTACGTCGATCTGATCGCCTCGACCTCCGCCAACGTCACCGAGGACCTGCTCGAGCTGCGGGGGGCCCGCTTCTTCCAGGTGGATCCCGAGCACGTGGACGATGCCGAGCTATGGCGGCGCGGCTTCTATCGCTTCTACGACCACGTGGTGGGGGCAAGCGACTACGACGCGATGGAGGACTTCACGCGCGGCTTCTTCGAGACGCTGGCCAAGCGCTGGCCGGCGCCCGCGATCTCCGGCGCGCGCTTCATGCACGAGTTCGGCGGCTGGCTCGACGCGCAGGGTCTCGGCGGGTCGGTCGCCGCGACGTGCTTCCGCCACCGCACGCCGCTGTTCGTCCCGGCGGCGCCCGACGGCCCGCTGGCCGAGGGCTATCGCGCGGCGGGCGCCAAGGGCCCGGTGGTGGACTTCTTTGCCGACTACGAGATCGCGCTGCGGATCATGGGGCGCTACATGCCGCCGGGTCCGGGTACCTCCGCCATCTTCCTCGGCGGCGGCGTGCCGAAGGACTTCATCCAGATCACCGCGACGAGCGTCAAGACGATCCGCGGCGACACCGGACCCAGTCCGCACCTGGCCGCCATCCAGATCACGACCGACAACACCGTGTTCGGCGGCCTCGGGGGCGCCTCCGTGGCCAGCGAGTGCATCTCGTGGGGCAAGGAAGCGGTGGACGGTCTCAACGTCATGCTCTTCGCCGACGTCACGATCGCCCTGCCGATCCTCTGCCAGGGGCTGCTCGAGCGCTACGGGCCCATGCACGAGCGGCGCGCGCGGACCGCGATCCGTTCGGATCTGGTGGCGCTGCTCGGAGACTAGCGCCGGGCTCGCGCGAAGCCCGAGAGGAGCCAGAGCGCGGTGCCGGCGGCGGCGCCGAAGGCCAGCGCTTCTCGCCAGCCGAACAGCACACGGATGTTCGCGCCCTCCACGCGCTGCGCGATGAGGACGCCGACGGCGGAGTCGGTCACCTTGGCCGAGCGGGCGACGAGCACGCCGGCCGCGGCCTGCTCCAGCTCGGCCTCGTCGCGGGCCAGCACCGCGGTCGCGGCGGAGGCCTTCAGCTCGACCTGGCCGGCCACGACGGCGACGGCGCCGCCTCCGGTCAGGCTCACCTTGTCGGCCCGCGTCAGCACGATGCCGCCCTGGGTCACCTCGACGGAGTCGGCCTCCAGACGAACCGCGCCACCCTGCCGGATCGAGACTTCCCGCGCTCGGACCGACCGTGCGCCACCCTGCTTGATCGTGACCCGGCCGGCGACCACGTCGCCCGCGTCGCCGTTCAGCTCGCCGTCACGCCGCTCGTCCCGTTCTTCTGACATCAGGACCTCCCTGGTACAGGTATCATCCGCGCATGCCCACCCAGCCCGCGGTACCAACCGTGAAGATCGACAACGACCGCGTGCGAGTGACCGAGTGGCGCTTCGCCCCGGGCGCCGCCACCGGCTTCCATCGCCATGAGTATGCCTACGTCGTCGTGCCGATGACGACCGGATCGCTGACCATCACGGGGCCCACCGGCACGACCACCGCGGCGCTCGTCACCGGTGAGCCGTACTTTCGCGAGGCCGGCGCCGAGCACGACGTCATCAACGCCAACGCCTACGAGTTCGTCTTCGTCGAGATGGAGCTGAAGGACGCCTGAGCCGTGCGCCGCCGATGGCCGTGGCTCCTCGCGGTGGCCGTGCTGCTCGTGGCCGGCTTCGCCCTCGTCACCCGCTGCGCCGACGGCGGCGCCATGGGTGCGCGCTATCGCACCTGTCAGTGCCGCGGGATCGAGTGGGTCCAGTACGACCGGACGGCCGCCGATGGTCCGCGCCGCACGCTGTGCCTGGGTCTGGTCAGCTCGACCACCTGCCATCGCTCGCGCGGCGGCGAGGTCGTGTCCTGTCACTAGCGCCAAGCGCATAACAGCAAGCGCATAACAGAGGGGCGCCACGGCTTCGCCGGGGCGCTCCTGAGCGCGCTGGGGGCATGTGCGGGGGCCATTTCGGGGCCCCCCACGTTTACTGCCCGATGCGGAACTCCACGCGCGGATCGCCCGCCGGCGCGGGCGGGGCCGTTGCCGCGGGCGATGCCGTTGCCGCGGGCGATGCCGCGGGCGCGGGCGCGGCCTCGTCCGCCTTCAGGCGCGTCTCGGGGATACCCTCGGCCTTGGTCAGCGCGTCACGGACCGCGGCGACTCGACGCGCGAGCAGATCACTGAGGCGCTCGGGCGGCAGCGCTTCGGCCTCCCGTAGACGCGTCAGCTGATCGTCGGGCGGCGGGAGCGGTTTCACGTCGGGGAACTTCTCGCGGAACTCGGCGGCGACCGCGGCGGGGAAATCCTTCAGGCCCTTCTCGCGCTGCCGCTGCCTGCAGCCGCGCGTTCAGCTCCTGTCCCTTGAGGCTCTCGACGTCGGCGGCCCCGGGATGTGGCGCCAGCGTGAGACGGATGGCGGGCGCGCGGCGCATGAAGTCGGCCACCTTGGTGAGGTGCTGGTCCATGCCGTCGGCGACCGTGTCGGTGCCGGGCTTGAAGGTGACCGGCTCGACGGCCAGCGACTCGACCTTGTCGTCCGTTGCCCTTGAAGAGCCGGCCGATGGCCCGGAACGGCGCGGCCACGATGTTGACGACCACGTTCTTGACCACGGCCCAGATCGCGTCGCTGAAGTTCGCCTTGAAGTTGTCGAGCTCTCCGGACACCGGCAGGTTGATCTTGAGGGTGTTGTCGGCGTCGGTGATCAGCGCCACGATGAGGCCCAGCGGCAGGCCCACCCGCTTCTTCACCTCGTCGTCCTCGCGCGAGGGCGCCACGTGGATGTTCTCGACCGCGATCTCGTCGGTGAGGTCGATCTGGTTGTTCTCGATCTTCACGTGGAACTTGAGCCCCAGCTTGCCCCGCTCGACGACCCAGGCCACCGCGCTGTCGGCGTAGGGGTTCACGCTGGCCAGGGTGAAGCCGCGCAGCTCGCCGTGGATGTCGGCGTACAGCTGGCCGAGCGGCGCCAGCTCGCCGTTGATGTCGAGCGCGGCGTCGCCGCCCACGATGGCCTGGCTCTTGAGCCTGGCCCGAGTGCCGGGCGTGCTCGACAGATTCTCCACGCGGATGGCGAGGCGAGAGATCGTCTCCGAGAACGCCGGCTTCACCGCGCGGTCGAGGAAGCGGATGTAGCCATCTTCCAGCACGAAGGCGCCGACCTCGAGCGGGAAGCCGACCGCACCGCCCTTGGCCTGGGTCGCGGGCGGGACCGCCGCATCCACCTTCGGCGCCGGCTTGGCGTCCTTCGCGGGCTTGGCCTCTTTCGCGGGCTCGGGCTCCGATGCGGCGCCACCCTCGGGTTCGGGGACGAGCAGCTCGCGCAGGCGGATCTTGCCGTCGGCCGCGCGCTCGATCTGCGCCTCGGGCTTGCGCACCGTGACCGTCGCCACCTTGGCGTAGGTCGGCCACGCGAAATCGATGCCGGCCATCTCCATGCGCTCCATCTTCAGCGGCGTGGGAGCGCCGGGGACCGGATCACGCAGCTCCAGCTTGTCGATCCAGCTGGTGCCCTTGGACGTGGCGGTGAGCTTGCCGCCGGCCAGCGAGATGCGCGAGCGGTTGTCGCCGTTGAAGTTTCCGGCGAGCTGCGCCTTGATCGGGATGTACGGGCGGTAGGGCTCGATCGATGCGCCCCGCATCGTCATCGCGAGGTCGGCGGTGATCGGCTCCAGCGTCACCGTCCCCTTGGTGTTGAACTTGCCGGCGCCGGGCAGGTTCACCGCCAGCACGACGTCGAAAGGCTTTGGCCCCGGCCAGGTGAACCCGGTGACCGTGGCCGAGAGATCCGACAGCGTGAGCGTGTTGGCCGGCGAGACCGCCTCGTCCTTGAACGTGGCGCGCCCCTTCGTGAGGGCGACGCGCTCGACGGCCACATTCATGGCGATGGCGCGCTCGACGGCCACCTGGATCGGCCTCTGGTCCTCCGTCGGCGGCGTGGCCGGGGGCGTTGGCGTCGGTGGCGTGGCCGGTGGCTTTGCCGACGGCGCTGAACCCTTGGCCGGCGGCGCTGCCTTGCCTGACGGCGCCGACGCTTTGGCCGGCGGCTCTGACGCCTTGGCCGGCGGCGCGTCGGCGCCGCCGCCGGCCATCGCCAGCAGATCGATCTGGCCCTGCTTGTTGCGGATCATCGTGAGATCGAGCCCCTCGAGCTCGACCGAGGCCAGGTTGATCGCGCCATCCAGCGGCGCCGTATCTTTCAGGCTGACGGCCAGACGCGGGAGCCGCACGAAATCAGCCGGCGCGTCGCGCTGCCGGACGAGGAGATCGACCAGCCGCACGTCGCCGTTCAGCACCACCTTCGGCTTGCCCTCGGGCGTCCGCGAGGTGACCACGCCGAGGTCGACCGTGAGGCGCCCCGCGGTCGGCTTCGCCGGGGCCGTGGCCGGGGCGTACGGAACGGACTGCGCGACGTCGAAGCCGTCGAGCTTCACGCGCGCGGTGACCGCGCCCTTGGGCACGTCGACGGCGTCGGCGACGACCGACAGCGCCGTGCCGTTGATCTTGGCGCTCACGCTCAGTCGGCCCGGGCGCGCATCGGGCCGCGTGGTGATGAACGCGCCGTCGACCTCGAGCGCGTCCATACGCCAGGTGGCGGGCGGCGTCACGCTCTCGTCGCGCGCGACGATCGTGCCGCGGGTGAGCAGCACGCGCTCGATCGTGATGGTCTTCGTCCGAGGGCTGTGCCTTGGGATCGGGAGGCGGGATCAGGTCGAGCAGGTCCGAGAAGTCGAATCGATCGATCGTGAAGCGGGTCGTATGCAGGGTCGGCGCGGTCAGGATGATCTCGCGGATCCGGATGTTGTTGCCGAGCAGCGAGTTGACCGCCACCCGCAGGTCGAAGCGCTCGAACTCGACCGCCGGCGCGTTCGAGCCCTTCTGCGACAGCCGCATGCGGGCGATGCCCATGCGGCCGGTGAAGATGTTGAGGTCGATGTCGGCGATCGAGACGGCGCGGCCCGTCATCTCCGCGAGGCGACTCTCGAGGACCCCGCGGAGGATCACCGGCACGAGGACCAGCAGCGCGACGACCAGCAGGGCCGCCGCGGCAATCGCTGCCGCAAACACCACGCGGCGACGCGTCACCATGAGGCTGCCATTCTACCCCCGCCGCTACCCTCGAGAGGTCGCGTGGTATGGTCGGCGTCGAGGAGGGCATCATGAATACCGATCTTCTCTTCGACCTCGTCATTCGCTATGGCTTTCAGGTGCTGGGCGCGCTGGTCATCCTGGGAGTGGGGGCGATGATCGCCGGCTGGCTGGGGCGGGTCGCCGACCGGCGCTTGCAAGCTCGCGCCATGGAGCCGCCGCTGCGCATGCTCGCCGTCCGGGTCTTGCGCATGGTCGTCATGCTCTTCGCGGTGGTGGTCGCCCTCGACAAGTTCGGCTTCCAGATCGCGCCGCTGGTCGCCGGCATAGGGGTCGTCGGCCTCGGTATCGGTATCGCGCTGCAAGGGGTGATCGGCAACCTCGTGGCAGGACTCTCGATCATCTTGACCAAGCCATTCCGGGTCGGGGAATTCATCCAGGTCGTCGGCGTCCAGGGGGAAGTGAGCGCGATCGAGCTATTCTCCACGACGCTGCGTCACTCCGACCGGTCCCGCATCGTCATTCCCAACGGCAAGCTGGTCGGTGAGATCCTCCACAACTTCGGCACCATGCGTCAGCTCAACCTGTCGGTGACGGTGCCGCACGGCACCGACATCTCGGCCGCGCTCGCGACCCTCGACGACATCGTGCGGCGCAACCCGCGCGTGCTGAAGGAGCCCTCGCCGGAGATCGGCGTGGGCCAGGTCCTCGACGGCGGCGTCAAGCTCGCCATCGCGCCCTGGGTGCAGGTGCTGGACGTCGGCCCGGCCGACAGCGAGCTGTACCTGGCGCTGCTCGAGCAGTTCGCCACGCGCAGCATCCCCTTGGGAACCGCGCCGACCGACGTGCGGCTGCTGAACGGCGCACGGACCGCGTGAGCGCCGGGCGCGGTTCGACGGCTGCCGTACGACTGAGCGATGCCGGGCCAGGACGTCGGCCCCGCCCTCGTCGAGTTTCTCCGCGAGCTACTCGGTGTGCGCGAGCTCGGCCTCGCCGAGCCGGCGACGCCGCTCAGCGGCGGCTTCGACACGTCGATCTACGCCATCCGGCTGCGTGACGCCCCGGCGCTCTTCGCCGGCCCGCTCGTGCTGCGGATCATGGCGCCGCACGGCGACCCGGGTCCCCGTGTCCTGCGTGAGCGCGCCATTCAGAATGCGGTGGCCAGCCAGGGCTATCCGGCGCCGCAGGTGCTGGCCGCGACGACCGACCCCGTTCCGCTCGGCGCGCCATTTTTGTTGATGGAGCGGCTCCCGGGGCGGGTGCTGGTCGATGCCCAGCGGGTGGGCATGGCCGGCGTCCTGGTCGACGCGCAGCTCCGCTTGCACGCGCTGAAGGCGGGGCCGTTGTTCGCCGCGCTCGACCAGGAGCCCGGCTCGGGCGGCCACGCCACGGTCGAGCTCGAAAGCTATCTCCGGTCGCTCGAGTACCGCATGGCCCGCGCAAAGCTCGATGGACTGAAGCCGGTGCTGAGCTGGCTGCGGAGCCACCGGCCGTCGCCCGGTCCGCTCGTGATCTGCCATGGCGATTTCCATCCCCGCAATCTTCTGGTGGCCGCCGGCCGGCTGACCGGGGTCGTCGACTGGCCGAACACGGTCGTGGCCGAGCGCGGAGTTCGACGTGGCATCGACGCTCAACATCCTGCGATTCGTTCCCGCGCGATCTGGCCGCGCCGTCGAAGGCCACGCGTGCGCTCGCGGCGGTGGCCCGGCCGATCCTGGTCGCCCGTTATCTGCGGGGATACCGCCGCCGCCGTCGTCTCGACCCGGATCGACTCGCCTACTACGAGGTCGCGACGGCCATGCGCGCGCTGGTCCAGACCGGCGAGGCGCGCGTCGGGCGCGGCCGTGCGCTGGGCGCGCTCGAGCGGTCGGACTATGCGACGCGGCTGGCGGCCCGCGCCCAGCAGCTCACCGGAGTCGCCGTGGCCCTGCCCATCGCGCGCCCCGAGCCGTGATAGAACTCTTGCCATGACGTGGCGCATCGGCGTGGACATCGGCGGCACGTTCACCGACGTCGTGCTCGCCGACGAGGCGACCGGCGCCGTGGACGTGATCAAGGTGCCGACGACTCCGCGGGATTTCGCCGAGGGCGTGGTGGCCGGCCTGCGTACGGCGACGACCGCGCACCGGGTGGCCGCCGGTGACGTCGGCTGGCTGGCCCATGCGACCACCGTGGTCACCAACGCGCTGCTGCAAGGGCGCGGCGCCCGGGTCGCCCTGA
The DNA here is from genome assembly GCA_963806705.1 of Vicinamibacteria bacterium. GTDB lineage: Bacteria > Acidobacteriota > Vicinamibacteria > Vicinamibacterales > JAENWD01 > JAENWD01. The sequence goes on from CAWDZE010000029.1 coordinate 221,461, forward strand.
TCACCACGCACGGCTGTCGCGACGTGCTCGAGCTGCGGCGCTCGGCCCGCGCGAGCCTCTACGATCTCTTCCAGGACGCCCCGGCCGTGCTGGTGCCGCGTCACCTGCGACTGGAAGTCCGCGAGCGCGTCGACGCCCAGGGGCGCGTGGTAGAGGAGCTCCACCCCGAGGACGTCAGCGCGGCGGTCGAGTTCATCCGGCGGCATCGGATCGACGCCATCGCCGTCTGTCTGCTGTTCTCGTTCCTCAACGACGCCCACGAGCGGGCGATCGGGCGGACGCTGCGGGCGGCGTTCCCCGACATGCCGGTCTTCCTGTCGAGCGAGGTGTTGCCGGAGATCCGCGAGTTCGAGCGCACCAGCACCACGGCCGTGTGCGCGTACGTGGGGCCGATCCTTGCGTCCTACCTCGGCCGCCTCGAGACGGCCGTCACCGGCATGGGACTGCCGTCGCCGTGGGTGATGGGCTCGAGCGGCGGCGTCTTCAGCGTGAGCGAAGGCTTGAGCATGCCGGCCATGGCGGTGGAGTCCGGACCGGCGGCGGGCGTGATCGCGGCGGCGCTCGTGGGGCGCCAGCGCGGTCTGGCAGAACATCATCTCCTTCGACATGGGCGGTACCACGGCCAAGGCCAGCCTGATCGAGCGCGGCGAGATCAAGACCACCGCCGAGTACGAGGTCGGCGGCGGCGGCAACGTGCGACGCTGGCTGCACGGCACCGGGCATCCGATCCGCGTGCCGGTCATCGACCTGGCCGAGGTGAGCGCGGGCGGCGGCTCGATCGCGTGGATCGATCCGGGCGGCGTCCTGCGCGTGGGACCGGAGAGCGCCGGTGCGGACCCGGGTCCCGTCTGCTACGGACCGCACGGCACGCGCGCGACGGTCACCGACGCCGATCTCGTGCTGGGCTACCTGAACCCGGTCGCGCTGCTGGGCGGTGCGCTGCCGGTCGATGTCGAGCGAGCGCGCGCGGCCATCGAGACGCAGATCGCGCGGCCGCTCGGTCTCGGCGTGCTGGAGGCCGCTGCCGGCATCGTCGAGGTCGTCAACGCGGGCATGGCGGGTGCGCTGCGCATCGTCTCCGTCGAGCGCGGCCACGACCCGCGCGACTTCACCCTGGTGGCGTTCGGCGGCGCGGGGCCGGTGCACGCCGCGCGCCTGGCCGAGGAGCTCGATATCCCGCGCGTGCTCATCCCGCCGATCCCCGGGGGCTTCTCCGCCCTCGGCCTGGTGGCCACGGACGTGCGCCGCGACTACGCGCGGACGTTCTACGCCGCGCTGCCCTCCGCCGATCCCGCCGAGATCGCCGCCGCCTGCGCGGCCATGGAAGGCGAGGCGCACGCGATGCTGAGCCGGGCCGGCGTGCCCAAGGAGCGCTGGGAGGTCACGCGGACGGCCGACTGCCGCTATCCGCGCCAGGCCTACGAGCTGACGGTGCCGCTGGCCGGTGGCTCGATCGACCGCGCGGCGCTCGATCGTCTCGCGCAGGCGTTCCACGAGCGTCATCGCGCCACCTACGGCCACGCGAGCCCCGACGAGGCCGTCCAGCTGGTCAACATCCGCGTGTCGGCGCTGGGCCGCCAGACGCCGCTCGATCTCACGCGCGCGCAGGCCAAGAACGCGGCCGGTCCGCTGGCGACGCGGTCCGCGTACTTCAAGGAGACGGGCCTCGTGACCGTTGACGTCATCGCGCGCGAGAGCCTGGCGCCCGGCGCCGGCCGGTCGGGGCCCGTGATCGTCGAGGCCGCCGACACCACGGTCGTCGTGCCGCCCGGCTGGAGGCTTGCGGTCGATGCCGGCGGCCTGATCGTCCTGGAGCGCGCCCATGCGTGAGACCGATCCCGCCACATTCGAGGTCGTCAAGAACGCGCTCTACTGCGCCGCCGAGGAGATGAAGGTGGTGCTGGCCAAGACCGCGTACTCGCCGCTGCTCAAGGTGGCCGGCGACTACTCGTGCGGCCTCTTCGACGTGCGCGGCGAGATGGTGGCCCAGGGCCCGGATCTGCCGATTCATCTGGGCTCGATGCCGCTGGCGGTCAAGGCCGTGATCCAGGCGTCGCCGACGTTCGAGGCCGGCGACGTGTTCATCCACAACGACCCCTACTTCGGCGGCAGCCATCTGCCCGACGTCAACGTCGTCACGCCGGCCTTCCACGAGGGGCGGCTGCTCGGCTTCGCCTGCGTGCGCGCGCACTGGCCCGACATCGGCAGCGGCACGCCCGGCTCCTACGGCGCGAGCACCGAGATCTACGGTGAGGGGCTGCGGCTGCCGCCCGTGCGACTCTATGCCGCCGGCGTCCTCAATCGCGAGGTCGACGCGATCATCTTCACCAACGTCCGCACCCCCGAGGAGCGGCGCGGCGACCTCCGCGCGCAGCTGGCGGCCAACCACCGCGGCGTGACGCGGCTGTCGGAGCTGGCGCGGCGGTACGGCGTCGAGCGCCTGCTGGCGATCATGCAGGAGGTGATGGACTACTCCGAGCGGATGATGCGGACGCTGCTGGCCGCGCTACCCGACGGCACCGCCGACTTCGAGGACTTCTGCGACGGCGACGGCGTGCTCGAGAACGGCGACAAGGACGATCAGCCGTTCTGGATCCGGATGCGTGTCGACAAGCGCGGCGATCGCCTGATCGTCGACTTCGCCGGCACCGACCGTCAGGTGGCGGGGCCCATGAACGCGCCGCTGAACGTGACGGCCTCGGGGATCTACTGCGCGATCAAGATGATCGCCGACCCGGAGGATCTCGTCCCGCCCAACTCGGGCTGCTGGCGCGCCATCGAGCTGCGGGCCGAGCCGGGGACGGTGGTGAGCGCGGTGTCGCCCGCGCCGGTGGTCTACGCCAACCACGAGATCAGCCACCGCGTGTGCGACATGCTGTTCGGCGCCATGGCCCGGCTGGCTCCCGAGCGCGTGATGGCGTGCTCGCAGGGGACCTCCGCCATCCTGACGCTCGGCGGCGTGGACGATCGGACCGGCGGCCGCTACGTCTCGTACGAGACGATCAAGGGCGGCTTCGGCGCGCGGCCCACCAAGGACGGGATCACCGGCGTGGCCAGCGGCATCTCGAACACCATGAACACGCCGATCGAGATCCTCGAGATGTCCTTCCCGGTCCGCGTGGAGCGCTACGCCATCGTCCCCGACACGGGCGGCCCCGGCCGCTTCCGCGGCGGCTGTGGCGTCGAGCGCGTGTGGCGGATCCTCGGGCTGCCCTCGCAGATGAGCGTGTGCCTGGAGCGGACCAAGTCGGCGCCGTTCGGGCTGGCCGGCGGGCGCGCGGGCGCGCCGGGCCGCATCGCGCTGGCGTCCGCCGACGGGGCCGAGTGCGTGCTCTTGAGCAAGGGATCGCTCACCGCGCCGGCGGGCGCCGAGATCCGACTGCGGGCTCCCGGCTCCGGCGGCTACGGCGATCCCGCGGCGCGCGACCGCGCGCGGGTCGGCGACGACGTCGTCAACGGCTACGTCTCGCCGGGCGCGGCCGCGGCGGACTACGGGCAGCGCGGGCCCGCTCGGCTGTCCGGACTGCGCGGGGGAGCCCTGAGCGCGCGGCTGGCCGGCAAGGTCGCGCTGGTCACCGGCGGCGCTGCCGGTCTCGGCCTCGCCTACGCCCGGCGCCTGCTGGCCGAGGGCGCGCGTGTGGTCATCGCGGATGTGGCCGATGCCGCCCACGCGCTGAAGCAGCTCGACGCCGGCGACGCGGTGCACGCCGTGCGCGCCGACGTCGCGGTCTTCGCCGACTGCGAAGCGATGGTCGACGCGCACGCGACGACAGTTCGGCGCGCTCAACGTCCTGGTCAACAACGCGGCGGTGTTCGCCACGCTCCGACCCCAGCCGTTCGACGCGATCGCCGAGGCCGAGTGGGACCGCGTCATGGCCGTGAACGTCAAGGGCATCTGGAACTGTGTGCGGGCCGGCGGTGCCCGCTGATGCGGACGCAGGGCGGCGGGCGGATCGTCAACGTGGCCTCGGCCATCGCCCACAAGGGGACGGCCGGACTGCTGCACTACGTGACCTCCAAGGGCGCCGTGATCGCGCTGACTCGCGCGCTGGCCCGCGAGCTCGGTTCCGACGGGATCACGGTGAACGCGATCGCCCCCGGCCTGACTCTCAGCGATACCGTTCTGGCCAATCCGGACATCGCCGCGTTCCAGCGCGAGGCCGTGCTCGCCTCCCGCTCGCTCAAGCGTGAAGCGGTAGCCGAGGACCTGGAGGGCACGGTGGTCTTCCTGGCCTCGGACGACAGCGCGTTCATGACCGGCCAGACGCTGGTGGTCGACGGGGGTTCGGTGTTCGCATGACGAGCGGCGAGACCCGGCACACCACCGTCCCGCTGATCGACCTCGCTCCACTTCTCGCCGGTGGGCGCTCGGAGCGCGTCTCGGTGGCGCGCGCCATCGGCCGCGCCTGCGAGGACATCGGCTTCTTCACGATCGTCGGCCACGGCGTGGATCCGCTGCTCGTCGAGCGCATGGATCGCGTCTCGCGCGCCTTCTTCGATCTGCCCCTCGCGGACAAGCAGCGGGTCGCGCGCCCGAAGCCGGAGCAGAGCCGGGGCTACATCGGCGTGGGGGAGGAGAACCTCGCCTACGGCGTCGGCACGGCGACGACCGATCTCAAGGAGTTCTTCGCCATCGGGCCGGTGGACGTGCCGGACGCGCCCTATTACACGGCGGCCGCGGCCTATCCCTCGTTCGCGCCAAACGTGTGGCCGGAGCAGCCGGCGGAGCTGCGCGATGTCTACACCGCGTACTACCAGGCGATGGAGCGACTGGCCACCGCCATCATGCGGGCGTTCGCGCTCGCGCTCGACCTGCGCGAGCGTTTCTTTGCCGACAAGATCGATCGGCACATCAGCGGGATCCGCGTCATCAACTATCCGGATCAGCCCGTGGCACCGCCGGCCGGGCAGCTCCGGGCCGGCGCCCACTCCGACTACGGGGCCCTCACCATTCTCAAGTCCGAGAACGTGCCGGGGGGCCTGCAGGTGCTGAACCGCGCCGGTGACTGGGTGGAGGTCGAGCCGCCGCCGGGTGCGTTCGTGGTCAACATCGGCGACCTGATGATGCACTGGACCAACGACCGCTGGACCTCCACGCTCCACCGCGTCGTCAATCCGCCGCGCGATGCGGCGCTGGGCAGTCGGCGCCAGTCGATCGTCTTCTTCTTTCAACCCAACTACGACGCGCTGATCGAGTGCTTGCCCTCGTGCACCGGCCCCGACCACCCGCCGCGCTACGAGCCGGTGACCTCCGGCGAGCACCGCCTGCGCAAGTTTCTCCGGACCGTCTCGCCCACGCCCGAGCCCGCCGCCGCATCGCCGAACGAGTCGAAGGCGCCAGGGGCTGCGTGAGCGAACAGGTCTGAGGCGGGCGAAGCCGAACCAGCAGTGGGTCTGCTCGGAGATGACGCGGTCGGCCCGCAGAGCACGCAGAATCGAGGAGCGTCCCGGATTCCCTGGGGCGTGACGAGCGCTGGGGGTTTGGGGGCCATTTCGAGGCCCCGATGTAAATTGGCGGGGGGAGCGGCGCGCTCCCCCCAATCTCTATCAAAAACTGCGGGCGTCGAGCCCCGACACGTACGTCGGCTGGCGCTGAGCGGGATTGCGGTTGATCAGCGGCCGGCGGTACATCGGGTGCGTCACGCAGCGCACCTCGTGCTCGATCTCGAAGAGCACCTTGCCGTTGTCGGGATCGACGATGTCGACGAAGCGGTACTGGTACGGGTTGCTCTCCTCGCTGACGACCCCGCGCTCCAGCATCTTCTTGTGCGGGCCGGAGAAGTCCGCGATGTAGACGGCGATGTGGTGGCCGTCGTAGGGGTCGAGCGGCTCGTTGGTCTCGCGGAAGATGAGCTTCTGCGACAGTGCCCACGCCGACCTCGGCCGCCACCGAGCCGTTGCTGACGACGCACGACGGCGCGCCGATGATCTCCTTGTAGAAGCGCGCGATACCGTCGGCCGTGCCCTGGCGCACCGGGAACTCGACGTACGGCATGCCGAGCGTCAGCCGCGGGAACTTCTCCTGCGGCGGATGCAGCCGGAACCGATTCCCCCACGGGCAGGTGACGTCCGCGTAGCTCGCCTCGACGTGGTAGGAGAACTTCGTGCCCTTCAACCGCTCGGCCGCGGTGGCCAGGCGGGCCGGCAGCTCGTCGAAGTCGGGAATCACCAGGCCGGTGAACCCGCGCAGCACCTGCGCCGCCGCCGTCGGCAGGTGGAATTGCGAGTGGCCGACGTTGATCCACATGTTCTCGAGCCCGACCATGAGGTACGGGTCACGCGTCAGGCCCAGCGCGACCACGTAGAACTGCGTGGCCAGCTGCTGGTCGGGCACACGGACGTTGACGTGCTCGAGGTGGATCATGTTGCCGAGATCTTCCTGGGTCCGATCGAAGGTCTTTCCCGCCATGGCCATGGAGCGCCTCCCGGGAAGATTGTAGAGCAACTCCAGGCCCGACGATAGTCGGCGCCCCCGCGCTGGGGCTCGGGTGCCCGGCGACTACGAGGGGCGGGGTGGCAGGTAGCCGAGCAGCAGTGCGGCGAGGTGCACGAGCAGGAGCTTGTTCCACGCCACGCTGGCCTCCAGGGCGGCCGCCGGTTCCATCTCGACCCTGAACGCCTCGGCCAGCGCCGACTGGGCCAGGCTCATCGCCCCGATCATGAAGTGAACCGGAATCACCCCGCCCGGCCCCTGCGCGCGATGACTGTGCGACAGCCCGATGGTCAACAGATAGTAGCCTTGCTCGTGGGTGAGCGCGGCCTGTGCGGTCTCGCGGAGCCAGCGCGCCAGGCTGTGCCGCCGCCGCTCGATGCGCGTCTGATCGGGCGTGCCGTCCGCGCCCAGGAAGAAGCGAGCGGTGGCGGGGAATTTCAGGAAGTGCTCGTAGAGCGCCGCCGTGAGCGCGGCCTCGCGGGCCAGCACCTGCGGCGCGCTCCGCCGGATGGCGGCGACGTCGGCGTCGGTCAGGCCCACGAACTCGGCCAGCTCGCGCAGGAAGCGCGGCATGTCGGTGGCCGGCAGATACGGCCGGTAGGCCTCGGCCACGTTACACCAGCGGCCAGGGATAGCCCTGGCCCGTGCGGTCGCCGGGGAAGCACCCCTTGCGCAGCAGCGCCCGCGCGCGGGCGCGCAGCGCGCGGCACTCGTCGGGATCGAGGAGCTCGCGCAGCGCCTCCGGCACCGGGCTGTCGACGAACCGGCGCAGATCGGCCAGCGCCGGCTCCGGCACCGGCTGGCCGGCGAAGTCCCAGATGACCGTGCGCAGCTTCGGCTCGACGTGAAAGCAGAGGCCGTTGTCGATCGCGTAGATCGCGTTGTCGGCCACCAGGCAGTGACCGCTCTTGCGATCGGCGTTGTTGGCGATCAGATCGAACGCGCACACGCGCTGGAGCGTCTCGAGGTGCTCGGGCATCTCGCGCAGGGTGAAGTAGTGCTGCTCGAAGTCGGCGTGGATGAACTGCTGGAGCGAGCCCTCGCCGTACGGCCCCTCGCGCGGAATGGTCAGCGGGACCAGGCCCCAGCCGAGCGCCTCCGAGAGATGCCAGGCGGCGATCTCGCGCCGGAACAATCCGCGCGGGAAATCCCACAGCGGCCGCTCGCCGCGCATCGGCTTGTAGACGGCCAGCAGGGTCACGTCATCCAGCACGGCCTCGACCAGCAGCGTGGCGTTACTGCTATCCGGCAGCCGCCCTTTCACGGTCAGGGCGCCGCGCGAGAGGACGTCGAGCGGCTCGATCGCGGCCATCACTCGCGGTGTACCACGTGGCCGTTGGCGCGCGGGCAGACGTGGGTCGCGTCCTTGGGCTCGCCGCACATCGGGCAGGTGGGGCGCCCGGCCCGCTGCAGCGTGTGGGCGTGCGCGACGAACGTCGCCGCCTGCGCGCGGGTGATCGCGAAGCGGGCCGTGGCCGCCTCGCCCGGCGTCTCCTGCTCGTCGTCCACCGCCTCGTTGGCCACCACGATGATGCGATCGCTCGCCTCGTCGTAGCCGACGCCGAGCGAGCCGACGGGCCAGGCCGCTTCGATCGGCTCCAGGAGCGCTTGCGGTGTCCCGGCGGGGGGCGATCCCCCGGTCATGCGCGCGAGCAGCCCGGACAGGTAGTCGCCGAGCGCGGCCACCTGGGTCTTCTCGCACTTGAGCGTCACCAGCGAGCGGCCCTCGCGCCCTTGCAGGTAGAACGTGCGCTCACCGGGCGGTCCCACGGTGCCGACCGTGAAGTGATCCGGAGCATCGAGCCGATACGATTCGCTCACGCGGGCCTCGTTCCCTCGGCGGGCACGTTCACACCGATCACCACCGGCCCGGTCGCCCCGTAGGCGATCGTGGTGATCGAGGCCGGCGCGATGACCAGCCGCTGGAAGTGATCGAGGTGCATGCCGAGCGCGTGGGCCAGCGCCGCCTTGATCGGATCGGCGTGCGAGACGGCGACGATCGTGCCGCCGCGGTGGCGGGCAACCAGCGCCGCCAGCGTGCCGGTGATCCGCGCCTGCATCTCGGTGAACGACTCGCCGCCGGGAAAGCGAAAGCCGCTGGGATAGCGCTGAACCTGCTGCCATTCGGGCTTGCGGCTCACCCGGGCCAGGCTGCTGCCGGTCCACTCCCCGATGTCCAGCTCGAGCAGCCCGCGCTCGATGCGCAGCGCCAGGCCGCGGACCTTGGCGATGGACAGGGCCGTCTCGCGCGCGCGCTCGAGCGGTGACGAATAGATGGCGGCCACGCGCTCGAGCTTGCCGATGCGCCGGGCCGCGGCCTCGGCCTGACGCTGGCCCTCGTCGGACAGGTGCAGGCCGGCCGAGCGGCCGGGCAGGAGTTTCCCCGTCGTCGGCGTCAGGCCGTGACGGACGAGAAGGACGGTCGTGGGCGCAGTACGCGAGGCGGCCGCCATGTCTGATCGCTCGACGCCCAAGACTAGCACTGCTTCCGTCATGCGTGGTGACGGTTCAGGATGACGGAATCGTGGTGAAGCGCGCCGGCGCGAACATCGCCGGAAGATCGGTGAGCGGCCGCCGGCCGAGCATCACGTCGCTCACCAGCGCGGCCGACCGCGGCGCCAGGGCCAGGCCATGACCGTTCCACCCCGCGCAGACCCACCGTCGATCGCGGCCGGGCACGGCGCCGACCAGCGGCAGGCCATCCGGGGTGTACGCCATGATGCCCGTCCAGCGCGCCGTCGGCGCCAGCGGCGCGAAGGCCGGCAGGTGCCGGCGGACGAAATCGCGCTGCGCGGTGTGCACGGTCTCGGAGACGCTCGCGTCGTCGATCACGCCGCGCTCGGCGGCCGGCTCCGCCCAGCGGCAGCCGCCGAAGAGCAGCTCGCCGCCGGGCTCCTGGCGCCAGTACTCGTAGCCGTGATGCGCGTAGACGGGCCAGCGCAGCGACGGGCCGTTCGGATCCGGGGCCGTGACGTGCATCTGGGCGCGCACCGGCGTGACGACGCCGGCGAAGCGAGGATCCAAACGCGGCAGCGCGGCGTTCACGGCCAGCAGCACGCGATCGGCGCCCATGACGCCGCGCTCCGTGTGAACGCTCAGCGGTCCCTGACGGGTGTCGTCCACCTGGAGCACGCGCACCCCGGTCACGAGGCACGCGCCCGCGCGCTCGGCGGCGGTCGCCAGCGCCGCGCACAGGCGCGCCGGATCGAGCATCGCGTCGTCGGGACGGAACCAGCCCGCCGTGAAGCCGGCAAAGCCCGTGCGGTGCGCGACGTCGCCCGCGCTCCAGATCTCGCCCCGGGAGCCGACCCGGCCGACGAGCGCGGCCGAGGCCTCGAGATCGCGCGCCTCGTCGGCGTCGAGCGCGAGCACCAGGCCACCCGGGCGGCGGAGGCCGCACGCCAGGCCGTCGCTGGTCCACCAGCGCGATCAGCGCGTCGAGACTCGCGACGGTGTACTGCCACAGCGCGAGCGTGCCCTCGTCGCCGAGGCTCGCGGCCACGCGCGCGGGATGGTCCGCGGTGCCGCGGATGAGAAAGCCGGCGCTCCGCCCGGTGGCGCCCTGACCTGGGTGCCGCTCGTCGAGCACCACCACCCGGGCGCCGGCTTGCGCCAGCACGAGCGCGGCCAGGCACCCGGCGATGCCGGCGCCCAGCACCGCGACCTCCGCGTGCGCGGGCAACGCCGCGCCGGCCGCGGGCGGGCTCGCCGCCGCGAGCCAGAACGGACGGACGGGTGGCCCGCTGGCCACGCCGGCGCAGTCGCTCAGCGCACGGTGCCGGCCGGCGGCACGAGCCAGTAGTAGACGGTGTGGCTGGTCTCGGGGAGGTTCACGATGATCGTCTTGAGCGGCGCCCAGTCGCCCATGTCGTAGTTGTGCGAGACCACGCGCGTGCCCGGCTTGAGGTCCTTCAGGAGCTTGGGCCGCAGGCGCAGGTTGACCTCGGGCAGGAGATAGAGCGTGACGACCGTCGCCTCCCGGATGTCGGTTTCGAAGAGATCCTGCTGCACGAAGCGGACGCGATCGGTCACGCCGGCCTTGGCCGCGTTCTCGTTGGCTTCCTTGACCCGCACGGGATCGATGTCCACTCCCACGCCGCGCGTGCCGAACTTCTTGGCCGCGGTGATGACGATGCGACCGTCGCCGGAGCCGAGGTCGTACAGCACGTCGTTCTTCCCCACGTTGGCGACCTTGAGCATCTCGGCGACGACCTTGTCATCGGTCGGGACGTACGGCACCTCCGGTTGCCGCGACTGCGCGGTGGAGGCGCTGACGCATGCGAGCAGCACGAGCAGCAGGAGCGCGGGGACTCGGCGGAGCCACATGTCAGGATCCTCCTTCGGGATGCGGCGGCGCGACCGGCCGGGCCGGTCGGCCGCCGGTGAGGGCGAGCAGCACGAGGCCGAGCGCCAGCACGCCCGCGCCGACGAGCGCGCCGGGGCCGGCGTAGGCGAGGCTCGCGTAGACGAGATAGCCGCTGCTGGCGCAGAACACGAGCGGCGTGAGCGGATAGAGGGGGACGCGGAACGGGCGTGGCCGGGCCGGGTCGCGCCAGCGCAGCACGATGAGGCCGATGCCGGTGAGGAACAGGAAGAGCCAGAACACGGGCGCGGTGTACTCCACCATCGTCTCGAAGCCCGCGCCGGGTGAGGCCGCCGACGGCGACGAGCGCCAGCGCGATGGCGCCCTGCGCCATCAGCGCGTTGGCCGGCGTGCCGGAGGCCGCGCGCCAGCGACCGACGAACGGCGAACGCGCTGAAGTCGCGGCCCAGCGCGTAGCACGTGCGCGCCCCGGTGAAGATGGCGGCGTTGGCCGAGGTCAGGCTCGAGATGACGACGAGCAGACCGATCAGGCGGGCGCCGTGCGTCGCCGAGTGCCCGGTGCGCCACGTCGGTGGCGACGGCCTTGGAGCTCGGCCACGCCGCCGACGCCGAGCGCGGCCAGGAACGTCCAGTTGACCAGCAGGTAGAGGCTGGTGATGAGGACGAGGCTCGTCACGAGCGCGCGGACCATCGTGCGTCCGGGGTCCCGGACCTCACCCGACAGGTAGGCGGCCTCGCTCCATCCGCCGTACGTCAGAAGCACGAACACCATGACGAGGCCGAGCGCGGCGGTCGGCGGGGCCCCCGCGCACCGTGCGCGGCGCGTCGGCCGGGGCGGCCAGCAGGCCGGCGACGACGACGAGCAGGATGCCGCAGATCTCGATGCTCGTGAGCACGTTCTGGGTGGCCGCGCCGTGGCGGACCCCGGCGAGGTTCGTCGCGGTGAGCACGACCACGGTGAGCGCGGCATACAGCGGTGACGCCCACGCCCCGAGCGGCCCCAGCACGCCGTCGAGCGGGAGGATCTGCGCGGCGTAGTCGCCGAGGACGAAGGCCAGCAACGCGATGGCGCCGGTCTGCACGACGCTCAGCCGGGCCCACGCGAAGAGGAAGCCCACGCGCCGGCCGAAGGCGCGCGTCAGGTAGTGATAGTCGCCGCCGGTGCTGGGGTAGGCGGAGGCCATCTCGGCGTAGCAGAGCGCGCCGATGAGCGAGATGAGCCCGCCGGCCAGCCAGGCGAGCAGCACCAGCCCGGTGCTGCCGGCGTGCTCGGCCACCATCGAGGGCGTGCGGAAGATCCCGACGCCCACCACCGTGCCCACCGTGAGCCCCACGACGTCGCGAAAGCGCAGCACGGGACGGAGCCCCGGCTCGCGCGCCGGCTCGCGACCTCGCCAGCGTGGTGTGCGGAAATGAAACACTCATCGCGGAAATGGGGGATTCATCGGGCGAGCGGAGCACATCCTGACATAGCGTTCCAGGGCGCGGCAAGCCGAAGCGGCCGGGGCCGTGGCCCTTCAATTCAGGACCGCGTTCTGCGAAGCTGGCGCCGAGGCTGATCGACGTGCACGACACGGTGGCCGTTCCAGAGGTGGCGCTCCGGGTCGCCGAGCGCCTGCAGACCGTCAGCGGCGTCGCGGCGGTCGTGCTCGGGGGCTCGGCGGCTCGTGGCGTGGCCGACGCGCGCTCGGACGTCGACCTCGGGCTCTACTACGACCCGGCGCGACCGTTCGCCGTCTCGGCGCTGCGCGAGATCGCTCGCGAGCTCGACGATCGCCACGGCACAGATCTGCTGACCGACTTCGGCGGCTGGGGACCGTGGATCAACGGCGGCGGCTGGCTCGTGATCGGCGGCGCGCGCGTGGACTGGATCTACCGCGACCTCGCCAGGGTCGGCGGGGTGATCGCGGATTGTGTGGACGGGCGATACACCTCGTACTACCAGCCGGGGCATCCCCACGCGTTTCACACGCACATGTACATGGGCGAAGTGCACCATGCCCACGTGCTGGTCGATCGTCAGGGCACCTTCGTCGCGCTGCAGACGCGGACGGTGCCGTATCCCCCAAGCTGCGCGAGACGGTGGTTCAGCGCAATCTGTGGGAGGCGCAGTTCGCGCTGGAGAACGCCGCCAAGGCTCCGGACCGCGGCGACACCTTCTACGTCGCCGGCTGCCTGTTCCGCTGCGCCGCCTGCCTGGTGCAGGCGCTCTTCGCCCTGAACGGGCGCTACTTCCTGAACGAGAAGGGCTCGGTGGCCGCCGCTGCCGCCTTCCGCCTGCGCCCCGAAAAATTCGCCGAGACGATCACCGACGTCCTGGCCGCGACCGGCCGGACCCCGGAGGCGCTGCAACACGACCTCACACGGATGGAGTCACTGGTCCGCGCCACGCGCCGGGTGTGTGGGCTGACCGGCTAGACGGACGCCAACTGCCGCGGGCGGCTGAAAAGGGTCCAGATGCGAGGCGGCGACCCGCGCCGCACGCGAGGCGTACTGCCCGTACGTTGAGCGTGCGGCGCGGGTCGCCAACGAAGCAGATGGGCCCTTTCAGCCGCCCGCGCGCTAGCCGACGTGCTGGCGGAAGAAGTCGATCGTGCGCTGGCGCGCCTGCTTGGCGCTCGGCTCGTGGAAGGATCCGCGCTCGTCGCAGCTGAAGCCGTGGCCGGCCGGATAGATGTGCATCGGGATCTTCGGATGCTGCGCCTTGATGCGATCCCAGTGGTCCTTGGGGATCGACTGGTCCGTCTCGCCGAAGTGGAAGATCACCGGGCACTTCGGCTGCTCGCCGGCCGCGTCGGCCACCCCGCCGCCGTAGAACGACGACGCGGCCACCACCCCGTCGATGCGCGTGGCGGCCAGCCACGCGATCGTGCCGCCGAAGCAGTAGCCGACCACGCCGACCTTGAGCCCGGCCTTCTGCAGCTCCTTCACCGCGGCCTGGGTGTCTTTCACCGCGTCCTCGGTCTGCAGCTTGCCGCGCACCATGCGGCCCCGCTCGATGTCGGCGGGCTGGTAGCCGGTCTCGAAGCCGCGTTCGACGCGATCGAAGAGCGCGGGGGCCAGGGCCACGTAGCCGTCGGCGGCGAAGCCGTCGGTCACCTTCTTGATGTGCGAGTTCACGCCGAAGATCTCCTGCACGACGACGATCCCACCGCGCGGCGTGCCGGCGGGCATCGCGCGATAGGCCGACAGGCGGTGGCCGTCCTCGGCCGTCAACGTCAGCATCTCACCCATGGGGTCCTCCTGAGATTGGGGCTCGTAGCCCGCCCAATGCAATCACGCCCGGCTGCCCTCGGCAAGCGGACGCGACGGAAGGGAGGTCAGCGCCCCCAGAGGACGGGCTCGCGCGTGAGCTGGACGCCGAACCGCGCCTCGACGGCGTCCTGCACGCGGCGCGCGAAGGCGAGCACGTCACGCGCCCGCGCGCCTTCGTGGGCCACGAGGGCGAGTGTGTGCTGGGTGGAGAGGCCGACCGCGCCGGCGCGTGTCCCCCGCGTGAAGCCCGCGCGCTCGATGAGCCACGCGGCCGACAGCTTCACGCGCCCGTCGGGCTGCGGCCAGCGGGGCATCGAGGGATCGCCGGCCCGCGCGGTCACGCCCTCGGCGTCGACGGCACGGACGATCGGGTTGAGGAAGAACGAGCCGCAGGAGTGGCGATTGGGATCCTCGGGATCGTCGAGGACCATCGACTTGGAGCGGCGGATGGCCAGCACCGTCTCGCGAACGTGGGCCAGCGTCGGGCGCGCGCCGGCCTTCGTGGCCAGCTGGCGCTGGACGTCGGCGTACGTCGTGGTGGGCGCGCCGCCGGGCCGCAGCCGGTACGTGACCGCGAGCACGATCCACCGTCCCGGCTGCCGGCTCTTGAACATGCTGTCGCGGTAGGTGAAGCCGCACGCCGCGGCGGGCACGGTGGAGATCTCGCCGCTCTCCGTGTCGAGCGCGCGCACCGCCGTGATGGTGTCGCTGACTTCCTGGCCGTAGGCGCCGACGTTCTGGATCGGGGTCGCGCCCACCAGGCCCGGGATGCCGCTCAAGCATTCGAGCCCGGCCCAGCCCCGCTCGACTGCGGCGCGCACCACGCCGTCCCAGGGCTCGCCGGCCGCGGCGGTCAGCTCCACCGCGCCGTCGACCTCCTGGGTTCGCACGCCGCGCAGCGCGATCTGCACGACCACCGCGTCCACGCCCTCGTCGGCGACGACCAGGTTGGAGCCGCCGCCGAGCACGCGGAGCTCGGCCCGGCGCTCCCGCGCCCACCCCAGCGCCGACTGGACCGTCGCTTCGTCGGGCGCGTGCACGAACCAGCGCGCCGCTCCGCCCACGCCGAGCGTGGTCAGCGGGCCGAGCGCGACGCGCTCCTGGACCTCGATCGCGGTGGTCACGGCATCAGCCGCGTGGCGCGCCACGCGCTGCCGGCGTAGCCGTCGCCGGCCGGCGTGAGGGCGCGGATCCAGCGCGCGCGATCGTGCACGCGTGCCGGCTGACCGACCCACAGCTCGACGCGCTCGGCCCACACCCGATAGCCGCCCCAGCGCGCCGGCCGCGGGACCTCGTCGCCGCCGCGGTCGGCCTCGGCCACGCGCGCCAGCAGCTCCGCACGCGTCGCGATCGGCTGGCTCTGGAGACTGGCCACGGCGGCGACGCGCGCGTCACGCGGGCGGGTGACCCAGTAGCGGTCGGAGTCGGCGTCGGGCGCCAGGGTGATCGGTCCCTCGACGCGCACCTGGCGCTCGAACGCGGCCCAGTGAAAGACCAGGGCCGCGCGCGGATTCTTGGTGAGCTCGTGGCCCTTCTCGCTCTCGCGGTCGGTGTAGAAGACGAGCCAGCCGGCCCGCGCGTCGAAGCCGCGGCAGATCACCATGCGGGCGGCCGGCCGGCCGTCAGGCGGTGACGGTGGCCAGCGTCATCGCGGTGGCGTTGCGCGAGGCGGCGGACGCCTCGGCCAGCCAGGCCTCGATCAGCGGCAGCGGGTCGTCGGGCAGCGGCTCGGGAAGCGATTCTTTCATGGGCTCGCAGTACCAGTTTATGCGGGTGGGCCTGCCCGTTTAAAGTAACGCCACCATGACCACAGACGAGCACGATCTCGAGACGTTGATCCGACGGGTCCGCGGGTGGATCGAGCAGGCGCAGCGGGTGGTGGTGCTGACCGGCGCCGGCATCTCCACCGACTCCGGCATCCCCGATTTTCGCGGCCCGCAGGGCGTCTGGACGAAGAATCCGGAGGCCGAGAAGCAGGCGACGATCCAGCACTACGTGGCCGATCGCGAGGTCCGCAAGCGGGCCTGGCGCAGCCGTCTCGAGTCGCGCTCGTGGGAGGCGCAGCCCAACGCCGGCCATCGCGCTCTCGTCGCGCTCGAGCGCCGCGGCAAGCTCGACATGCTCATCACCCAGAACGTGGATGGCCTGCACCTGGCGGCCGGCTCGGCGCCCGAGCGAGTGGTCGAGGTGCATGGCACCACGCGGGAGGTGGTGTGCCTGGCCTGCGGCGAGCGTGCGGCGATGGAGCGCGCGCTGGCTCGGGTGCGTGCCGGCGAGGAGGATCCGCCGTGCCGCACGTGCGGCGGGATTCTCAAGTCGGCGACGATCTCCTTCGGCCAGATCGCTCATCCCCGAGGATCTCCGGCGCGCGGAGCGCGCGTCGCGCGACTGCGATCTGATGCTGGCCATCGGCACCAAGCTCTCGGTCTTTCCCGTCGCCGGCTGCGTGCCGGTGGCCAAGGAGTCGGGCGCGCGCGTGGTGATCGTCAACGCCGAGCCGACCGACATGGACGGGCTCGCCGACGCAGTCCTGCGTGGCTCGATCAGCGAGATCGTGCCGCGCCTGGTCGCGGAGGCGTAGCCGGAGCGGCTGCCCTCGGAACAGTCAGCCCAGGTCCCGGTGCCCTCGCAGGCAGCAGTCCGGACCAGCTCGATTCGACGCCAGGCGTCCCTGTAAGACCTGATTCTATTTAGATTATTTAGGACTCACGCTTTCATGACGCGGTGTGGCATATGTACTGCAGCCGAAACGTCGCGACGGCGTCGTCCGCTGGCAAGGGCGCTGGGGTCAGATGGCTCCGACCACGGCGCCCTTTGTGTGTGGTTTCGAGCGGGCGGCGTGGGCTTCGATCGAGCAACGAAAGCGAGAGGAGGAACAGGATGCGGCAGGGTGAGAGCTGCGCAGGATCACGGTCGGCGATCTGCCTGGGACTCGGCGGCCTCGTCGCCGTGGCGATGCTATCCGCGGTCGCGCTCGGGCCCGGGTCGGTCGCCTGGCTCACGACCCACGACACGGGAACTGTCGGGTCCGAGCTGACCTGGAAGGACTATCTCGGTGTCGTCGACGAGGCGCTCGCGCGTGGTGACGTCAGCGATGCGGTGCGCTCGTGGCAAGACGCGTATGGCGTGGCGGTGGCCAGCCGCCGGTGGGAGGCGTTGCTGGCGGCCGGCGAAGCCTTCGTGAGGATCGGCGAGGTCAGCGGCCATCCGGATGGCGCCCGGCCGAATGCGCGGCACGCCTACATGGCGGCGCTGATGCAGGCCGAGCGTCAGGGGTCGGTGCAGGGGGTCCGCGCGGTCGGCCGCGCCTTCGCGGCGCTCGGCGATCGGGAGGTGGCCGCGTACTGCGACCGGATTGCCGCCGCGCTGCCGACGGACCGAGCGGTGCGATGAGTACGCCGCTGCGCAGCCTGGCGCTGATCGCCCACGACAACCGCAAGGTCGATCTCGTGGCCTGGGCGACCTTCAACCGGGACACGCTCGCCCAGTTCGTCATGATGGCGACGCGGCACACCGCGCGCCTCATGCGCGACAAGGTCGGGCTGGACGTCGAGGTGCTGCTGAGCGGGCCCGAGGGCGGTGATGCACAGATCGCGGCGCGGGTGGCGACGGGCTCGGTCGATGCCGTGTTCTTCTTCGTCGACCCGCTGACCGCGCAGCCGCACGACCCCGACATCCGCGCGCTCCTGCGCGTCTGTAACGTCCACAACGTTCCGCTGGCCACCAACGTCGCCTCGGCCGATCTCATCATCGCCGCGCTGTCCGACGCGGCCGGCCGCAGCGAAGTCCCCGCGCCCGCCGGCTGATCCCTGTAGGGGCGCGCCCCGAGGGTGACGTACAATCCTCGTGGCGATGTCGGGCTTCGAAGAGGTCAACTACTACTTCCGCAAGGCGGCGCGCGTGATGGATCTGTCCGCGCACGTCGAGCGGATGCTCGTCACGCCGTTCCGCGAGGTCAAGGTCGACGTCTCGATCACCCTGGACAACGGCGAGCTGGGGACGTTCATCGGCTACCGCGTGCAGCACGACAACAGCCGGGGCCCGATGAAGGGCGGGCTGCGCTACCACCCCACGGTCGACATGGACGAGGCGCAGGGCCTGGCCTCGCTGATGACCTGGAAGACGGCGGTCGTGAACCTGCCCTTCGGCGGCGCCAAGGGCGGCATCGCGGTCGATCCCAAGATCCTGACGCCGCGCGAGCTCGAGCGCCTCACCCGGCGGTTCGTCGACCAGATCCACGACATCATCGGGCCGCAGCGCGACATCCCGGCCCCCGACGTCAACACCAACGCGCAGGTCATGGCGTGGATCATGGACGAGTACTCGCGCATGCACGGCTTCTCGCCGGCGGTGGTGACCGGCAAGCCGGTGGAGCTCTACGGCTCGCGGGGGCGCGAGGAGGCGACGGGCCGCGGCGTGGTGATGGCGCTCGAGGAATATCTGCACGACGCCGGGCAGGGCGAGGTGCGCGGCAAGACGTTCGCCGTCCAGGGCTTCGGCAACGTCGGCTCGTGGACCTCGCGCTTCCTGCATGACAAGGGCGGCAAGGTCGTCGCCGTCTCCGACGTGCGCGGCGGGGTGCTCAACCGCGCGGGCCTCGACATCACCCGACTGCTCGAGCACGTGCGGACCACGCGCTCCGTCGCCGGCTTTCCCGGCGCCGAGGCGATCACCAACGAAGACCTGATCCTGCTCGACGTGGACGTGCTGGTGCCGGCCGCGCTCGGGGGCGTCATCACCGAGGACAACGTCAAGGACGTGCGGGCGGGCATGGTGCTGGAGGCGGCCAACGCGCCGACCACGCCGAAGGCCGACGAGATCCTCCACCAGCGCGGCGTGGTCGTGCTGCCGGACATCTTCGTCAACGCCGGCGGCGTGACGGTCTCGTACTTCGAGTGGGCGCAGAACATCCAGCAGTTCACGTGGGACGAGGAGCGCATCACCAGCGAGCTGGGCCGCCACATGCGCGAAGCCTACGCGACGCTGTCGCGCCTGGTGCGCGAGCGCAAGGTGTCGTTCCGTACTGCGGCGTTCATCGTGGCCATCGGCCGGGTGGGCCGGGCGACCGTGCTGAGAGGAGTCTGAGGTGACCAACTCCGAGGCGGCGAAGATCGTGCGCACGCTGCTGTGCCGCGGTCTCACCAACCAGCAGGCGGAGCAGATCGTCAACGCGATGGTGCCGACCACGGTGCCGGCCGGCGGCGCCGTGTTCCGCGAGGAGGAGCGCGCGACAGGGTCTCTTCGTGCTGCTGGAGGGCACGGTCGAGGTGGTCAAGGAGGACGGCGGCACCGCGGTCGTGATCGCGAGCGTCGAGGCGCCCAGCGTCCTGGGCGAGATGAGCCTGATCACCGATCGGCCTCACTCGGCCACCGTTCGCGCCCGTACCAGCTGCGACTTCCGGCTCCTGACCCGCGCCCAGTTCGATCGACTGCTGCAGGCCGAGAGCGTCGCCGCCTACAAGGTCGTCGCCACGCTGGCCGACGTGATCGCCTGGCGCCTGAGCCGGATGGACGAGAAGTTCGTCGAGCTCTCGCGCCGCGGCGAATACCCGCGGCCGGTCGAGGAGCTCGCGACGTTCAAGCAGAAGCTGTTCAACGAGTGGAACTATTAACCTCGGAGGGGGACTTCGTCCCCCTTCCGACGGTTGTCGCGGCGCCTGGCGGCGCGCTCCGCCCTGCCTCCCCCTAGACCATAGACCCAAGGCAGGATTGCGCGGGCGAAGCCCGCGCTCGGATGGCGCGCGGCGTCTCTCTAGGTGATCGTTCGTCTTGCGCCGTTCTCTCGTCCGGAGTTTGCTTGTCTCGCTCGGATCACATGCTTGTCTCTACTGGCACGCGGCGTCTCGCTCGTCAGATGGCGGCTCGCCGGCAACCGGCCATCCTGCTGGGCGCCGCTCTCGTCAGGGCGCGGCGAGTCCTCAGTAGGCGGCGCTGTTGATTGGGGGGAGGGGGGAGCCGCGGTGGAGGTATTGGCCGAAGCCGGGTTTTTGGCGGAGTTGGCCGTTTTCGAGGAGGGTTTGGCCGCGGAGGAGGGTCATCCAGGGGCGGCCGGTGGTTTTCCAGTCTTCGTAGAGGGTCCAGCCGGCGATGCCGTGGTGGTCGGCGACGTGGATCTCGCCCTTGGCGGTCGGGTCCCAGATCAGGAGGTCGGCGTCGGCGCCGATGCGGATCGAGCCCTTGCGCGGGTGCAGGCCGAACATGCGCGCGGGGTTCTCGCCGAGGACGCGCGCCATCCAGGTCAGCGGGAAGCCGCGCTTCACCACGCCCTCGGAGTAGACCAGCGGCACCAGCGTCTCCAGGCCGGGACTGCCGAACGGAATGACGTTGCCCTTCTCATCCTGGAAGATGTTCTTCCAGCCGGCTTCCTTCATCGCCTTCGGCCGCGGCGAGTGGTCGCTGGCCACGGCGGCGATCGGGCCCTGCGCCAGCCCCGCCCACAGCGCTTCACGGTCACCACCGGCAGCCGGCCGCAGCGGCGGACCGATCTTGGCCAGCGGACCCCAGCTGCTGCATCGCGTCCTCGGTCAGCAGCAGATACTGAGGGCACGTTTCCGTGTAGACGCGCTGGCCGAGCGCCTGGGCCTGCTTGATGCGCTCGAGCCCGAGCCGGGTGGACAGGTGCACGACGTAGACGGGGCAGTTGGTCATGCGCGCCGATGAGGATGGCGCGGTTGATCGCCTCTTCCTCCGTCCAGTCCGGACACGTGGCCGGGAAGTCGGTGGGCTTGACGCGCCCTTCGGCCAGCGCGCGGTCCTCCAGCCAGGAGATGACGTCGCCGTTCTCGCAGTGCAGCTGGCAGAGGCCGCCGTGAGCGCCGATCAGCTCCATGGCGCCGGCGATCATCTCGTCGGAGCACATGCGGGTCTTCCGCTTCTTGTACGTCATGAACATCTTGAACGAGCTCACGCCGAGCTTGATCGCCTCCGGGATGCCCTCCAGGATCCACGGCTGGTTGCCGAGGATGAAGTGGAAGCCGAAGTCGAGGACGGACTGCGCGCTGATCTCCTCGCGCAGGCGGTTCACGGCCGTGGGCAGCGTCTCGTGCGCCCCCTCGTTGGCCATGACGAAGGAGAGGACCGTGCCGAGCCCGGCGTGGGCGGCGGCCAGCGGTCCGCCCCGCCAGTCGTCGTACTCGGGGCCGAGGTGCACATGACAGTCGATGGCGCCCGGGAAGACGATCTTGCCGGTGGCATCGATGGTGCGCTCGGCCGGCGGCAGATCCTCGGGCGGCGCCAGCGCGACGATGCGCCCGTCGCGGATGCCCACCGCCGTGTCGAGGACTTCGACGGACGTGACGACGCGTCCGCCGGTGACGACGAGGTCGAGGGCCCGGGCGGTCACGACGTCTTCCTCACGGGCTCGGTGATCTGACCGTAGTACTGCGGATGGCGTCGACTGAAGAAGTCCCAGCGCTTGCGCGCGGGCGTCATCCAGTCGAGGTCGATGCGTGCGGCGATCAGCTCGTCGCCGGTCGTGGCCGCGCGCGCCAGGACCTGGCCGAGCGGACCGATGATGCACGAGCCGCCGATCAGCTCCAGGCCGTCCTCGACGCCCGCCTTGGCGATGCCGACCACGAACATGCTGTTCTCGTAGGCGCCCGCGCGCAGGACGAGCTCGTTCTGATCGAGCGCCAGCGGCGAGAGCGGCGTGTTGTAGCCGATGAGGACGATGTCCGCGCCCGCAAGGCCGAGGCAGCGATACGACTCCGGGTAGCGCCGGTCCTGGCAGATCGCGATGCCCACGCGTGCTTTGCGGATGGGGAAGACGCGGTAGCCGGTGTCGCCGGTCTCGAAGTAGCGCACCTCGTAGACCTGGGCGAAACCGTCGGGCGAGGGACGGCCGGGCAGGTGGATCTTGCGGTACGTCCCGACCAGCGTGCCGGTCTCGTCGGTCAGCAGCGCCGTGTTGAAGTAGCGTCCGCCGGCCTTCTCGCAGAAGCCGACGTGGACGGCCACGCCCTTCTCCCGTGCGCGGCGCAGCAGCGGCTCCAGCGCCTTGGGCGGCACCTCGTTCTCGAAGAACTGGTCGTAGTCGTCGCGGATGCGCTTGGGGAAGTACGTGGTCAGCGCCATCTCGGGGTAGGCGATCAGCTCGACCTGTTCCGTGATCGCCTGCTCGAGGAGCACGAGCATCCGGTCGACCACCTCGTCCCGACCGGTGCCCTCGTTGATCGGCCCCATCTGAGCCGCCGCGACTTTCACCTGGCGCGCCATGGCGTCCTCCTCCGGAGCCCGTACGTTACCACCGCCGCCGGCGCCCGGTCACGCCACCGCCAGGCGCGATAGACTGGGGCCGCGGCCCACGTGCGGCCACCGCCGCGCCGGCCTCGGCGACCGATGCACACACTCGTATTTCTGGACCCCGGCCACTTCCACGCCGCGCTCACGCTGCGTGAGCGCCATCCGCTCGTGCGCGACGAGATCGTGGTGTACGCCCCGCCCGCCGGGCTTGCCGGGGGCCCGGAGCTCGCCGAGTTCCTGACCCTGGTCGAGGCGTTCAATCGTCGGCCCGAACGCCCGACGCGGTGGCAGACGGTCGTACGCACGGATGCCGATCCGCTCGCGCGTCTCCTGAAAGACCGGCCGGGCGACGTGGCCATTCTCGCCGGCCGGAACGACCGCAAGATGGCGCTCGCTCGGCAGCTCCACGACGCCGGGCTCCACGTGCTGGCGGACAAGCCCTGGCTCACGAGCGCGGCGGCGCTGCCCGACGTGCGTCACGTGCTGAGCGGGGGCGCGCGAGTCATGGAGATGATGACCGGGCGACACGCCGCCACGTCGAGCGTCGCCAACCGGCTGGTGGGCGATCGGGACATCTTCGGAGCGTTTGCGACCGGTGACGACGCGCCGGCGATCCGCCTGGCCAGCGTGCACCACCTGGAGAAGGTGGTGAATGGGGCGCCCCTGCGGCGGCCGGCGTGGTACTTCGACGTCCGCGTGCAGGGCGATGGTCTCGCCGACATTCCCACCCATCTGGTGGATCAGGCGCAGCGATTCGTCGCGACGCACGGCGTGGCGACCGACACGGGGCTCGAGCTGGTCGCCGCGCGCCGCTGGTCGACGCCGGTGCCTCGCGCGCTCTTCGCTCGGGTCACCGGGGTGGGGGACTTTCCCGCCGAGGTGCGGGGCGACGTCGATGGTGACGTGCTGGCGTACGCCGGGAACGCCGAGCTCGCCTTCCGACTGGGTGGGATCGGCGCCCATCTCGTCACCCGGTGGGATCTCACGGAGCCTCCCGGCGGCGGCGACGCCCACAGCGCGACGATCACCGGCACCGATGCGCGCGTGCGCATCGAGCAGGGACCCGCGACCGGCTTCCGGCGGAGGCTCTGGGTGGAGCCGCGCGGGAGCGGAGCGCGGCTCGAGGTGGCGCTGAGCCGGGCCGTCACCACGTGGCAATCGGAGTACCCCGGGCTCGCGGTCGTGGTCGGCACGGATGGATTCGAGGTCCGGGTTCCCGCGGGCCCCGGGACGGCGCACGAGGCACAGTTCCCGCTCGTTCTCGACGAGTTCCTCCGCTCGCTCGATCGCGGTCCCTGGCCGGACTCGCGCGCCGCCGAGACCCTGGCGAAGTACGAGCTGCTCGGGCGCGCCCGCGCTGTCGTGCTCGACGGCCCTCCCGCCTAGCAACCCGGCACTGCTCCTCGAACAGGCAGCGCAGCGGGCTCTGCCCGCAAGAGCAGCAACCGCTCGCGACGTAGACCCACAGTAACCCCGCGTGGCCATTGGGTCTGGTGTTCACGGGCTCAAGGCACGACGCTTGCTCGCCACGGTTTCGACCCGCGACAGCGACGTCGCAGCCCCACGATCAACGGCGATCGGACGATGCCGGAGTTCGTTGAGGAGGCGACGATGCGTGAAATTGTCCGCGTACACCAGGGCCCGGTCGTTCGTCTTGAACCCGCCAGTTTTCCCAAAGCAAGGAGCGCCAGGCATGGCCATGGCCATCGCGTTTGACGTCGACGACGAGGTCACCGGGTCGCTGGCCCGGGTCGTCGCGGGCGTGGTGCCGTCCATCGTCGACCGCCTTCGCTCCGCGCAACCCAAGCGAGTCTATCGCCAGGCGATGGCGTTGATGGAGCGGCCGCTGCTACACCACGCGCTGGCCCTGACCGGGGGCAACCAGCTGCAGGCCGCACGCCTGCTCGGTGTGAACCGCAACACGCTCCGCAAGCGATGTCTCGATCTGGGCCTGGCGCCCTCGGTTCGCTCGGCGAACGGACGTCGCCGCCCCGCCGACGTGCCACTCACGGCTCCGCCGCGCTGAGCCGACACGACCCTGTCGCGCGAGCAGGGAGGACGTCATCGCGCTGATCCTGGCAGAGGAGAGGAGATGTCGATGAGACAACATGGAAGTGGATGGGCGCGCCAGACGGCGGCACTCGTTGCCTTCGTCTCCGTGGCCTGTTGGGCGACGGGCGCTGCTGCTCAGGCGCCGCCGGCACCCGCGCCGGCTCCGGCAGCCGCCACAGAGGAAAAAAAGGAAGAGAAGAACACCGGGCGCATCTCGATCAGCGGCGGCATCGACTTCCCGACGGCCTACTTCTTCCGCGGAATCAAACAGGAGACGGATGGCTACATCATCCAGCCGTACGGGGACCTGACCTTCAAGCTGTGGGACGGCGTTCCCGCGTTCAGCAACCTCGCGCTCACTATCGGCACCTGGAACAGCCTGCACGGCGGGCCGACCGGCGTGGACGGTCCGAACCAGGATCCCAAGATGTGGTACGAGTCGGACTTCTACACCAAGGTCGGCTGGACGATGTTCGAGGATTTCTCGGCCGCCCTCATCTACACGGCCTACATGAGCCCGAACGACTTCTTCAAGACCGTACAAGAGCTGGCCGTGAGCTTTGCCTTCAACGACAGCAAGTATCTGGGCCCCTTCGCGCTCAACCCCACGCTCCTGTTCGCGTTCGAGGTGAAGGGCCAGGCCGACGCCGGCGCCCACCGCGGCGTGTACATGCAGCTGGGGGTGACGCCGAGCTACACGTTCAACGCCAAGGGTACGTATCCAATCACGCTGAGCGCGCCGCTGCTGCTCGGTCTCAGCGTGAGCGAGTACTACGAGTTCGGCACGGGCGATAACCCCACGTACGGCTATTTCCAGGGTGGCCTCGGCCTCGCCGTGCCGCTGGCGTTCATTCCCTCCTCACTCGGCAACTGGCAATTCAAGGCGGGCGTGAATTTCGTGAATCTGGGGAACACCCTCAAGAAGGTCAACGACAACGACAGCTTCCAGACGATCGGGACCTTCGGCATCGCCTTCACATACTGAGATCAACGGCCACCGGCTGACCGGCGGGTACGGCCGCAACCGTACCCGCCGAGCCTGGCGAAAGCTGCCGTAGGACTCGGCAGCAGCGTGATGCGCGCGGCGTCTGCGTACTGCTCGGGTGGCTTGATCGGCAGACCGCCCAGCCCTCGATCGACCTCACGGTCGGTGACGATCGCGCCGATCTGCGCCAGACGATCCATGGGGGAGTTTCTCGTCCGGCTACGCAAGATCTGGGGGTCAAACCGCGAGCAACCGAAGGCTCGTGCAACATTTTCACAAGCTAGAATATGCATAACGATGCATGAGGAAAAGGCCGTCTTGCTAGACTGATTGAGTGGCTGTTCAAGAATCCGTCCTGGCGCTTCAAGAGAGGCTGGCGAACGAGCAGCGGCTCGTCCAAGTCATCGACCGCGTGCACGCCGCCAAGTCCCTGGACTCGATCTTCATCGAGGTCCAGGGCGAGATCCTGACCTTCTTCGACGCCGACCGGATGACCCTCTACGCGGTGGACCAGGAGCGCAAGGAGCTCTACTCCAAGTTCCTGGCGCTCGACACGGTCAAGGAGATCCGGCTCCCCATCAGCTCCAAGTCGGTGGCCGGCTTCGTCGCGGTGAGCCGGCAGACCGTGAACATCGCGGACGCCTACGACGGTAGCGAGCTCAAGCGCGTCTCGCCCGATCTGCACTTCGACGCCTCCTGGGACAAGCGGACCGGCTTCCGCACCACCCAGATCCTGGCCATGCCGATCCTGCACGAGGGCAAGGTGTTCGGCGTCGTGCAGCTGCTCAACAAGCGGCACGGCAGCCGGTTCACCAAGGACGACGAGGCCAGCGTCGCCCGCATCGCCAAGACGCTCGGGATCGCGTTCAACAACCAGGCCCAGCTCGGTGCGCAGCGCCGCGGCACCAAGTTCGACTATCTGATCTCGCAGGGCATGGTGAGCCAGGACGAGATCAACCAGGCGATCGGCCAGGCGCGCCAGAAGAACCTCGACGTGGAGACCGTGCTGGTCGAGCAGTTCCGGGTGCCCAAGGCGCGAGATGGGAACCTCGCTGAGCCAGTTCTACCGCACGCCCTTCGTCGAGTTCGACGCCAAGATCATTCCGCCGCCGGACCTCATGAAGGACCTCAAGCTGGAGTTCCTCAAGCGGAACCTGTGGCTGCCGATCCGGCGCGAGGACAACGCGATCGTCGTGCTGATCGACAATCCGCAAGATCTGCAGCGCGTGGACGCCATCCACCAGCTGCTTCGCGGCCAGAACATCGTGCTGGCGGTCGGCCTGCGCAAGGACATCAACATGTACCTGGCGCTGGCGGGCGGCGAGCTCTCGTCCAAGGACAACATCGGCAACATCCTGAGCGATCTCGGCGCCGAGACCCAGCTCGAGAAGGAAGACGTCAGCGGCGGCGGACATCGACGAGAACGACAGCGCGGTCATCCGTCTGGCCAACCAGGTCATCATCGACGCGTTCAAGGCCCGGGCCTCGGACATTCACGTCGAGCCCTACGGCACGCAGAAGGACACGATGATCCGGCTGCGCATCGACGGTCAGTGCCGCGAGTACCAGCGCATCCCCGGCGCCTATCGTCGCGCCCTGGCCGCGCGGCTCAAGATCATGGCCCAGCTCGACATCGCCGAGCGGCGCAAGCCGCAGGACGGCAAGATCAAGTTCCGCCTGCCCGACGGCCGCGATCTCGAGCTCCGGGTGGCGACGCTGCCGACCCAGGGCGGCAACGAGGACGTGGTCATGCGGCTCCTCGCCGCCAACGAGCCGATCCCGATGGACAAGCTGGGCTTCGTCGAGCGCAACCTGCGCGAGGTCCGGGCGGCGGCCGAGAAGCCCTACGGGCTCGATCCTGGTGGTGGGACCGACCGGCTCGGGCAAGACGACCACGCTCCATTCGGTGCTCGCGCACATCAACCGGCCCGAGCGGAAGATCTGGACCGCCGAGGATCCCGTCGAGATCACGCAGTACGGGCTCCGCCAGGTGCAGGTGCAGCCGAAGATCGGCTTCACGTTCGCGGCCGCCATGCGCTCGTTCCTCCGCGCCGACCCCGACGTGATCATGGTCGGTGAGATGCGCGACGAGGAGACGGCGTCGACCGGCATCGAGGCCTCGCTGACCGGCCATCTCGTCTTCTCCACGCTGCACACCAACAGCGCCGTCGAGACCGTCGTCCGCCTGCTCGACATGGGGCTGGACCCCTTCAACTTCGCCGACGCGCTGCTGACGGTCGTGGCCCAGCGGCTGGTGCGGCGCATCTGCACGGATTGCCTGGAGCAGTACCACCCGGAGCAGGAAGAGTTCGACGAGATGGTCCACGCATACGGAGCCGACGACTTCCAGAAGCTCAACGTCAACTACGACGACGATCTCCTCTTCCATCGCGGCAAGGGCTGCGCCTCCTGCAACAACACCGGGTACCGCGGGCGTGCGGCCATCCACGAGGTGCTGGTCGCCACCGATCCGATGAAGAAGCTCATCCAGTCCAAGGCGCGGGTGGCCGAGATGGTCAAGGTCGCCAAGGACGAGGGGATGACGACGCTCGTGCAGGACGGTGTGCTCAAGTCGCTCGACGGGCTGACGGACCTCAAGCAAGTGAAGGCCGTCGCCCTCAAGTAGCCCCTCCGCAGTCCCGGCTCAGCCGGAGTCCCTCGGTTTGACGTCCTTGAAGGTTCGATAGAGCAGCACGTCGTAGACGATCTTCAGCCCACCCCCCAGCAGAAACGGCGTGGACAGCGTGAGCGCTTGCATGACCCAGC
Source organism: Vicinamibacteria bacterium (assembly GCA_963806705.1). GTDB lineage: Bacteria > Acidobacteriota > Vicinamibacteria > Vicinamibacterales > JAENWD01 > JAENWD01. The sequence continues at coordinate 249,517 of CAWDZE010000029.1, forward strand.
CGGTGAGCAGCGGCGTGATGGCCTGCGCCGTGGTGCGCCAGAGCGTCGTGGTGGTCGCCGCGGCCTCGCGCTCGCGGTCGGGGACCACCGCCATGACATAGGCCTGCCGGGTCGGGACGTCGATCTGGGACAGGAGCCGGTTGGCCAGCAGCAGCGCGATCGCCAGCCACGCCACCGGCGCGAAGGCGATACCGATCAGGAACACGTTCGATACCAGGTGGGTGATCACCATCGTCGGCAGGAGCCCCCAGGCGCGCGCCAGCCGGGGCGCCAGGAGCAGCGAGGCGGCCGTGAGGATCTGCGCGGCGAAGAAGACGCGGCCCAGCGCGTCGAGGCTCAGCTCGAAGCGCGTGTGCAGGAAGTAGGCGACGAGCGACTGCAGGACGAACCCGCCGGCGAACGAGTCGAGCGCGAACAGTCCCGCCAGCCGTCGGATCAGGGGCGTGGAGCTCGGGGGTTCGCGTGAAGGGACGCGTGCAACCGTGACGCGGCCGAGCAGCGCATACGCTCCTACCTGGACGACCGCCGCAACCAGGAATCCCGCGAACAGAGTCCGGGGCGTGCCGAGACTCACCGCCGCGGCCCCCAGTGCGGCCGCCCCGTATCCCAGCAGGTTGTAGACACTGAGAATCGTCGTGCGTCCCTGAGCCTGGACCGCGCGGGCGATCGCCACCTGCTCGATGGACAGGAAGGGGCCCGTCTCCCCGGTGCCGACCGCGATGTTGCCGAGCATCGCCGCGAAGATGACGAGGCAGGGGCTCTCGCTGACCAGCAGCAGCACGGCCGCGATCCCGGTGAGGCCCGCGAGCCCCAGGAGCGCCGCGCGAGCGCCGAGGCGCTCGGCCGGAGCGCGTACCAGCCACGTGAGGATGGCACTTCCGACCAAAGTCAGGGTCACTGCTGCCCCGATGCCCGAGGCAGATAGCCCGAGATCCGCCAGGTAGAGCGGCAGCAGGATTCCCAAGTAGCCGTAACAAAAAGTCCGCACGACTTTGGCCACGAAAATCGCGAGGACTTCGCGGTTGGCATGGAACCCGCTCATGTTGTGGTGTGTCTCACATACAGGGGCCACATGTTGGGGCTTGACTGATACTCAACTGATGTTGAGTATATGACTCGGGGAGGCCGACAAGGCCGGAGGTATCTCGATGAATTCCGTCGAACAAGTGCTCTACGAGGAACTGACTCACCTGCTGGATCGGCTGGCCACGTCCGTACCGCAAGGCCTGGCGGAAGCCGCCGCGGCCAATCACTCGCTCCGCAGGCGCCTGGACGAGGCTGACGCTCAACTGGCCTCCGCGCGGGCATCGCTGCTGGAAGACTACGGCCGGTGGCGTCGCGCGTTGGAGGACGTCGAGAACCTCTGGGCGCTGGCGGCGTGGCGTCGGTCAGCGGCCGAAGAGCCGGGCGAGCAGTCCGCGCCCCTCGCGGCCTGAGTCGCCGGGTTCGGTCGGGGCAGCGCCGCTGCCGCTGTCGGACGTCGCGCTGCCGAGGTAGCGCGCCCGGACCGCGTCGAAGCGCTGCCAGTAGTCTGGAAGCAGTCGGGCGAGCGCGACCTGCGAGGTGACGAGCTCCGCCTGGTTGCTGCTCGGTCCCGCCGCGGCGGCGCCCAGATGCCTGCGCTGGTCGGCGGTCAGGTCGGTGGTCAGGTCGCGCTGGAGCAGGGCGAGGAAGGCGCTCACGTTCGCGAGATAGTCGCGCCGGTCGGCGGCGTTGTCGGCCGCCGGCGCCGGGAGGCCTGCGCTCGCGGCGGGCCTGGACCAGCGCTTCCAGGCAGACGAAATCCACGGCTTCTTCGAGCCGCTCTCGGACTTCCATGTCGATGCGCGTGTCGAGGTTGTGGGAGCGATCGGGATGGTGGAAGGGCATGGCCTCGCGGTCAGCTCAGCATCGCGCGCAGCCCGGTGACCAGAGGCACGGGGGGCAGCCCGAACGTCGAGACGAACGGCTCGGGGTCGCAGACGTTGTCCTCCTCGAGCATCAGGAGCTGGTCGGATGTCAGCGGGAACCCGGGCACGTGCTGGAGCACGGTGGCGAGCGGGCGGATGAAGCCGAGCGGTACGTGAATCTTTCGGACCCGCGGCCGGCCCACCGCGGCGCCGATCAGGTCGAGCAGCCGCAGCATCGTGACGGCGTCGGGGCCACCGACCGGATAGATGTGCTTGGCCGTCGCCTCGAGCCCCACCGCCCGCGCGAAGCCCGCGGCCACCTGGTCGACGGGGATGGGTTGCAAGCGCTGCATGCCGCCGCCGATGACGGGCGTCACCGGATAGCGGCGGATCATCGCCGCCAGCATGTTCACGAACTCATCGCCGCGGCCGTAGATGATCGAGGGCCGGAAGATGGTCCACGGGATCGGGCTGGACCGGACGGCCTCTTCCGCCGCCCACTTGGTGCGGTGGTAGCGCGAGCGGGCGTCGGCCCGCGTGCCGAGTGCGCTCATGTGCAGGTAGCGGCGGACGCCCGTCGCGGCGGCGCACTCCAGCACGTTGACGGTGCCCTGAACGTGGACGCGCTCGAACGTGGCGTGGGCGGCGGGATGCTCGCGAATGATGCCGACCAGGTGGATGACGGTGTCGCAGCCGGCGATGCCACGTTCCAGCGTCTCGCGCGCGAGCACGTCACCCTCGACGCGCTCGATCGCCTCCTGGCCGCGCAGATCCCCTCGGAGCCGCGACGCACCAGGCAGCGCACGCCATAGCCCTCGGCGCGGAGCGCGTGAATCACGGCCCGGCCGACGAAACCCGTGGCGCCGGTCACGAAGATCCGACGCGTGCCTACCATCGGCCTCTAGGATATCAATCTTTCGCCGAGCGACCCCGGGCCCCTGCTAAGATCGATTGGTGGTTCGACCGTTTGTGTCCCGCCGGCTCCTCACGGCATTCGCTGTCCTGGCCCTGGCCGTGACGCTTGTCGGGGCCCCTCAATCCGACGATGGGCCAAACCCCTGATTTCACTGGAGTGGACGACGCCGCCCGCGAGGCGGTCCAGTCGGGTGAGATCCCCGGCATCGTGGTGCTGGTCGGCCGGGGCAACGAGATCCTCCTGCACCGCTCGTATGGCTCGCGTCGCCTCGTTCCGGACATGGCCCGCATGACCGTCGATACGATCTTCGACATCGCCTCGCTCACCAAGCCGCTCGGGACGACGCTGGCGGTGATGTCGCTGGTCGAGAAGGGCTCGGTGAAGCTCGACGCGCCGGTCGGGCCGCTACTCACGGAGTTTCGCACCAAGGCGCTCGAGGGTGTCACGATCCAGCGCCTCCTGACCCACACGGCCGGCTTCCCGGCCATCCCGCCCACGGGCTCGGTGACGGCCTCGCACCCCGCCACCATGCGTGCCCTCGCCCGCGTGCCGTTCGACTACGCGCCGGGCTCGGGCACCCAGTACAGCGACGTGGGGTTCATCATCCTCGGTGAGGTCGTTGCGCGCGTGAGCGGGATGCCGCTCGACCGCTACCTCGAGCGGACGATCTTCAAGCCGCTGGGCCTGCGCGACACGACCTTCAACCCCGGCCCGGCTCTCCGCGCCCGCATCGCCCCGACCGAGTGGGCCAGCGGCCACATGCTGCGTGGGCGAGGTCCATGACCCGCGGGCCCGCGCGCTGGGCGGCGTCGCCGGTCACGCCGGCATGTTCTCCACCGCCGCCGATGTCGGGCGCATCTGCCGCATGCTGGTCGACGGCGGGACGCTCGAGGGCCGCCACATCCTCAAGCCGGCCACGGTCAAGATGATGTGGACGCGGACCACGGACGGCAGCGGCAGCCGGGCGCTGGGCTGGGACGTGGCGTCGGTCTTCGCGCGGTCGATGATGCCGTTCTTCCCGTCGGAGTCGATGATCCACACCGGGTTCACCGGCACCTCGGTGATGATCGATCCGGCCTCCGGCGTCTACCTCGTGGTGCTGACCAACCGCGTGCATCCGAGCGGCGGCGGCGCGGCGAAGATCCGCGATCTGCGCGTGCGCGTGGCGGGGGCGGTCGGGGCCGCGCTCTTCGCCTCGAGTGGGCCGCCGCCGGTCGCCCAGGGCGAATCCGTCTCGCCGGCCGCCGACGGCCCGGCGGAACCGCCGGTCGCAACGGTCGAGCCGGCCCCAGTGCGCCGCCCACCCCGGCGATCGCGGCGCCCGGTGCGACGCGCCCCGCCGTCCTGACCGGTCTCGATGTCCTCGTTCGCCAGAACTTCGCGCCCTTCGCCGGGTACTCCGTGGGGCTGGTGACCAACCACACCGGCGTCGACGCGCGCGGGCTGCGCAACATCGACTTGCTGTTCAATGCGCCCGGCGTCCGGCTGTCGGCGATCTTCACCCCGGAGCACGGGCTCGGCGGCATCGCCGACACCGACGTCCCGCACGGCCGCGACGCCAGCACCGGCGTGACGATCTGGAGCCTGTACGGCTCGGCCAAGCGGCCGAGTGCCGAGATGCTGCGGGGGATCACGCTGCTCGTCTTCGACGTCCAGGACGTGGGCGTGCGGTACTACACGTACCTCACGACGCTGATGTACGTGATGGAGGAGGCGGCCCGCTACCGGATCCCCGTGGTGGTGCTCGACCGGCCGAACCCGATCACCGGGCGCCATGTCGAGGGGCCGCTGATGGACCTCGACCTCGCCTCGTTCACCGCGCCGCACCCGATCCCGGTGCGGACCGGGATGACGATCGGCGAGTTCGGTCGAATGGTCGCCGCCGAGCGGAAGATCAACGTGTCGCTCACCGTGGTCCCGATGGAGGGCTGGGACCGGGGTCGCTGGTTCGACGAGACGGCGCTGCCCTGGGTGAACCCGTCGCCCAACATCCGCTCGGTCACCCAGGCCCTGCTCTACTCCGGCATCGGGCTGCTGGAAGCCACCAACCTGTCGGTCGGGCGGGGCACCGACTCGCCGTTCGAGGTCATCGGCGCGCCGTGGATCGAGCCCTATGGCCTCGTTGCCGCGCTGAACGATCTGCGGCTGCCCGGCGTGAGGTTCGAGCCGGTCGCCTTCACCCCCACCAACGATCGCTACGCCAATACGCAGTGCTTCGGCGTGCGCTTCATCGTGACCGATCGCGAGGCGATCCGGATGGTGACGGTGGGGCTGGCGGTGGGCCGGGCGCTACGCGAGCGTCATCGCGAGCAGTTCAGGCCCGAAGGCATCCAGAACCTCCTGGTGAACCGGTCCACGATGTGGGCCTTCCTGCGAGGGGAGTCGCTGCCGCGAGTCATGGCCTGGGCGGATATGGCGCGCACGAGCTTCCTGAACCGGCGGGCGTCATACCTCATCTACTGATCTGACCTCGAAGGCGCCCGCGGAGGCCTTCGACCGGCAATCAGCTAGCGCTCCACCACCTTGAGGGTCTTGGGCAGGTCGCTGCGGAGCTTCTCGCGGCGGGCCGCGGGGATCGTGATCGTGGCGGCCTCGCCATCGCTGACGAAGCGCTCGCCCGGATTCTTGTCGAAGTAGGTCAGCCAGTAGTTGAGGTCGCGCTCGACCGCCTGGATGCGGGGCAGGCGGGCGGGATCGAACGCCTTGGCGTACGGCGAGGGCGCCGCCCCGCCGGCGACCATCAGGATCCCCGTCGTGGTTGTAGCTCATGCCCTTGGCGCTTCCCGACATCGCCCAGCCGACCTCGCGCGGATAGACCCCGTGAGGAAGCGCCAGCGAGCGGAACTGATAGCCCGGCACGTACCGCTGCACCCACGTCTGGGCCTCGGCGAGCTGGGTCCGCACCACCGTCTCGTCGTACTTGCCCAGGTTGGCGTGCCACAGCGTGTGGTTGCCGAGCTCGTAGCCGTTGTCGACCAGCCAGCGGAGCTTGCGCTCGACGTGCTCGGGCTGGTTGAAGAGACGATTCGGGGGATTGGCCGCGGGCAGCACGAAGAACGTGGCCGCCCGGCCGAAGTCCGGCTTCTCGCGGACGAACGCCTCCAGCACCCCCACCCCAGACTTGGGATCGATCTCCAGCGTGCCGTTGCGCTCGACGTAGCGGAACTGGCCGGGAGAGGAGTCGTCGAAGGTGAGGACGACCGGGGTCGTTCCCGCCGGCACCGTGATGCGCCCCTCCAGGAGCGCGTTCAGGCTCTGCAGGCGGTAGCCGCGCGCGTAGAGGCCCTCGAGGTCGCGCCGGAAGTTCTCGGGCGTCCGGGTCCAGCGCTCCTCCGGATAGTCGATCTTGTGGTACTCGAGGATCATCACCCGCCCGAGCTTCGTTGGCGGTCGGCGCCTGGGCCACCGCGAAGGAGGCGATGATCAGCGCGGCCGCCAGCAGCAGGACGACGACGAGGGCGATTCTCATCGCAGGGCCAGGGCCGGCTTGCCCCGCAGCGCGGCCGCCGTGTAGTCGTTGCGCGGGTTCCACAGCATCCAGCCGGTGCCCCCGCCTCCTCGGCCCCTCGGATCTGCGCCGTGCACCTCGGTCACGCCGAAGATGCGTCGGTCAAAGGCGTAGTCCTTGAAGTCCTGCAGCCACGGCCGGACGCGCACCACGTTGACGCCCGCGCGCTTGCGGATCAGCCGCACGCTCTCGAAGACCACCTTGCCCGGCACCAGCATCGGGTTGGGATGGCCCGGGATGCCCTTGTGGTAGCCGGACGGGTAGACCATCGGGCAGATGAAGTCGAGGTGCGGCGCGAGCTCTTCGATGCGCTGGCCGATGTCGGTGTCGTTCTCGTTGAACGCGGTGTAGCCGAACAGGTCGGCGGCCACGAAGGCGCCGGAGGCGCCGAGCTCGGTGCGGGCCTTGGCCAGGAAGGCGGCGATCGCGGGCAGCCGCGTCTCCCGGGAGTTGGGCTTGGCGTAGCGGGCGGCGTTCAGCTTGCCGTCGGTCGGGAAGCGCACGTAGTCGAACTGGACCTCGTCGAAGCCCCGCCGGATCGCTTCCTGGCCGATGGCGATGTTGTAGGCCCACACCTCTTCCTGGAACGGGTCCACCCAGGCCAGCTTCTCGTTGTCGATCCAGGGCTTGCCGGTCCGGGTGTCGATGACCGCCAGATCGGGCCGGGCGTTGGCCAGGATGTTGTCCTTGAACGTCACGATGCGGGCGATCGTGTAGATGCCCCGGGCCTTGAGGTCGGCCATCAGCCCGTCGAAGTCGCGCAGCGTGGCCGGCCCCTGGGCGCCGGCGGCCAGCGCCTGCGGGCACCTCGGTCTGGTAGAGGATCCAGCCGCGGTCACCCTTGACGTCGATCACCACCGCGTTCAGCTCGGTGCGGGAGGCGAGGTCCAGCACGCGTCCGCGGATGCCCCGGTCGCCCACGCCGTAATAGGTGAGATAGGCGGCCTTGATCGCCTGCGGCTTGAGCACGACCTCGACCGGGCCCCTGGTCGGCGCGACGTACGTCTTCTCGAAGCCCGGCAGCTTCACGAGCAGCGCGGCATCCGGCGGGACCCGCTCCGCCTTGAAGGCGCCCTCGGCGTCGGTCCTGATCTCCACACCGCGGACCACGATCGAGGCGCCCGCCAGCGGCTTGCGCTCGGCGTCCAGGACGCGGCCGGTAACGATCGGCGAAGGCCAGGGCGTGTCGGAGGTCGGCTCGACGGGCCGCCACGGCTTGGGCGCGGCTAGGGGCGCGCGGACGGCCGGCGCTGGCTTGGCGTGCTCGACCGGCGGCGTGACCGCAACCTTGGTCGGCGTCGGCGCTTCGACTGCCTTCGGCGACTCGCCGGCCTTCGGCGCGTCGGCGGTCTTGGGCGACTCGGCGGACTTCGGTGAATCCGGAATGGCCACCGCGGGTGTGACCATGTCGGTCGCCACCGGTGCGGAGGCGACCACGGTCCCCACGAGGACAGCTTGCGGTGCCGATTTGGACCCGGGTGACAGAATGACGTAGCCGGAGGCAATCGCGACACTCAGCAGCAGGACAATGTAGCTGCCGTCGAGGAAATTCCGACGGGCTGAGGGTTGCGCGCGTTCGAACATGTGGTCTTTCGACAATAGCGGCTCGCGGAATTTCACTCCAAGAAATTTCTGCGACGAGCCGTCGGCGTGGTAGCAACCGGCTTACAATCGCGCCCATGATCATTCCGCTCGGCTGTGAGCGCGCGCGCTCGCGCGTCGTCGACGTGAACGGACTGCGGCTGCACTTCCTCGAATCCGGGCCGTCCGGCGCGCCGCCGATCTGCTTTCTGCACGGCGGCGCGGCGCACGCTCACTGGTTCGACGCCGTCACCCCGGCCTTCAGCGACCGTTTCCACGTCGTCTCACTGGACCAGCGTGGTCACGGCGAGAGCGCCTGGGCCGAGCCGCCGGCCTACGGGACCGAGGATTTCACGGGAGACCTCGTCGGCTTGATGGACGTGCTCGGCTGGGCGCGCATGATTGTCGTGGGGCACTCGATGGGTGGTCACAACGCGATGACGTTCGCGGCGTGGCACCCCGAGCGCGTGGCCGCCCTGGTCATCGTCGACTCGCGCCCGGCCATCCCGGCCGAGCGTCTGACCGTGATGCACGCCCGTGGCCGCCGCATCCCCCGCGTGCACCCGAGCGAGGATGTGGCCGTGCAATCCTTTCGCTTGCTGCCCCGCGAGACGGTCGCCGACCGGGCGCTGCTGGCCCACGTGGCGCGTGCCGGGCTGATGCGACGCGATGGGGGATGGGCCTGGCGCTTCGATCCCGCGACCCACGGCGCCCGCCAACCGGTGGACGCCTGGCCCCTGCTACCCCGGATCACCGCCCCGACCCTGATCACCCGCGCCGCCCTCTCACCCGTCCTAACCCAGGACATGGCCGAACGGCTCCGCGCCTCCGTTCCCCGCGCTTCGCTCGTCACCATCCCCGGCGCCTACCATCACCTCACGCTCGATCGCCCCGCCGAGTTCAGCGCCGCCCTCTCGACCTTCCTCGCGACTCTCTAGCTCGCCGGCTCCGGTAGTTCGTCACTCGTCGTACGGAACGACGTGAGGGGGGCGCGGCTGAGGTGGGGTCGCCGGGAACCACGAGGCGGCAGGCCGCTTCGGACCGGCCGCGGCTGGGCTCCACCTCGTCCGGGGCGCACGGTCATGGGCGGCGGGAACGAGTTCCCGGTGACCCCACCTCAGCCACGCCCCCCTCACGTCGGCAGCCGCACAGGACGAACCTCGGACTTCGGAGACCGGATGGCTCGCGTTCGAGATCGCGGGCGTTCGAGCGCGGGCTTCGCCCGCGCAATCCTGCTTTTGGTCTAGGGGGAGGCAGGGAGGAGCGCGCCGATCCGGCGCGCGACGACCGTCGTAAGGGGGACGAAGTCCCCCTCCGAGTAGTCACGGATAGATCTGGCGGTACGCGAAGCGGGCGCGGGTGCCGGCGGCGCCGAAGCGGGCGTCGTAGTCCTTGGTCATCGCCCGTAGCGTGTCCGACCGGACGAAGGCCTGGAGCGCTTCCTCGGAGTCGAACTCGTAGCAGACCATGTACTGCCAGGGCTCGGCGCCGGCGTGGGCGCTGTCCAGCGGCAGCGCCGCGTAGCGCCGCATGCCGGTGCAGCCGGGCACGCGGGCGGCCTCCGCCGAGCGCACGCCGTCGTACCACGCGTTGAAGGCGGCTTCCTGCTCAGGGCGCGATCGTGGCCTTGACCACGAACATGGCCGGCCGGGCGGCGCTCATGCCGGCAGCGGCTCGATCCGGACCGCGCACACCTTGTACTCGGGGATCTTGGACACGGGGTCGTGGGCGGCGTTGGTCAGGAAGTTTGCGGCCGAGTCGGCCAGCTTCACGAACGGAACGAAGATCGCGCCTCGAGGGCGCGTCCGTCGATGGTCGGCTTCATGGCCGGCTCATGATACGCCGAACTCCGCGGGGAACTCGGCCAGCCCCGAGAGCAGCGACAGCGGCGCCGCCTGACCCAGGCCGCAGAGGGAGGCGAGCTGGACAGTCTCGGCCAGCGTCTTCACCTGAGTGTCGCTGATCGGACCGGCCAGCAGGTCCAGCAGACGCGCGGTGCCCTCGCGGCAGGGCGTGCACTTGCCGCACGATTCGCGCGCGTTGAAGGCGAGCAGCGTGCGAACCGCCTCGCGCGCCGGCACGCTGTCGTCGAGGCCCACCACGCCCCCGGTGCCGGGATTGACGACCCCGCGCGGGACCAGCGGCTCGTCGAACTGGCGCGGGTGCACCACGCGCCCGGATGGACCGCCGACGACCGCGGCGTGAAACTCCCGGCCGCTGACCGAGCCGCCGCCCACGCGCTCGAGCAGCGTGCGCAGCGTGCAGCCGATCTCCATCTCGACAATGCCGGGCCGTCGGACGTGGCCGGAGAGACCGAAGACCTTGGTGCCGTGGCCACCCCCGAGCGACGCGAACCAGGCCCCGCCGCGCTCGACGATGGACGGCACGGCGAAGAGGGTCTCGACGTTGTTGATGACGGTCGGCCGGCCGAACAGCCCGGATTCCACCGGGAACGGCGGGCGGGTCCGCGGCATCGCGCGCTGGCCCTCGATCGACTCCAGCAGCGCGGTCTCCTCGCCGAGCACGAAGCCGCCGGCGCCGCGCCGGATCGTCACCTCGAGCGACAGGTCGGAACCCAGGATGTTCGGCCCCACGAGACCCCACGCCCGGGCCTGCGCCAGCGCCACCGCCACGCGCTCGGCCGACAGGTCGGCCTCTCCATTGATATAGATGATGGCCTGCGCCGCCCCGGCTGCGAACGCCGCCAGCAGCACGGCCTCCAGCAACCGGTGGGGGTCGCCCTCCATCAGGTGGCGATCCTTGAAGATCCCGGGCTCGCCCTCCTCGCCGTTCACGATGAGGTACTTCGGGGAGCCGGCGGCCGCGCGGCACCCCGTCCACTTCACGGCGGTCTGGAAGTAGGCCCCGCCCCGCCCGGCGAGCCCGGCCGCGCGTACTTCCTCGATGACCCGCTCGGGCCGGCCGTCGTCGAGCGCCCCGGCAAAGGCGGCGTAGGCGCCGTGCCGGAGGCCGTCGGCGATGTCGTACGGGTCGGCCATGCCGCACCGCTCGAGGAGGGCCCGGTGCTGCAGCTCCAGGTAGTCGTCGCCGCCGGCGATCTCGTGCTCCGGCGTGGCGCCGGCGAGCGCGTTGAGGAATCGCGGGACGGTGTCGACCGTGATCGGCCCCGTGGTGAGACGGGGCCGGCCGTCGCGCAGGACCTCGACGACCGGCTGCGCCCAGCACATGCCGTTGCAGCCGGCCGCGACCACGCTGAACGGCAGCCGGCGCCGCTCGACCTCCTCGCGCAGCGCCTCGAACGTCTCCGCGGCCCCGATGGCCAGCCCGCACGTGCCGAGGCCCACCGCCAGGCGGGCGCCCGTGCGACGACGCTCCGCTTCGCGCTTGAGCGCCGTGAAACGAGCCCCCGGGGAGCCCGCGCTCGGAAGCGTGGCCGGCGCCATCCCATGGAGCACCGTCGGTAGCGAGTGGATGGGTCGTCGATCCGGAGACGAGCGACTCGATCTGGTGAGGGCTCACCCGACCGCGGAAGTCGTGATCGACGGCGACGACGGGGGCGCTGGCGCAGGCGAACGCACAATCGAGCTCCTCGAGGGTGACGCCGCCATCGGCGGTCGTCTGTCCGGCCCGCACGCCGAGGCGTCGCTCGCAGGCCACGAGCACGTCACGGCCGCCGCGCGACAGGCAGGCCAGGCCCGTGCAGACACGCACGACGCGGCGGCCCGGCTCGCTCAGGCGGAGCTCGGGATAGTGGCTGGCGACGTCCCAGACCTCGCTCTTGGGAACGCGCAGGTGGGCGGCGATGCGCTTCCAGCGACGCCGGCGAGAGCCAGCGCTCGGCGCGCTGCACCGCCTGGAGCGCCGGCAACAGCCACGTCCGCTCCCGGGGAAACTGCGCCAGCGACTCGGGAAGCGCCATTTCGGCGATCGTACCACGCAGATTTCCGCGGCCTGCCGATGCCGAACGGCGTGGCGACGGCGGCCGGTTACTGCGGCAAACCTTCCAGGAAGGTGCGGAGCGTCGGTCCCCACTTGGCCCACTCGGGGCCGCTGGCGACGTGGCCGAGCTCCGTGTCGATCTCGAAGTACGTTGCCTGGATACCGGCCTTCTTCAGCTGGTCCATGACGCCGGGCGCCAGCGAGGGCGGGAAGAGCTTGTCCGTGCGCGACAGCACGTACAGGACCCTGGCGCGGATCTTGGCGAAGTCGCACTCGGCGTCGAAGACGACCGAGGCCTTGCGCAGCGCCAGCAGCGAGTTGGGATCGAACTCGCGAGCCCACGCCGCCGCCTGACGACGCAGCGCCGCATCGCGCGCGGCGGGGTCGGCGATCGTCCGCGCCAGGACCTCGTTCGTGCCGTAGCGCTCGAGCGTCTCGACGCGCTGGGCGGTCATGGTCTCGACGATCGCCGCCGTGATCGTAGTGCCAGCCGCCATGCCACGCCGGATCGGCGGCCAGGCGCGTCCGCAGCGCGTCGACCGCCTCCTGGCCGCCGCTGCCGCGGGGCGCGGTGACCACGGCGACCACGCCGTGCATCGCGTCGGGGAACGTGACCGCCCACTGGAAGGCCTGGTAGCCGCCGAACGACGGGCCGGCGACGGCGACCAGATGCGTGACGCCGAGCCCGTCGAGCATCGCCTTCTGCGCCGTCACGATGTCGCGCAGCGTGATGGCGGGGAAGTCGGGGCCATAGCGGCGGCCGGTCTTGGGATTCAGGCTGGCCGGGGCCGTGGAGCCATAGGACGAGCCGAGCATGTTGGACGCGACGACGAAGTACCGGTTCGTGTCGATCGCCTTGCCGGGTCCGATCAGCCCGTCCCACCAGCCGGCTGCTTCATCGGAGGGGTCGTGCTTGCCGGCGGCGTGCTGGCTGGACGTGAAGCCGTGGGTCACGAGCACGGCATTGCGGCCGCCGGGGGCCAGCTGCCCGTAGCTTTCGTAGGCGAGCGTGAGCTCGGGCAGGACGTCGCCGCTCTGCGAGCCGGAAGTCGCGCGTCGTCCAGGTCTCTTTCACGGGAGATCTCCTCAGGCCGTGCCCACGTGGATGGCGATGGTGCCCAGGCCGAGCCGCTGGTAGCGCACGTTGTCCAGCCCGGCCCGCTGCATCATCTGCGCGAGCTGGGGCGGCGTGACGAAGCGCCCGACCGACTGCGGCAGGTAGGTGTACGCGGCGCGATCACGCGCCACGGCGGCACCGATCAGCGGCACCACGCGATTGAAGTAGAGACCGAACATCGCGTCCCAGCCGCGCACGCCGGGCCGCGTGATCTCGAGCGCGGCCACCAGGCCACCCGGCTGCGTCACGCGTCGCATCTCGGCCAGGCCGGCCTCGAGGTCGGCGAGGTTGCGCAGCAGGAAGGCGGAGGTCACGCAGGCGAACGTCCGATCCGCGAAGGGCAGGGCCAGGGCGTCGGCGGCCAGCAGCGCGACGCCCCGCTCGCCCCGCGCCTTCCGCTTCATGTCGGCGTGACGCAGCATGGCCTCGGAGAAGTCGGCGCCCACCACGAAGCGCCGCGGATACGCCTGCCGCAGGGCGAAGGCGAGGTCGCCGGTGCCGGTGGCGAGGTCGAGCGCGGGGCCGGCGGGCGCCTGCGCGACGGCGGCGGTGGCGACCCGGCGCCAGGCGTGGTGGCGGCCGCCGGTCATCAGCGAGTTCATCAGATCGTAGCGGCCGGCGATCCGCGTGAACATCGCGCGGACGGCCTCGGCCTTGGTCACCGACGCCAAAGCCCCGTCACCACGGCCACCAGCACGATCACCGCGATGTAGCCGTTGACGTTGAAGAACGCCATGTCCAGGCGCGAGAGGTCGCCCGGCCGCACCAGCGAGTGCTCGTAGATCAGCAACGCCACCACCGCCAACCAGCCCACCCAGTAGAAGACGCCCAGGCCCATCATCAGGCCGAGCGCGGCCAGCGCCACCGCGGTGAGCGCGTGGTTCACGCGCGCCATGGTCAGCGCCGCGGCCACGCCGAAGCGGGCGGGGAAGGAGTGCAGCCCCTGGGTGCGATCGATGTCGATGTCCTGGCAGGCGTAGATCAGGTCGAAGCCCCCGATCCAGACAATCAGGGCAAACCACATGACGAAGGCCGGCGGCTGGAATGCGCCGCTGATCGCGATCCAGCCTCCGGCGGCGGCGATGCCGTCGGTGAAGCCCAGAATCCAGTGCGACGTCCAGGTGAAGCGCTTGGTGTAGGAATAGCCGACGAGGAAGACGAGCGCGAGCGGGGACAGCGCCAGGCACAGCGGGTTGAGCCGGGCGGCGGCCACGAACATCAGCGCCGCGCCGGCGGCGGCCAGCAGCCGCAGCTGCCACACGCCCAGCACGCCGCGCGGCAGGTGCCGGCCGGCAGTGCGGGGATTGCGCGCGTCGATCCAGCGATCGACCACGCGATTGGTCGCCATCGCACACGTGCGGGCGCCCACCATCGCCGCGGTCACCCAGACAACGGCGTACCACCCCGGCCAGCCGCCGGCGGCCAGCACCATGGCGATGTAGGCGAACGGGAGCGCGAACACCGTGTGCTCGAACTTGATGGCGTCGAGCAGGTGCCGCGTGGTGCTCAGAGCCCGTATTCCTTCCAGCGCCGCGTCACGCGCTCGCGCACCGCGTCGCTCATGCGGATCTCCTCGGGCCAGGCCTGCGTGACGTCGTCCAGCGGCCCCTTCTCGGTCGCGTCCACGCCCAGCTTGCCGCCGAAGCGATGACGGAGGGCCGCGTGGTCGAGATCGTCCATCGGGCCCTCGAGAATGACGAGATCCCGCCGCGGATCGATGTTGCCGGTGGCCCGCCAGGCGACTTCCGAGAGATCGTGGACGTTCACGTGCTCGCTGACGACCACGATCGTCTTGGCCAGCATCATGAGCCCCATGCCCCACAGCGCCTGCATGACCTTGCGCGCCTGGCCGGGATAGCGCTTGCGGATGGAGACGATGACGAGGTTGTGGAACACGCCCTCGGCCGGCATGTTCACGTCGACGATCTCCGGGAGCATCAGCCGCATGATCGGCAGGAAGATCCGCTCGGTGGCCTTGCCGAGCCAGTAGTCCTCCTGCGGCGGCCGCCCGACGATGGTCGTGGGATAGATGGGGCGCGCGCGTCGGGTGACGGCCGTGAGGTGAAAGACCGGGTAGTCCCGGGCCAGCGAGTAGTAGCCGGTGTGATCGCCGAAGGGCCCCTCCAGCTTGCGCTCGCTCGGATCGACCCAGCCCTCCAGCACGATCTCGGCGGTGGCCGGCACCTCGAGATCCACGGTGCGGCAGCGCACCATCTCCACGCCGCGACCGCGCAGCCAGCCGGCGAAGACGACCTCGTCGAGACCGGGCGGCAGCGGCGCCGACGCCGCGTAGATCATGGCGGGATCACCGCCGAGCGAGATGGCTACCGGCATTCGCCCGGTGGCGCGGTGTTCGTGCTCGGCGCCGCCCTTGTGCGTCTGCCAGTGCATGCCGAGCGTGCGATCGTCGAAGACTTGCAGGCGGTACATGCCGACGTTGCGCGCGCCGGTGAGGGGATCGCGCGTGAACACGGCGGGCAGCGTGATGTAGCGCCCGCCGTCGCCGGGCCAGCACTGCAAGATCGGCAGGCCGGCCAGGGAGGGCGCCGCCGTCTCGACGATCTCCTGGCAGGGCGCCTGATCGACCATGCGG
The DNA here is from genome assembly GCA_963806705.1 of Vicinamibacteria bacterium. Lineage (GTDB taxonomy): Bacteria > Acidobacteriota > Vicinamibacteria > Vicinamibacterales > JAENWD01 > JAENWD01. The sequence continues at coordinate 265,021 of CAWDZE010000029.1, forward strand.
GGCGCCGCGCGGACGACGTCGATCAGGGTGCCGAGCTTGCGCAGCCGCTCGGCGAACGTCCCCGGCATCCGCGCGTCGAGCAGCTTGGCGATGCGCTCGCCCAGCTCGTCCAGCCGCTCGACCTCGAGGGCCGTCGCCATGCGCGCCTCGGAGCCGAACGCGTTGACCAGCACCGGCATGTCGCTGCCGTCCACCCGCTCGAACAGCAGCGCGACGTTGCCCTCGCCGTGCGTCTTGGATACGCGGTCGACGATCTCGGTGATCTCGAGGTCGCGGGACACGGGCGCGGTCACGCGGCGCAGGCGGCCGTGCTTCTCCAGGCGCGCGAGGAACTCGCGCAGGTCGGTGAACGCCATCGACCTACTCCTGGTAGAAGACCTTGACGAGCCAGCCGGCCAGCACAGGGAACGCGAGGCTCGGGAGGACGCGCACCGCGACGAAGCGCCAGCCCATCAGCGGCGCCTCCCAGGCGATGATCCGCTGCAGCCCGAAGAGCGACCACGCGGTCATGTAGGCGACGAGCGGCGCCATCGCCACGCCGGAGTTGGCCAGCACCACCATGAACGGCACGCTGACCATGGGCCCGCCGGGCGTGAACACGCCGGCTACCGAGGCCACCACGATGCCCGCGAAGCCGCTCTGCCGGCCGAAGTACCGCGAGACCGTTTCCTGAGGAATCAGCACCTGCATCAGCCCGGCGATGAGGATCGCCGGCACCATGCGCGGCAGGATGAAGGCGAGCATCGAGACGCCGTTGCGGGCGCCGATGGCCGGCAGCCCTGGATCTTTGAGATAGGCGAGGACGCCGAGCACGACGGCCACGATCACCAGGACAAGCGTGGAGAGGTGGGCCCGCATCGCGGCGATTATGGCACATTGCCCGGGCCGGGCGGCCGGCACCCGGACAGAACGCCGCCGTCAGGCTGAGGCGGCCAGATCAGGCTTGTCGAGCGACTCCAGCACTTGCGCCCATTCAACTGGCTTTGTAAAAACCACGTCGGCGCCCGCCTGCCGCGCGCGAGTCAGATAGGGCTCGCCATACCCCGTGACGACGATGACACGGGCCCGGCGCCGCGTGCTCGATAGAATTTGTCGAATCAACACGTCTCCGGGCATATCTGGGAGCCCCAGATCGCTCAAAACGACGTCGAAATCGCCCCGGTCGGCCAGATCGACGGCCTCACGGCCGCTTCCGGTGGCGACCACTTCGGCCCCTTCTACGCGCAAAAGCACGGTAAAAACCTCCCGGATGTCGGGGGCATCTTCAACCAGAAGGATTCGCCGTCCTTGCAAGCTCATGAAATGTATTTCTCAGTGCATTAAATAGGTAGCAAGGCGGGTGCCACTGCGGAGAAGGCCTCAAGACGCGCTATACTCGTCGGGCACGTGGATCACTTCGGACCGAGCGTCATCGACAGTCTCGAAGACGCGGTGGTTGTCACCGACACCCGTCTGGCCGTCATCGCCTGGAACCCCGCGATGGAACGCCTCACCGGCATTCCCCGAGCGGGCGCCCTCGGGCGGTCTGCGGAGCGACTGCTCGAGTTCCTCCGCGAGGCCCGTCAGGAAGGTCTGCTCAAGCGCGCCCGCGATGGCGAGCCCGCGTCCTCTGAGCTGCGCTGTGCGATGCCCGGCCGCCCCGGCTACGTCTGGCTCGAGGCTCGCTATTTCCCGTGGCGCGACCGCGAGCGGCGAGATGGCCGGCGTGGTCGGGGTGCACACGGATGTCAGCGAGCGACGCCGTAGCGCGACATTCGTCCGCGCGGTCGAGGCGGTGGGCCAGTCGCTCGCCTCGTCGCTCGATCTCAACGATGTGCTCGACACGATCGTGGGCAAGGCGCTCGAGGTCATGGCCGCCGAGTCGGCGATGGTCGTGTCGTGGGATGGCCAGGCTCCCACGCTGACCATCATGCGGGCGGCGGGGCGGTTGAGCCGCGAATACGCCGCCGCCGGCTCGTTGCCGCGCGGTGGTGGACCGCTCAGCCGGTCGATCTTGCAGAACAAGCCGGTGTGGACATCCGACGTGCTGGCCGATCCGGAGACGTGGCTGGAGCCGGGCCGGCGGGCCCAGATCGAGCGCGAGGGCTTCAAGGCGGTGGCGGCGGCCCCGCTGGCATCCAAGGGCCGCGTGCACGGCGCCCTCATCGTGCACTACTGGGCGGAGCGCTCGTTCGCCGAGGAGGAGATCGGGGCGCTGCGCTGGCTGGCCGAGCAGGCCGCCCTCGCGATCGACAACGCGCAGGTCTACGCCGACGCGAACCGCCGCGCCGACAGCCTGCGCGAGCTGGCCGAGGTCGAGGAGCTGGTCGGCCAATCGCTCGTGCTCGGCGACGTGCTCCGCGGCATCGCGCACGCCGCCGCCCGCTTGCTCAATGCGCCGTCGTGCAGCTGTGGACCGTCGATCCCGGGCAGCGCACGCTGAATCTACAAGCCTCCTACCTCGGGCCCGGCACCGTCCCGGTGCCGCTGCCGCCCGTCGTGGCGTTCGGCGAAGGCGTGGCGGGCGCGTGGTCGCGAGAGCCAAGAGCCGATCTATGTGGACGACGTAGCCAGGAAGCCGTGCGCTGTCGGCGGAGCTGGGCGCGCGAGACCGGCATCCTGAAGATGCTGTCGGTGCCGATCCTCACCGGCGACGAGCTGCTGGGCGTGCTGGCGTGCGCGCGTCCACCGACGAGCTGGCGACGACGAGCATCGCGCGCTGGCCATCTCGCTGGCCGGCCGCGCGGCGCTGGCCCTGCAGAACGCCCGCGCCTACGACGACGCCGTTCGCCGGGCCGCCCGGCTGCGCGATCTGGTCGCCGTCAGCCGTTCGATCACCGCCTCGCTCGACGCCGGCGACGTCATGACCCGCATCGCGCAGGCCGCCGGCAGCATGCGGCCCGGCGCGCTGGCCGCCGTGCACGTCTTCGACGAGGACGCGCACGCGGCTGCGCGCCGCCGCGCTGTCGGGCCCCGAGTGGGACGGATCTGCCGGCCGAGCGCCCGGCCGGCGCCGGGCTGCCCGGCCTCGTCGTCGAGCGCACGAGCCGGTGCTGGTGCTCGCACCCGCTGCCACCACCCGCGCACGCTCGACCCCCACGTGGTGGGAGCGCCGGCCGCGCGCCACGTACTACGGCGTCCCGATCGACGTGGGCGAGACGTTCGTGGGCGTGCTCGACTACGTGCTGCCCGAGGGGCTCCCGACGCCGAGGAGCAGGAGGCGCTGCGGCTGCTGGCCGCCCAGGCCGGCGTCGCCATCCGCAACGCGCGCCTCTACCAGGGCGAGCGCGTGCAGGCCGAGCGCGTGCGCGCGATGGCCACCGTCAACCAGCGCATCTCGAGCGCGCTCGAGCTGGACGATCTGCTCCGGACGATCTCGGAGTCGGCCAGCCCAGCTCGCCGGCGTCCGCTTCGTATCGTTCTGGCTGGCCGACGACGCCTCCCGCACGCTGACGTTCACCGGGCGGCTCGGGCGCGGAGATGGCCGGCGACTTCCCGCGGCGACCGATGTCCTACAGACGGTCGGCGGCATCGGCTGGGTGGCGCGCACCCGCCAGCGGCTGATCGTGCAGGACGTCTTCGCGGATCCGCGGATCGTCAACCTCGAGTGGTGGCAGCGCTGGGGCTATGCGGACGCTCATCGCCTACCCGGTGCTGGCCGGCGATCAGCTGCTGGCCGTCCTCGCGATGAGCCCACACCGAGCCGGTGCATCTTACCGCCGATACCGCCGACGTCGTCGAGATGTTCGTGGCCCAGGCCTCGGTGGCCATCCAGAACGCGCGGCTCTACCGCGAGGCGCAGCGCCGGCGCGACGTGGCCGAGGTGCTGGCCGACGTGGCCCGCGAGCTGGCCGGCACGCTGGAGGTCGAGCGCATCGCCGAGCCACGTCGCCCGCGGCGTCGTCGACCTGCTGGCACGTCCAGGGCGCGGCGATGTCTGCCGCCACGACCGAGGACGGCAGCCTGCACGAGATCGCCGCCCACGGGCCCGGCCGCTCCGCTGGCGCGCGGCGTGGTGCTGCAGCCGGGCGAGGGCGTGGCGGGCCGCGCGGTCGCCGATGCGGAAGGTGATCGTGACGACGCACCGACATGCTGGCCGAGAGCCGAGGTGGTGCTGCCGACCGACGATGCGCGAAGATGTCACCAACACGACCTGGGGGCCGTGGTCGCGCATCCCGCTGCTCAGCCCACGAGCGCGTCATCGGCGCGCTGGCCTGGGCGACCACACCGGCCGCGAGTTCACCGCCGACGAGCTGCAGGCGCTTCAGGCCTTCGCCGACCAGGCCGCCCTCGCGCTCGAGAACGCGCGGCTCTACGCCACCGCCCAGGACAGCCTCACGCGCCTGCGCGACACCCAGGCCCAGCTCGTCCAGGCCGCGAAGATGTCCGCACTGGGCCAGCTCGTCTCCGGCGTGGCCCACGAGCTGAACAACCCGCTGAGCGTCATCATCGGCTACGGCCAGCTCCTGCTCACCCGCGAGGTGCCCGCAGCCCATGCGCCGCCCGGTCGAGCTGATGGTCGCCCAGGGCGACCGCATGGCGAAGATCGTCCGCAACCTGCTCTTCTTCGCCCGCCAGCGCCCCCCGAGCGCGCCGCCGTCCGCCTGCAGAGCGGTCATCGAGCAGACGCTGGCCCTGCGCATCAACCAGCTCGACCCTCTCCGGCATCACGGTCGAGACCGAGTTCGCGCCCGATCTGCCAGAGATCACCGGCGACGCCCAGCAGCTCGAGCAGGTGTTCCTGAACCTGCTGCTCAACGCCGAGCAGGCGATCCTAGAGAGCAGCCCCAGGGCCGCATCATCGATCCGCACGCGCATGCGCGCCGGACAACGCCGCCATCTGCGCGGAGGTGGTCGACGACGGCCCCGGGGTCGCCGGTCGAGGCCCAGTCGCGCATCTTCGAGCCGTTCTTCACGACGAAGAGCCTCGGCAGCGGCACCGGCCTCGGCCTCAGCGTCTCGTACGGCATCATCGAGGAGCACGGCGGCCGGCTGAGCGTGCAGAGCCGCCCCGGCGAGACGATCTTCGCGCTGGAGCTGCCGGCGAGCCGCGTCCCCCGCACAGGTCGAGCGCACTCCGCGTCCAGTCGCGGCGCCCAGCGGCACCGGGCGCGCTGGCGCTGGTGGTGGAGGACGAGCCGCAGCGTGCTCGACCTGATCGTCACGCTGCTGAAGGAGCAGGGGTGGCAGGTGGACGTGGCCCCGGGCGGCCGCACCGGGCTGCAGTCCGTCGAGCAGCGCAGCTACGATCTGATCATCTCGGACATGCAAGATGCCGGACGGCGATGGCGCAGAGTTCTTCCGCGAGGTGCGGGCCCACGACGCCGCGCTCGCCCGGCGGTTCATCTTCATCACGGGTGACACCGCGAATCCCGAGTCGTGGGCGTTTCTCGAGGACGCCCACGTGCCGGTGATCGAGAAGCCGTTCCCGCCGGCGGTGTTCGAGGAGGCGGTGGCCCGCGTGATGGCGGCCGCGTCGTCCTGACGCTCTCGCCTTGATCGTCCTGCGCCGCTACGCTTCGTCGTGAACAAGGCCGAGCTCGTCGAGATTCTCGCGGGCGCCGCGTCGGGCTCGAAGAGCGAAGCGGCGCGCGCGCTCGGCGCCTTCCTCGAGGGGATTCGCGACGGCCTCGCAGCGGCGGGACGGTGACGATCAGCGGCTTCGGGACCTTCATCGTCGCCAAGCGGGCCTCGCGGGCGGGCAGGGATCCCCGGACGGGCCGCGCGATCACGATCCCGTCGTCGCGCGTGCCGCGCTTTCGCGCCAGCCGCGCGCTGAAGGCGGCGATCCGGTAGGCTGCCGGGGCCTCGCACGCTTCGTGCGCTAGGACTTCCCCCGGCGCGACGCGTCAGGTATGCTGTGCTCCGCTGTCGCGACGAGTCGGTATTGGGGGATCGTCTAGGGGTAGGACACCAGGTTCTGGCCCTGGTAGCGGGGGTTCGAATCCTCCTCCCCCAGCCACCTCACTCGCGTACACTCACGGTCGGCACGGCCCCATCGTCTAGAGGCCCAGGACACGGCCCTCTCAAGGCTGAAACACGGGTTCGAATCCCGTTGGGGCCACCAATTAAATCCAGTAGTTAGGGGGGCTTCTCCCCTAGTAGACCCTCCCAGGGCTGGTTCTGGTGCAAATCCTGTGCATAACATTGTACCCTTGTGCCCCAACCTTCAAAACCAAGGGGGGTCAGTGTCATGAGTGCCACCCGCCGTAAGCCCGTCGTTCTGGAGCCGAACATCCGCCGTATCTGGTTGGCCAGCGGGAAAGAAAAAGTCATCGTGCAGTTCGGGACGCGACAGCATCGCATGAGCCGGCTCTGCGACACCTACGAGGAGGCCAAGGCGCAGAAGAAAGAATGGACCGAGCGAGGGTTGCCGCCGAAAGGGGCCGCGCCCCTGTCGCCGAATCATCAGGCGGTCGCCACGCTTGATGATGGGCTGTCCCACCGCGTCAAGGACCTTGAGCTGCGCGGCAAAGACAGTGCGGTGCCGGAACGCATCATGAGCTTTCTGAGTCGGGCGTGGCCTGCCGGCGCAGCGATCCCGCTGCACGAGATCACCCTGGATCATCTCCGGGAGTATCGCCAGCGGCGCGAGCAGGCCGGGTCGATGCCCAACACGATTGTCCGGGAGCTGCGGGAGTTCCGGGCCATGCTGAAGAAAGCCGTGCCCGAGCTCAAAGTGACCGCCGACATCTTTCCCACCGAGAATCTGGTCAGGGTCCGGACGCTGGCGCCGGCGACCTACACCAAAGTCTTTGCCTGCCTCCGGGAGCAATCCGGAGAGATGCTCGGCGACATGGCGGACCTGGCGATGTTGGGTGTGATGCGCCTGAGCGACGTGCGTCTTCTGCAACGCAAGCACGTCAATCTCAGCGTGGGCGTGCTGGAGCTGCCCTTTACCAAGAGCGGGCCTCGGGCGGTGCGGCTCTGCAAGGAAGCCGTGGCGATTGTGAAGCGCGCCCTCGCTCGACACCGCGAGAGTCCGTACGTGTTTCCCAATCCGCAGGGCAAGCCGTACAGCCGAGTGCACATCTCGCGCTGCTGGCGGAAGGCGGCACGTACCTGTGGTCTGGCCAACTTCTCGTTTCACGATCTGCGGAAAGTCCTGCCCACCCGGGCATTGAACCGTGGAGCCTCCACGGCCGTCGTGCAAATGATGGGCGGGTGGGCGAGCGCCCGGATGGTCGGCGGTACGCGAGCGTGCTGAATCCCACCCTCGACCAATACCTCCGTCCGCCGAAGTAGCATCTTCAGACCTTTTCTTTTCGAGGTCCGCGGAATCGCTCGTCCAGCATCGCCTGGGTGATCGGGGCACCTGAGGGCATCGGCGCCCGGACCCGTAACCAGAGATCGAGCACCACGTAGTACTCCTGCCATGTCTCGGCGGCTTCCTGCGCCTCGGCGGTATCCAGCTTCCGCTCTAGTTCCACCAGACGACTCGCCAGCATCCGTTCCGCCCGCGCTCCCATCGACATCGTCCGACCGGTCGAACAGGCCCACCGACGGCGCCGATTCCTCCGACTCGGGAATGTCATTCGCAGGATCATGGCTGCACCTCCACCGCACCATGGAGCGACCTGCGGACGGGACGCCGGACGCGGCGGCGGTAGCGCATCCCATGGCCACTGCCAGGATGGGCCATCTTGGATGTCTTGATTAGTCCGCTGCCCGAATCCCCGTTGTTTATGGGTGTTTTATGACTCTCGGCTAATGACACCCTGTGTTTATGCCCCTGTGAATACTCCTCTGCTTTGGAAGGGGCATGTTTACTGGATATTTCGGGAGGCTGACTAATTACAGACCCTTCAGGTTTGGGGGGCAGGACTTCCGTGATCTTGCCGCCACGGCCCTTCCCGGCGACCATCTTCAGACGCCACCGGTGGCCGTCTCCGGCCTTGAGCGCCTCCCTCGCTGCTCGGACTGTCAGATCCTGCGAGCGGAGCACGAGCACGGCATCCTGTTCCGTCAAGCATTTGTCGCCGTCTGTAATCCGGCGCTGGATCTCGTCGGTGAGGGCCTGGAGTGCCGCCTCGCTCTTGGCCGTTCGCTCGGCCTCCGCCTGCTGCGGGGCAGTCTCCGCCGCTTGCACCAGCTCGTGAGTTACGTCGCGCAGCGTCCAGGGATGGGTCCCGAAGTTCACTTCGAGGGCGAAGGGGTTTGGCTCCGGGCCACCGATCCTGAACTTGGACGAGGTAAAGCTGAGGCGCATGGTGTCCCGATTCCGCCGGCGTGACGCCCGCTCGGCCCAAGCGTCGGCCCCAGCTGCCGGTAGTTCATGCCACCAGTCTTTCTTCCCGCTCGGCTTTAGATTCGTGGCATCGCGGACTTCGTAGACGATGTCGGCGCGGTCCTCCAGCACACCACTGCCCCGGCTGTGCAGGCCCGATTTGATCGTGTTGCCCAAGACCCACACGGCCGGCCCATCGGAGCGTCGCGGAAATTGAGGAGATTTCCGACCGCCTTCGAGGACTCGGCGGAGTCTCGGTCGCCGATGCCCTCCATGGAGGCGCCCATCGAGTCGATGACGACAACGTCGAACGTATCGGGCGGGAACTCCTGCCAGACCTTGGTGTCAGTAAGGTCTGGAGCCTCCGCTCGCGTGAGAATTTTCAGATTCGGGTCTGTGGGATCCCCGCCCCATTTCTGGATCCGTCGAACGAGTTCGTGTGCGGGGTTATCCCGATCCACGAGTAGCACCCGCAAACCTCCCTTCGCAAGACGCACCAAGGTCGCGAGCATCATCTGCGACTTCCCAAGGCCCCGAGGCGAGTAGATCTCGGTGATTGCCCCGCGGCCAGCATCTTCGGTTCCACCCATGCGATCGTCCCCTGTGTGTGCCTCATCAGCTGACCTAAGGTGGCCGCCTTGTCCCACACGGTCAGCATCGCGGGCGGGAGATCCGCCTTGGTCATCCATCGCGCCGGCGTCACGCCCTTCAGCAGCGCCGCTGGGATGATTCGGCGCCACTTGGCTCTCGGCACACCCGCCGTCCGTAACCGACGTTCAAGCCGAGCGATCCAGTCGCTGACATCGCCCTTCTCAGGCAGGTTGGACAGTAAGACGCGCTTGGCCTTGCTGAACCCGGCCTTGAGCCATGCGGCCGCGCCATGGTCCACATACACTTTGCCCGCAGGGTCGTTGTCCTGCAGGAGGATCACGTGCGTCTTTCCGGCCGCCTTCAACCGGGCGATGTCCGAGGCGACGTGGGTCCAGTTAGCCCCGGCCCCACTGTCGAGGGTGGTGGCGGGCAGGCCGAGCTTCCTGACATGGCGGGCATTTTTCTCGCCCTCGGTCACGAAGACGACCTTGCCCGGGTCCTTCAGGAGCTTGGGCAGTCCATATAGATGATGCGGCTGGTGGCCGAGGCCGACGATCCACCGCTGATCGCGATCACCCGCAGCCGGAGGCCGGCAGAACGAGAATGTTTTGCCGCGCGTAGGATGTGGATGTCGGAGCTTACGGTAGCGGAGGTTGCCATGCTCGTCCTGATAGTCGTACACGGCGGTGATGGACCCGGCGCGGCGTCCCCGGGTGATGTCGATGCGGCGCTCGGGTTGGGGTTCGGTGCCGGTTGGGGTCGCCTGTCCGTTAGTGCCGTTGTTGGGCTCCATCAACTGCTGGAGTTTGGCCAGTGTGCGCTCGGCGCTCGGCAAATCGTAGCTCACGCACGTCGGCGTGTGGCATTTGAACAGGTTGCGGGTGTAGGACACGCTCAGCGAGGGCTTCGCGTCGTCGTGCTCATGGCCGGGCAGGGAACAATGCGCCTTTCGCCACTCGATCCCATGCCCGTTCGGCGAGAGCCAGCGCACATGCTGATCGAGAAACTCGCGCATCGGTGAATGCTGCCTGCCGCGTCTCCTCGTTTTTGATCGTTGACATGTCTCGTCCTTCCTGAAGTTGGTGACGAACGGTTCAGCACTCCAAGGGCCTTAGGCACGCGCAAACACTCGGTGAATCCCGCTAAGGGAAACGAGTGCCGCGTCTAGTCGGAGTGAACCGCCCGCTTCAACGATCTGAACGTGTCGATGATCCGGGCTGCTTCGGAGGAGCGAAATCCCACCACCACGTCCGAGGGGACATCGCGGTCAAAGATGAACTCTTTGCGGCCGGGCTGACCTTCGATGCCCTTGAGGGAGGCGAAGCCCCCGGCGATGAGGTAGGTCTGAGGCTCAAGTCGTGCGTGCGATCCATTGGCATCGTCCTCCGTCATCGAACGTTCACGGCATCGGGCACCGAACACACTTCGGCGCCGCTTTGCAACATCGCCGCATTCCATGACGTGAGCGGACAGGACTACCGGCCGTGACAGAACGGACCTAACTACCTACTCCTCATATTATATCACAGCTTATATCACAGCACCCAGGGCTATTTTCCCCTCGAAATCCAGCGTTTCGAGGTGCTGACGGATCGCAGAGCATCCCGGCGATCTCGTCGGCCAGCTCGACCCAGTCGTGATGATCGTTCACGTCACCGGATCTGGAATCCCGGCATCGGCTGAATCGCAGCGGGAGGGAGCACCGTCCCCGCCTCAAGGCCCTGCACCTTGGAGACCGGAGCGGGCGTGGTAAACCGCTGCTTCTCGGGAGCCAGGTACGGCGGCACCGCATGCGCGGCCGTCACGTGAGCCGGTGGCGGTTGACTGGCCTTGGCGTTGCCAGGCGCCAACGGCATCGGGGCGGGCAGTCCACTGCGATCGGCTTTCTTCATGGCCATGATGATGCTCTCCTTTACCAATGCCGAATCCGGCCGGAGCTATCCACCACATCGGCCCAGTTTCGCCCGCGTGGTTCGTCCTCGGGCCGAAGATGCGTGCGCGGCTTCGCGTGCTGACGGGCCTGCTCTTCTCGCTCCGCCCGCTGTCGTGCCAGGCGCTCCAGGAAGAGTCGCTTGGCGGCAGCCTTGACGGCGTCGGGGCTGGGTTCCTTGTCGACGTCATCGAGTTCGCTGATCTCCTCGTCGGATGGCGGCGGCGTCACGACCCTTCGACAGACCGGGCAGAGTCCATTGCCGCTAGCCTCACGACCATCAATGGGACAGATTCCGAGCAGACGCTGCGCCAAGGACTTGGCTCGCTCGTTGACGGCCGCCTGGAGCCGTTCGTGATGCTCACGAAGTTCGATGCCCATGTGCGCGATTCCTTTCTGTTGGTGGTCGTTCGAGTCCTAGGCTCTGCGCTGATCTCGGTGCGGGGAACGAATTTCTGGAGGATGAACTCGTCGTACGCGGGATCGCAATGGGGCATCGGCGTGTTGAGCGGCTTCGGGTGGCCGCGGGTCCGGTGCCAATCGCGAGGCAGCGCGGACTTCCCGGTCTCGGGAGCCCGCAGGCCGAACTGCTGCTGATAGGCGGCGCGAGCCGCGTCCTGCTTGTCACGCTCTTCGTCCATTACGTGGCCTCTTCCTTCGCAATCGCCTTGTCGAGGCGCTGCATGTACGTCTGGAGCTGGGTCTCGACACGTGTCTGGATCGCGGCCAGCCTCTCGCGGATCGAGAGCTGGTACTCCCGAAGCTCCTCGTCAATGATCCGTTGTGGCCTGGGCCTGGATCACCTTCACGAGACGTTTCTGAGAGTCGGTCAGGGTGGTCAGGTTCACCACGTCGTCCATACGACCTCCTGTCTGTGCCCGGAGGGTCTGTCTTCATCGCGTGAGCATCAGCTCTACGTGGTCGGCCGTCTGGCGGAGGCCGCCGGCGAGGGTGCCGAGGGTGCTCGCCAAGGATCGGAGGTCATGCAACAGCGGCCGGCCTAGGTCGAGATTCTCGAGACCCTCTCGCGGCGAGATCGGCGAGGACCTTGGCGGCGGCCAGCATCCCGGTGACTTGATCGCCGACCAAGCGGAGCGTGTCGAGGAGGGCGTCGGAAGTCCGGTTGAGATTGTCGTCGTCGTGCATCAACGGTCCCCTTTCTCTGATGAATCGGGCTGACCTTGAAGAACCTCGAACTCAGCGTGAGGAGCTGAAGCGGCGGTGGCTGGGCAAGCCCCGTGGGAAATCCGTGACAACCGCTCACGCTGAGTCCGAGTCTCGGGTGACGAGGTGCATGGGCAACACCTCGCCCTCCCTCGACGGGAGAATTTGGGTGCTAAACGCCGACCGCGATCAAGAGCTTATTGGGGACGCCGCAACAGGCGGAGAATGTGAAACCTGTGCGACCCGCCCCTGACCGAGTTGATCTCAGCGTTTAGCCCCATCGAAAACGTCTGAACTTGTTTCGTAAGAGAAACCTGACCTGGACGCTGACTCACCACCGGGATGGAGGTCAGGACGGAGAGCGATGAACACTCCGCCCAGCCCCGCACGCCGGCCCCGGAGCGAGATCGAACCAGGAACGCGAAACGGCACTCAGTCAGACTGGACACTTCAGGACTGCTGGAACGGGCGCACTTTGGGAGACCGGCGACGTGGGGAAGGACCCCACTTGTAAAGTATACCATGGCTGTTTAGGCCTTTTTACGCCGTCGAATCCACCGTTTACGGGGGGTCTCGGGCTTCTCGTCGTGGTGACGGTGCTTCTGGGGGAGCGGAAGGACGTTGTCCACCGACAGCACCGATCCGGCCAGGAGCAGTTGGAGACGGGCGCGTTGGAGGGCGATCATCCGTGGCGCTTTCATCGCGGTCACTCCCTTCTACGTCGGCCCCTCACTCGTCAGCTGACGGGGGCACCAGTTGTGTTGGAGAACCGACCGGGTGCTACCATCGACCGCGCGACGCGTGCATGAGGAATGCCGCCCGCTACCCCGAGCCGAGCCCCTTCATCCTGGCCAGCGGCACTGGATACACGATGGAGGCCGAGCCGGGGCGCGACACCCTGGTGCTGATGCCTGCGGCGGCAGCGATGCTCTCGACGGGGGGAGATGGGGACCACGGGGGCTGCGGTCGGTCCGTGACGCTGAGCACCTAAGACCCTTCGGGGCTTCTACTCGTCCTCGTTCTGCGCCGACGGAGACAGGCTAGGACTTGTCCTCGGGCACCTTCATGTAGTCGACAATCCGACGCACCTCCTCTGCGAGCCGCGACGGAGTCACGGGCTTCATCAAGAAAGCGCGAAAGCCGCCGTCCTCTGTAACCTTGGGGCGGAACGTGTAGGGGAATCCCGTGAAGGCGATCACCGGAGTTGGATTAGTGTCCTCGCCGCGATGGTGACGAAGGCGCGCCAGGAACGCTATGCCATCCATCCCTGGCATCGACATATCGGTGACGATCACGTCCGCTCTGCCCTTGGTGAGGGAGTCGAGTGCCTCGGGCCCGTTGCGCGCCGTAGTTACCATCGCGCCAACGTGAGCGAGAAACGCGCCGAAAACGAGTAGGGTAGCTTCGTTGTCGTCCACCAACAACACGCGGATCCCTGTAGGTCAGGTCCCATAGGTGCTTCTCAGACGTTTATTGCCGCTGGATGCGTGTTTCACCACCGCGCCGAAGGTTCCCTCGACCCAAAGCCGCGCCGCCAGTCCTTCTTTCGCCCCTGGCGATAGCGAATCCCAGGCCATCGCTGCATAGGGCCAGTACGCGCACATTGCCATCTCAGCCAGGTCCCCCACTCTTCTTTGCCCTCCATGCCCACGCATATCAGTTGTTCACAATCACCGTGATGCTCGTGGTGCCGGTATTCCCCGTCGCGTCGCGCACCGTGCCGGTCAAGGTGTGCGTGCCATTCGTCAGCCCCTGCGTCGCCCACGGGATCGACACCGGGCCCCTCACCGTGGTCGTCCGTGTCGCGATCTGCGTGCCGTCCGCGCTCAGGGTGAAAGTGTTCGATGCTCCACTCGTCCCTTCGACCCAGAGCACGATCCACGCAGTCCCGCTCACCGTCGCGGTCGCTTTGGGCTGCGTGATGAAGACCTTGAGGGTGGTGGGCGGCGGTCGGCGGCGGCGGAATGACACGTGGCGATCCCGTGGATCCCTCAGTTGCGCGGCTCCCGTGATAGGCCTGAGTGACATCGATGACGCGCGACCGTGGGGCTGTATTGGGTCCAGCCTCCGAAGGCGAACCGTCTGGATCGCCTAACGTGCCCAGTCCGCGTTGAGGCACCAGACTTAGCGCCCGTGGTGGGCGGCGGCCCGCAGCACATAGGGTGTCGGCGGGCACAGGCCCCGTAAGGACTGGATGGCCGCTAGGCGTCGGTGGTGAGGAGGCGGATCCGGTCGATCCCGCCGTTCGAACGGACGATGAGCGGACCCATGCGATGACCGAACGGTAGTGACCAGCCAATGAGGGTGTAGTCGCCGGGCTGAAGGCACGATCTGCGCCAGCGCGGGCGTGGCGCAGGTCAGGACCGTCAGGACGACGGCGGTGAATGCAACTGCAGCGAGTCTCATCACTCTCATAATCATTTCCCGATCTCCTTGGTTGGTGTGATGTGTGCGCGCTCACTCCGCAGGCGAGCGATCTCCGCGCGCGTCGCCTTCGTGAGGCTGCGTATTTAATTGTTCACAATCACCGTGATGCTCGTGGTGCCGGTATTCCCCGTGGCGTCACGCACCGTACCCGTCAACGTGTGGGTGCCGTTCGGGACCGGCGTCGTCCCGACCGGCTTCGTCGGCCACGCGAAGGTCACGGGACCGCGCGCGGATGTCGCCGTCTGGCCGCCGATCTGCTTGCCGTCCGCACTCAGGGTGAAGACATTGGAGGCCCCACTGGTCCCCTCGACCCAGAGGGTCACCCACGCCGTGCCACTAACCGTGGCGCCAGCCTTCGGCTGAGTGATGAAGACCTTCAACGGGCTCGGTGGTGGCGGTGGTGGTGCGACTTCCTTGATCCCCGCCGCGATGAGCCGCCCGAGATGTGTCCACACCATCGGACGTCGAGCTGGAGCGTGGCGGCCCCGGGGGATCCGGTCAATCCGTTGCACCACCATGGTCCCGTCGTAGGGATAGGTGAAGCCTCCGGCCACCGTGCAATTGACGCCGTCGGGACATAAAAAGTAGAGATCGGTTCTCAGGCCGAGGTGATACACCGCGCCGCTGCCATCGGGCGCGACCCATGGCTCAAGCGGACCGGCCCGGCCCCCGAGGCCCACACCGAGTCGATGACGTCTCAACGGAGGCCCATTCCAACGGAGCGTCTCCGCCGATGGGCCGCGCGTCCAGCAGCAGTATGAGGGCGACGGCAACGACGGGTAGAACTGCCTGGAGTACTCGGGCATTAGCGAATTTCCTCCTCGCTCCAGGCTGTCGCCAGGCGATCTGCCGGCTCGTCGCCGGGTAAGGAACGCGCGTCATCTCGTGCCGGAGCCAGCTGCTGCACCTCGGGCGAATTGTCGCGGTTCATGAGCTCACCGTCCGCCGTCGCGCCGACGCCGCAAGCATCATTGCGAGCATCACTGCGGACAGTCCGGTCTTCATCACGTCCTTTGTCCCGGCCCGCTTGCTCATCAGCTCCGACTGGCGGGCGCCAATGGGGGGACCCAGTATCCGCGAGACCGAGCGGGGCTGTCTTGACATCTGGCGCCATTCTCTTGACACTTGGGGCGCGTGCTGGGACGGAGCCCATGCGCACAACTCCGAACATCTCTCTGTCCGCGGCGACCGGCCTGATCGACACGATCATCGCGAGAGGCGGCGACCCCGATCAGGTCCTGCGCTCCCTCGGGCTTCGTCGGCGCGACGTCGGCGACCCGCACGGGTTCATCGCCTGCGCGACCTTCGCCGGCCTCCTCGAGGCGGCGGCGGAGGCCACCGGCGACGCGTGCTTCGGGCTGCACTTCGGCGAGCGCTACAACCCGAAGAACGTGGGCCCCGTGACCTATCTGGCGCTGAACTCGCCCACCTTCCGGGACGGCTTCGAGAACATCGCCCGCTATCTCCTCGTGCACAACGAAGGAGCCCGGACGTCCTTCGCCGTCTCGGGCCCATGGGCGTACTTCCGACACGAGCTCACCGATCCCTCCATTGCCCCGCCCCGCCAGCTCACCGAGTACAGCCTGGCAGTAGCGCGGAACGTCTTGCGCCTCATGGCCGGAAGCCAGTGGGCCCCGGCCGAGGTCTGGTTCGCGCATCCCCGCCCGCGCGATACGGCAGAGCACGCCAGGGTGTTCGCCGCCCCGGTCGCCTTCGGCGCCGCGACGAACGCGTTCGTCATCGAGCGGGAGTTCGCCGAGCGGCCGGTGCCGACCGCCGACGAGCGGCTCTACCCGATCCTGAAGCGATATCTCGATCGCGTGCTGGTGGAGGCGCCGCGCGAAGACGGCCTCCTCGCCGCGGTGCGACGGGCAGTCGGGGAATCACTGCGGGACGGCAAACCGGACCTCCTGCGGGTCGCCCGGAAGCTGGCGATGAGCCAGCGCACGCTGCAGCGACGTCTGCGGGAGGAGGGGCGCGACTTCAAGGGCTTGGTCGACGACACTCGACACCGCTTCTCCCTCAGCTATCTGCGAGACCGCAAGCACACCCTTGCCGAAGTCGCCTGTCTCCTCGGCTACTCGGAAGTCAGTGCCTTCAACCGCGCCTTCCGGCGGTGGACGGGCGCAACGCCCTCGGAGTACCGGCACCGGCGCTGACTCGAGCCGAGCCCCTTCACCCTGACCTGCGGGACCCGATACCGGCACCACGATGGAGGCCCAGCCGGGGCGCTACACCATCGTGCTGCCGCCGGCCCTATGATCTGATTATGGGTAGTGAAGATTCCGGGTGCAATGCCACACGGCCTCGCAAGATATCAAAGAGCGAAGCCGACCACCCGTTTGCGCCAAAAGGGGTCCCGTTTCATCAGTCGTCTCAGCGCCCCAGCACGGTGCAGCTTCGCCCGCGATCACTGCGCCACTCGCAGTGTTCACCGTGTTACGTAGTTCAAAGTAGTTAGAGTTAGGTCGACAAACGATGCCTACTTGGGTGAAAGATGTAGATTCCACGGTGATGCAGGCCCGGTGACTAAAGTACGCCCTCCTTAGCGGTGGCGTCCAACAATCGCCTACCAAGGTCGTGGGTCAGGGACCCCTTGACCTCGTCTACGTCTCCCTGGCTGGGTCTCGCACGTCGAGCTGGCGTGGGAGGAGCCAACGCCGCTACGCTTCCTGAGCCGGCTCGCGTTCATTCTCGAAGATCTGATTTGCGTTCGACAAACGCGGTACTCGGGTCTCTCTGACCGAGTACCCGACGAACCAGCTTGCCGACTGCTCGAAGAGCGGCATGGACGCACCTCCGGGCGGTGATGGACGCCGTGGGGGTCCCAGCGAGCTAGCCTCTTTCGGCTTCTCGGATAAGGAGGCAACCTCTGCGCCCTCCTTCGCGGCGACCTACCCCGAGCGCACGACTGCGCTTGTCATGTTCGGCACCTTTTGCCAAGCGGATCTGTTAAGCTCCTGACTACCCGTGGGGCGGCCGACACCCGAGCAACGCCAAGGCGACTAGCGAACACGTGGAACGCGAATGGGGGCAACCTGATGGATCTTGCGCACTACGTGCCGAGCAGGATTGGCGACGAGGCATTCGCGCAGCGTCTCGCCACATACTTCCGTCGGGCGGCGAGCCCCGGCGCCGCGGTGGCGCTGCTCCGAATGAACACACAGATTGACATCCGGCAAGTGCTGCCGACGATTCGCGTCCCGACGCTTGTGATCCACCGGATGGACGACCGTGCAGGGCAAATGTGGAGGAGGGGCGATGGCTGGCGGGGCGAAATCCCGGGCGCCCGCTTTGTCGAGCTACAGGGCGACGACCACTATGCCGTGGGGTCGGTGGACCAAGACGCTATCCTCGACGAGATCCAGGAGTTCCTGACCGGATGGTGCGACCATTGCCGGAGTCTGATCGTGTACTCGCCACGGTGCTCTTCACCGATATTGTCAGCTCCACCGAGCGGGCCGCCCGTCTCGGTCGATCGCTGCCTGGCAGAAGAGCTTCTCGATCGGCACCACTACCTTGGTTCGGTAAGCTAGCTGGTTCGGTTTTCGTCGGTCGCGAGGTCGATGCACCTAGGGGGTCGACGTGATTTTCTTCGAAACATTTTGAACGGGACCGGCCCGTCGCAATTCGTTATGCGCCTTATAAGTCATTCGCGACGGTGTGCGTCAGCTCGGGATCGAGGTTCGGGCCGGCGTGCCCATACGGGAGAGATCGAGCTGGCAGGCGAGCGAGCGAGCGGCATCGCGGTTCATCGGCGCACGCGTGGCCGGAACCGCACCGTCAGGCGAGGTGCTGGCCCAGCGACGGTCAGAGACCTTTGCTTCCGGATCCGGCGTTTCGCTTTACCGACCGCGGTATCCACGGCTCGGCGTCCCCGGCGAGTGGCACCTGTTCGCTGCCACTGCTGACAGCGGGGCCACGTCCCTAGCCGGGGGCACGCCGTGATCATCACGCGGCCTCGTGGCGGACGCTAGGCGCTCGCTCGCACCCGCTGGACGGTCCCGCTGCCACACCCGACGACCTTCGCCACCCGGTGAATCCCCAGCCCGAGGGCGAGCTGCTCCCGAATCTTGCCTTCGACCTCGGCACTGACCCGTGGCCGTCCTAGCTTCGTGCCCTCGGCCTTGGCCCGTCGGAGACCGGCCTTGACGCGCTCCACGATCATGGCCCGCTCAAACTCGGCGAAGACCCCGGACATCTGGAAGAGCATCCGTCCCTGAGGCGTGCTCGTGTCCATGCCTTGCTGCTGGAGATAGAGATCGACGTTCTTGGCCTTCAGTTCTTCGATGAAGTCGAGGAGGTTCTTGAGCGAGCGGCCCAGGCGATCCACCGACCACGCCGCGATCATGTCGAACTCTTTGCGGGTGACGCCCTTGAGGAGGGCGTCGAAGCCTGGACGCTGCTCGCGCCCTTTGAACCCGGAAATGCCCTCGTCCTTGAACACGCTGACGATCTTCCAGCCGTGGCGCTCCGCCACCGCCTCCAGTTCGCGGCGCTGGTTCTTGACCGTCTGCTTCTTGTCGGTGCTGACCCTGAGGTACAACGCCACGCGCTTGCCTTTGCCCTTGCCCATGCCCTGGGTGACCTCCCAGGACTAGTGTACTAAAAAACAGCTGATTTTAACCACGTCGTTCCTGGGCCTGGAAAAGGCCTAAAACATGAGCTTTTCACCGCGCGATTTAGAGGGGTTATTTGTACAGTGAACCTGACCAGGGCCATAATGAGCCATAACTAGATGATATTGTTGATAAATATCACGTTTTCTCTGTTTTTGACCCCTAGTCCTACCCCTCCCAGGGGTCAAAATTTGCATCCTGGAGGCTCCTTGGCCCTCTGGTGGGCAAGGATTTGAGGATTTCCCACCCCCATTTCCAGGTCCAGCCCCACTTGGCCCCTGTGTCACAGCCCCCCGCGTCAGGCGGTGTTGTGGGTGGCGAGCGAGCGTCATCGGGCACTCTCGTCGTCGTTCGGCACGAAACGGCCATTCACCGGATGGTGCTCGTCGTGGTGCTGCGAATCCTGGCTGGTGATGCGGGCCGGCAAGGCCTTGGGCGGGAACATCGCCCGCTGGAGCTTCAAGAGTTCGGTGGCTTTGGCTGCCTCATCTCGTCGGTCATGCTGCCGCTTCGACCAGGTCCACCTGACGGAGCTGGAGTGGGCCGATGTGCTCCAACGTGCCGCTGACATCGAACTTCTCCACGAACCGCCCATGCACCTCGGAGGATTTTCTCGACCGCGGCGTCTTTGGCACGCCAGTCGGGATGCTTCAGCATTTTCTCGAGCGCCTCCACCGCGCCACCGAGCAGAGCACTCATCTTGCGGTCGAGGCCTGGTACCGCCCTGCTGGAGTTTGGCGTAGAGGACTTCAACTCGGGCGAGGCGATGCAATAGCGGATCGCGCGTGGGGTGACGTTCATCTTGCGAGCGACTTTCTCCGCCGTCCAGCCCACAAGAGTAACCGCGCGATGAGTTCTCGCTGGGCCTGTCGGCGTAGGGCCATCGTGGCGCTCTTGCTATGCTCGCGGACGTCCTCGCTTCTTCTTCATGGCGTACTTCCTTTTTGCTCTTGGGAATCGAGAAAGGCACAAGTAACGGGCTGGCCGGAGCGACTGCTGCTTGTCGATCAGGTCAGAAGGAACGGGGTGCTAACGGGCTCTCCTGGGATTTCTTAGGGAACGGGCTATCGACGGGCTTCTCTGGATGCGCGGTAGCTCGTCCGGGCTTGGTAGGCGTCTTCGGCTTGATCGTCTTCTTCTTCGTCTTCACTGGAAACGGTGCTCCTAGATGTTTGGAATGGGTCTCGGGCGTCGCCTGTGGGTATGTGGCCTCGTCGTGGGTGGTGTCCTTGTCTGTGTTGCTCTGGTGCTAGAGGTCGCTACCTGGTCTTGAAATGACGCAGAGAGCTAAAAGATCACGCCGGCAGGGGCGTGTTGAAGGGGTGACCGCCGGCGAGGTACTTGCAGCATTCAGACTGTACGATTCGCTGACGGACCTCGCGTCGCTGACGGTCTCCAACTGCGCACCGAATCGTGCGCAATGAGGCGAGTGAGATGCCTGACGAATCATTACTGCGCGAGAAAGCACGGGTCGTTGTCCGCGATGGCAAGCTCCCGAGTCGCGCGCCTGATCGCACGTGGGGAGGCAATGGTGTCGGTGCGACCTGCGCCGTCTGCGACCTGCCGGTGACAACGGAACAGAAGGAGTTCGAGATTGAGTTCGCCCATAACGGCGCCAATCCAGGGCTCAACAAGTTCCACCTCCACGTCAGGTGCTTTGCCGCCTGGGAGTTCGAGCGTCGGCAGTTCGAGCGCGGCCAGGACGAACACCGAAGCGGAATTGCCAGAGGAGTCACATAGACTCTTGGTTATGGCGAAGAAAACGACCAAGAGTCCCAAGCGACGGCGCCCTGTTCCATCCGACGAGCAGCGTGTGGACCTGATGCTCTGGCGCGGCGACGGGGTCGCGGCCATCTGTCCCGGTACCGGCCGCGCACTGCCGGAGGTGAGCGTCGGTCGCACGGACAGCGTCGCGGGCTCGGGTTCGAGTACGGGGATCAGTCGTTCGTGCTGGACCGCGTACAAGTCGCCAGGCTGCACGCGTTCCTGGAGTTCCAGCTCACGCGAATCGTCGGCTAGATCGCTCCGCAGTTCTTTCTTCGACCGTCAGGCGGTCTGGAATTTCCGACCGGGATGGAGCCGTCCAAGCACTCTTGGTGCAAATCCAGTGCAGAATGATGACGTGTAAATATTTGAAATAATTTATCAGATGTGGCCCTCTCAAGGCTGAAACACGGGTTCGAATCCCGTTGGGGCCACCACACCCTTTGCACAGCCGCGACGACACCGGCGAGACGGGCGTGATCGTGCCCGGCCCCTCGAACGTGTAGAAGTCCCGTCGCGCTCGGGGCGTGAACACGAGCCGCCCCGCCAACAGCGCTCGCAGCGCTCGCCGCGCCGGCCGGTGGCTCCTGCCGGAGCATGCCCTGCCAGTCGGTGAGCGCCGTCCGCATGACGTCGAGCGCGCGCTCCAGGTCGCCGCATCGTGGCGCACTGGCGCCTGACGCTCGAGCCGCGGCAGTTCGGCTCGGAGGTGTGCGCGTCGGCGCTCGCGCTCCTGCATGGCGCGCCACGAGGGCCGGGAGATCTCGCCGCCCGCGGCGATCGCTTGGGCGAGCCGGGTGACTTCAGCGTCGATGCGCGCCAGCTCCTCGCGCAGCGTCGGCCGCCCCGATGCCTCGTGGCGGCTCGCCGGCGCCTGGAGGGCCGCCATGGCCTTGTAGAGCGCTCGTCTCCAGGACCTCGACGTTGCAGCACGTCGTGCTCGACGGCCGCGAGGACCGCCTCCTCGGCGTCGGCCAGGCGCACCTCGAGCGCGTTCGCGCAGATGGCATCGCCGCGGAGGTGGCGCGTCATGCAGCCGTAGAAGGGGACTTGTCGCCGGTGCCCGCGCGGCCCGTGGGCGCGCTTCAGCACCGCCATGGAGCCGCCGCACGCGGCGCAGGCGCCGAGCCCGGTCAGCAGGTAGGGCGACTCGACGCCGTTCGCCGGCCGGCCGAAGGCCTGGCCGCCGGTGCGCTGGCGGTAGACCTCGGCGGCCGCCGTCGCATGCGGGCCTGCGCGGCCGTCCAGAGCGCGTCGTCCACGATCGCCAGCTCGGGCACGCGTCACGCTCACGACGTCGGCCGCGGGCCGCTCGCGCTGCGCCCGCGCGCCCTGGCGGACGATTCGGGCGGTGCGGTTCCAGACGAGGACGCCGCGGTAGAGATCCCGGTGGAGGACTTCGCGGACGGACGACGGCGCCCAGCCGCGGGGACGGCCGGCGCGACGCGGCATCGGCGCCGGGGCACCCTCGTCGTTGAGCGCGGCGGCGATGCGCTTCACGCCCCAGCCGTCGGCGGTCAGCCGAAAGATCCGCTCGACCACGGCGGCCTCGCGCGGCTCGATCACCCGCTCGACGTGGCGAACGCCGGCGCCCTCGAGGACGGGCACGTTGCAGGTAGCCGAAGACGACGCCGCCGGTGACGTGGCCGCTCTTCGCCTTGCGCATGAGGGCGTCGTGCGTGCGGACGCGGGCGCGGTCTCGTTCCATCTCGGCCGCGAACGCCGTGAGGCGACAGCATCACCTTGTCGGTCGGCGAGTCCAGCGTCCGCTCCCGGTCGTCGAGGTAGAAGAACACGCGGACACCGGCGTCGGTGATCTGCTTCAGGACGTAGGCCGTCTCGATCTGCTCGCGCCCGAGCCGGGACTCCTCCGACATGATGAGCGCCTGAAACGGCGGCCGCGGGTGAGAGCGCCAGCAAGCCGGGCGAGCCCGGGCCGGCTGGCGCCGAAGAGCGCGCCGCTGATCCCGTCGTCGATGTAGACGTGCGCCGTGGCGACGGTCCAGCCCTTGCGCGCCGCGTAGGCCGGCGCGTGCTCGACCTGGCGCGTGACGCGACTTCGACTCGTCGGCGACGCCGTTCTGCTCGGTGGACTTCCGCGCGTAGATGGCGGCGATCATTTTTTTCGCCCCCCAGACCTCGGATTCTGCCTTTCCTGGCCTCGGGCTTGATCTGACGGGGACGTATGCCGAGGAGCTGCTCGGCCCTTTGCGTGAGGTAGCCGTCCGGTTTACCCGGATGGCCCCACGACAGAAGCTGTCGTTCCCTTGCGGTGCGGATGGCATCCCGAGCCTGGCGCCGGCTTGAGATTCCGACGTTGGGCCAAATCGGCAACTGGTCGGCGCGACCTCTTCGTCCGTAGCCGGACGTACTCTGCGGCAACCTCTGCGTAGAAGCGATCCGGCTTTCCAGCGCGTCGGCGCTTTCGCCCGAACGGTGCCACCCCAGGAAGAGCAAGGTCGGCAGACTCCGCCGGCAGCCCGCCTGCTTGGCGCCATTGGGCGATCCGGGAAGCTGCGAGCGACGCATAACTCGGTATCGGGATCTTTCGAAGAAGCGTCGACGTGATCCCCCCGGCTGGGACCGTTGCCATTCGGCCCAGGATCTCGCCGCTCCAGAGGCCTGGGACTCTGCCTGGCCGATCGCGAGGGAAGACGCGTAATTCACTGATGACGACGCGGCCGTTCTGCACGGCCAAGCGCGCGGCTGCCGTCCAAGCCGAGCCGACATCGACCTCGAGCCAGGTCTGCTCTGTCCAGACGATTTCGCTGTTCTCCTCGCGCCGAAGAGTCCGGAGGTCGAAGCCAAGCGTCTCGGCTGTCCATGCGGGGACAGGGTGGTTTGGGGTATACGAGCATCGCTCCTTGAGCATGTGCCGCGACTATGCCAGCTCCTTGACGCTAAGTCAATAGCATGTCGCGCTGTTGCCTCAATGGTGCAGGGCGAGTCAGAAGCAATGGTGTGCGCTATCGCCAACTGTATGTCTAACTGTTGCCACGATGGTCAGAGAGGACCGACTCAGCGAGGCTCTCACGCAGGCGCGCCAGCGACGCCGTCTTCCGGACCCAGCAGCGCGGCGGGCGCTTCGCGAGCGTGCTGGCATCAGCCAGGGCGCTCTTGCCGACGCCGTCGGCGTGTCTTCGGGTGCGGTCAGCCGATGGGAATCCGGTGAGCGGGCCCCCTCCGGCGAGCGACTCGAGGCATATCTCACCGCGCTCGATCGACTCGCGCGAGAAACGCTCGCGTGAACGTCGAGACGCTACAGCCCCGCCGCCACGACCCGCCGCCAGGCTGGTCTGCAGAGACCTTCGAGCGCGTGACCGACGCGATCGCCGCAGCGCTCGTCACGACCTACCGTCGCCGAGGGGTGGAGGACACCAGCGATGCCGCGCGGTAAGGCCCGCAAGAGCCTCGAGCTAATCGAGGCCAGCATTGGAATACTCGAAGAGATCCAGCCCGCCACCGTCCGCGCCGTCTGCTACCGGTTCTTCACAATGGGGTTGATCGACTCCATGTTGAAGTGCGAGACCAACAAGGTGAGCCGTCAGCTCACCGACGCCCGCGAGAACGGCTGGCTGCCCTGGGGCTGGATCGTGGACGAGACCCGCGGCGTCGAAGCGGCGCCGACGTGGGCGGACCCGGCGGCCTTCGCGGAGGACGTGACGCGGGGCTACCGCCGGAACAAGTGGGCCGCGCAGCCGGTCCGCAGCGAGGTGTGGTCGGAGAAGGGCACCGTGCGCGGGAGGCTGGCCCGGTCCTCAACCAGTACGAGGTGCGTTCGGCGTGATGCACGGCTTCGCGTCGGCGACCGCCGTGCAGGAGATCGTGCGGCCCAGCCTTGTCAGCGGTCAGCCCGCTCGTCGCCCTCTACGTCGGCGACCACGACCCCAGCGGGCTTCACATGAGCGAGGGGGATCTGCCGGGCCGGCTGTGGGCATACCGGCTGCGCGCGCAAATCGCCTACGACGCCCTCGCGGGAATCACCGGCGCCGCGCATTGTCCGACTGTCGCTGACGGCGGAGGACGTCGAGGACCCGGAGCTCCCAGCTTCGATGCCGATACGAAGCGAGAGGACCCGCGCTGGCGCTGGTACGTCGAACGGTACGGCACCCCCTGCTGGGAGCTGGACGCCCTGTCGCCCGTCGTCGTCCTCCGAGAGCGCGCCGAGGCCGCGATCGCGGCCCGCCTGGATCTCACGGCATGGACCCGCTACGTCGTGGCTGAGCGGGCAGAGCTGGCGTCGATCACTGAGAGCGCCAGGGCGTGGAAAGCGCTTGCCGCTGTGGGGGCGCGATGACCTCGCTGTTCGACTGGGCGCCGGAGCGGCCGTGGCGATGCCCGCGGTGTCTGCACGAGGTCGAGACGCGTGAGGCCGGCCCTCGCTGGGCGAGCGGTTGCGCATGAACGTGAAGCCGTCCCCATCGAAGACGCGCGCGCTGCCGCGGCTGCTGCCGGTGAAGGCCGCGCGATGATCCGGAGCCGCCCGATCCGGCAGACGGCCGACGCGCTGGTCGGACAGTACTTCACCATGCACGGTGACCATGACGCGCTGCAGTCCTCCGGCACCATCCAGGCGCGCATGACGGAAGGGCGGTATCTCGTCGTCTACCACGATGCCCTCATGCTCATCATGGCGGGCATCCCCTCCGAGCACCATCGGGAGGTCGTTCCCCTCGACCACATGGTGGGGTGGCGCTTCTACGGTGACCTCGACACGTTCGCCCTCGCGTACACCAACGCCGTGGAGCGTGACCGGCAGCGTGAGGCGCTATGACACCGGACGCCGCGCTCACCGTCGAGGTGGTCCGCGCGCGCGGCTGGGAGGTGGTGCGCCTGCGCCGCCAGTCGAAGGCCCCGGACGCGCCGAAGAATCACCCGTGGCCGATCAGCCGCGACGCCGACGAGGTCGCCCGCTGGATCGAGCGCGGCTACAACCTCGGCCTCGTCTGCCACGAGCGCACCGGCGTCGCGGTGCTCGATCCCGACGACGTCCTGGCGTGGGCCGACATGATCGACATGCTCGGCCAGCCCTGCGCGCCGTGGGTGATCACCGGCTAGCGGCAAGCTGCACTACTACATCAGGTGGGAACCCGATCTGCCGGCCAAGCTGACGTGGCGCGGCGAGATCATCGGCGAGATCCAGCGGGGGCCGGGCCAGCAGCAGATCGTGCTGCCGCCGAGTCGCCATCCCGACACCGGCACCGCGTATCGCTGGATCACCGAATCCTTCGGGCAGCTCTGCGAGCCCATCAACCCGCTGACCGATCCGTTGCCGACGCTGCCGGGCCTCTGGCGCGCGTACCTGCGCAGTCATGTCTATCGCTAGTCCGACGATCGAGACGTTGCGCGCGGCGGCGCTACGGCAGCCGGGCGCCCATGAGCGCGCCAGCGGGATGATCAAGTTTCAGTGTCCAGCGTGCGCGGCCGAAGGCCACGACGAGCACCGGGACAATGCCGTGCTGTTCCTCGACACCGGCAAGTGGGGCTGCGCCTATGCGGTCGAGGCGGATCAGGGGCGCGCCCACCGGAAGGCCATCGGCGAGGCCCTGGGCGCGTTCCAGCAATTCGGGACCAGCGGGTGTGCCACTGTGTGGGCCACCGCCGTCGCGGTGCCCGCGTTCCTCGAGGAGGACGACGCGGCCGTGGACTTCATCGAGCCGCGCCTGCTGGTGCGGGGCGCCATCACCGAGCTCTACTCGCCTCGCGGGCTCGGCAAGACCCAGGTCACCTACGCGATTGCGGTCCGCCAGTCCCGCGCGGGCCGGCGGGTGCTGCTCGTCGACCGCGACAATCCGCGCCATGAGATCCGCCGGCGCCTGAAAAAGTGGGGCGGCCACGACGCGGCGCACTTCAAGCTGATCACCCGCGACAAGGCCCCGGCGCTCACCGATGCCGCCGCGTGGAGCGCCTTCCCGCTGGATACCTACGACGTCGTGATCGTCGACTCGATCGACGCCAGCACGGAAGGCGTCGGCGAGGGCGACAGCGCGAAGCCCTCGGTCGCCTTCGCCGCGGTCCTGGACCTCGCCCGCCGGGCCGATGGCCCCGCGATCCTGGTGCTGGGCAACGTCGTCAAGTCCGGCGCCCACAGTCGCGGGTCGGGCGTGCTCGAGGATCGCGGCGACATCGTCTACGAGATCCGCGACGCGACCGACCTCAAGCCCAGCGGCCAGAAAGACTGGTGGCACGAGCTCGCGCCCGCCGGCAGTCGGCGACTGGGCCGCCCGCGCGTCCCGACGCAAGCGGCGCGACGTCTACCGCCTGGCGTTCATCCCGAGCAAGTTCCGGCTGGGCGAGGAGCCCGAGCCTTTCGTGCTGGAGATCGACCACCGAGGCGAGCCGTGGACGCTGCAGGACGTGACCGCGGACCTCGTCGAAGCGGGCCACGAGGCGCTGACCACCGCCATCCACGCGCGCGAGGAGACGACGCGCCGAGGCCACCAGTCAGCTGCTCCGCGAGATGCGGCGCCGGGCCGACTTCAGAAAGCCCCCCGCTGACCACGGGCGAGGCCGAGGCGTTGCTCCACGCCGCCGGGCTCACGCAGAAGGCCGCCCGCCAGCTCGTCAAGGCCCGTGCCGAGGAGGGCCCCGGCCGGCAATGGCACTTGTCACCAGGCCCCCGCCCAGGCGGCGAAAGGCGGCGTCGCTGTCTTCCTGACTTTCTCTCCCGAGACCCCCTGTGAGGCTGTGTCAACGACGAGCTGCCTCGAGCCTCCAGCCCTACGCCAAATGACCCTTCCAGAGGGTGACCTCGCCGTTGACCGCATGGATACTGGGCAACGGCGAGGTCACCCCACCAATCCCGCTATTCATGCGGGTTCCAGCGAGGGGGGCTGCTCGTCGTCGAGCCCAAATATCACCCCCCCAAAACGCCTCAACGGCGAGGTCAAAACCGATCATGCGCCCATGTAATCGCGGGCCTGGGGGCCCTGCCGCCCCGTTACTTTCTGGGACGTCAACGACGAGCTCGAGCGGTGCCGCTCAAGCATGGACGCACCTTGACTCGTCACAGATTCAATTCCGGCCGAGCGCACACGTCCGTCCGGACGGCCGTGCGTATCGGTTTCCCACTTGCTGGGGGGCCTGGCATCTCGCCCGGCCGGTGGGTACGGTGTGCACCGCGCTCCGAGGTCAGGGGCCTCCGTCCTTGGCCGAGGGGCGCGCGCGCATCGGGATCGTTCACGCGGGGCAGCGACACGTCACCCTTCAGCGTCGGCATTTCCGGTGACGACAGCGACGAGAACCTGCGCGCAGCGCACCTGAAGTGCAACACAGCGGGAGGAGAGCATGAGCCCATCGCGAGGCCGCCCGAGGAAGGCCATCGACCCTGAGATCCGCAACGCGCTTCGGCATTACCGCTATTGGCGGGGCGTCTTCCAGAACGAGAACGTCGGGCGCGCGGCGATCGCGGCGAAACCCTTCTCGCAGGCGTGGTCATACGCTGACGGCTACGACCCGGTGCCGAGCATCGTCGAGACGATCAGGCGCCTCCTTCCGCATGACCTGCTGCGGCTGCACGCCGCCGTGAACGAGGAAGTCGTTCGTCGACTTCCGGACGTGGCGAAGCGAGCGATGGTCGCGTGATGGTTTTTGGTGCGCGTCCCACGTGGACCACTGGAACAACGAGATGATGGCGGAACGCGGAATTCATAACGCAGCGCGGCAGCGGGACCGACGAGCAGCCGATTTTCGATGCACGGGGTGAAGCGTTAAGCCAATGGGCAACCTTCCTGAACCGCCGAAGGGGCTGAGCGTCGAGGCCGCCGGTCTGTGGACCATCTACACCACCCACTGGGACCTCGACGAGCACAGCCAGGTGGTGCTGGCGGTGGCGCTGGAGACGTTCGACCGGATGCGCCAGGCGCAGCGTGCAATCAAGGCCCACGGACTCGTAATGAAGAACGGCCGCCTGAACCCGGCCACGTACGTCGAGCGCGACTGCCGGCGCGATCTCGTGAAGTCGCTGCGGAGCCTCGGGCTGGCGCTCGATCCTGGCAAGGGCGCGGCATGACGCTCCGGCGAGCTTCCGGCGGCACGCCCGCCGCGAGCCGCTGAGCGCGGGCCAGCGCGCGTTCCTGTGCCACGGGATCGAGGGCAACGCGGCGACGTCGACGGTCGATGAGCACCTGGCGCGTCGTGGAGAGGCATTGAGGCGCGTCTGGCGCGCCCACAAGTCCGAGATCCTGCCCGACTTCATCCGCGCGCATCCGGGGCAGCGGCCATGGGCGTGGTGGCGCCACGACGCGCCCGAGCCATCCCGCCGACGCCTGGGCGGCGTGGGAACGCCATGCCATGAGGTGCTCGGCCTACAGCCGGAGTACGACTTCGGCGTGCCCGCCCGTTGGGTCACGGCGTGGCAGGTCGAGTATACAACGGCCGCGCGCGCGACGTGCATGGTCAGCCGATCGGCCTCGAGTATCGCGAGGGCGGGTTCCGCGGCGTGGCGATCGACCTGCGCGATCCGCCGCGCTTCGAATCCGAGCCGACGTATCTCGGGCGCCACGGCCACCACGGCGGAGCAAGCCCGCCTGACCACCACCGCCTTCAAGCCCGAGACTGTGGAGGCGGTCGAGGAGGACGGAGGAGGCGACGAGCCGCGATCGAGATTTTCTCTTGCGGGAGGAGCCGACGATGCCGGTCTTGAGCGACCGCGAATATTCCGAGATGACCACGCGCGTGTGCGCCCGTTGGCGCCGGTGGTCGGCGCATCGCTAACTACGCAACCACGACTCCGCCGATCCGCAGCTACGACGCCGCCGTAGATGACGTCGAGCTCCTCTTTTCGCGGCGATGACGACAATGGGCTCGACGTTTTGAATGAGGTTGCGCCAGACCGTGACGCCCTCCGCACGGCGCTAGATGGTCTCTTGCTCCGCGTCGGCAACGCATTCCGGAAGGTATTGCAGGATCCGCGTGCGGTGGCCGAGGTCAACGCGATCACGAACGAGATGCGGCGCGCGATCGATCCGCCGCACGAAAGGAATTGGAAGCGGAAGTCAAACTGGTCGAGCGTGCGCTGAAACGGTAAGTGAGCCAGCCGGGTGCGCGTGCGGAGATAGCGTTCGCGCCGCGCTGCGGTCTCGGTACTCAGCAGATCCGCCAAGAAGTCGGCGTAGGGCAGCTGCTTCTGGGACGCCGCTTCCAGCCGCCCGTCGAGCACCGCCGCGACTTCGGCGAGCCCCAGCTGCTCGAGCGACTGCCGGGCCTGGGCCGCGGCGATCATCGCCCGGCTCCGACGAGCGCGTCATCGATGGCGAGCGGCCGCGCCTCGACCTCGAGCGCAGCACGCTGCTGCCCGAGCGGTCCCCCGGGCGGCGCGCGCCGGTGCGCGGCAGGCCGACCCATTGCCCGGGCAGCACGAGACGCTGCCCGGGGCGCGTGGCCCGCGGGTGCACGGCGAGCCGTGTGCTGCCAGCCCGGAGCTCAAGGGCACCAGACCCGGCGACCTCCCGGTCGAGCCTCGGGCAGGGGGAGAATCGCGGCCCTCGGGTCTCGTACTGGCGCAAGTCGAGATCGTAGCCCGTCACCGGGTCTTTTGACTGTCATGTGACACGCAGCGATCGGTTGCGCGTGCTGTCGGCTTCCATCAACCTTCGCCCGGCCGGCCCGGCGGCGGGGGCGCATAAGCTTGGGGACGTCGCGAGCCAGGACTGCCTCCGCTAAAGCCATACTCACGCGGTCCCCGATCTCCTCTTCGATCATGCCGGCGCCGACCTCATCGCTTACGCGTCTGCCGCTATTGGCCCTTGCTGCTTTGGCGTGAAGAGCACCTTCACCTCGTCTGG